>JAKSDK010000448.1 GCA_022360095.1 Phycisphaerales bacterium
ATCGCCGAAGACCGGTAGTGAACATCCAAACCAATGTACAACATCACTTGCCTCCTTATGTGGTGAACGGGTCTCGTTACAACCCCAACATTACCGCGTAAGGAGGCTTCCTTCATAGTTTCAGGGTTGCCGCGCAGCGGCGACCCCGGGGACAGGAGACCCATCGAACAAAACAACTCTGAAGGAGTTGTGTCTTTTCTTCGAAATCAGAGCGCAACTCTTTCAGGGTTAAAATGTGTGGGAATCACGCGGTCCCAGGGTAGCGCCTGCGGCGCAACCCTGGGCTAAAGGACGTAGCCCCGTTGGGGCTTAAGAGCAACCGATGGCCGTGAAATGACAAATCACCCGGGTGCACATCGTTTGCGTTCGCGCAAAGGGTGAGGAATCCCACGGGACATAAAAAGACGGAGCTGCTCGGCCAATCGAGCGGCAAGGACGTTATGCTTCTTAGCTCGCTCCTCCGCTATCATGGCCTCGACTGTTTTTCGAAACAGAACTTGGTCACCAGCGGTGCCAGCTTTCACGAGAGAGATGAGTAGATCAGACCTTGCCATGCTATGGTGCCATCCGCATACTTTCCCTAAACAAATACTATACACGGGAAGGAACGTCATGCCCTGTGAAATTACCAGGTGCCATGACCGTAACAATATTATCCGCAAGAGCTGTCGTGGTGATAAAAAAAGTCGTAATAGGACGATAAGGGCTCAGGAGGTCGAAGCCTTCCGGCATTTAGCTCTCGTTGAGGACATCGCCTAGAAGACTATGCGGCTATTATATCGCAAGTATAACAAATCAACGATAGGGCGAAATCCACGACATATTGCAAGACGCTTTCCACGGGACCGACCCAGATCTTGGTTCAGGACCGTCAGCATGAGGCTATCGATCAATGAACCATGATCGCTCGGAGGAGATGCATTGCAAGGCCCTGGTCCTTGTAGGAGGCAAAAGGCACAACCGTCGAGCGCGCCAACCTCAGCCGAGCTTGCCGATGGCAGAATGAGTATGACGAGGGAGCGGTGCCCGTGGACTCAGCCCGAGATAACCTACGAGCGAATCGGCATGTTGCACGGGCGAAGCTTGCTCAAAGAAGTTGGCCCCAAGACAGGTAGGAGTCCGGGCGGAATTCGAACACCAACCGGTGCATTTTCAAAGCCAAGCCTCCTCTCCAAGCATCGCCAAGCGTGCGATTTTTGTGCCATTATTTTCTAGGCGTGTGCCATTTATTTATTTGCGCGCCAAAAACCAGTGTGAATCACCCGGTTGGGTGGGAAGCTTGACGGGAAAAAAGGTGTGTGGCCCGTCTGTGACCTGCAAAACAAACGCGCCCGGCAGGATTCGAACCTGCGACCTACGGTTTAGGAAACCGTTGCTCTATCCTACTGAGCTACGGGCGCTAATGATGATTCGCAAAAGATGTTATACCCGATCCGGCTTGAATTGAAGTCGCGGAATCAGATTGGGGAGCCCTTCGGACCAGTCTTGTGTGATGCCCAGCCCAAAATGGCTTCGAGCGACCGGCCTCGAACATGCCGCCACACCCGATATTTCAGCATGTCCACAGGCGTTGGTTAGGCCGTCTGTTTGCGAATGGTCATGTCAAAATTGCGAACCATGGACCGGTGCATCGAGATGCCGATCAGAAAATAAACGCCGGCCGAACAGAAAGAAGCAATGAAGGCAATCATACGGCAGAAATTCAATTTCGTTGGGCGGGCGACGCCCAATCCGGTGCTCAGTGCCTTTTCCGGGTCGATGGCAATATAAGGCGCCGTAAACGGCGTCAGCGGCATAAAAGCGGCCGTCAATTCTTCGGCCTCCGCGTTACTCAATAACGCAAACGCACATGTTCCCGTCAAACCAAAAACAGCGATCACAATGCCCATACTCGTAAAGACAGCCCCCATGGTCTTTCGGCTCTTAATTGAGGCCTGCAGGCCCACCATGCACGCAAAAGCCGTGAAGGCAATGAGAAGAACCGGGAGCGTAATGAGCACCTCCCAATTCACGACGGCTTGCTTGTTGAACAAGCGCCCCGTAACCAGGTCGAAACACAGAAACAACGCAACGGACAAATAGGGCACCAGCAACATGGGACCGGCAGAGTAGACCAACCCCCAAATCTTGCCGGTGATGATCTTCGCACTGGTAAGCGGGGTCGCAAGCACAAGCTCCAGCGTATTAGATTCCTTCTCACGGGTCATTGATGTGGCGGCGGTCGTCGTCGCAATAAAAAGCGCGATGCCCAGCTCCACAGCTACGAGCCCATAGAGCCACGCGCGCGTCTCGCCCAAGGTCAATTCACCCGTACCGTGGAAGATGAGCAGCACAATGGCCATACACAGACCAATACCAAGCATGAGATAACGAACCAAAGCGCCGCCACCGGCCGCGGCCCCGGTCACGGATTCACGCCAGGTGATGGGGTTCTTTTTGACATGTCGAGGTTTGCGAGTCCGTCCGCCGCTGTCGTCGTGATCCTCGGGACGACCTCGACGGGAAAAGAGCCGAGACCAAAGCGTGGCCTCTCCCTCCTTCGCACTGCGGCGGACAAAGAAAAGACTGACCGTGATCAACACGGCTGAGATCAAACCACTCAAGATGATGTAGCTGTAATGAGGATATGCAAGCAGATAGGGACCTGGAAAGCCGTAATGTGTCACAGCGCCGTATTCCGGAGCAGGCGTCTCGCCCAACACGACCTGAAGCGAAAGAAAGGGATGAAAGGCCGCAAGCCAACTCATTCTCTCGATTTGCCCCGGCGCAGGGACGGCCTCAGCCGGAATCAGGCTCGACACGGAGGCCAGGCTATAGACGGTGATCAGATACACCGCGATGGCAAGATAGAACGAAAACACCGTTCGACCGGTGCCGATTTTTATGACACTGATGACAATCGCCAGCGTACCGGTCAATAGTGCAGTGGCGCCGGCAAGAGCGATCGCGAGCGCAATTTTATCCCCCGTCACACCGCCGTAAACCATCATGATGCAAAACAGAGGAATGCCCGCGAACAGCAGAACGAACACAAAATAGAGCCTGCTCAACAACGAGCCAAGCACGATTTGACCGTTGGTCAAAGGCGTGGAAAGGAGAATGCTGTAGGTCTGAGAATCTTTTTCCTGGGTGATGGCCGCAGCGGCAAAAACAGGAGCGATCACGCTGACCATTAAGAGCTGGAGCAAGGAAAGGTATTTGAAGACGACTGTTGCATTTTTTGCGAGATCCGCCAGCGACGAGCCGCCGCCTTCATAGGTGAAGAGGACCCCGAACGCGACGGCGACGGTCAGCGCGACAAGGTAGAGGAGCCGTATCCACAGATGACGAACGCGCTTCCCGCCGGCGCTCACCACACGAACCAAAATCGGATTCGCGGGAACAAGCCGCCAGAACCAAAGTCCGAGATCTTTCAGAACGGCCTGCACGCCGTGCGTCTCCTCAGAATCAACGAAAAACGCGAGCCTAGAGAGGGATTCGTTTCATGCCCTTTTCAGTCAATGCCTCTCGAACCGACTCTTTGGCATCGGTACGCTGCTTCGAAGTGGCCAGGCCTTCTATTCGACGCTTCAGCTCACGACCGATGTCGTCCAAGGGTTTCATAAGTTCATCACGGGTCTTGTCCAAATGGTACTTCCAGGGGCCACGATTGAATTTCTCGTCGATTTTCCATGCGAGCGACTCCGCAATCCAAACGTCTCTGATCTTTCGGCGCCATTCAGACGTCTTGCATTTCTTGGCACGCTCCAGGCATTCCTTCAAGATGGCTTCCGCAGAAGCGATCTGAGACTCATCGAAGCCGTAATACACCCGCGCGTTACTGACGTAGCGTTCCCAGTCTCGTTCGACATTCGTCTCCCAGCGAATTCGGTTCTCCGCACGCCGGCGTGCATCGCGATGCTCTTTGGTCTCATTGGGATCCACCGGCTCCTGCTCGTCGACATTATCATTGCTGTCCCAGAAAGGATTGGCGAAATCGCCGACATCACCTTCTTCCCAGCGTTTCATCCGACTCTTGAACATCACCAGCCCCGCGGTGAGCCCCGTCATATCTCCCGTAAATTGAAGACGCTGCTTGATGGTCATTTTCTTGCCGATCTCCGTAGCGCTATCGGCGAAAAACTTCTCCAGGGCCGGGATCATGGGCTTGGTCAGTTTTGCAAACTCGATGGCGGAATCCTTGGGAAAACGGCCGTCATGTTCGATCGCCGTGGCCATCATCATCTCAAAAATGTCGCGACCGAGTTTGGCATTCTCATTCGCGAACTTGACCAATTGTCGCTGAATCACACCCTGGACGTCCTTCTCCTGCCCGTCGTCAAGGTCATATCGTGACTTCATCCGTTGCGTGAACTTGACGCTCATGGCCCGAGCCATGGCCGGCGTGAAACGAACGCCGATTTCCGTCGGTTTCATTTCGGCGATTTTCGTTTCGCTCTCTTCAAACGTGTCCGGCTCATCGGATCGGGCCATTGCAACGGAAAAAACCAGCGGAAAAACCGCGATGCAGGCCGCTCGTCGTCTGTGCTGCCTTATCCACATCATGCCAACCTCCGTTCAAGAAAGCCCAAGTCAGATTGCGAGACGACTTGGTCCAGTGCCTACTGAATGATACCCTTGGTGAACCGCATGAATGCAGTTTCCAAGTTCACCTGTTCTTCTTTGATCTCCTGCAACGGCAGTTTCGCATTCAGAATGGCTCGCGCCAGGAACGCAAAATCGTGGGTTTCCTGTTTCAACGAAACCAAGAGCCGTCCGTCATTCGGTTCGACGGCTTCCACCTGCTCCAGCCCTTGCAGGACCGGGATCGCGCGCTCCTGGTATGAACCCACCTTGACTTCGACGGACGTGCCGGTTCGAGTGCGGCGGACAATGTCTTCGAGGGAACCGTGGAACAGAAGCTCACCGCGTTCAATAATGCCGACGGTCGTGCATAACTCGGCCAACTCGTGCAGAATGTGCGAGCTGATGATAATCGTCTTTCCCATCCGTCGGAGTTCTTTGAGTAGCTCTCTCATTTCGATGCGCGCACGAGGGTCCAGTCCACTCGCGGGCTCATCAAGAAAAAGGACTTTCGGATCGTGCAACAAAACACGGGCGACACTCAAACGCTGCTTCATTCCACGGGAAAGTCCGTCCACCAGAGCATCGCGTTTGTAGGCCAGATCGGTCAGCTCGAGCACGTCTCCCACGACACGCTTACGCTGGTCCCCTTGGATGTTGTATGCGGCGGCAAAGAACTCAAGGTATTCCTGGACGACCATGTCCTCGTAAGCCCCAAAGAAATCAGGCACATAACCAATCAGCGGACGAATGATTCGGGACTCGTAGCCCACGGTATGGCCGCAGACCTTCGCCTCACCCCAGGTCGGCTGGAGCAAGGTGGCAAGAATACGAATCGTTGTCGTCTTGCCGGCGCCGTTGGGGCCGATGTACCCGAAACACTCCCCCTCTTCGATGTTCAGGTGTAAGCCGCTAAGGGCGACGAGCTTGCCGTAACGCTTGGTCAAATTGATCGTTTGGATGATCACGGCTGTTTGATGCTCACGGTCTCTCTACCGGAATCACGAACCGATATAGTGTAAGCGATTTCTCGGGCAGGAGGTTGGTCCGATTGACCTCCAGCACGACCGGCGACGGCTCCTCTGAAAACCCGATCAAGATCGCCGTCCTCGGTGTGATCTGATGGGTACACCCCATCGATCGACCATGCGATCGACGAAGCACCTGCCGATTATTGGACGGATTATTTTCCAACAGATCGAATACCGACAAAAGCAACATGGATGCATACTCGCCTCTCGCCCTAAGGCGCGGCACATTGGACGCCCCGGTACCGGTTCGAGCCAAGTTGCCGAAGCCTGGGAGGTCGCCTCTCCATTGTTGCATAAAGGTCGTTAAAAGTAAGCTACGGCCAGGATACAGCTTCGGAGGGTCCTCGGGCCCACGAGTCGGATCTTCCATCACATACAGCCGTTCGTACAATGCAGCCGCATCCAGGTCCGCTTCGGGCCCATCGGCAGGCAATTCACCGAGATACAGACAGTTGAGACTCGTCGCGGCGCCCGTGCCGGCCCCTGCAACCTCTTCTCGTCCTTCCAGAATGAAACACTCACGCAACGTAACACCGAGCCGATTACGAATGTAACTCCCCGAGCCGAACCGTTTGTCCTCATCGACGACGAACCTGGCATCAAGAGTGCCCTGCAAGGCGCCTTGCCAGAATCCTTGAAACTCCTTCAGCGTCGCGCGAACCGGCACGCCTCTTAGCAAATCGCCTCCACGGGCGGATTGATATTTGTCCGGCGCGACGTACTTTGCCTCATCGAAGGTCGCGGATGTCGATCGTGGCATAACGCGCAGAAGACCGAAAGATCGTTGACCGGTGTCGTGCTCGACACCGAGCGGCAAACGCAGGTCCAATCGTGTGTGATCGTGGGTCTTGACGCCCAACATGCAGGAAGCATGAGCATAGTCGTCGCCGGCCTTCGCATCGATCACCGTTGTCTGCCACAATTTGGTTGTTACGCCGCGCAAGGTCCAGACCATCCCCGTGCCGATCACGATGCCGACGAGACTGACGATGGCGAAGGCAGACCAGCAGAGATGCTCCCATGCGCGACGCTTGAGATACCAATAGGTGCCGACGGTGGCGATCAGGCAATAGGCCACCGCAAATAGGATCGCGAAGACGAGAAATGCCGCGCTGACCGTCTGAAAACCGATCGTCTTTCGAGCGTTATCGAACAGATTATGAATTTCCACAAATGGGCCCGTCTCATCCAGACGAACCTTGGGCAAAGCCAGGAAGTTCCGACCGATGACCTTGTTACTGACCCTGATGAAGTCCTCCGCACTCTCATCATCCAGGATACGACCGGCTTCGTCGTTTGAACGCACCAGTCCCTTGGGCACGGGAAGCAACTGTCGTAACGACGCTCCGACGAACGTGAGCGACCCGCGCCCCAGCAATCTTCGATAGGCGATCCGCTCCACACCAGGATCTTCAGCAGGGATGCCGACGACATCGGTACGATTTGACAAAGCGACCATGTCGCACTTCAAGATTGGATTGTTCGCATAATGCTTTTCCAGCGTGATCATGTAGTTGTTGTCTTTGACGATTTCATCCGAAAACTCTTGCGCCTCCGTCTTCTGGCTCGCGCCCGTGATCGTGACTGGAAGGACCGACGCCAATGGTGAATTGACAAGGTTCTGCCAATTCTTGCCGGACGTGATCAACAGGCGCCCACCCGCATTCACCCAGTCGATCACAGCGGCGACCTGCTGGCGTGTGAGAACGGAAGGATCGGCGTCGTCCCAAACGATGGCGTCAACGGATTCCAATCCCTGCCAGCGCGTCGGAAGCTCCTGCGGCGAGAGGAAGCGAACCGCACGCAAATTGACGGTGCCGTCCCCTTTGCCGGACCGCCGAGCATCCAACCAAGCAACGTGTGGCAACTTTTTAGGTGTGGTCAGATCGACGATCAGCAGTTCCTCGGACGACAATTCGGAGTAAGGATCCGAAACGAGTTCGGTGACTTCCTCGCCGGTATCGGTTCGGATCTTGACCAATAGCCCCTCCGAATCGTAGAGCTTGACGCGAAGACGATCACCGCTGCTGAAAGAGTTCGGAACGAAATAAAGCTCGAAGGGTCGCCATTGTCCGTCCGGGGCCAGCGGTACGTCCAACACGGACAAGTCGACGTCGCCGTCACAGTCGATTTGTTCGGCCCGCAGCATGCCGTCGAAGGGCTTGCTGTCGAGACAACGGAGGTCCACCTGAACAAAGGTCCAGTTGCCGGAACGAACCAAAGGAATGGCACCCTCGAACAAGCCGACGCGCCGGATGCGCCCTTCGACCTGAGCCTGAAGCGACGGGACCCAGGGCCCGAACGACGTCAGAAGAAAACAGATTAAGATGCCGTACGCTCGACTCACGATCGGGCTTCCCTTGACGTCAATGGGCTCCGAGGTTCGACCCATCCAACAAACCACACGGTGCCCCTGTCATACTACGGTTTTTCGTTACCGCACTGGCACACCATTTCACGACAACCGGGGCAGCCTTGAACATATTTATCAATGGCCTTGTTGAGATCGATGCCTTCGACATTGGCCAGGGTGACCAACCAAGCCAGGACATCCGCGAACTCTCCCTCCTTTTCCTCCAGAGAGCCCTCGCCGATCGCCGCAGCCAACTCCCCCACTTCCTCCATCAACCATAAGAACGTTCCCGCCGCCCCCCTTTTACGATCCTTGGCGGAATACATCCTCTCGATGACCTGTTGAAATTCACCAATATCCATAAATCATTTCCGGCAATTCAAAGATGACGGCCGATTTGAAGCGCCCGACGGTCCAAGCCTCCGACCTGCCGAGACGCCCGACGACCTGCTTATTGTAATCCGTGTTCTTGAGAGTCCCGATTGGGCTTCTTGCCCCGAAGGACGTCGGCCTTCCTTTGATACGTCGCAGCCCGCTCCCGGTTCCCCATCGCCTTATGGACGCGGCTCAATCCTTCATAGCCGATCGCCTCGTCCGGAACCAACTCGGTCACGACCTTGTATTCTCGTTCCGCCTTGTGATATTTACCCAGCTCGAAGTAAGCATCCGCAAGAGCCCCATGGGTATCGAGATCGTAAGGGTCAATGTACAACGCTTTTCGATACCAATGCGATGCCCGTCCGTGCTCTTTACGATCAGTATAGATCGATGCGATCTGTCGGGCCACCGCCGGCTCGTCCTCCACGAGTCGGAAGAGCGATTCAAGTTGTGTCAGGGCTGATTCAATGTCCTTTCGCCTCAAATAAATGCCGGCCAATCGCCGATAGGTATCCGGGTCCTCCGGAAACCTCCGCTGGTACTGCTGATAAAAATCGATGGCCTCGTTCCATTGCTCCCACGCCTGCTCGACATAGCCCAAATATTTGATCGCGACCGGATGGTCAGGCCGAAGGGCCTGGAGGCGGCGCAGGTAAGGTTCGGCTTCACCGACCAGTTGCCGTCGGGTCGCCTCTTTTTCCTCCGTCAACATCTTGCTGATAATGACTCGACTTAGAATTTCCAAGGCCAGAGGTTGATCCTTGTTTGCCTTGAGAGATCGACGAGAGGCCTCTTCCGCCGTCTCCCATTCTCCGTCCAGCCACTGAGCCTGCGCCATGCGTGCCAGCAAGTCCGAATCATCAGGCTTATCCCTAAGCTTCGTTCTGATCTCCTCGGGGTCCTCCACGGCCAAAACCGGCAGACCCCACTTCCCGACTTGCTCCGCGGCCCATGCCTTGAAGTCACGATCGAAAGCGTTCGGCTCAATCTTCAAAACGCGCCGAAAAGCGGGCGCCTGAGCCAGACCGTCCCGAAACGCCTTCAGAAATTTCAAAATAGCCTGATAGCGGTAGCGCTCGATGATGTATTCCACCATCCATTCACTCTGAGCATAGGCAAGTGTCCGATCGTTCGGCCTGCGCGGCCGCATGAATCCCCAATCGATCGACTCCAGTGTAAACAGCCGGTCGCGCCGAACAGAGTCGCTGAGCAGTTGCTTCGTGCCCCATGAACGCGGAGCCGGCTCCTCATAAACGGCCAACCCCTCCGTCATCCAATGCGGAATTCGATTCTCCGTTGCCGCGAGCGTCACGGTATGCGTAAATTCATGCCGCAGGACACTGGCCCAATTGAAGCGCCCAAACGGCGGCCGGCCGCGCGGCGCACACATGGCAATCACGCGTCCTGTACATGCCCCGACCGTTGCAATGAACGGGCGACCCGTCACACGGACGCTGAACCCTTCGTGATCCGGAAACAACTCGATGATGGTCGGTTTCGACAACTCCGCCTCGAAGTTGTCGCAAACCTCGGAATACATTTCTTCCAACGATTCGGAGAAATACGGCGCGACAAGCGCATCCTTTGAGTCGTACTTGATGATGAAGTGCTTACTTTCCATCTTGGAAAACGTGTCAAGGCTGTCCAGCAGCTCAAGAACGTTGTGGGTGTGCCGGTTGAAGCTGTCTAATTTGAACGAAGCCTCGAGGGATTTACGAGCCAACGACTCTTCACCCTTCTCCATATAAAGCTGGCCGAGCGCCGTCCTCGGCGCGGACCACCAGGGAGCATGTTCGATCGCCTTTTTCAAATGCGGCTCCGCCTCGACATACTGGCGACCCGCCGAGAGCCAGCGCCCCATGGTCTCGTGAAAGACTGCCGACTTGGGATTTATCTTCTTTACACGATCATGTGTTTTCCCTGCCGCGGCCTTGTCACCGGATCGCAATTGCGCCGCGGCCAGAACGGCCAATGCCTCGATCGAATTCGGATTAACCGCCAGCGCCTTTTGAGCCAGCTCCGACGCCTCATGATAGCGCCGCTCCGTCATTCGCGTATCCGCAAGCAACACCATCGCACCAACATGATTCGGGTTCACGGCCAAGGCCGATTTCACCCGCTCCTCGACAGCTTCGAATGCCCAGTCTTCAAGATGCGCGCGACCAAGCCCGACCAGGGCGTCAGGAACATTCGGGTTCTGCTGGAGAACCCGCTCGAAATCCTCCTTGGCCTCGCGAAGGTTGTGCTTGGCCAGGAGTAACTCAGCTGTGGCCAAACGCGCCGGCCAGTATCGGGCATCCACAAAATCAAATGCTTCCTGATAAATCTCCTGAAGAACGTATTTGGTTCGATTGACCAGATTGGTCTGAGTCAGCGTCGAATATCGATAGAAGCCCTGCCCCAGCAGCGTGAGACCGTCGGCGCCCGCATCTTCGGGAAACGTGTCGCCTGTCAGAATCTCCTCGAAAATCTCATACGCATCGATTGCCGCTCTGGTCTTGCCCAAAGCCTCCAGAACCTGCCCGAGCTGCCAATGTCCGCGAAGCCCTCTGTCGTCCAGCGAAACAGCCTTCCGATTGTGCTGAACGGCCTTCTCATAGTCTCCAACCGCTGCGAGAAGGGCCGCCAGAGAGACGTGCCAGTCGTGAGAATTCCGACCGGCTGACTTGACGGCCTCCAATCGTGCGATGCCTTCCCGATAGGTGCCTGTGAGTAAATCGATGGCGGAGCGCTCGCACTCCGCCCTAATCGTCTTTCCGGGCGCCTGACCGAGTTTCTCGTATATTACGATAGCCTGGCTGTATTCCCCACTGAGGAGATGTTCCGCCGCGACTGCAAAGGATGGCCCTTTTTTTGAATCGTCCGCATGAAGGGGTAGCACCGATACGGCTGTCAAGATCAGAATTGCGAATAAACGACTTGAACAACTTCGAGCGAATCTGTTCGCAGTCTTCAGGCATGCTCGAAATGAAACGCCGCTCTTGGTCCTTTGGATCGTTATCACGGTTGAATTATATGAACGCCGAGCGACACCGGTCAATTGTCATCGGTTACTCGCCGAACGCTGCATGGAACATCCCACCGTAGTCGTGAACAAGGGCGTATTGAAAATAAAACACGATCGCATTGATCAAAATCGCCACAAACGCGGAGACGAGATGCACGCCCGGGTCGAGTCTGATTTCAATCGCCGCCCCGAGACTGCCGGTCACGATCACCGACAGAATTCCCAGCAGACTTAATCGCAACGCCCGGGACTTGAACGCCTGTATCTGTGGATGATAAGAAATATCCAGGTCATGCTGCCGAATCGCCTGTGCGAGAACCTTCTCCTGGACCACGAAATACATGAACAGCACGATGTGAACAAAACAAGTGAACAGACAGGCCATCACACCGAGAAGGAAGTGACGCGAAAAGCCCTTCTCACCATCCACCTGAAAACCAATGACGGCCGTCAGCATCATCAACAACAGATTCGCCGTCGCCAAGAGAGCGTAACTCGCCTTCATGGCGCCGCCTCACCGGAGTCACCGGCCGGACCAAAATTCTCGACGAGGTAGTCGATCAGGATTTCCCGCTCTTGCTCTGTGATCCAGGTTCCCCCGTATTCGTTGACCACGTCGTCCATCACCCATTCCCAGTTTGTACGGTCCAGGCGTTGAGACTCGACGAGTTCCAAGGTGTGGCAGGCCGAACAATATGCAACATACATCTGCTTTGGAGTCATCGCTTCCGACGACACGGGCTTGGAGCCAACGACCACCGGCTGCGAGGCGACCGTCTTGTCGGATGCACGTCCCGAATCATGGCGATCACAAACAGTCAACATGAGCAGTGCAGCGGCTGAACAAAGCCTCAAGCAACGCGCCGCTCTGAGCAGACCGAATCGACAGCATGACTTAAATGTTGACCCGTACCGGAAGACGATGAATGACATTGCCAAGATATCCCTTCGGATTCCACGGCTGGCGGAAAGGCTGGGCGTTGCCCTTGTCATCAAACGCCCTGGCCCATATCTCATAGTAACCTTTGCGAGCGAAGGACAACTCGGTTCTCCAACGATACCACGCATACTTGTTCGGCGGCGGATTCAGCTTCGCTTCCTGCCAATGCATGCCATAGTCCGTAGATACGAGCACCTTCGCCACGGCATCCTCCCCCGCCCAGGCATGACCCGCAACCGGTATTTTTTGACCGACGCTGAATTTGTCGTTGGCCGTCGGCCGAGTAATCAAAGACTTGACGATCCAGGACGTCGCGACCGCCATCGACGATTTCGGCGGCCTGCTTCCAGGCACTACGGGATGCGTCGGCACTCGATAGGAATAGCCCCGCATCTTCTGCGAATCATGTTCCTTGTCTCGAATCCAGATACGGTTCAGCCATTTCTGCGAACAACTTCCGACCCAGCCCGGAACAACCAATCGCACGGGGTAACCGTTATGGGCCGAAAGGTCTTCCCCGTTCATCCCGTAGGCGATGATCGTATGATCGTCCATCGCTTTCTTGATGGGGATACCACGCGAGAACGGCTTGGCCTGACCAATCGGAGGATCTTCACCGTAGTGGGCGGTGTACTTGGCGCTATCCTTGAGCCCCGCTCGCTTCAACACGTCGTTCAGACGAACTCCGGTCCACCGGCTGCACGCAATCGCCCCCCGCCGCCAGGGATTGCCTCGAACCCGCGGTTCGAACAGTGCGCGGCCGTTGCCCGCACACTCAATCAGCAAGGGCATGGACACCGAAGGCATTTTCTTCAATTCATCGATAGACAGCTCCAACGGCCGCTGGACTTCGCCGTCGATCGTCAGCGTCCAGCCTTCGAGATTTCGGTCGATCGCACGGTCGGGTATCCCTCCGTTGTTCCTTACATAGTGACGCGCCGTCGGCGTCTCGTCGTCATCCAGCAGGTGAGGAGGAAATTCACCACTGATCGGATGAGAAATGTGCACGAGCATTCCCGGTTTGTCTGGAACCGTCGGCTTGTCCGCCTCGTCAGCCAGCGCGACCGGAATCAGTCCCCGTCCAAACAAACCGTTGAGGGCCGCATCTGCACCGGAACCGAACCCGGCGAATAGCGCAAGGAGCCCTCCTTTTCCGACTCGGCTGAAAAACCTGCGCCGCGACCGGAAGACTTCGAAACGATCCAAATCAACCGGATCGGCGCCGTGATCCGCCAGAAAACCGCGAAGGAAATCCCAGTTCAGCTCTCGTGGGCGTCGCCTCATCGCAGGAGTCTCCCCAAATTAAGGCTCGTATTGCGCGCAGACCGACACTCACCCCTTTAACAGATTCCGTTCGGCACGTCCATGGACCGAGGATCAGGAAAAGAAAACCAGAAGTGACAACTTCAGGCGAAGCCTGATGTAGGGCGGGTTCCACCCGCCATCATCGCTTATGTGTGCACACGTTGTTGTGGGCCGTTTGGCGATGGGCCCATACCGTATCACGGCGGGCAGAGCCCGCCCTACCTTGGATTTGAAGAATGGGAACCGAAAAAGAATTCTCGACCTAACCGGTCGCCCGCCGCTACCCACCGGTATCAGGGAGTCGTCGGCTTAAGCACAGCGCGATATTTCGCGGCCTTCTCGGGTTTGCCCCAGGCTTCATACAGATCGACGACACGGCGTAATGACCTCTGCGTAAACTCGTCGTTGTTTCCTCGAACCGTTTTGATTCGAGAATAGCTTGAGAGCACCAGAGGTTCGGCCAATTCATATCGACCTTGAACGGCAAGACATTGGCCCATGGCGCCCTTCGTGTACGACATCAACCAGTGGCGCTGGGGCAACGCCTTCTTTCGAATATCAAAACATTTTTGAAGCAACGAATGTGCGCCGACAGAATCACCCTGCGCCATCAACGATTCTGCGAGTTCCAACATGACCCCGGTAACATCCAGGTGGTCGTCGCCCAATTCACGACGCTTCACATCCAGTGTTTCACGGAAGAGAGTTGCAGCCTCTTCGGGTTTGCCCTGGTCAAACAGAACCTTGCCCAGGTTGTGGGCGGTCGTGACGGTCTTGCGGTGATCACCGCCAAAGACACGACGGCGTCCCGCCAGAGTTTGGCGCAGATTGCGCTCTGCCTCAGCAAGATTGCCTAAAGAATACAACGTCATCCCGAGGTTATTCATCGCCGTCAGCGTCTTCGGGTCCTCATCACCAAACGTGTGACGCGTGGATGCAACGATCTGCCGACAAAGGGGCTCGGCCTCTTCATGGTTCCCTTCCGAAAACAGTGCAGTGGCAAGGTTGTTCATCGAATCGATCGTATCTTCATGCGTCTCTCCCAACGCCTGACGACGCGCGTCCAGCGCGGCTCTGATTTGTCCGGCTGCTTTTCCATGAAATCCCAGCCGCTGATAGGCAAGCCCCAAGGCATCAAACAATGCAGCCTGAATAATCGGCCGGCCCCCGAATTGCCGCGCAACCTGGCCCGCCCCATGATCAAGCATGTCAGCCACGGTCGTTTGACCGCGGTTGGACTTGACGTCCCCGGGCACCTGGAGGAGTCTCATCAGAAACTGAGAAACTTCCTCCGAGGCCTCGGCCTTCAACTTTGCGCCGGCCACCTCGGTCCGCAATGAGTCATTCGTCTTTTTCGCGCTTGCCAATTGCGATTCAAAGTGGGAAACCCTGGCATCGAAGTCCTTGTATTCCGCCAATCTTGCCTCAAACGCTTTTTTGGCGTCTGCCAGTTTCTGCTCCGCAAGCTCCTTGGCGACGGTTAACGTCGTAAGCTCGGCCGAGGACCGCTCGTGCTCCTGCTGAATAAGCTGCTGGCCTGCCTGCCTGGTCGTCAAGTGTACATGGGCGCCAAAACCGATCACCGCCGCAGTCATCAAGAGCACGGAAATGGTTCTCGATTTATGACGAGCCATCAGCTTTCGAAACTCATAAAGAGCTCCAGCCGGCCGCGCTTGAACCGGCTTCTGATCAAAATAGTTCTGAAGGTCTTGCGAAAGCGCTGCCACGGTCTTGTAGCGAGCATTCGGATCCTTCTCGAGCGATTTCTGGACAATGGCCGTCAGGTCATCGCCCATGGCGCGCCGTGCGGAAGCAGGAATGCGAGGCCGGTTCTTACAGATGTTCTTGACGATGTCGTCAGCCTTGCACGAACCGAGCCCGAACGGAAGCTGTTCAGTCAGCAGCTCGTAAAGAAGCACGCCCAGAGCATACAGATCACTCCGAACATCGATGTCAACGGCCCTGCCGGTCATCTGCTCCGGGCTCTTGTACGCCAGGAACCTCCTCAACTCGGGATCATCCGAGCTTGCGTCGGTATTTTTCAGATCCACGTTCGTCACGGCGGCGACGCCAAGCCCCACGATTTTGGGATTGCATTTGCCGTCGATCACGATCTTGCTCGGTCTCAAATCACGATGAAGAAGCAGTTGCTGGTGCGCATAGGCGACCGCATCGCAGATCTTCTTGAAAAGCGTGAGCCGATTCTGCAAAGACAGCTTGTGAATCTTGACGTATTCGTCCAGCGGAACGCCTCTCACAAACTCGTTGGCGAAGTAGCAATGCCCTTCCGGAGTCGTCCCCATGTCGAGGAATGCGACGATCCCAGGATGATTCAAATGCTTGAGTCTCTGTACCTCTTCCTCAGGCCGCTTCAGGGAATCCGCCATGGAACCCGGTCGGTTGAAAATGACCTTGATGGCGACCCTTCGCTTGGTCCCATTCTGCTCCGCCTTGTAAATCACGCTCGTCGGAGTCTCGCTGACCGTGCGAATAATACGATAGCCATCGATGAAATCGCCGACCGCCGTGACATTGCCCGCCTCCGTAGGCTCGACAACCTCAGTGCGTTCGACAACCTCGATGGGCGCCGTGTCTTCCACAACTTCGGCAACCTCCGGCATCGAAGGCATCACCGCGTCCTGATTTTCCGATGTTACGTCTCTAATGCTCATCGTTGTTCCCACTCATCCTCGAGCGATTGTTTTCGTGACGTCTCATTCCGAGATCAACACCATCTCGGTATTGTCCACACCCCACGGTCCTTGAAGTTCGGGCGCAGGTGCGGCATCGGTTGCCGAATAATCTCCGTCGTCTTCTTCGTCATCCGATGAGCTCATCTCTTCTTCCAGCTCCTCCTGCAGGCCACCCTCGAGCTGCTGCAACGTGAACAGCTCGAAGTCGCTCGGGTCCTTCATCAGTGAGCCCGGTGGCGCGATCACCTGATCCGGATCGAGCGGCTCCACGAGTTGCGGCGTGACCAGCACAACAAGTTCGGTTTCCTCCTTCTGATAGCTCACCGAACTGAAGAGCGTTCCCAAAATCGGGAGATCCCCGAGACCGGGTATCTTGGAAGCGACCGAATTGACTTTGGTATCCAAGAGCCCCGCGATCGCGAAGGTCTGATCGTTGCCGGACTCGATCGTGGATTCGACACGTCTCGTATTGAAGGCGAAGAGCGGCAATCCACCTGCTCCAGGTCCGGTGGTCGGAACCGCTTCACTCACTTCCGTCATGACGTGAATTCGGATGATCTGCCCCCCGACGACCGTTGGCGTGAACGCGAGGCGAACGCCGAACTCCTTGTATTCAATCGTAATGGCACCCGCAACAGAACCACCTTGTGAAATGGGAATCGGCACTTCGCCGCCGGCCAGAAATGAGGCCGTTTGTCCGCTGATGGCCACGAGGTTCGGTTCCGCCAACGTGCGGGCCAGACCGTTTTCGCGCAAAGCATTGAAGAAAAACTGAAGTTCGGCACGAGGAAAACCAAACGTGATGTTGGTATTGGGCCCGGTCCCGGTCGGTGCAATCGAGTAGGTCAACTGGCCCGTTCTGACATCCGCCAAACCGTTACTGGCAATATTGGTGGGATTCAGTTGACCCAGGTTGTTCGAGAGGAAGAAGTCGCGCGACAATTGCGATCCCCCGACGGCCCAGTTGACGCCCAACGCCCGCAACGAATCCTTGTTGACCTCAGCCACGACGACGCGGAGAAGGGTCTGCTGAACGCCGGCAATGGTCAGGTGATTGACCACTTCACTTCCCTGATGGACGACCGCCAGCTCCTCGATTCGCTGAGCGGTCTCTCCGTCGGGAACATGGCCGTTGAGGACCATCTGGCCGTTGAGCGTATCGATTTTGACCGTCGATGAGGGAGCAACCGTTCGGATCAAATGTCTGAGGACCGCCAAGTTGGGTTCCACAACCACGTGGAAAACACGGTAGTCCGAACCCATTTTCAGCAACAGTTGGGTCGAACCGGCGCTTTTGCCGACAACGATCACCCTACCGGGCGTCGGGACCAGAATGTCGGCCACCGCAGGATCGCTGATCTCGGCCAAATCGATCTTTGATGTCACATCAACGGTAGACGAGGAATTGACCGCGATGCGAATCACGTCCGATTGCCTATGCTGAGTCGGCGCATTCGTAATCGTCGCGTCAGGCACGGTCCTCTCGACCGTCTGAGCCTCCGTCACCCTCATCGTCTCAGCTTCGTCATCGGCCGAGCGTGCCGGCTTGTTCGGAACCACGGTGGTCTCGACCGAATCCGGCGGCTCCTGGCCGTCTTCATCCGAGGAGTCCTCCTCATCTTCGGACATTGAATCGTCATAAAGCGAGTCGCCGAAATCGAAATCAGGGAAATCGTCCGGTGAATCCGGTTCTTCAACCTCGGGCGCATCGCCCGGACCGCCAAGCACGATGGCTTCCGGCGGCTCGGGAATGGAATCCGCTTCGGCAACGGGATCCATGACCGTCTCCGAAGGTTCGGCCGGCATGGAGATGATTCTCATCTCGCTCTGCTCAATGCTCTGAGCATCAAGTGTGTTACCGCGATTCGCCGTCGTGACCGTGCCGATGGGCTGACTCGGTTGTTCCGAATACAGACTGCTGCCACGGTTTGCCGTCACCGTCGTCATCGGACTATTGCGATCTCCTGAAGCATCAACGCCCACCTCTCCCATGGATAGGTAAGAAGTCATCAGCGTATTCGCCTCGGCGGCCCGTCGCTGATCAGCCTGATGTTGGATAAGTGAAGTAAGACCGAACCCCAATACGATCAAGCCGAGAATGTTTCTGTAGGAAGTCATCATTAGACTGAACCGCCTGTCGTTAACGTGTCCCTGTTACCACCATTGTCGGGAGGCGAGCATCGTTCACTCCGGGCCGCGAAGAGAATCTTCACGATCCTTCCGCGCGACGCACGGCTGACACCGCCTCGCCCCGAAACGCCTATTCAAAATTCAACCTGATTCCGATCTTGAAACCACCCAGAGTTTCCGTGCAGTGAACGATCTCGCCCGCCATAACGAAAGGGGTTCCTTCGGGATTCATCTCCACGAACGCTTTCGTACCAATGGGAATTTCGGTGTTGCCTTTGGCCGTCAGTCCCTCAAGTGAAATGTTGACGACCGAAAGCCTTCGCGTGCTGCTGTCCTCACCATCAACGATGATGAGTTTGGCTTCGCCTTGATATGGATATCGTGGAACTTCGCGCTTCACGTCCGGTTTGAACTGAGTCTCAACCGTCCGGCGCAGAAATCGTTCCCAATAGTCTTCCGTGACCAGTTTGAAGTCCGTCCTTGTGCTCGACATGAGCCTCCATACTCCTAACTATTGACCTTGGTTTCCATGCCTAGCGGCACAGCCTATATCGTAGTAAGAAAGTAGCCCCATAAGCTTTTGCTCACTTGTTTTTGGACAACCATTGGCCGACCGGCGATTATGGGACGCGCCGGGCCGAAAACTACCCAAGTCGCGACTCGCCGTTCCCGATTGACAAGGTAATTAGTGTATTCAGGGCATCCCTGACGTGACGTCGATCCGGCTGATCGCCGCTCTGAACGATCATGCAACGGGAAGGAGAACAAGGTGAGCAGCAAGAGAATCTGCGTCTATCACATTGACGATCCCGCAGTCAACGAACTCGGCCCCTACAAAGTCGCCGGCAATCCGTCCGGGCGTGAAGAGCTTCGAACCACGCTTGGCGCCGAAGAGATCGCGGTGTTGCTCATCGACATTGATCAGGGCGATGCGTTTGACGCCATCGTTGAAGCACTCGAAATCAGGCCCGCACTGGCCGTCATCGGAGTCACCGGCACGAACGACGTGAACAAGGTCATTCGCGCACAGCGCGCCGGCTGCCGCCAGATCACGTCCAAACCACTTGATGAAAACGACCTGCTTCTGGCCATTCGCAAATCTCTCAATGAAGCCTCAGGCTCGAGCGAAGCCCCGCCGTGGGGCAAGACGTTGTCCGTCATCGGAACTTCCGGTGGCGCGGGCGCAACAACGCTGGCCTGCTATCTGGCCATGTCGTTGTCGGATTCAACAAAATCATCCGTCTCGATCATCGACCTCGACCTCGAATTTGGAACCGTGGCGAAGTCCTGGGATCTGACTCCAAGGTTTACCGTCGCCGACCTCGCGCACATCGATGTCATCGAGGAACAACATATCGAAGACTATTTCCTGGAGCTGCCCTCCGGAATCTCTGTCCTGCCAAGACCTGAGCAGATTGATCAGGCCCAGTCCATTGACGAAACGATCATCAGGAATGTCATTACGTCGACCAAGTCCTTGTTTCCTTATCTGGTCATGGACCTGCCGCGAAAACTGGACGCCATCACAGGATGTGCCATCGAGGAATGCGACAAACTCATTCTCGTGGCACAACTGACCGTGCCCGGAATTCTGAATGCGGCCCGCCTGACCGAAGGACTCGTTCGCTTCGGAGTGCCGATCGAGAAGCTGGAATTTGTTGTGAATCGCTACAACAAGAAGTTTCAGAACATCGATATCAAAGCGCTTGAAGAAAAAGTGGGCAAGAAGGTCATCGGCGTCGTGCCCAATCACTACAAGTCGCTGTCGCTGGCCAACGATCTCGGGGAACCCGTTTCGGAAAAGAATCCGATCCGAAAAGCAATTTCCGAAATCGCAACGAAACTGTGCGGACGCCAGAACGCGGAAGCGCAGTCCGGGAGCTGGATTTCAAGTCTGGGCTTCGGCAAAAGTTCCTGACCGGCGACGACTTCGACGTCACGCCTGCGCCAAAACCTCTGCCTGAAGCTCCAAAAGCTTCGTCCAGCCTTTCTCGGTGCCGTCACGAAGGCTGCTCGAAAGAATGCCTTCGTGCGAGATCGTGACCTCCGTGCCGCCCTCGGCTTCATGAAATTCAATCGTCACACGCTCGTCACCCGACGGCTCCCCAGGATGATTCACGTTCCAGGTGAAGACGAGTCGGCGCGGCGCGTCAAACTCCAGGAACTCCCCCTCGATCACCCACTCGTAGTCGTCTTCGACACCCGCTGGCGTCTCGGCCCCGCTGCCGATTTGTTTCAGAAGATACTTTCCACCAACGCGACCATCGATCTCGCACGTCGTCGGCCCCTCGCCACGATTGGTGCGCCACCACTTTCGACGAATCTCCGGACGAACCCAGGCCTCGAAAACTCGCTCACGCGAAGCTCGAATAAACTTGGAAACACGAATGCTAAATTCCGTCGGTGTGTTTGCGTTTAATGTCATTGTCTCGTTTCTCCTGTCTTGCTTCCGCGGTGTCTTGAGATTCCCCGAAAAACTCAGCCAAAGCGTCAAGCTGCTGGCTCCAAAAACGGCGATAGCACTCGATCCACTCCGCAGCGGCCCGCATCGGAGAGGCTTGGAGTTGACAACGCCGAACACGGCCCTGCCGGTCCTGGGTGAGCAGTCCGGCCCGTTCCAGAACACGGAGGTGCTTACTGACAGCTGGAAGCGAAACGTCAAAGGGCCGTGCCAACTCCGTGACGGACGCGTCGCCCACCGCCAATCGAGCGAGAATGGCTCGACGGGTCGGGTCTGCCAGGGCTGAAAACGTCGAATCAAGCTGTGACTCATATTTAACCATTTGGTTAAATATAAGCCGCCGGCTCGCCTGATTCAATGAATAAATGTGAAAAAACGTGCTTGAGGATTGACAATGCTACTTATCTATTGTACTATATGACTAATACAATAGAGAAACAGAGGAACTCCATCAGATCCGAACAATTAGAGAAATGACAACCGCCCACCCCATCATTTCGATTGATCCGCGTAGCGGAGTTCCGTTCTATCGACAGATCATCGATCGGATTCTCATGGGCGTGGCCGGCGGGGATTTCAAACCCGGCGATCGACTGCCGACCGTTCGGAAACTTGCCATCGACTTGCAGGTCAACCCGAACACCGTCTCTCGTGCCTATCGAGAGTTGGAGATTCGGCAGGTGCTTACGACGCAACGCGGTACCGGCACGTTCGTCGCAGCCGAACCCGGTGTTGCGCAGGATCAGGCCAAGCGCTTGGAATTCTTGGAAAAAATCTGTGACGAATTTGTGGCTGAGGCAGGAAAATTCGGATTTTCACTCCGAGAACTCGTCGCGGCTCTGAATGATCGGCTTTCCGACAGGAGGTGAGCCCATGAAGGCATCTCTTCTTACGAACGACACGCGTACACCGCCGCAGGCGAGAATCCTCGGCGCGGCACTACTGGTGACCGGGCTCCTGATCATCGCCATGGTGACCAAGCCGTGGCAAAATCTGGATGACATTCCAAACGTCGGCTTCGTCGTGTCGATTCTTAGCGTCGTCTTCATCGCATGGCTTGGGACCAATTCACTTAAAGTCGCCGAGCAATGGGAACGGGCCGTCGTATTGCGATTCGGTGCATACAAGGGACTGCGCGGTCCGGGTTTCTTTTTCATTATTCCGATCTTCGAGTACATCTCACATCACGTCGATCAGCGGATTCGAGCGCGTCAATTTGGTGCGGAAACAACATTGACACGTGACACGGTTCCGGTAGACGTCGATGCGATTTTCTTTTACGTCGTCTGGGACGTCGAGAAATCCGTGCTCGAAGTCGAGCAGTACGACGAAGCCATCCTCTTCTCGGCTCAGACGGCGTTGCGAGACATCATCGGGAAACACGAGTTGGCGGAGATCCTCCAAAATCGCAAAGAACTCGGCCAGAGCCTGCAGGAGATTCTCGAAGCCAAGACCCATGACTGGGGCATCACAATCCAATCTGTTGAGATTCGTGATATCAAGATTCCCAAACAGCTCGAACAAGCGATGTCCAAGGAGGCACAGGCCGAGCGAGAGCGCCGCGCGCGAATTATCCTCGGCATGGCGGAGACCGAAATTTCAGAGAAATTCGCCAAGGCTGCGGAGCGTTACAATAACAACCCCGTCGCGTTACACCTAAGGGGCATGAACATGCTGTTCGAGGGCTTGAAAGAAAAAGGATCGATGGTCATCGTACCGGCGAGCGCGCTGGAAAGCATGAATCTCGGCTCACAACTCGGCCTGGCGGCCTTCGCAAAGGACGGAGAAAAGCGAAGATAGCAGAGAAGTCGATTCATCGATCAGAGCCACTGAGTTTCGGGAAGTTTTAACATGTCTCATCTTACGTTTATTTCAATTTCGAGGCAGGTCGTCCGTCTTCTGATGGTGACGATGGGAATCGGTTTCCCCGCCATCCTCACTCAGTCAACACTCATGCTGGAACCGCCGAAAGTGGTCGAGCTATTTCCGAGGAACGGCGCCACCGACGTCGAACCTGGCGTGAAAGAACTGCGCATCACGTTTGATCGAGACATGTCTACGGGCGGCTATTCGCTTTGTGGAGGCGGCCCGACGTTTCCCGAATTGATCGGTCAGCCGAAATGGAGCGACAAACGAACGCTCGTGGCTGTCGCCAGGCTAAAGGCCGATCATGACTATCGAATGTCACTCAACTGTCAGGCCGGTCAATACTTCCGCAGCGTCGACGGCGCACCTTTGACGCCGGTGCCTTGGGAGTTCTCGACCGCGACGGCCGTCCCCAAACGAAGCAAAGCCAAACAAAAGAAGCTCAACAAGCGTTGTCTCAAGCAGTTGATGAAATTGCTCGAGAGCCAATATTCCTATCACGAACTCCGTGGGATCGATTGGAAGGCGTTGAACAAGAAGCATCGCAAGAAGATCATTGCGTCTTCCAACGAACGAACCTGGGTCAAGCGAACCGCAAAAATGCTGTCCGCCCTCAAAGACATGCATCTTTGGCTGGAGCACGAGGGGAAAATAATTCCGACCTATCGTCGAAACCTCAAGCCCAATTTTGACCTCGAGGGCATCAGAACCATCCTTCCCGAACTGGCCCAAAGGAACCGATGCGTCTTTACCGCCAGAACCGATGAAAATATCGGGTACATCCTGATCGGAACACTGGACAATGGCAAAGCGGACGACCTTGCGCAGATTCAGGATTTCCTCCGGGAATACAAAGACTGTTCCGGGCTGATTCTCGACCTCCGCCCGAACAGCGGTGGTGACGAGTCACTGGCCAAACCCATCGCCGGGTGGTTCGTCGAAGGCGAAAAAGTGTATGCCAAGAACGCGTATCGTGATGCGAGCGCCGAGACAGGATTCGGCAGGGTGCTGAGCCGAACAATCCGAGGTCACACCCCGCCGCGACGTTTTGACAAGCCGGTCGCGGTCTTGATGGGTCCTGCGAACATGAGCAGCTGTGAAGCATTTCTGTTGATGCTGAAGCAAGGAAAGCATGTTACGATGATCGGCGAGCGATCCTACGGCAGCAGCGGGAATCCCAAACCCCACGCCATGAAAAACGGCGTAGCGGTCTACATTCCTTCCTGGAAGGCGATGCGACCGGACGGCTCCTGCTTCGAGGGCGAAGGCATCGCGCCGGATATTGAAGTGGAGGCAAAACCGGGTAAATTCAAGAATGGTGATCCGGTGCTCCGCCGCGCACTGAAACTCCTGCGAAAGAGAGACCAATAGCCTAACGATGACCCCATCCACTCCCGGACCCGGCAAACCAACTCAGGAGCAAAGAAACTGGGCGATGCTCGCCCACATTTCCGGCCTGTTCTTCCTCGTCCCGTTCGGCAACATCATCGGCCCCGTGCTGATCTGGCAGATCAAACGAGAGATGCTGGGCGAATTCGTCGCCGGCAGTGCTCGGGAAGCGCTTAATTTTCAGTTCACTTTCGTCGTGCTGATCGGCTTTTGCCTGTCTCTTTTGATATTGCCGATTCCCGGTATCGGAGCATTTAGCGTTCTGCTGTTGATCCTGCTGGTGCTGGGAAACATCTTCCTTTGCGTCGCCGCGACTATTCGCACGAACGAAGGAGAGATCTATCGATATCCGTATACGCTCCGCCCCTTTTGACAGCCACGGAACTCCTGATAGGGTCTTACGCCATGAAGTCGTTGCGAAAACCCCAGGTCGCCATCATCGGTTCCAGCGAGGCCGATGCCAATCTTCTCAAACTCGCCGAACAAGCGGGCGCCATCGTCGGCAAGCTCGGCGCCGCCTTGGTCACCGGCGGTCGCGACGGCATCATGGCCGCGGCCTCCAAAGCCTGCGCTGAAACGGGCGGCACAGTCATCGCCGTCACCCCCAACACGGGAATGGATGAAGTCAACAGATATGCACATTACGTCATTCCGACAGGCCTGGGCTGGGCGCGAAACGTTATCACTGGAATCGCCGGCGATGTCATCCTCGTCATCGGCGGCGCCGCCGGCACACTCAGTGAAATCGCTTTCGCATGGATGTACGATCGCCCCGTCATCGCTCTCGGTCATTCGGGCGGCTGGGCGGAAAAGATCGCCGGCCAGGCGATCGACCATCGTCGTGAAGACGTTGTCATCGAATGCAAAACAATGCCCGAACTCGAATTGGCACTTAAGGAAAAGCTCTCAGAAGCGGCAAAAAAATAAGCGAGCCGGGCTGTGCCAGCCCGGCGCCCGCGCCCAGACTTACGCCCCGATCACACGGTCAATCGCGTCCGCCACACTCTCTTCGGCCGGCGCCTCAAACCAAGCCACGTTCCCGATCCGGCTTGGGAGCACGAATCGAATCGTCTGATGCTTCGCCTTCTTGTCGCTCCTCATCCGTGCAAACAAAGCGGAAGCATCCAAAGGCCTGGCGGATCGAACAGGCAATCCTAGCGCCGAAAGCAACGATTCTATCCTCTGCCTTTCACGGTCGGGAAAATGACAGTGCCTCACGGCCAAGTCCAATGCCGCAACCATGCCCAGCGAAACGGCTTCACCATGCCGAAGTTCATACTCACTCACGGCTTCAATCGCATGACCGACCGTATGACCGAAGTTAAGTGCCGCACGGCCGACACCCTTTGATGCAGCCTCTTTTTCGTCCTCGACGACGACCGCAGCCTTGATCTCACAGTTCCTCCGGACCAATTCCTGCACAATCCGTGGCTCACGCGCCGTGATGGCATCCACGTGCTCTTCATGCCATTGCAGAAACGCCTCATCGAAAATGACGGCGTGCTTCACGGACTCCGCCAAACCGGCTCGATAATCACGATCGTTCAGCGTGCAAAGGCAATCAACGTCGATCCAGACAAGACTCGGCTGATAGAACACGCCAATCATGTTCTTACCACTGGCATGATTGACCGCCGTCTTTCCTCCCACACCGGCATCGATATCCGCTTCCAGCGTCGTCGGGCATTGAACAAACGGCACGCCGCGCATCCACGTCGCCGCGACAAAACCCGACAAATCACCCACCACACCGCCGCCAAGCGCAATCATCGGATCGTGACGACCGTGAGACAGTCCGGCGAGTTCGTCATAAATCAAACGGGCTTGTTCGAGCGATTTTGAGGACTCGCCCCCCGGCACCGTGATGTCGGCCACTTGAAAATTCGAAGATTCGAGTGATTTGATAAGCCTGGCGGCGTGGAGCGGACCGACATTTTGATCCGTAATGAGCGTCACGCGTTTCGCGGAAATGAGTTCTCTCAATCGCGATCCCAAGCGGCCGAGCGTGCCCGAACCGATTTCGATCCAATAGGCACGGCCCGGAAGCTTCACCTCGACTTTTTCCATCGGGGTATTCATAAGTCGCTATGATAGGATGCCTTGCTGTCGCCGGCCATGATGAGTCAGGAGTCGCCATAAACCGCCCTGGCAAAAGCTTGTGATTTACTTCGGGCCGTGCTAGCATATGAAGTTTCTTGTGTAGCGTGCGGTTCTCAGTCAAACCACCCAAGATGCTAATGGTTTGCTGATTTAATGCCGGCCTTCCGAAGCACGGCAACGCGATGGTTCATACTGCTGCACATGCAATCATTCTTGCAGGAAAGGCAAACTCGCATGGCTGACCTGATTCCAGCCCACGGCGGCTTGGATGCCCCGTTGGATTTGACCGTATCCGAGGATCAGATCCCGGATATCAAAAAAGAAGCAGCAGATCTTCCCGCCGTCCGAGTGGAAGACGCAGACCTGTCGAGTCTCTATCGCTTCGGCGACGGCGGTCTCAGCCCTCTGACCGGTCCCATGAACAAGGAACAGTGGCACCGAAGCCTCGACGAAGGCACCCTCGACGTCGGCGGCAAGGCCTACGCCTGGACCATCCCTGTTTCGTTTCCCATCTCCGCGGAACAAGCCGGTTCACTGAACGCCGGCCAAAAAGTGCAACTGCAAGACTCCGGCGGAAATCCGGTTGCCATCCTGCTCATCAACGACATCTTTCCATATGAAAAGCAAAAATACCTTCGCAGCGTTTATCAAACGGAGCGCACCGATCATCCCGGCGGCCACATGGTCTTGAATGATAAGCGTGAAATGCTCCTCGGTGGTGAAGTCGAAGTGCTGCCCCAGCCGAAGCACCCCGACTACGGTCGCCATGTGCTCCGCCCGAGCGAGACTCGGAAGCTCTTTGCCGAAAAGGGCTGGTCTCGGGTCGTGGCCTTTCAGACGCGTAATCCGCTTCACCGTGCCCATGAATATGCCCTGGTCTACGGTCTCGAATGCCTGGTGCGTGAATGCGACACGGCCGGAGCGGTCCTGAATCCGCTTATCGGCGAAACCAAGTCCGACGATGTCGATGCAGCCACGCGAATGCACACCTACAAAGCGCTGATCGATCACGATCACCTTGGCGAAGGTGACAAGGATGAGGCACTTTGGGAAAAGAAGCCTTACACCTTGCGAGATCGCGTCCTGCTCCTCGGCCTCGACATCAAGATGTTTTACGCCGGACCGAGGGAGGCGGTGATGCACGGCATTTACCGGCAGAACTTCGGCTTTACCGACATCATCATCGGCCGCAAGCACGCCGACGCGCCCTATGACGATGGCACCGACATCTGGGACGGCCTTGCCGCCCAGCGCATTTTCGACGACCTGCCTGGTGAATTGCGGATAAGACCGCTCAAGGTCGGCTTCGCCGCCTTCTATGAATCACTCGGCCGTGTCGACCTGATGGACAAACATCCTGACGAAAAGCCGGTGTTCATCAGCGGCCGGCAAGTCCGTGAAGAATTAATCGCCGGCAAACTGCCTGACCCGCGCATCATGCGCCCTGAGACGGCCAAGATCTTGATCGAGAAGATGCATAAAACCTGACGAATCTTCGTCAGCAAGCCAGTCTTTCCCGTCAGAGGGAAGGAGGGGGAGGACACGGTCACGCCTCGGCGTGGCCGTGCCTGTTTTTACAAAAATTGATCCTCAGCCTTCTCAGGGATTAAAGAAAAGTCCCGCTATTCACGGTATGATGCATGCATCAGAAACAAATCGTGACACTTGGACAAAACTTCCGATGGCCCTGCCCCTCCAACCCAAATCACTGCTCCTGGCCTCCAGCAGTCCTCGGCGCCAGGAATTGCTGTCGGAGGCCGGGTATCGGTTCGACATCGCGACGCCACCGTTTGACGAGCCCGATGCCGAACAGATTTGCGCCCAACCTGCATTGCACACCGAATCCCTGGCCTACTTCAAAGCCTGTAGCGTTGCCGGGAACCATCCCAAGAAGACGATCCTCGCCGCAGACACGATCGCGTTTGTCGACCATGAGATCATCGGAAAACCCAAAGATCGCGACGACGCGCGACACATTCTGAAAAAACTATCCGGCACCGAACATGAGGTCATCACCGGTGTCGCGCTCCTTCAACCGATCACCAGCCAGCGCCTGCTTCACCATGACATCAGCGTCATTCAGGTCCGTCCTCTGGCCGATTCGGCAATTGAAAATTACCTCGACACCGGCGAGTGGCGCGGCAAGGCCGGCGCATACGGCATTCAAGACCACGGCGACGCGTTTGTCGAAAGGGTTCAGGGGAGCTTTACCAACGTTGTCGGTCTCCCGATGGAATTATTGGCTCAGATGTTTCAGCAGTGGAAACAAAACGCCGTGACCTGGGATTCGAGTTCAACGGTCTCGCTGCTTGATGATCTGTAAAGCCCCGGCCAAGCCTGCCCGGGGTTCGCGAATAATTCAATGACCCTGAGAAGAACGCCCACGCATCATCATCTGGATGAGTTCGTCATATTCATGTTCCGGCACAGTGCGCAAATCCAGGTGGATCGCATCCTCTTTGATCCGGCAAAGAACGCTCGGATCACCCAGTCGCAGCTTTTGCGCCAATTCGTCGAGCGAAACGTTCCCCGCAGGTTTCCAGCACACAACGGCTGTGGGAAACGGCCATGCGGGCAGCGATCCCCCTCCCGCGAAGCTCTCGTCAGATTTAACCATGAACGAATCGTCAGGAAGCACTGAACTCAGGCGATCGGATAATTTTTCCGCACGAGTCACAAGCATGGACTCGGATTCAACCAGACGGGCCAGTAGCGGAATCTCCCGCATTGCTCGATCCGGATCATGGTAAAGCTCGAGCACGGCTTCAAGTGCGGCAACGGTCAGCTTGTCAACGCGAAGGGCGCGAGCCATCGGATCGTTGCGAAGCCGATCGATGATCGAACGCCGCCCCAACAAGATGCCGGCCTGGGGTCCTCCGAGCAACTTGTCGCCGCTGAAGGAAACAAGGTCGGCGCCGTGCTTCAGACTGGATGCCACCGTGGGTTCGTTCGCGGAGGACCACACCTCACCGTCAAGAAGCGCACCGCTTCCGAGATCGTCGAACATGATGATACCGTGAGCGCGAGCGAGTTCTGAAAGTTCCTTCGTTCCGGGATTTTCGGAGAAACCAACCACTCGGTAGTTGCTCGTGTGCACATGCATGATCATCGCAGTTTGCTCGTCGATGACCGCTTCGTAATCACGGAGTCGAGTCTTGTTTGTCGTGCCGACCTCGTGAAGCGTCGACCCTCCGGCGATCATGACCTCCGGCAACCGATAAGAGCCGCCGATCTCGATGAGTTGCCCGCGCGAGACAATCACTTCCCGCCCCCTGGCAAGGGCATGGAGCGCAAGCATCGTGGCAGCCGCATTGTTATTCACGACCATGGCCGCTTCCGCGTCGGTCAGCTCCAACAGGAGTTCCTCAACATGTCGGCCGCGCCGGCCTCGTTTGCCGGTTTCCAGGTCGATCTCCAAGCTGCAGTATCCGCCAGCAACCCCGCCGATCCTCTCAATGGCTACGGACGGGAGGACGCTTCGGCCGAGACCGGTGTGCAAAACAACCCCGGTCGCATTGATGACCCTCCGCAATCGGTGCGCCCGGCGTGCATTCAGGATTTCGCGAGCCTGACTCAAGACCGCGTCAACCCCACATTCTTTTTCGGTGACGCCCCCCTTCTGCAGTCTTTCGCGAAGAACGGCAACCGCTTTCCGCAGCGCCTCTGAGACAACGGCATGTGGGGTACCGCGCAAAGTTTCAAATGATTCCGCTGCCTTCAGCAATGCTGTCATGGACGGGATGCGTGCCATCGCTTGGGAATTCGGACGAGTCGACTCTGCGGCAAGCTTGGTCACCGTCTTGGGTTTTTGTCTCTCGCGCGGTGGTTCCATCAACCGTTCTCCGTGACCACTTCAGCTAATCGAGCAGGATGCGTTCGTCGCCGACGCGCTTTGTAAACTGAACACGATCAAGATGCTCCAACAACGGCTGCACGACTCGACGACTCAATTGCAGCGCGTCGCGAACATCGGCCAGCTTGAATTTACGATCCCCGGTGCCCAGCTCACGAACCGTGTGCTTGAAGCGCTCCATCGCATCGGCTGAGATATAACGTTGTGGGCCGAAAGACACCAAGGCCGGTTCGATCTTTGCGAGCCCCTCCAAAACCTTGGCTCGCTGCCTGGACAACGGCTGAATCGTCTTCAGTTTTTTCCATTCCGGCGGGTCAAGCCCGGCGGCCTTAATTTCATCGACCAGCTGTGTCATTTGGGCCGCGTCTTCACCGGACAGCGCCGGCCTGAATTCATGATGCGCAACATAAGGCCCCTGAATAATGACCAATTTCCTGGTCTCAAGCCGCTCAAGAACCGAACGACCGAGACCCGCCGCCGTTCGTGTTTCAATCCACCCGACAAACCGATCTTTCGACCAACCCGGCTCACTCGGCTTGTTCGCATGGTGTCGTTTCAGATAGGCCAATGCGCGACGCTCGATTGCTTCCACGGTCGCCTGATGAACCCGCCGACCGCCAATTGTGATCAAGGTCTTTTCGTCCTCCAGCCGTTGCCGAAACTCCTCGACATGCCCAGGTTCAATGCCGACCTCGCAAGCCAACCGTTCGGCTTTCCACTCTTCAAAGCCGGCGCGACGCACGGCCTCGGCAAAACGCAGAAACGCATCCGGCGACTCTGCTCGTTGAAATTCCTCCATCGTCTCCGCGTGCAGCGGTCGGACCCGCCTCGAAATGGGCCGCACAACGTGGCCGCCGCCGACCGTGGTTTGAGCCGATTCGCTCCGAAGGATAAAACGTTGCCGAAATGCAGCCACGACCGGCTCAAAAAAATGGAGTTGGATCAACGCCTCGTCTCCCGGCTCGATCCTGTCGGCTCCAATCACGACGAGCCGGGCCATGGTCTCCCGAGTCCCCATCGACACGCGAACGTTACGGTGAGTCCGAAACGGCTTTTCTTGGCGCAGAAGAATACGAATCCGTGCATCGACATATCTCGAGCACGTCAAATAACCGGGCGTGGCCAGGTCCATCCCGCGCTCAATCCGACCCCGGTCCAACCCGGTCACGTTCAGGGCGGCTCGTTGTCCACCGGCCGCGTCTGTCACGACTTCGCCATGCGACTGCACCTCGCGAACCTTGCAGAGCTGCCCCGACGGCTGCAGTTCAAGCGCCGCCGCGGGGGCCACCTTGCCCGACAGAACGGAACCCGTGACCACCGTACCGCGACCGTGAATACTGAACACACGATCAACGGCCAGCCGAAAAATCGAGCTTTCCTCGAGCGGGGGCAGCGCTCCCACCAAACCACGAATCACCGAACGAATCTCGTCGAGACCCTGTCCCGATTTCGCGGAAGTGACGACAACGGGCCAATCTTTCAGCACGGTGAACCTGACGAGATCGGCGATCTCCGCCTTGACTTCAGGAATGCGATCCGCATGAGCCACATCCGCTTTGGTAATCGCGACGGCCCCTCGCTCGACACCCAACAGATCCAGAATCTCAACATGCTCGCGGGTCTGCGGCATCACACCGTCGTCCGCCGCCACGACGAGCAGCCCCAAATCAACCCCTGAAGCACCGGCGACCATGGTCTTCACGAAACGCTCGTGACCGGGAACGTCCACGATGCCGATTTGAGTCGGCGCCGACTGACCGTCCTCGGCCGCAATTTCCAACTTGGCGAACCCCAGGACGATCGTCATTCCCCTGGCTTTCTCCTCGGGCAGACGATCGGGGTCGGTGCCGGTCAGTGCCTCGACGAGGGCGGATTTGCCATGATCGATATGACCCGCCGTACCGAGGAGGCAGAATCGGCGCTGCGTTTCGGGGTTATGGGGCCCCATGTCCGGAGTTGCCATCATGTCATTCATATTAACGCGATCGCCATGCTGCTGACAGCAAACACATTCGAAGAGGAATCGTTTGATCTTAGACGGGAAGATCCATTAAGATATTGAGCGAAAGGAGTCTCAACGTCACTCGCGGTCGCTATCGCGCGATGTAACATCGTGCAAGCGGCCGTCGGTGGGGAAGACGTTTGCAAAGAGCAGCGGTTCGAAATTCTTTTTCGCCCGATCATGCTCTTTGCGTTTTTTTGCGCGTTGCGGACCTCGACGCCCCGTCCGATCGTTGACACCGAGCGTCCCCTTTCGCACCATACCCGGCGTGACCGCGCGATGGTTCATGCCCATCCTGTTCCTTTGCTTCGCGGCTTTCATCGCCGCCATGTGGTTCTACGTCTCAGGACCGACCGGGCCCTCTGGATTCCAAAGCGATACACCTCGACAACGGGACCTCCTCGGCGATCCTGACTTCGCCGCCCGGGTGGAGCGGGCGGAACGTGACCGTCGCCACTTTTCAGCCGATGATCCGACGACAGCATCCTCGTCCGAACGGGTGGCTAGGGACCCTCGCCTACTCAAACAACAATGGGCCGAGCAACGACGGCGCCTCGTCCGATTCTTGGAAGACCTCGACGATACCGGTGCTCGTTTTCGCAGCCGTCTCCGCCGCAGTCCAATCACTCAAGTAACGGCGGGCTGGTCCGATTTGAATGCCGACCGACCTCAAGCTGCACTTCGTCATTTCGACCGAATTCTGCAACGGCAACCGAATCACGCCGATGCCCTTTTCGGAAAGGCCGCGGCGCTGGCCACGATGCGCCGCTATCGGGAGGCAGCCGATACCTACGATCGCCTTCTCACGTTTGAACCTGACGACGTTGAAGGCCGTTACAACTACGGTGCAATGCTCTCCCGACTCGGCGAGTTCGGCGCGGCCTCTGAGCAGTTCCGCGAAGTGATCCGTCTGGAATCCGACCACGTCAAAGCACACTACAACCTGGCTGGGCTCGCCCAGCGCAACGGACGACTGACCGAGGCACGGGATCATTGGCAAATTTTCACGCAACTCCGACCGGACGTGACCGACGGCTGGTTCAATCTTGGCATTATTCACTTGGACCTTGAACAGCCCCGAGAGGCGGTGAGCTGCTTTTCTTACCTGACCCTCGTTCATCCCGAGGACGCGTTCGCCCACGCGAACCTCGCCCTGGCTTACATGCAGACTCACGACCTCGACGCAGCTCTGGCAACCCTGAAGACAGCCAACGAACTTTCCCCTTGTGATCCAGCGATCCTCAGAAGCCTTGCCGATCTGCACCGAACCATCGCCGAATGGAACCCGGCCGACAAATTAGAGCACCTTGAAGCGGCATCCTTGATCGACGAGCAGTTAGGGATGCTGGAAGCCGAATCGTCCACCGCTCTGGTCGCTGAGAAACACGAAAAGTGGATCGGGGATTAGTTTTCTCTTTGCGCACGGGAACTTGACGGATGCGTATCGCAATGCTGGCTCCAATCAGTTGGCCTCTCCCGCCCGGAGGCTACGGTCCCTGGGAGCTGGTGGCCCACAACCTGACCGAGGAACTCGTCAGGCTAGGCCACGACGTCACGCTGTTCGCTGCCGGCGGCTCAAAGACCGCCGCTCGACTCGTCGAGACCAGCCCATACGCCTTCGAAACCTGGCCCGACGCGGAACGAAACCGTCCGCGCGAGTTCGACCGTCAATCAGGATTGCTCGAAGGCCCGCCGGACTGGCGCACCCTGGAGCAGTTGCACATCGCCACGTGCATGCAACAAGCAGCCGAAGGCGCTTTCGACGTCGTCCATTCACACCTGCACGTTCATGCCCTAGTGTTCGCGCGATTAATTCCCTGCCCACTCGTCTCGACGTTGCACGGCGCCACCTGGGTTCGATCGGCGCATCCGGTCTTTCGAGCGTATCGTGAAATGCCCTTCGTCTCTATTTCCAATGCGGAACGCCAATTCCTCCCGGAGCTGAACTATGCCGCCACCGTTTACAATGGCATCCGGATCGAGAATTTTCCGTTCGAGTCGCAAAAGGAGGATTACCTGCTCTTCGCAGGACGCCTCGCCCCGGAAAAGGGTCCGGCCGAGGCCATCGATGTGGCCAGACGCGCCGGACGACGGCTTCTCATGGCCGGCATGATCGAGCCCCAGCACGAAGATTACTTCACGTCCAGGATCAAGCCTCACATCGATGGGAAGCAGGTCGAGTACCTGGGGCTACTATCCCAAAAAGAGCTGGCGCCGGTCTATCGCAAGGCGGCGGCGGTCCTTTTTCTGATCAACTGGTGCGAGCCGTTCGGCCTCGTCGCGGTGGAAGCACAGGCCACCGGCACACCGCTGATCGCGACGAGATTCGGCGCGCTGCCGGAGATTATCCTCGAAGGTCAAACCGGCTATGTCGTGGAATCACTTGAACAGGCCGTGGAAAGAGTATCTCATCTCGATCGACTCTCACCGGAGGCCTGCAGGCAGAACGTGGAAAGCCGGTTCACGGCGCAAGCGATGGCCCGCGGATACGAGTCGCTCTACCGAAAACTGACCGGTCAAGCCTAACGGATGCGGCTCGGCGGACAGACAAGACCGATGACGAACAACATGAGACCGAACCCCAGCGCGGCCTGCGGGCTGGCAAGCAGGAGGCCGGCGCCCGGAATCCAATCCAGATAGCCGCTGATCACCGTGCCGCCGGCGAAGAGGACGGTGCCGGAGACCGCTGAGATGATGACCCCGAACGTGACGGCGATAAAGCTGATGTATGCCACAACTCATCCTCCCGATCTGATGCCTCGAATCAGTCGGAAGGCCTAAGGAGCAACCGGCAGACCACAGTGCGGCGGAGTGCGAATGCCGGGCCCGGGCCTGATAATACACACGTTTCCTGTCGATCAAACGAATGGACGATGAAGACGGAACCGAACTGTGGTTACTGCGTTCTGTAACGACGGTTTCGAAAAATCAACGGACGACCATGATCGGGGTATTATCGGCGAGCCCTTTGTCGACTACCATGAACGCCATAACCCATGGTTTTCGGTAGGAGTCGGACCTTGCCACGATACGCCGGCGATTTTCAGGGACAATGCAACGCCTGTGACGAATACGTCGAACTGGCCTTCGGTATTCGAACCGATCAATCGCCGGTGGCGATGCATTTCGGTCCCGGCGGCCCTCAACCCATCGACATTCAGGATTTTGACCTGGCGCTCATGCTCGACGACGAACTTGACGTGACGTTCCAATACGCATGCCCATTGTGCGGGAAGACATCCTCGGGCCGGGTCACCTGTCCGGCCGTTCCCGCGCCAAACGAATCCCATGGCTAGGTCCGATGGCAGACTTACTTCGACCGCTTCATGAAACGTTTCATCGCTTCCAGCGTTTTGGGGCTGATATGATGTTCGATGCCTTCCGCATCCACCTCGGCATCTGCCCGCGGCACTCCCAAGTCCAATAAGAATTGCAGCACGAGTTGATGGCGTTGGCGCGTGAAGTCTGCCATGCGTTTGCCCTTGGCGGTCAGGAAGATCGAGCGATAAGGCTCGGAGGTGACCAGGTCCTCGCGTTTCAATCGTTCAATGGTCTTCGTCACCGTCACCTGGGTTACACCAAGGTGCTTGGCCAAATCGACAGCCCGGGCCTCGCCCTGATCCGTGATGAGATCATCGATCAATTCGACGTAGTCTTCCGCAATCTCTTTGGCATGATCGGAGCGCGTACGCCGGTGCCCGTTGGCCGAAGATTCCGCTTCGCGCCCTGGTGTGCTGATTTTCCTCGTTCTTGTCGCCATTGACCTCATGCCGACCGATAACAAAACAACCCATCCTGCCGTCTGCGGCACCCACCTCACGCGAAGCTACTGCGGAAAAAGATGCAATTCAAGTCGCGCCCCGCTTGACGCCGATTTCGATCAAGTATAGCATATGCTAAATTATATGGCAAAGGCTTTATTTATCAAGATCGGAGTGTCATGAACCACACCGTGAGAAAAATCGCAGTCATTCTTCTTTTCCTCGGTCACCCGAGCGCAGCCTCAGACCCGGCGCCGGATTCTCAGCCTTCAGATACCACGGAGATCCCTGCCGAGGACGCACCCACCTACAATTTCCTCGGTCTGGAAGCCGCTCCGATCGACGACACCCTGGTCACCGACCGGCCCGACTTCACCGAAAGCACGTTGACCATTCCTTATGGGCGCGTCCAACTTGAAGCAGGCTATACCTATGTGTACGACAGCGGGGATGGGGTCCGATCACAGGCTCATACCTACCCCGAAATGCTGTTTCGGATCGGTCTGGTGGAAGACGTCGAGCTTCGCCTCGGCTGGGTCGGCTGGGAGCACACCGAAGAGGTTTTCCGCACCAGAAACGACGTCGGCCGGACCGTCGGTGTTCGGGACCGTAGCGACGGCGGCGGCGACATGGACATCGGCTTCAAGTTCCACTTGCTGGATCAGGACGGATGGGTGCCGGACTTCGGAATCATCGTCAACGCATCAATCCCCACCGGCAGCGACGCCCACAGCTCCGGCGACGTGGACCCCGGGCTCATCCTTCTCTGGGCCTATGATCTGACCGACGAATTCGCCGTGGCGGGAAACGTCAACTTCGCCGTGCCGACGAGTGAGAACGGCCGCTATTTCGAAACGTCCACCTCACTTTCCTTCGGCTACAGCATCACCGACAAACTCGGCACCTATGTCGAATATTTCGGATTCTATCCCAGCGACCGAAACCAGGCCGACACGCACTTCATCAACGGCGGCTTTACTTACCTGATCACGAACAATTTCCAACTCGACGTTCGCGTCGGGATGGGTTTGAATGATGAGGCGGACGATCTCTTTACGGGCGCCGGATTTTCCTGGCGATTTTAATTCGATGTAAACTGTCCCTGCACAAAAATTGAGGAACACTAAAATGACTTTTCTGTTGGATCTTATCTTTGTCATCATAAGTAATCTGTTCTCCGGCATCGTGAGCGTCCCGGTGACGGTCCTCACGGAATTTCTGGTCAGCATCTTTACGCCGACGGTGTGACCCGAAATGAGAAACGATCACCACTCCGATCAGGTTTTAATCATGAGACTATCTCGCATCAATATCGTGGCGGCGCTGGTTGTTTGCGTTGCCTTCGTTTCATCAGGCTGCAATTCCGAAACCAGCGGAAAATCGAAAGGCCCTTATCGAATCACCTGCACGGTCGGGATGATCACCGACATCGTCCGGCAGGTCGCCGGAGACAAAGCCGACGTCGAAGGCATCATCGGTGAAGGCGTGGACCCCCATCTCTACCAGGCCACACGTTCCGACATCAACAAGCTTATGGCTGCTGACATCGTGTTCTACAACGGCTTGATGCTCGAAGGCAAAATGGCCGACGCGCTGGTTAAGGTCGGCCGCAAACGACCGGTCTACGCGGCCACGGAGTTCGTCGACAAATCACGCTTGTTGGAGCCGCCGGAGTTTGACGGTCACCATGACCCACACTTATGGATGGACCCCACGCTTTGGAAGAAATGCGCGGAGACCATCGCCAAAACGCTCGGCGAATTCGATCCAGCCAACAAAAGCCATTACTTCAAAAACTACGAACGTTATGCGCAGCAGATTGACAAACTTCACGAATACGCCCAAAAGTCGCTGTCGACGATTCCTGAAAAAAGTCGAGTCCTGGTCACCGCCCACGACGCATTCAACTATTTTGCCCGTGCTTACGACCTTGAGGTCAAGGGCATCCAGGGAATCAGCACGGAATCGGAAGCCGGCCTCAAGGACATCAATCAACTCGTGGACCTGCTGGTCCAACGGGGCATCCGGGCCGTATTCGTCGAGTCCTCGGTCTCGGACAAAAACGTCAAGGCCCTGGTCGAAGGGGCCGCCGCCAAAGGGGGAAAGGTCACCATCGGCGGAACGCTTTTCTCCGACGCGATGGGAAGGCCCGGAAGCTATGAGGGCACCTACATCGGCATGATCGACCACAATGTAACCAAGATCACCCGTGCCTTGGGCGGGAAAGCTCCCCAAAAAGGAATGCAAGGCAAGCTTTCGGGAGGCTAAGATAAGAGCAAAACGGAATACCGTGGAAAGCTCCATCTCATCCAAACCAATTGACAAAACGCGCGTCACGGACCACGACGCCGACACTCCGGTCTCCATCCATGACATGACCGTGGCGTATCATCGCAAGCCCGTTCTGTGGGACATCGACTACGCTGCCCCGGAAGGCCGGCTCATCGGCATCATCGGTCCCAACGGTGCGGGGAAGAGCACGCTCATCAAAGCCTGCCTGGATCTGGTCCCCAAGGCTTCGGGCAGTGTTTGCTTTTACGGGCAACCCTACAAAAAACAACGCCACCTGGTCGGATACGTCCCCCAGCGAGAGAGCATCGACTGGGACTTCCCAGCCAGCGCGCTGGATGTCGTCACCATGGGCCGATACGGACATTTGCCCTGGTGCGTCCCGCCGGGACGCAAGCACAAAGAAATCGCGATGCGGGCCCTGAGCCAGGTCGGCATGGCCGATTACGCGAAACGGCAGATTAACAAACTCTCCGGAGGTCAGCAGCAACGGGTCTTTCTGGCCCGGGCACTCGCTCAGGACGCACAAATCTACTTCATGGACGAACCCTTTGCAGGTGTGGACGCCGCGACCGAAGCGGCCATCGTCGCGCTTCTCAACGAACTGAAAGCAAAGGGCAAAACCGTCCTCGTCGTCCATCATGATCTACAAACCGTCCCGGCCTACTTCGATGACGTCGTGCTCCTCAACATGCGCGTCGTGGCTTGCGGACCGACCTCAAAAATCTTTACTGAGGAAAACCTCCAGAAAACCTACGGAGGAAGGCTGACCCTTCTCGTCGAGGCGGCCGAAGCCGTTGCCCGAGGTGGACAACGCTGATGGCCAACGGCTCCATCACCGACAACACCCTCGAATGGCCGTCCTGGACGGAAATCACCGACGCGCTCACTCTGAGCGACTACAACACGATGATCGTCGTCCTGGGCACGACCCTGCTTGGCATCGCCGCAGGCGTGGTCGGCACATTCGCCTACCTCCGCAAGCGGGCCATGGTCGGGGACGCCCTCAGTCATGCCACCCTCCCGGGCATCGCCATCATGTTCATGCTCGTCGGTGACAAGCATCTCCCCGCGCTGCTCTTCGGCGCAGCCGTGACCGGCATCCTCGGCGTGCTCTCGGTCATCGGACTGCGCAGCTTTTCACGCATCAAGGAAGACGCAGCGATCGGGATCGTGCTCAGCGTCTTCTTCGGCGCCGGCATGGTCCTCGTCTCCCTGGTTCAGCAAATGAATACGGGAAGCCCATCCGGATTGGACCGCTTCATCTACGGCAAGGCGGCGGGCATGATCAAGCAGGACGCAATGTTCATCGGCATCACGGCGACCATCGTCCTGCTCGGCGTCATCCTCTTCTTCAAAGAGCTCCGGATCATCTGTTTCGACCAGCAGTTCGCCGCCGCGCAAGGCTGGCCCGTCGTGCTGATCGATCTCGTCATGATGGGGCTCGTGGTTCTGACGACCGTGGTCGGACTCCAGGCGGTCGGGCTGATTCTCGTCGTCGCCTTGCTGATTATCCCTGCCGCAGCAGCACGCTTCTGGACCGACGAACTTCGCGGGATGACCATCATCGCGGGAATGCTCGGCGCACTCAGCGGTTATTTCGGTTCGACGTTCAGCGCCCTCCTTCCCCGACTGCCTACGGGCGCCGTGATCGTCCTTTGTGCAGGGTTCTTTTTTTTCCTCAGCATGTTCTTTGCCCCGCGCCGTGGCATCTTTGCCAACCTGATTCGCCGCTACAGCCTCAGCCGCAAAATCGCCCATCAGAACCTTCTGCGATCACTGGCGGAAATAGAGGAGCGATTCGGCGAGGGCATCCGGGCGCCTTTCGATACCCTGCTGGCCTATCGAAGTTGGTCGGTCACTGAGTTGCGGCGCCTGCTGAAGCTCGCGTCGCGACGGCACGAAGTCACGGTCGACACGGACTACAAGTCCGGACTCACGCGAAGCGGCCGAACCGAAGCTGTGCGCATCCTCCGAAATCACCGCCTGTGGGAAATGTACCTCATCAAACACGCGGCCATCGCACCGTCCCACGTCGATCGCGATGCTGATCAGATCGAACACATTCTCTCGCCCGAGATCGTGGACGAACTTGAACGCGCTCTGGCGCATGAGCGGCAGATTCCACCATCGCCCCATCTGCAGGAGCCTGCCGTATGAACGAATGGAACTGGGCAGGCGACGGCACGGTTATGTTGGTGGGGCTTCTCAGCGCATGCGCTTGCGCCCTCCCTGGCAACTATCTCGTCCTTCGCAAAATGAGCCTGATGGGAGACGCCATCTCGCATGCCGTGTTGCCCGGTCTGGCCGTCGCTTTTCTGGTATCCCACAGCCGCGAGGCCGTGCCGATGTTCATCGGCGCCGTGGCGGCCGGAGGGCTGACCGCCTTGCTGACCCAGGCTGTCCATCGCTTTGGTAAAGTGGAGGAAGGCGCCGCCATGGGCGTCATCTTCAGCATCCTGTTCGCTGCGGGGCTGATCCTCATTCGACAGGCCACGGATCACGTTGACCTGGACCCCGGATGTGTTCTCTACGGAAACATTGAAAACATCGCGCTGGTCGCAAGGATTGGCGAAACCCCCGCCGCGGTGATCAATCTCGCGATCGTCTTCGTCTTGAACGTCTTGTTTGTCGCGCTCTTCTACAAGGAGCTGAAGATCTGCGCTTTCGATCCCGCGCTGGCCACCACGCTGGGCATCAACGCGAACGTCATGCACTATGCCCTGATGATCATCGTGGCCGTCACGACGGTCGCCAGCTTTGAAGCCGTCGGCTCGATCCTCGTGATTGCAATGTTGATCGTACCGCCCGTGACGGCCCACCTGCTGACCGATCGCCTATGGGTCATGATTCCGCTAAGCCTGCTCATCGCCGCGGCCACAGCGGTTCTCGGCCGCGTCCTGGTCGTCTTCGGTCCGGTCTGGGCCGGCGTCGAAGTCTCCGCCAATACCGCGGCCTTGATGGCCGTCCTGGCCGGATTGTTTCTGTTTGTCGCGTTGTTCTTCGCACCGGAACATGGGCTGATCAGCCGGTCATACCACCGCCTGGCCCTGAGCCTCCAGATCATTCGAGAAGACATCCTGGGTTTGCTCTACCGATGGCAGGAACTCGACGTTCGGCGCACGCGTCCCGCTCATCGAGACGACGTGCTCACCGCCGTCGGCAACACCCTCATTTCACGCTGGGCCCTGCGATCACTGCTCCGACGACGGCAGGTCCAGATCGAACCTCCGACCAAGCCCGGCGACGAACCGCAGTTTCGGCTCAGCGAGAAAGGGCTGTCCGCCGCCTCGCGACTCGTTCGCGCCCATCGGCTTTGGGAAGCCTATCTTGAAAAGCACTTCAATCTCCCGCTGGACCATCTGCACATGCCGGCCGAGCGGGTGGAACATTACATCACGCCCCAAATGAGGGACGACCTGGAAGCAGACCTTGTCGAACCCAGCCGAGACCCGCACGGCCGGGAAATCCCCGAAGAAGACAGACCCTAGAGTGGAAAAGCCCCGGTCAGGCCTGCCTGACCGGGGCTTTGATCACCCTGCTGCTTTCCGACGTAAGGGTTGCCCCACCCCCTTTGTTCGCACATTGTTAAAACACAATGGGACTATTTTTGCCCCGACTATTTTTGCCCCATTTCACCCTCCCCTTCGCGATACCTACTGAGACGTTTTGTGAACCGAAAAGGGGGCCTTGCCCTCCTCTTAAAGCTCAAACTTCAAACAAAATGGGAGGCTACCAAATGTCCAGAAAAGTCACGAGTCTTCGTGTTGCCGGTCTTCTGCTTACGATCCTCGTCGCAACCGCAACCACGGGCGAATGCGACACCAACATGATGCCCGACGATCCGAACAACCCCGGTGACCCGGGCGACCCAGGCAACCTGGCTTCGTCGTTGAGCGTCATTCTGAGCGGCGTCAGCATGATCGACGGCATCAAAGCCGGAAACGATCTTATCGCCATGGGCGTCACGGGCCCGGGTGTCACCGGCGGCGTCCAATACATCAAACCTTCGCAGGGACCCGACGCCAACATCATCTCTAACTTCCATACGTTCATGACCGGCGGCTTCAACATCGCCGGAACCTGGATCGCGACGCGCGACTTCAACGGCAATGTCTTCTTCTACGACACAGCGACCGACACCTTCATCGAAGTCGATGAAGATGATCTCGCCTTGAACAGCGGCGCGACGACCGACAAGGACGAGTTCTGGGCGGAAGGGACGCATATGGTGACACGAACGGATACTGCCCGTGTTGCCGACGGCCACAAGCTCAAGATGATCGATTTCAGCCAAAATCCGCCGGTGATCACCAGCTTCACGCAGGATTTCCCCGATCAGCAGGGCACCACTCAGGAAGTCCCGATCATCGCCGTGGACGAAGAACGGATGCAATTCGTCGTCCTGCAGCTCGACATTTTCTACCTCTACGACATGAACGATCCCGATGCGGCCCCAACGACCTTCAACACCGGCGGCGACGGCGGCGCGACCAATGCCACCCAGCCTTACTTCGACGACGGCTACGTGATCTACCACGACCGCCAGGGAGCCAGCAACGGTCGCCGCGTCACGCGAATGTTGAACGTGGATACCGGTGAGATCACGCAGCTCTCGGAAAACCCGTCCGCCATCTGGGACGTGATTCTGGTCAACGGCGTTTTCGGATACTTTGTGAAAGAGACCGAGGACGACGAGATCGACAACTTCATCTCGCGCAGCGTCTGGGGCACGGTCAATGGAACGATCAGCTACACCAACACCAACGAGACCGACATCCTTATCGTTCCCCCGGACCGCGAGACCGGGCTTGTCGGCTACGGTCAAACGATGGCCGTCACACCGGACCTGCGATTTCGATTCATTGCAGGCGGTGGCTCACAAGGCAATGCAAACTACCTCCAGGTAAGCGCCGGCGCCGGATTTGCCGTCATCCCCACACTCCCGGAATTCGCGAACGTCGATCCAAACGGACTCGAAGCCTCCGAAGTCGTAACGAGTAACACGATCTGCGCTTTCAAAACACTGTTCAATAATCAATTGGCGTATATCATTTTACCGCCAGCGAACTGACCGATTGTTGAACGGTGTATTCTCTCGGCCGCGGCCCTACTAGCAGGGGGTCGCGGCCGCTTTTTTTTGCTGCAGTCTAAGGAGATTGTGCATGCGATATTTGACCCGACACATCGCTTTGGGCTAAGGTTGTTCACATCGCGAGCCTCGATGCGGCAGGAGGGTTTCTCATGAAAACTACGTGGGTCAACCTGTTCATGGTTTGCGGCGTTTCCATGCTCGCCACGTCACGCGTCGAAGCAGGCGGTGGCACGCCCGCCTTTTCGGATCAGACCTTCGGTAGCGGCGTGATCGCTACGCAGAACCCATTAGGACTGCACAGCTTTCTCGCCGGTGGAGCGGTCGGCGATTTCAACAATGACGGCTGGCAGGACATCTTCTTCGCCGGGGGCGGTGGAACAGCCGACAAACTGTTCATCAACAACGGAAACGGAACCTTCACCGACCAGGCGGCAGCCTGGGGCGTTGCGGCAACCCACCGAAGCACCGCGGCCACGGTCGGTGACTTCAACAACGACGGCTGGCTGGACATTTATGTAACGAGCCACGGACCCGTCGCCGGCGCAGCCGTAGGCCATCACCGGCTTTATCGCAACAACGGCAACGGGACGTTCACCAACGTCGCGACGACGGCGGGCGTTAATCAAGCCTCGACCATAGCCCCCGACGGATGGGGCGCCGCTTGGGGAGATTATGATTTAGACGGAGATCTTGATTTAGCCGTAGCGGGCTGGCAATCCAATGGCAATCGCTTGTTTCGAAACAACGGCAACAACACCTTCACCGATGTCACGACAACCGCTGGACTCACTTCCGTCATTTCGATCGACGGTTTCGCGCCACGATTCGCGGATATGAACGGCGATCGTTTTCCGGAGCTGATCTGGATCGGCGATTTCTCGACGAGCCAATATTACGTCAACAACGGAAACGGAACCTTCACGGACTTCACCGCAGGCTCCGGCACAAGCCTCGACGGCACCGAGATGGGAATGACCGTGGCCGACTTCGACCTGGACGGGCTGTTCGATTTCTACGTGACGACCATCGTGACGAACAATCTCTACATCAACCAGGGCAATCACACCTACGTCAACAGGGCCAACACGGCTGGCGTCTCGAACACGGGTTGGGGCTGGGGAACGGTGGCAATCGACTTTGATCATGACTCGCGCGTCGATCTTGTCGCCACCGACCAGAATGGCGCACAATGGGCATACCGGAACACGACACCCGAAGGCGGATCACCCAGTTTTGGAGACGTGAGCGCCGCAAGCGGCCTGATCAGCAACGTGTCAGGACGGGGTCTTGCGAATTTGGATTACGACAATGACGGCGATCAAGACATCGTGATCTTTCCGCGAAGTGCGCCTGTGAAGGTGTTCCGCAACGATTTGTCCGGGCCGAACACGCATTGGGTACGCGTTTTCCTTGACAACGGCACAATGGAGAATATCCCGCCCCAAGGGATAGGCTCCGTAGTCAAGGTCACCGTCGGCGCTCAGACGTTGATGGGACGTATTGACGGCGGCAGCAATTATCTTAGCCAAAGTGAGATGTCCGCACATTTCGGGCTGGGCTCTGCAACAGTCATCGATGAACTTCGCGTCGAATGGACCAACGGAGACGTCACGACGATGGCAAACGTGCCCGCCGATCAAACTCTCACGATCGTCGCCGCAGCACCTTCAACCTTGGGAGACATGGATTGCAGCGGCTCGATCGATCACGACGATGTCAAGTCCTTCGCATTGGCACTGGCCAATCCGGACCTCTACGAACTTAGCGGATGCGACATCCTTCGGGGAGACTTTGACGAAAACGAACAGGTGGACGGCCGGGACATTCCGGGTTTCATCGCATTCATGTTGGGGCCGTGAGTTCGGCAGCCGTCAGATTCGCTTGAACTGCTTTTCAAGGTCCTTGGTCGTAAGCTCCAACGTCGTGGGGCGACCATGAGGGCAATTGCTGGCGCGATCCGTAAGATGCCGTTGCTCCAAAAGCGCATAGATCTCCTCTGTTGTCAGCGGGTCACCCGCTTTGACAGCAGCCTTGCAAGCCATCATGTCGAGGGCGGCATGAATGAGCGTCTCCTCGGATTCCCCGGCATCGGATTCCGCCAGCTTGTCGAGCAGGTCCGCGACGAACACCTTGATATCCACCTTGTGCAACAATGACGGAAACCCCTGGACCGCGAGGGTTGCAGGACCGAAGGGTGAGAGCTCGATCCCAAGTTTTTTGAGCAGCATTTTGTGCCGGTCGGCGGTTTCGGTCTGCGCTGCCGAGGCTTCAATCGTTTCGGGGATAAGCAACCCCTGCGACTCAAGGGGGCCGGCCAGTACGCGTTCCCGAAAACGTTCGTAAAGGATGCGCTCGTGCAGTGCGTGCTGGTCCACGATGATGACGCCGCTTTCGGTCTGCGCGACCAGGTAAGTGTTGTGAATCTGCATCACGGAAGCAGGAGCGGCATGAGGGTCCGATGTCCCGTTCGTCGCATCCGCATCCGTCGTCGCGCCTTCGCTTTCGATCGTCTGCGAGAAGGACACACTCTGGTCCGCAGGCCTGGAATCCGAGTTCACCACCGGCGCCGGACGTTCATGATTTTCGACGGGAGGAGACTTCACGGTTCCGGCAATTGACGACCGCAAATTGTCCGTGGAAAAGGGCGGAGGCTTAAAACCGAGTCGTGTCTGCGTGGGATCCACACGTTTCAGATAATCCGCCAGCGCTTGCCGGGCGCGCTGTTGAGCGGCGCCGTCCGTCTGACGGCCGTACGAATCCCGAGAAGCGTCCCCACGATGAAGCCGGAGCGCCGGCGTGAGATCGTGACTTAACAGCGATTCACGAAGAGCAGCGAGGACCTGAGATTGAACGAGCCCCGCGTCACGCCAGCGGACTTCAATCTTCGTAGGATGCACGTTCGCATCGAACTCGTGCGGATCGATCGTCAGGAAGATGAACACCACGGGAAACCGATCATGCTCAACAAGGCCACGGAAAGCCTCGCGAACCGCATAGCCCAGCCGACGGTCTGTAATATGACGGCCGTTGAGAAATATGTATTGCCACTTGGTGGATGCCCTGGACTGCGCCGGAGGAGCGATAAGAGCGGCGATCTCCAATCCTCGTTCAACACGGTGAATATCGAGGAGGCACTCGGCAAGCTCCGCTCCGTAGAAATCAGCGATGCGTGTACGACGATCTTCGGTCGCCGGGAGGTTTCGCAACGTCCGGCCGTTATGGGTCAGCGTAAAGGCAACCTGCGGGTGTGCCAGGGCCAGCCGTGCAATCTGCTCCGTGGCGTGGCTGCACTCGGTCTGAGGCTGGCGGAGAAATTTTCGCCGAGCGGGAACGTTGTAAAACAGATGACGGATTTCAACAGTCGTGCCGAGAGGGGCCGCGCAGGCTTGTGGCGACGGCCGGCGGGAATCAGAGGGCGAAGTGTCACGTTCATCCTCAAGCCTTAGCTCATAGGCTTCGAGCTGATCCGCCGAACGACTGACGAGGCGAAGATGACTCACCGAAGCAATGGAAGCGAGGGCCTCACCACGAAATCCCAGGCTACGGATGTTAAACAAATCGTCGTCAGAATAGATCTTGCTCGTCGCATGGGGCGCCACGGCCAGCGCCAGATCGTCGCGCGCGATGCCGTGACCGTTGTCGGTGACGCGGATAAGCTTCGTCCCGCCGGCTTCGAGCGTAACATCGATGCGCAAGGCCCCAGCGTCGAGGGCGTTCTCCACGAGTTCCTTGACGACAGAGGCGGGCCGCTCGATGACCTCACCGGCGGCGATTTTGTTGACGAGAACGGGATCGAGTTTCCTGATGACGGTCATCGGGCGTCCGTGCGTTAAACGGGTTTACTCCCTTAACAAAACAGCGATGAGAGGAAATTATAGCGATGAATTTGAAGACAAACAATTCGGGCCCGTCTCTCGATTTCACAAGACGAAACACCTGTGACATTTCAATGCGAGGTAAAATTCTCGCACCCGTGATGGCGTTGCTTTGCCTTGGCCTGGCCGCCTTCACAACCGGGCGCGCAATTGCAAACGAGGCCAGAATCATCGCCGGACCGACCTTTACGTCTTCCGTTCATGGAAAGATGACGATCTGGGTCCAGACCGATCGCCCCGTGGATCTCTTTTGGTCACCAACTGTCTCAAAATGGCCGACTGATTATCCGGCAATATCCAAAGAGATGTGCAATGAACCGCACTTTCGCGAGCTGCCGGCAAAAAACCGCAAGCGAAATATTCATACTGCCTCGATCAATGTCGTCCACGGCGCCACCTACGACATTGGCATCTCTCAGGGAAAACGAGGCGACGCCTTCCCGGAGCTCTTAGACAAATTCGAAATTAGCGTGCCTCCGAAGAAAGGGCAATCGGGCCGATACACCATCGCCTTCGGCTCCTGCGCGCACCACGGACGGTTTCCAACACAGCCCATTTGGGAAGCCGTGACGAAGGAAAAGCCGGACTGTTTCTTATTCATTGGGGACAACATCTACTTGCCGAGCAAGGCGAGAAAATATCCGGAGTCGCGCGATGGCGTCGTCAAACTGTATCGCAACTTCTATGACAAAAACCGGCAAGTAACGCAGCTCCAGCCCTTGCTAAATACGACCTTTATCTATGCAATCTGGGACGACCATGACTACGGCCCGAACAACTCGGATCGTACCTGGAAGTGGAAGGATGTGGCGCTCGAAGTGTTTCGGGAATACTTCCCGGGAAACTACGGACTCCCGCAGGCGCCGGGGTGTTTTCACAGGTTCGCCTGGGGAGACGTCGATGTGTTCATGCTGGACGACCGATCGTTTCGAGATCCCAACTTCGATGCAGCGCGGAAAACATTTCTGGGAAACGAGCAACTGGCGTGGTTAAAAAAAGGACTGGCCGATTCCAATGCCACGTTCAAACTTGTCGTCTGCGGCAATCAGATGTTGACGGACGGGCATCCCCATGAGAGCTGGGGCGTTCTGTTCCCCAAGGAGCGCGACGCGTTCCTGCGCTGGCTGTGGGACCAAAAGATTCAAGACGTCCTCTTTCTCGCAGGGGATCGACACTTCGCCGAACTCGTAAAAAAATCAGACCCTCAAAAGAAAGGCCCCGACTTGTGGGAACTGACCAGTTCACCACTGGCGAACCGGCATTTTGGAAAAGCCACCATGCTATTAAAGAGCAATCGTGTGGGCGCTTACGACAAAGGCGTCAATTTCGGCCTCTTGCGGTTTGATACGACCGTGAAACCGGCGCAAGTGGAACTACTGGTTAAAGACGAAACCGGCAAGACCGTCATCAGGCAGGTCGTCTCGCAAAAGAAATGAGCCTCTGCTAAAGCTCGGTCTCTTCGCGCTCGCCTGAGGAACCTCCGTCTCTGCCTTCCAATCCCTGGAGCACGAATCTGGCCGGAATCGTTTCGGTCTCACAAAAGGTCGAAAGAATATCCACAATCTCCGAATAGGGCACGGCATAGCCGCTGCGCTTGCCGTTTTCATCCTGTCGTGGTGAATCTCCGAGATACTCGATCAAGGCCGCGACGTTCAGCGGCGCACGCAGCTTTGGCGAAATCCGGCCGTTGCGCTTGTTCTTGTAGATCAGGGTCAAATGTTCCTGTCCGCGGCTTGCACTCAATTGCGTGACCAGGCGCCGGCCGTCATTGCGACTCCCCGGAAATATTGCCGGCAATTGACAACGCATGCTCCGGCCAAAAACGGCGATGCGCGGAGCCGTGCCCCGTTGCACGTATATCAGATACGGCCCCTTGCTATCGACAACGTCAAGGATCAGATTGTCTCTGTCCAGGACTTTGGTCTTAATTGAAGGATGGGATCGTCGCCGCAGGGCTCTGTAGGCCTGGATTCGAACCTCGTGATCGGAATCGTTCAGCAGTTTTCGCAGTTGTTCACCGGCTCCGTACATCCTCAGGGCCCAGCCCAGTTCGTGAATCGCTTCACTCCGGAACGGACTTTCCGGGTTCTTGGCATGAGCTGCGACGATTTCCAGCGCATCGCGATCCTCCAACCGCAACCCGGTGCGTCCGACAAAATAGTTAATCGCCACCGACTCATGGCCGTAGAGCGGCTTCAGATCAGAAAGCACGATCTTACCGATGGCCTCGAGGGCCAATCCAATCGCATTGTAATCCGCCTTCGGCTCTTCAAATGAATCCACCAGCTCTCGTATGTGTTTTTGAGAGTTGGGTTTCCAGGATGTGTGGAGCACGTGTTCCAGGAAGTAGTGTTTGCGCCTGTAGTATCCAGGTGGAAACTTCAACGCGACGACACTGGAACTCTCAACAAGCGCAATGGGATCGTCTCTGCTGTAACGACCATTGAGCTGTCGCTCGATCTGCTTTGCGCGGCTGGGGCTCGGATCGTTCAACACCAGGCGCAACTTGCGAGACTCCGTCACGATTCCACCGCCGAGAACGACGCCCCTTCGGAGATTGATCTTGTCCGACGGTTTCCCTCGCCGATTAAAAGGACTCACAAAAACAGCGCCCTCCGCAGTCGCCAGCGTCTTACCGCCGAGAACACCACTGGGTGTTTCCGCATAGATCTTGAGGTCCCCCAGAACCAACCGTCCACCAACCAGTGATTTCGTCTCGCCGCCGATGGCCTCCACCAGAATATCAAATCGATCCCCCTCCCGGGCGCCCGCAGGAATGTCTCCGGTCAACTGCACCATCGTCGTATCACGACTGTTCAGGATATCGGTTGGCGGAAGATCGGGCCCGCCGACTTCCTGGGTCCGGCGAATCTCCTTGATGATGTAATTCTTGACCACTTCGGGGCCATCGCGCCCACCGGTGTCCACGAGATCAACCACAAGCCCGAAGCCGCGCACTCGGTTCAAACGCATGCCCTGTATGGTGACGAGCGGTGCAATGGCGTCACGCAAAGCCGCACTGTCGGAGACCAATTGAGGCTCGGCCTCCGGCTGCTGGCTTTTTTCCCTGCCCTGGGTCCAGAACCGCTCCCATTCCGTCTGGGTCATGTGACAACCGGCGATGCAGAGCCATCCCGTCATTGCGACGATCATGAATCGAATAGGAATCCTCATGTCACTGCCTTGCATTTCTCAGGATATGTTTTCGGTTTGACGCAAGTTGGCCGGTCCCAGCCGCCATGATCTTAAAGTCTATCGACTAGATATTAAAGTCATGAGCAGGACCGGTTTTCTCCGCTTTGGGGGGACGAACCTTCAATTCCGGGGGGTTGCTGATCACCGTGCATCCGGCCGGCACGCTGGAGGTCAGGAACGTCGAGCCGCCGATCGTGCTGCCCTCGCCGAGAACAGTGTCGCCGCCCAGAATCGTGGCGTTGGCATAAATCGTAACATTGTCGCGCACCGTGGGATGACGCTTATAGCCTCGAACCATGCGCCCTCGCTCGTCCTTGAGGAAGCTCAACGCGCCGAGTGTCACACTTTGATAAACCTTCACATTGTCACCGATATCCGTCGTTTCCCCGATCACAACGCCGGTACCGTGGTCGATGAAAAACCGTTTGCCGATCCGGGCACCGGGGTGAATGTCGATACCGGTTCGTTCGTGAGCCCACTCCGACATCGTTCTGGGAATAAGCGGAATTTCCATCTTATACATCTCATGCGCGTAACGATAGACGGTCACGGCGATGAGACCGGGATAGGAAAAGATCACCTCGTCGCTGTTGGCGGAGGCCGGGTCGCCGTCATAAGCCGCCTGAACATCAAGAGCCAGGCTCTCGCGGACGGCGGGAATGCGCCCGAGAAACTGTTCCGTCAGCGAGCGCGCCTTTTCGTCAAAAGGCATCGCCTGATCCGTCGGACCGCTGGGATCGTAATGACCTTGCACTTCATTCGAGTGGCAGAGCGACAGAAATATCTGCATATAGGTCGCTTGCGCAACCCTCGGAATCAACTCACCGACATGGTAACGGACGTTCTTGAAGGTAAGGTTCTGGCGACCGAAATAGCCGGGATAGGATATCTCGAAAAGCATGTCAATGATTCGAATGACTTCGTCCCGGCTTGGGAGATAGCCACGGTCGATGTGGCGCGTCGAGGGGTCGGCGACGTAACTGTCAACGATGCGATCAACGAGACCCTGGAGCCGGTCATCAATATCAAATTCACCGATCATGGCTTGAAATTATACCCCTTTCATCCGGTTCGAACTAGCGAAGGCTCCGCTCTTTGCACGCGGGCCGATGAGAGGTATAACTAAACTCAAGAAGCGGCCTCCCGTGCGCCAATAGCAGCGCGCAGTTAGGATGACACCATGGATTTTCAGTCTCTTGGCAATACCAGCGTTATCGGCCTGCAATGGGGAGATGAGGGCAAGGGGAAAGTCGTCGATCTGCTCACCGAGCATTTCGATCTCGTCGTCCGATATGCCGGCGGGGCCAATGCCGGTCATACCGTTCGCATCGGTGCCGAGGAATTCGCCCTGCACCTGATTCCCAGCGGAATACTTCGCCCTAACGTGTTGAACGTCGTCGGCCCGGGCGTCGTGCTCGATTTGGAGATCCTTTCCGCGGAGATCGAAGGGCTCAAGGCTCGGTCAATCAAAGTAGAAAACAACCTTCAGATTTCCAATCGCTCGCACCTGGTCATGCCCTACCATAAGAAACAGGACCGTCTGGCCGAAGCGAACCTTGGCGCCGATCGCAAGATCGGCACCACCTTCAAAGGAATCGGTCCGTGCCAGGCGGACAAAATGATGCGAAGCGCCGCGCTTCGGATGCATGACCTCTATCACCCCGAGACGTTTCGACGACGTGTCGCGGAGATTCTCGCTGATCGGAACAAGCTTTTCGCAACGGTCTACGGAGACAATGAGCCGCTGGACGCCGAGCAGATGGCCTCGGACTATTTGCGTTATGCCGAGATGCTCTCGCAACATGTCACCGACACGACATTGACGCTCCACGACGCGATGTCGCGAGGTGACCGAATGTTATTCGAGGGCGCACAGGGAAGCCTGTTGGACATTCACCACGGCACTTTTCCTTACGTCACGAGCAGCACGTGTGTTTCCGGCGGAGCGGCCGCCGCCGCTGGAGTTGCACCATCCGCCATCCAGAACTACATCGGCGTGGTCAAGGCTTATGCCACGCGCGTCGGCGGGGGTCCATTTCCGACCGAACTGGAGGACCCGACCGGCGACAAGATTCGTGAGCGAGGTCGTGAATACGGCACCACGACGGGGCGCCCCCGACGATGCGGATGGTTCGATGCGTTCGCGGCCCGGTATTGCGCGTCGTTGTCCGGCATTACACAACTGGCGGTCATGCACCTGGACACGCTCGGTACGTTCCAGGAGGTCAATATCTGCACCGGGTATCGTTATCGAGGCGAGACGTTGCGAATATTCCCGGCGGAACTGGAAGTGCTGAATGAGGTCGAACCGCTATACGAAACGCTGCCGGGCTGGTCGGGCGACTTCACAGGCATCGAATCTTGCGAACAACTGCCCGAGGGCGCTCGTCGTTACCTTGATCGGCTTGAGGAGCTGCTGGAGGTCCCGATTACACTGGTCAGTGTCGGCCCGGACCGTCTTGCGACACTGCACCGTGATACTTCGGTCATGAGCTGCTAGTTCACTGCGACGTATTCGCTGTTTTGACATCTTGACTTTTTGACATTTTGACGTTTTGACGTTTTGACTTTTTGACTTTTTGACGTTTTGACGTTTTGACTTTTTGACTTTTTGACGTTTCTTATTTGACTTTTCCATGCCGACGCTCGAAACATTAGACCCGCAGGTTGAGCTGGGCATTCCGCCGGAGCGGATGCCACGGCATGTCGCCATTATCATGGACGGCAACGGCCGCTGGGCGGAACAGCGCAACTTGGAGCGCGTCAAGGGCCATGAAGCGGGAGCGGCCAACGTGCGTGAGATCGTGACGCACTGCGCCCGACTGGGGATTGAATGCCTGACGCTATACAGCTTCAGTACGGAGAACTGGCGAAGACCGATCGAGGAAATCGCCCACCTGATGAAGCTCTACGTGAAATACCTCATCAGGGAACGCAGCGAGATCATGGATAATGACGTCCGGCTCATTCAAATTGGCCGCCGGGCGGGACTGCCGGCCGAAGTCCTGCGGGAACTCGACGAGACCGTTTCGCTTTCCAAAGGCAATCAGGGCATGAAACTCTGTCTGGCGCTGAATTACAGCAGTCGAGTCGAACTGGTCGATGGCATCAGGTCGATTGCACAGCGCGTCGCGGAAGGCACACTGACGCCCGATCAAATTGATGAGCAGACGATCAGCGACGCGTTGTATACAGCGGAACTGCCGGACCCTGACCTGTTGATCCGTACAGCCGGCGAGATGCGAGTGAGCAACTTCCTGCTGTGGCAGATCAGCTACGCGGAATTACACGTAACGAACGTCTTTTGGCCCGACTTCCACAAAGAATCGCTGAACGAGGCGTTTCGCGAATATGCAAGTCGTGATCGCCGCTTCGGTGGCGTCACTTGAGACCTGACTCAGCGCAACAGCGAGCCTTAAGCCGGTAGTTTTCCACGATGACAACAACCATGGAGCAGGCATGAGCTTTCCGTCCGTTGATAAACAGATGACCGTGCTGCAGCGCGGTTGCGAAGGCATTTACAGCGAAGACGAGCTGCGCAAAAAGTTGGAAGCAAGCCGACAGGCGAATCGGCCATTGCGTGTTAAGCTGGGGATGGACCCTACGGCGCCCGATATCCACTTGGGCCATACCGTCGTGCTGCAAAAAATGCGTCAGTTCCAGGATCAGGGACATCGCGGAGTTTTGATCATCGGGGATTTTACGGCGCGGATCGGCGATCCCACCGGACGGACCAAGACACGCCCCATTCTGGACGAACAGACGATCAAGGCCAACGCTGAAACCTACTTCCAACAGGCCGGTCACGTGCTCGACGTTTCGCCGGACAAACTGGAGATTCGCTACAACAGCGAATGGCTGTCCAAGATGAACCTGGAGGACATCCTGCGACTGACCGGAAATATGACCGTGGCCCAGATTCTGCAACGGGAGAATTTCAAGGAACGAATAAAGCAGGAAGTCGAAATCGCCATGACCGAACTCATGTACCCCCTCATGCAGGCGTACGACTCGGTCGTTATTGACGCCGATGTGGAACTGGGCGGCACGGACCAAACCTTCAACAATCTGGTGGGCCGCGACCTCATGCCCAAATACGGAAAGACATCGCAAATCGTGATGATTACGCCGATCCTCCGAGGCCTCGACGGTGTGGAGAAGATGAGCAAATCACTGGGGAATTACATCGGACTGACCGATTCTCCCAAGGACATGTTCGGCAAGACGATGCGCATCGCAGACGAAATGATGAAAGAGTGGTACACGCTCCTGACGGACATGCCCCTGGACGAAATCGCCACGCTGCTTGGCACATCACATCCGCGCGATGCCAAGGTGCGCCTGGCCAAGCAAATTGTGACGCGATATTACGACCGTGAAGCTGCGGACCGAGAAGAGCAACTGTGGCAAAAGGTCATGGTCGAAGGCGGACTACGTGACGACGTGCCGGCCAAACAGCTTGACCGATCAGAACTCGACGACAACGGCCGCATCGGACTGCCGAAGCTGTTGAAGCTCCTGGCGATGGCGCCGTCCACAAGCGAGGCCCGGCGATTAATTTCCGGGGGCGGCGTTTCGGTCGACCGGGAAAAAGTCACGGACCCAACGGCAACGGTGACACCGGAAGAAGGGATGATCGTTCAAGTCGGCAAGCGTCGGGTCGCAAAACTGCAAATGAGTTAGACTTACGATCACCGGCGGATGCAGAAATTCGCTTGCCTCTTCGCAGGTCCACATGGCTCCCAACGATCCCAAACCCGGCCGCTTCGTCGTCAAACTCAAAGACACCACCCATACCGGCCTCGCTGCACACGAGGTCCAGGAACTCCTCGCCGACGGAAAAACCGACGTCCTCGAAATCCAACGCATTCACCGCCTCACGGACGACGGCCACATGGAACTGGTTGGCGTATCAGCGTCTGATTTTGAGCAACGAGATTGTCTGTTGTTCTCACGTCATCACGTCAAGGAAGCCCGGCACGACTTCGACAGGATTGTCGAACAGAGCCGGCAGACACCGCCACCCTGTCGGATTGAAGTTCAGTTCGGTCACGTAAGCTCGTTTTCACCCACCCATGTCGTGGCCCTTATCTTTCCGAGCGTCTGTAGCGAGGCCGTCGGCCAATGGCTCACGGCATCGGACTTGCAACTTGGGGACCATGCCGACGGATCACCCGGCGTCTTGCGTGCCTACGAAGCCGAATCGCCCCGGATCGTTAAGCGAGCCGACTTGAGTCCGCGGTGATCACCGCTTCTCCGCCGGTCGGAGCAGAAGCGTCACCTTTGTATCGAGGGGCGGAATCGCCTCGGTGTGTGCCGTAAGCCAAAGACTGGCGTTGGAATCGCTATGCGACTCCGGCAAGGTAAGCAAAGCGCTGTCAAAATTGACCACCGTCACCACGGTCCCGTCGACGTCGGCGAAGAAACGCCCATCTTCCAGCCGCTTGGAACCGGCAAAGAGCCAATGGGTTTTTCGCATTGGCGCCTTACGATCGACGTCCCACATCCAATTGCAAGCCGACTCCTCGATGGTCTTTCCGTTGGAAACATATCGAATGAGGATATCGACCGGATCACCGGAAGGCGGGGTTGTGACCTGAGTTTCCCAGTCGTAGGACATCGGCCGGCCCGGCTTCAATCCGATCAGACCGAGTGCCTGATAAATCGACTCCGACCTGGGTCCAAGCAACAGAATCGTCTCGTGCTCTTTGGGAGTCGGAGCTTTGCTGTAAGCAAAGAGCTCCAGCTCTCCCTGTCGCAGAATCACCTTTCCATCGACCTCAACCTGCGGCACTCGGTAGTCAATTCGAATACCAGGCAGAAAATCGACAACACGAGGCTTGTCGGCCTTCGGAGCGGAGGACGGTAAGCGATCGGCCTTATTCGGCCGTGATGCAGGGCTTGGTTTCGCCACGGTTTCTCGACCGCGTCCGGCGTCGACACAACCCGGTACAAGCACCGTCAGCAAAAAAATGACACCTAAGTGTACGTTGATTGTTTTCCCGTCGTTGGCGCGGATCATTTTCCACCTGAATCATTGCCCTCGGGCGAATGATGACTGGGCTCGCTTCAAATTAGCCCGCGCAATTTCATTGGCCGGGTCCAATTCCAAAGCTTTCTCGAAACACTCTACGGCAAATTTCTGACGACGGACACCTTCCTCAAGATCACCCGTCCGCATGGCGGCATTCAAGAGATTTCCATGACAAAGACCGAGATTGATCCATGACTCCTGGTGATCCGGTGCAAGCCTGACAGCCTCCTCCAACAGTGCCGCCGCCGAACGAAACCAGCCCAGGAACATCGGAACATTGGCGGCCGTATACAGTCGTACCGCCTTCCTATGCGGCGGCCCATCGAAGCCCTTAATCCATTGCTCCGGACTCAAGTCCATTTCGGATATGTCATTCGCGAGAATCGCGTTGACATGCGGCACAATCCGGCGAACAAAAACCACCACATCAGGATCATAATAGACCAGCGCCCAGTCACCGCGATTCAGCATCATCGCGCGAACGAGCATCTGCGTATTCGAACTGCATCTTAACATGACCACGTTCACGCCATGTTTATTAAAAAACGCCTGGTGAGAAATCTTTCCCGTAACAAGGTCAAAAGCCGCGCCGAGCGTTTCGTCCTCATAGGCAAAGGTATTTGTATCGACAAACAGCTTGAATCTCTCCGGCAACCATTGGAGTGCATTGCTGGAGGAAAAGTAATCGATAAACAGTTTGGGTTGGAGATCCTTACAATCCGCCAGCCATTGAACTGCTCTGCGAGGAAATGTGTAATCACTATAGCCCGAACCGAACTCCCGAATAATCCGTCGTTCTCCATAATAGAATCGTCCGTCGACGATTTGCACGCTCCACCAACAAGACAACGTTGAAATAATTAGAACCGTGGCGAATTTTAGAATTCGCAACACGGAAGCCTGTATTCTCGACCAGGGAATCAACATAGAGATGCCGGCAACGGATAGCGGTGCGGCAAGCAATGCGAACTGGGCGATGTTGCGTCGCATCTGTGTGGTCATCAAGAACAAGATCACGATGACGAGCACGGCAGCAACCCGCCCCCGAACCAACAATGCCAGGACACCCATCGAGCCAATACCTAAAAGAACGTAGTACGCATGGATCGTCCGACCGCTGATCTTTTCTCCGTGAAAACTGAACGGAGACTGAAACTCGGAAATCTCGGACCAGGCGCTCTCAGATGGATCCCCCATCGCCCCGCCCATGGCCTCATGGGTTTGCAAGAACTCCAGCGTTCTGAGAGGGAAAACAGCTCCGTGAACATGCCGGGGATTGACGGCGCAAGCGACAATCTGGATGAGCAAGGCAACGGCAAGAAATCTGACTCGCTTCCTCGCTTCTGCGGCCCCCTGATCCCCCGATCCCTTCCGCGCGGAAAAAGCACTTCCCAGCAACCACGCGCCGCTCAGAACCAAACCCACGAGAAAATAGCTGTGCAGGTTGACCCAGGCGAGTTGCAGGACGGCAAGAGCCGTGATCGATCTCCAGGACCTTATTCCCCGCATCAGAAGCACGAATTGAAGCGACATGACGGCATAGCTGAACAATTCGGGACGCATGCTGAACCGTTCGTACGCGGCGACGGCAGCGAGCATCCAGGCCATCGCCACCGCCAACCAACTCGAGACATGCTGCCGTACGATGATTGCAAGACAGGCGAAAATGATGGCAGTCAGCGTGATCCGAAGCGAGATGAGCCCGCCGGCCCCGGCCAGCCGCTCCACCAGCGCCATGATGACCTGGCTGCCCCAGTTGGCATTCACAAAGGACGTGCCGTTCTCCGGATAGATGAACGGGTCCGGCCGGTCCCCGACGATTTCGCCGGTCTTCAGGAAATGACGTCCATATGCGACATGATAACCGATATCCAAACTACTGAGTTTGAACCAGGATAGCGCGACCACAAGCACGCCGACAAAAACGCATGCCAGAATCCCCAACCGGTCCGATGGCCCGGGCATGACCGGTGATTGTTCTGAGACTTGAGGGCTTTTCGCCATTCGTTTGCCGGTCGTTGTTTTGAAGACACGGCCGCGACGCGCGGCAACTCATCGTGTCAGTATATCGGCAAAGAAAAAGGCCGGTCGGTTTCGGATGAAAGCGACCGGCCCGTTGATTTTCTGACAGTCTGCAGGCTTTCCTAAAAACCGCTTGACGCTGAGGACAACGTCGGAAACGCCTCGGCCTCTCGCTCTTCCTGAATGATGATCGTCGGCTTGACCAGGATCAGCAGGACCTGATCGTCCTTCACATTCGATGTATTCGAGAAAGCCCGTTTGAGAATCGGGATTCTGGAGAGAATCGGCACACCTGCGTCTACATCGCGCTCACCGGAGAGTTTCAGGCCACCGATGAGCAGCGTTCCGCCGTCGGGCACGGAGACGGTCGTGCGAATTTGCTGCGTGGTTTGGGTGGCCAGCTCAATGAAACCGGAACCTACCGTCTGCGAGCCGCCGAAGAAAACCGTTCGGAAGTCACCGGTGACCCGAGTGAAGGTCCGAACCGTCATGGTCACATAGCGGCGATCGGCCGAAACGGTGGCCTGCACGTCGAGCGAGCGTCCGGTGAGAGCGGTGTCCACGTTGGGCAGGAAGGCGCCGGCGTTGTCACCGATGATCGGGGTCAACGCTGCAATGTAGTCCTGCTCGATAAACGCCTCGAACGTTGCCCGCTGGCCATTGAAAAGCACCAGCTTGGGAGCATCCAAGTCGCTTGATCGTCTGTCGACCTGAGAAGCCCGAAGGAGAAAGTCGACCTGAATGTTATCCAGAAAGCTACCAAAGATCTGAAACGCCGGCGTCGTGTTGACCAGACTTCCGAGCGAACCGTTGACGTTGGTGTCGGACGGCGAGGCCAGGTCGAGGGTGTTGTTCACAAGAGGAATCGGTGTCAGGCTGCCGGAAGCCGGCCCCACGTTGCCGGGCTGGGGCACCAGACCTGGCTGGCCAAACGGATGGTCGAACGCGGTCGTCGGCATGGTGATGCCCACACCACCTGGGGCGCCGGGAGAAAAACCTAAATTGGTGAATTGCCGAGGAACCAGCAAAGGGTTGCCCGTGACCGGGTCAACGAGCGTCGTTCGATCAAATCCCGCATTACCATTGTTAAGGACGATATCGAGATCGACGCCGATCTGCTCAAGCCAGTTTCGCGAAATGGTGATGTATCGCGCCTCGACGGCAATTTGAAGAGCCCTTGCTTGCCGCAGCTGTTTGAGCAAGTCCCGTAGCTCCGAATGAGCCGTGGACGTTTGCGTAACGATCAATTGCTGCTGTAGAGATGAAATGGACCCGACGTTTCCGCCGGCCTCTCGCCAACTCTCGGGGTCGATGGTCTCCTGGATCAGGTCGATGATCGGCTCCAGAGGATCCTCGAGTTCCTCTTCCTCGTCATCGTCTTGGCCGGCGTCATCAAAAAGACCGCCGCCCTGATTTCCTCCCCCTCCTCCTCCGCCGCCGCCGCGCAGAAATCGGCCGCCGCCCAGACCACCCTGCTGACCTTGATTCTGCCCAATATTCTGGAGGTTGATCCTGCGGCCCCGAAACGTCGGAACCGAGATCAGCAAGTCATGGACATCGTAAACTCGCACAATGGTCTTGCGGCTCAGATCTTCCTTGGTTGAAATCGTGATGACACCACCGTCGATCTCGTAAGCAAGATCCACTTCGCCGGCGCCGACGACATCCAAAATCAAATCAAGGGCTTTTTCCCACGTAACGCCGGTGGTCAAACGAAGTGTCACTTCGGCGTCTTTTTCGATCGCCGAGGCTTCCAACGCAGGCCAGTTCGGAACAATGTTCAAACCGGTCAGGGCCTTGAGCTTGTCGATGACGCTCTCGAACGTCGTATCGAATTTAAGTTCAGGTCCCACCTGCCGGAGCCGCTTGCGAACTTCACGATCTTGAGGCGATTCGCCGGCCTCTTCCGTCGCGAGACGCTTGGCTCGGATCTCCGGCCAATTCTTGGGATAACTGATGTCTTCGTGCCAGGGAATGCCGGCTTCGTCCGTCTCGACGAGCAAAGACTGAGCTTCCCGATGACGGTTATCGACGGCCACGCGATCACGCAGATTGATGGCGAGGTCCTCAAGCGTCTCCTGCATCCACTTGGCCTGATCGTGGTTCGGATCAATTCCGAGAACTTGTCCGAGAACCTGAATGGCCTCGTCGAACTTTCTCTCCTTCCGAAGTTCCGCGGCCCGGTTCATCAACAGCTCAATCTGCTGCTGCTTGCCGCTGTTAACAAGATCGATTCGCTTTCTCTCCTGCTCCTCGATCTCAATATGTTTCTCTCGAATGCGCCGCTCATCGAAGACCTGTTTTTCATCATCGATGAAAACTTCAAGATCCATGACCTGCTGTCGGTAATCCTCATACTCGGAAGCAGGCGACGCGTAACGACGGTTCTGTTCGATCGTCTGTTTCGCAAAATCCAGCAGGCGGTAAGCCTCGTCAAAATCCTCTCCCAACACCGCCGTGCGAATCTTCTTCGCCGCATCCTTGTACGTGGCGACGGCCTTTTGCCAAAGGAGCGTGTGCTCGCGCGACAACTGATCCACCAACGAAGACTGATTCAACGCCCTCTGGGTTCCAGTGGTCATGGATCCCCCGGAGTTGACCGGGATCATGCCCATCTGCGCGATATCCCGGAGACGTGCCTCCGCCTGGAACCGCAGGTCAGCCGGTGAATAGGGGTTTCTTGCCACAGCCTGGAAATGGCGCTCCGCTTCCGCCGGCCTGTTTTCACTCAGGGCGGAAGTGCCGCGCCGGAAACTCCGCTTCGCGTCCTCTTCGCCGACAATGGCCTTTTCCGAAAGATCGAGGTAGCGTTGCCGCTGGCTCCGCTGGCCTTCCGATAGTTCGCTCTCGTCGATTCCCTGCAAGAGTCGGCGCGCCCCGGAATAATCGGCGTCGTTGTAAAGCCTGACCGCTTTGGTCAGGGTCTCGCTGGCCGATGGGGAATCGTCGGCTCGGACCGAGGTGGTCCCGATGAGCAGGGATACGACTAACGCGCCGCAAAGGAATCGAAGCCGCACCATTGGAAATCTCCTTCCTAAGCTAAAGACTCCGCCCGCAAACACGGGGCGAGAGTGCCAATTATATTAACTCTACCTCGTAGCGTTGAGGCCGTCGGTATGGTTTTCCTTAATTCACGGACCTGAGCAGTGCAGTCTGGGGGGGAGGGCGGGTGGCTGTTCAGTTCACTGCTGTGCCTGCTACAGGCGCTTACAGCTCCATGCATTTAGACTTTACGCCGCTCGAAGATTCAATGCAAGCCTTATTTCCTCACCGAGAGCTTTCAAAGAATATCGGCGACTTGGGACCGTATGGCATGAACCGGCCCTCTTCACCCGGTCTCGGACACCAGTCCCAGGCCCCCTCGTGCATGCACGTGTTAAGCCGTTATTAGTCCATGAGTTAGAAGAAAAATCAACCCGTAGCCCACCGAAGAGATGCGACGGTCCAATAATGCGCGACACCCGACCTTCAAGGCGCCGCCCCCTGTCGATAGAAGCCGCTTGGCTTGGAACGATCCCAATACGCGCGCCGTTCGACATAACGAAGCGACAGTTCCAAGCCAGGGGCCGAATGACGAAGTAGTCGATACGGCGGCACTCCTTCCACCAAAAATCGGGCCGTCTCCTTACCACCATGACCGGTAACCGTCACGGTTCGGGCGCCGAATCGCCCTAGCGGCACACGTACCGATTGCGCGTCCCTTGAAACGTCCAAGCGCACCCTCCGAGGAATCGGCTCGGCCAGATGGTGAGACCGCATGACGGGCAATAATTGCAGATCAAGACTCCTGTCCGAAGCAACGGCCGCGCGAGCCAGAACAAACAACGACTCCTGTGGATATATGACGGGTTTCGCAGGCAAGCTCCATTCACGGTCCGCCTCGCCTTCAAAATAACTGAACCCGCGTATTTTCAGACCTTCCGGCCGCCATTGCAGTTGTTTGAACGTGGTGCCGCACCATTCCTGGCTCGATGCGGAGAGCTTTTCCGGCAACAAGGACGTTCGATGAAGAAAAACGGTCACCATGTAGCGATAGTTGTAGTTCTCGGTCGGGATCTCCTCCACGATGTTCAACTTGAGAACCGGGATGCTCGACGCCCGTTGGAAAGTGGATTGAGTGGTTGACACGTTTTGCGGACGTTCCGCTTTCACACGCTGTTCAGGATTGAGCCATTCTCGGTTGAGAAGCATGACTCGAACGTAGTGCCGCGGTTTGCCGTAGATCGTGTCAACGGCGTCGTAATAAGACATCTCCGACAGCCCATCGTCCCATATGGACGACATCGAAAATGATTCGGGATACGAGCCTGTTCGCCGATTCGAAGTCACTCCGGCGACGGACTCCCGTTCCTCACAGCCAGCAACAACGGACACCAATGACATCAAAAAACAGATGGAGATGAAACGCGCCATTTTTAACCCCTGATCTTCAGGCTCTACCCTATTATTTGAGCAGTTTTTGAGGTTTTTTTCGCCGATAATTTGCCCATTATCAATATTGGTGTTATATTTAAAGGTCTCTTTATCACCCCTATCCGAGGGGCTTTGGGGCATTTTGGGTAAATAGCTAAGTCGCGCACTGACGTCGAATCGGTTATCAGACCGTATCAACAAGGATGTTCGAGTGATCGGACGGGACTCCGAAGTCGAAACAGAGCAGATCCGTCAGGCCAGTGATATCCTAGAGGTGGTCTCGTCTTACGTGACGGTGAAGCGGGCAGGCAAGGACTTCAAAGCGCTTTGCCCGTTCCACAACGAAAAAACACCGTCATTCTACGTCGTGCCGGATAAGCAGATTTTCAAGTGTTTCGGCTGCTCTGCTGGAGGCGATGTCTTCAAGTTTATCCAGTTGAGAGAAAACGTGGGCTTTCCGGAGGCCCGGGAAATATTGGCGAGTCGAGCAGGCATAACATTGACGGTCCATGGTCCGACGACCTCAGCGGGGTTGAACAAGTCGGATTTGGCCCGGGTCAACAATTGGGCCTACCGCTGGTTTCAAAAGCAGTTGCGCGGGCCGGACGCGACATTTGTCCGAAAGTACATCGCAGACCGTGGGATCGATGAGGAGTCCGTGGAGCGATTTGCCCTGGGATACGCTCCTCAGGGCTGGGATTCTCTGAGCAACGCAGCGAAGGCGGCCCGGATTCCTGCAGAACTCCTATTAGCAGCCGGACTTACGAAGAATCGAAGCGACGGTTCGTCGTATGATGCGTTTCGGCACCGCTTGATATTTCCGATTCACGATGCCATGAATCGAATCATCGGATTTGGCGGACGCACTTTGGGAGACGACCCGGCGAAGTATTTGAACTCCCCTCAGTCGATGCTCTTTGACAAGAGTCGATGCCTCTACGGCCTTCACACGGCCAAGGAGGCCTTTGCATCGGAGCACGCCGCCATCGTGGTTGAAGGCTACGTCGATTGCATCCTGGCTCAGCAGTCCGGTTTTCCGCAGACGGTGGCCACCTTGGGCACTGCGCTGACCGCCGACCATTGCCGGTTGCTTCAAAGATACGTGGATTCGGTCATTCTCGTCTTCGATTCGGACGAGGCGGGACGACGAGCGGCGGACCAATCCATGGGCACTTTTCTGGCCGAGAGGCTGGACGTCCGCCTGGCGCACGTCCCAAAAGGGAAAGACCCGGCTGAAATGCTCGTTTCTCAAGGAGCGGAGTCGTTTCGAGGTGTTTTGACCTCCGCCTCTGACGCGCTAGAATTCAAATGGAATCAAGTAAGACGCCGCTATCAGGATGCGGCGAGCGGTCCGGACCAGCGGCGAGCGATTGAAGAGTTCCTGTCGCTGATCGCGAGTTCGGCCCATTTCGGAAAGTGTGATCCTATCCAACGGGGGTTGATTCTCAACCAGGTTGGCAAGCTTTTGGGCCTCTCCAGCGAAGAGGTCAATCGACAACTTCGGATCATTGCGCGGCGGGTGACACCGGCGGCCCATGCGTCGAGTTCCTTGCCCGAGCCGCGAGAGGCGTCCAAGAAGGCGCCTGACGCAATTGCGATGGTCATGCGCGAGCTGCTGGAAGTTCTGCTGAATGAACCAGGTTACTACGACGTGGTGGCCTCGGTGTTCGACGCAGACTTGCTGGCGGATGAGGAATTAGGGGAGATCGCACGAGCCGCCTTGGAAATGGCTCAACAAGACGGATGTATCCGTTTGCCCGAGTTGATCAGTCGGTTCGAATCGGCGGACATGTCCCGCCGAATCACGGACCTGCAAATCAGCGGGGAACGGCTTGGTAATTATGAGGCCAGGGTTGAAGGCGCCGTCGCGCGTCTCCAGTCCCTAAAGGAAGATCGCAGAATCGAAAGTTTGAAGTCACGGGGGGGGCAGGAAACGGCCCTCAAGGACGAGGAGATTTCCAATTCCGGGAATCCACAAGCGTATGATGACGCCGAAGACGAGCGTACTTGGGCTCGTGCCCTGAGCGATGTGGCCCGGAAGACCAATCATTTTGCGGCGCGTAAACATCGGGCGGCCCCGGGAATGACGGGCGCTGAGTTGCGTGGTTCGCAGTTCGCCGGCTGAGCCGGCGTCAATGGCTAGGAGACAACGAACGTAGGAGTAATCGGGACTGTTTCGGACGGGTCAGCGAACCCGGTCCTGGGGTTGAGTTCTCCGCACGACGACGCGGCCTAGAGTCGTCCATAACGAACGCATGAAGCCGCAAGAAGCTTCCCCCCTGCTGTAAGGTCCCGGCATTGGAGCCGTAGTATATGACGCGAGTGATGAGTAAACAAACACCTGTAGCGACCAGCAAACGCGAAGTGGAGGCCACAGATCCGGTCGCACTCAGCGTGAGTGAATTGATCGAGAAAGGCAAGCAACGTGGTTTCCTCACTTGGGAGGAACTGAACGAAGCCCTTCCGGATGAGGCGGTGCTTCCGGATCGTCTGGAGGCGATTTTGTTGCGTCTGGAGGAACTCGGGATCGACATGATCGATGAAGCCGAGGCCCAGAAGATCGCTTTCAACGACGATACCGGCGCCAAGAAGGATTTTAATCCCAACGCCGCCGTCAGCGTCGAGGAAGAGTTTCCGGTCGAGGCTCCGAGCCGCCGAATCGACGATCCCGTCCGGATGTATCTGACCCAGATGGGCGAGATTCCTCTGTTGAAGCGATCGGAAGAAATCGCTTTGGCGAAGAAAATTGAGCTGACTCGAAAGGCGTTCCGACGCAAAGTGTTGGAGTCGGACTGGAGTCTTGGCGAAGCGTCGAAGCTCCTGGAAGGCGTCCGAGACGGAACGCTGCCGTTCGACCGCACGATGCGAATCTCCAGCGGCGAAAACCAGACCAAGCAGGCCGTGCTTCAGCGGATGCCGGTCAATCTGGCCACGGCCAAGAAGCTTATGGAGAAAAACCAGGAGGACTGGGGAAAGCTGCGGTCGGAAAAGTTGGATCAGGGGGACCAGGAAGACATTTGGCGTCGGATCAATTCGCGGCGATACAAAGCGGTCAGGTTCTTCGAGGAGCTTGAGCTCCGCACCAGCAAGATCATCCCCATGAAGCGGAGACTTGAGGGTCTGGCCGAGAAGATGACCGAGTTGGAGAATCTCCTTTCAAACCGCAGGAAAATTGCGGAGATGTCGGTCGAAGACGTCGAGTTCGTACGAGAAGAGCTTGAAGGGTTTCAGGATCTTGTCCTGGAGACCCCCGAGATGTTGCGAAAACGAGTCGCGCCGATCCAGAAAGTCTTTGCCGAATACGAAGATGCCAAACGCAAGCTTTCCGGCGGCAACCTCCGGCTGGTGGTTTCGATTGCAAAGAAATACCGAAATCGCGGATTGCCCTTCCTGGATATCATTCAAGAAGGCAACACCGGCTTGATGCGAGCGGTCGACAAATACGAATATCGCCGCGGTTACAAATTCAGCACGTATGCGACCTGGTGGATTCGTCAGGCGATCACCCGCGCCATCGCCGACCATGCCAGAACCATTCGTATCCCGGTCCACATGATTGAAACCATGAGTCGGCTCCGAACGATTTCACGCGAATTGCTGCAGGAGCTGGGCCGTGAGCCGACCATCAACGAAATCGCCAAACGGGCCCGCATGCCCATCAGCGAGGTCCGACGTGTTCTCAAGATCAGCCGGCATCCGATCTCACTGGACCGTCCCGTCGGCGAAGGGGAAGATTCCTACTTCGGGGATTTCATCCCGGACGACGCGGCGGAAAGCCCGGTCAGCACGGCCAGCAACGAAATGCTCAAGGATCGGATCGAACAGGTTCTCAAATCGCTGACCTACCGCGAGCGTGAGATCATCAAGCTACGCTACGGGATCGGCGACGGCTACACGTACACGCTGGAAGAAGTGGGCAAGATCTTCAAGGTCACCCGCGAGCGAGTCCGTCAGGTGGAGGCCAAGGCCATCCGCAAATTGCAGCATCCGGTCCGATGCCGCAAACTTGAGGGCTTCCTGGACAAGGACGGCCATCTCCAACAACCGGAGGAAATCTGAGAAGAAAAACTCCGCAATCGACCCCCGCACAGCCCTGAGTGTTCGCATGGGCACTCAGGGCTGTTTACTGAAACAGCCTCGAAAACGAAAGCACTGCCCGATAAAGGACATCGCTCAAAGGCCTTTGTTGGGGTCGACATGGACCCGAGTTTGGAGTATCCTAGGGATTCGCGCAGTAGGGAAGGCTCCGGCCGTCATCCCGGCGATTTTAAATACACGAGCCAAACGCAAATACTAAGGAAAACCGATGCATTGAACGCACGGCTTGGTTTTGGCAGCATGTCTCATCGATTCCGGTTTCTGACACCCTTCTATTAAATGCATCGCTTGAACATCCATGTGACAACTGACATGGCCTTGAAGAAAACATGGCCGTCTTCGTCTCCGCGAACGATTGGGAGAGAGTGAATGGAACCGACACATGATTCGGCAAATCAAACCTCGGACACCAGCACCGGCGTTCCTGAGAATGCCGCTTCCGAGATCGCTCCTGAACGTTCGTCTCCTTCAACGGATCAGACACCTCAGGAACAGTTGCAGAACGCCGCCCCAACGATCAAACCGGAAACAAAGCCACCGGTGCCGGAGGCCAAGTCGCCAGAGTCATCCGATTTCAGGCCGAAAGCATCCACTCCCGAAGACCTTGTCGCCGCGGTCACGGTTGACCAGGACAGTTCTTTGGACAAAGCCGTGGAAGAAGCCATGATGGGCATCACGTCTGCCGATCTTTCTGCCGCGGAAGCGACCTCACCCAGCTCAGACGACCCCAAGGTCGACGCCCTCGTCACAGGCCGAATTGCCAATGTCGGAACAGAGGATGTACTCATCGACTTCGGCGCAAAAACGCTAGGCGTCATGCCAAGAGCGGAACTCGACCAGGACGAAACCTACGAAGTTGGCGCGAATATCGAAGTGCTCGTCATCGGTGAAGACACGCAAGGCGGCCTGATTACCGTGTCTCGAAAAAAAGCCAAGCAAGAGGCGATCCTTCGCAACATGAAAGTCGGCATGGTGCTGGAAGGACCGGTCACCGGCATGAACAAAGGCGGGCTCGAAATCACCGTCGAAGGCCTCCGCGGGTTTATCCCGGCCAGCCAAGTGGATACACAATTCGTAAAAGACATCTCCGACCTGATCGGCACCACCGTCCGTGCCGAAGTCACGAAGTTCGATCTCGAGGACAAGAACATCGTCCTATCCCGTCGCAAAGTCCTGGCGCGCGAAGAAACCGCGATGAAGGAAAAGATGTTCACTGAGCTGGAGGTCGGCCAGACCAAACGGGGCAGGGTCCAGAATCTCGCAGAGTACGGCGCCTTCGTGGACATCGGCGGCATGGACGGCCTGCTTCATATCAGCGATATGAGTTGGGGCCGTGTGCAAAAGCCTGACGACATCGTCAAAATCGGGGACGAGATCGAAGTCAAGATCATCAAAATCAACCAGGAAAAAAAGAAAATCTCTTTAAGCCTGAAACAGACGCTGCCCAATCCGTGGGACGGCGCTGAAACGAAATACAGCGTGGGAACCAAGGTCAAAGGAAATGTCGTCCGGCTGGCCAACTTCGGGGCGTTCGTCGAACTCGAACCCGGCGTTGACGCCCTTCTTCCGGTCAGTGAGATGAGCTGGACCCGGCGCGTGCGACACCCCAAGGAGATTGTCAAAGAGGGTGATCCGATCGAGGCCTCCATCATCGCATTCGAACCCGAGGATAAGAGAATCTCCTTAAGCCTCAAGGCGATGTCCGAAAACCCCTGGTCCACAGCAGCCCAGCGCTACGAAGTGGGAACCAAAATCAAGGGCAAGGTGGTTCGCACGACGGATTTCGGGGCTTTCGTCAACCTCGAAGACGGAGTCGACGGGCTGATTCACATCTCTGAGTTGTCGGAGAACCGTGTCCGAGCCGTCACCGATGTCGTCAAGGTGGGGGAGGAAATCGAAGCTCGCGTGCTGAGTGTCGATTCAGCGGCGAACAAAATTGGCCTGACACTGAAAACACCTCCACCTGAGCCGAGTCCGGAAGAGATTGCCCAGGCCGAAGCCGAGCGAGCGAGGATCGAAAAGCGACCTCGAAAGAAACGTCGCGGCGGCATCACCTTCGGCTGGGATGAAGGACTGTCAGGGCTTGACCCGTCCAAGTTTGCTCAATAAATCGCCCCCTTCCGCTTTCACGATCAAACGGACCTGATTTGGATTTGCGGAGCAAGATCGACTAAAGTGTCGTGAAGCTGCCGGCTGTCTTATCGAACACTGAATAACGGCGCCGGCTTATCCCTGTTTGGCAAGGACGTTACTGATCTATGGCGGAATACGACATTTCACGTGCAACGGGCAAGTGCAGTGTGACAGGACACTCGTTCGAAGAAGGCGATGATTTCTATACGGTCGTCTTGGAATCGAAAGAAGGGCTGGAGCGACGAGACTATTCACAAGACGCTTGGAAGGGCCCCCCGGAGGGGACGTTGTGTCATTTCAAAACCCGAATGCCGAAGAAAAATGAACCCAAAAAAACGTTCGTCGACAATGAAGTCCTGATCAATTTCTTCTTGCGGCTCTCGGACACCGAAGAGTCGCTGAAACTTCGGTTTCGGTTCGTTCTGTCTCTCATCTTGCTACGCAAACGGTTGTTGAAATATGAAAAGACACTGAGAGATGATGATCGCGAATTCTGGGAAATGCGACTCACGCGGGACAAGAGCATTCATCGCGTGTTCAACCCGTCATTGAACGAAGAAGAAATCGAAGAACTTAGTGCCGAGCTGAATACCGTGCTGCACGGTCATCTGGCAGAAGAGGTCAAGACCTCCGAACCGTCAGACGAAAACGATTCGGAAACGGCCGGAGAGGTCGTCGCGCCCTCAAGCGAGGGTTCAACGACATGAAATCAAGGCGAGTAAGCCGCCTATTTTGGGTCTTTCCTGCGGCACTGGGGTGTGGATTCGGATGCCCGCCACCGGGTCCGGATCCAATCAACGACTCGTCGCCGCCCAATATGCCCCCACGTGAGCTGCGCGAGATCGTCGAAACCATCGATTTCAATGCCTCTCTGCTGGACCGAGTCCTTTCTTCAGGCAATGTTCAGGTCACCGCTCATTTCACCGACGAGAACGACCGGAAGCACACCTACAATCTGAACGGACGTCTCTTTTTTCAGAAACCGCGAAATTTTCGGCTGGATCTCAGTCCCAGCCTAGGCGAACAAGTGATGCAAATCGGCTCCAACGAAGAGGACTATTGGCTCTGGGTCGAGCCGGAGCTGAATCAGATGTGGTGGGGTCGTCATCGACACGGTGGAAAACCATGCGTGGACAAGATGATGATCCGCCCCGATCAACTTATCTCCACGCTGGGGGTAAGCGGATTGCCGAAAGCGTCAGAATTCCTTCTCGGCCCGGCTCGAAAACACGGAAAAAACCACGATATCCTGTATTACACCCGATTGCAGGCCGACGGTAAGTTCCTCCTTGAACGGGAATATTGGGTGAGTCGTTCGTACCCATATCAAATCGTCGGATTCAAGACGCGTGACCGATTCGGCCGCGTCTCGATGAGCGCGCTGATCGATGACTATTGGCCCGTGTGGGAAGCGGGCCCCATGATCCCTCGCGAGATCAGCATCATCTGGCCGCTGGACGGGGGCAGTTTCACCATGAAGATGAAAAGTCTTCGGGGGTTTCCGGAGGTGAAGTCAGGCTCCTTTGATCGGCCCACTCGAGACCGTCTGCCCGGTTCCGTCGGCGACAACATCCTTCAAATCGACGCTGATTGCGATCGTTAGGGCCGTCGTAAGATGCTTTCCTAAGCCGAGTCCATTGATGCGAATCTCACACATCATCGCGATGTCAAGTTTGCTTGTCGGAGCGGACACCTTGTCTGCCGCCGACGACTCGTGGAAAGCAACACGTCTGTGGGTCGCAGGAGGCGACCGTCAGACTTGGGTCGTGGGTGCCTCGGAGTCGAAAGGCGGGACGCTGCCCAGGGTCCACATGTGGCATACACACGAGAAAGGCATTGACGCCCTTCCCACGTCCTCTTCGCGTTTCTTGCCGCCCATTGACGGAGACCCGGAACGTGTGGGAAGCCATGTCGACGGGCTGCGGATTCTTTTTTCGAATCGAGCGACGTGGCATTACTTTCCGAACCGACAGGCCTCGGCAGGGCCCAGCTGGGACGACCATTGTCGTGGGTTGCCTTTGGCGTGGGCAGGAGATGCCTCCAAACCGGTCTTCTGGGCGCTGGTGGAAACAGCGGACTTGGTCTCGGACGCGAGGAAGACAAGTTCACGACCAACGGGCGCCGCGGTGACGGACGGACGAACGGAGGGCCCGCGACTGACGCTTTTTCGAATTCGTCAGGGCTTTTGGGATCGACTGCCCGTGCCGGCCCAAGCAGAAGCGGGACAAGCGTTCTGGCTTGCGGGCCGTGAAGAAACGGTGTATCTGTTCTGGCAGAGCTCCTCGCATACGATCTTCTTCTCCCGTTTGGACGACACGAAGTGGTCCCCGCCGGAAGCCGTTGCGACTGAAAAAGACGTGGTTAGCGGCTGGGCGGGAGCCTATTCTCAGGGGCCCGTATTCGTTGCGGGCCGTGGAAGTGCGGATCGCATCCAACTTCATGTTTTTCGTCGCGATTCCGAAAGTTGGTCTTATCAGGGAATCGTCCGTGAAGGCAGTGACTATGTCACTTTGGATCCCAAGGTTTCCGGCGTCGGCGTTTGCCAGGGCAAGCTCGGCGTTGCTCGAGCCAACGATACGGGCCAGGTCGAATTCGGCAGGGCCGACCTCGACGAATCGCCGTTGCTGCGATTCTCACCTCTACCCCGATGGATCGATACGGCGCCGCCTGTGGGGAATTGGACGGATATCGTCGCCATTGTCGCGGCACTTGGCCTTTTGACACTCGTCTTATTCTATAGACGAGATCAAGTCCACCGACCGGCGGCCGTGCCGCACGGCTTCGTGATTGCTTCGGCCTGGCGTCGCGTCCTGGCCACCGCCATTGACTTCGTACCGACCATCATCGTCATCAATCTTTGCTCGGACATGATCAACCAGGCGCTCGGACCGTCAGACGATCCTGCCATGCTTGTGGAGCAGTTGAGTGATCCGGAACGTGTCAAGAAACTCTTGCCGTTGACTTTGCTTTTCTTGTCCGTCTACGGCTTTTGGTGCATGGCCTGGGAACTCCTGAGCGGTACAACCCTTGGCAAACGCATCTTCGATTGTCGCGTCCTCAGCGTGGACGGCATGGCCCCGACGCCCCGGCAAATCATCGTGCGCAACCTCGCCAGGATCGTCACGTTTGCACTCGGACCGCCCGGCTTGATGATGACGTTGATGCTAATGCTGATGTTCACGCGCAACCGCCAACGCCTGGGCGATCTGCTTGCCAACACGATCGTTGTCCAACCTAATCTCTCCTCCGTCCTCCCACAGACCCGATCTCGCGACCGTGACGATTCGTCCGATGACCACTGGTAGCATCGCTCATATTGGGAAGCGATGCTTGCTCATCGATTCGTAGATCGGGCCTCGCTTCGTCAAGGTCGATTGGTAGAACGTGAGGGATGAGACGTGTTGCGTGCCGGCGGTGAACTTGGAGACCTGTTCGATCGCTTGTCGAATCTTCGCGGCGTTCTTTGGTGAGCGATTTCGGGCCAGAGTCAGATGGGGCTGAAAGAGCCGGTTCTCTCTCGAAAAGCCGAGCGACTCCAGGAATTGCTCACAGAGCCCATGGCATCTGGCAAGCTGACCGTCGGGGTCGCGGATACCTGCCCAAACCACTTTGCCGGCACCGAACATCCCCAGCTCCTCAATAGAGATCACAAAAGAGCGACATTGATCCCTCAGTTCATCCAATGCCTGACTGACGGGAACGACCTGCTGTTCGCTCACGTCACCGAGGAATTTCAGCGTCAGGTGCATCTTTTCGGGAGCAACCCACCGAAGATCAGGCGTCTGTTGTTGCAGCCTCTGCTGCAATGCGGCGAGCTTCCGTTTGATCGAATCATCGAGGTCGATGGCGATGAAAGCGCGCATGGCTCAATCAAACGCGAGCATCGCCTTATAATGGGCCAGCCGTGAATCCAGCGCCTTTCGGTCCGCTTGCCGCAGCGCATCCAACGAAAACCCTTCAATGTTGATCGACGCAACACAGGTCCCGTAGGCGATCGCGGTCTTTAAAGACGACGGATCAATTCGATCCAGCGCCGCCAAGTGCCCCATCATGCCTCCGGCAAAACAATCACCGGCTCCCGTTGGATCAACAACCTCCGAGGTCGGATAAGCCGGCATCACGATCTGCTCTTTGGGTGTCACCAGCATGGCTCCGTGCTCTCCTTTCTTGATCACCACGAACTGGGGACCGAGCTTGAGAACCTCGCGGCCGGCCTGGATGAGATCGTGTCGGTCAGTCAACATTCGGGCCTCGCCGTCGTTGAGCACAACGCCGTGGACCGCCCCAAGTGTTTTGATCAAATCATCGCGAAACTCTTTGATCCACAGGTCCATGGTGTCACAAACGATGAGCTTCGGCGATTTGAGCTGGCGAATGAACTCCGACTGGACGGCCGGATGAGTGTTGGCCAGAAAGACGTAGGCCGAGTCCTGGAACGCCTCTGGAATCACAGGAGGTTTTTCCCCGACAACGTTCAAGTCGGTTCGAAGGCTTTCCCGTTCATTCATGTCGTTCAGGTATTTTCCGTGCCAGCGGAATGTCTTGGAGCCGCTCCGCGTTTCCAGACCGACCGTGTCAATCGGATGACCTTCGAACAGGTCTCGAAACGTTTGTGGAAAATCGTCGCCTACGGCACCGACCAGCCGAACGGGGTGCAACAGGCCCGCCGCGAATGAGAAATACACGGCGGAGCCGCCGAGGACGTCATCCACCCGTCGATGTGGAGTCTCGACGGTATCCATGCCGATGGTACCAGTAACCAGCAATGACATTGGGTTCTCCGCTTGAAGTCCATTAACTTATGCAACGAAAGAGGATTGTGACGCTGAACGCTGGCAGGGTCAATTCAAAACCCGGTCTCTCGGAAGGGATTTGAGGGATCCGACTTCGAGAATGCGAACATTTGACAGATGCCGCCCCTGGAAGAGAATCCAGGCTGGCGTCCTCGCGAACATCAGCAATTGGGAAGGACGTCAAGACGGACCAAGGAAACCGCAAATGATCAGGCACTCTTTCGTCCATAGGATAAGCACCCTGACAGGCTGCTTCGTGGTGATGATCGGCTCCGGCTGCAAATCGGCCAAATCGACGACGACCCAGCCCGTGCTCAGCGCGAATCGCAACGACGTGACCTATATTGACTCCAGTGCTTCCCGTACGCCGGAGGTGGAAGACACGTTCGACGTCACCCAGGTTCCCGGCCGAATCCACCGTGTCCAGGCGCGTGAGACACTTTGGAACCTGTCAGAGCGGTATTACGGCGACGGCAATCATTGGCGAAAAATCCTCGTCGCCAATCGAAAACGCCTGACGGACGCGAAGGAGTTGCCGGTGGGCATGATCCTGATCATCCCATGAACCCTGACCGGCCTGCTTTCCGACTGACGGACGACATTCAATATCTGCGAGGCGTCGGGCCGAAGCGTGCGATCGACCTGCGAAAACTCGGCATCGGAGCGATCGGCGATCTATTGGAATATTTTCCATCCCGTCACGAACGGCAGGAATCGAGAACCATCGAGAATCTCGATGAGGGGACCACGGCAACCGTCGTAGGTCGAATTACATCCGTGCGAAGACAAAGGGGGCGCCGCGGCATTTCGGTCTCCGCCACCCTGGTCGACAACACAGGACGATGCAGCCTGTACTGGTTCAATGCATCGTGGATGTCGGACCGAATTCATCAGGGTATGACGGTGCGCGCAACCGGCAAGGTGCGTGAATACCGAGAATCGCCGCAATTGGTCAATCCCAAAATCACGACGCTCGATGATGATGCAGCGCCGGTGGACGAAAGCGAGCCGGATCGGTTCGAGGGCGTCTACCCCGCCACGGCGGCGATCTCCAGTCAGGCGATCAGCAAGCTTATCACGACCAACCTGGACACGATGTTGGAACAAGTGGAGGAATGGTACCCGTCTGAACACTTACAGACTCGAAAATTGCCGCCTCGGCGTTGGGCCCTAGACGTGATGCACAGGCCGACGAACGAACGTGACGTCGAACCTGCAAGACGACGCCTTGCTTACGACGAATTGCTGCTCATGCAACTGGCGACGTTGCTGGTTCGTCATCACCGTCGGCAAAACATGACGGCGCGGCCTCTGAATCTTACCGAAGAGATTGACCTTCGCATTCGCCGCCGGTTTCCCTTCTCACTGACACAGGCGCAGGATCGAGCGGTCTCGGAAGTCGTTGACGACCTCACGCAGACACGGCCGATGAATCGAATGCTCCAAGGCGACGTAGGCTGCGGGAAAACAGTCGTGGCGCTCTATGCCGCGCTCGTCGCCGTCGCCAATAAGGCACAAGTCGCGATTATGGCGCCGACAGAACTACTGGCCGAGCAGCATGCGCATTCGATCGCACGGTACCTCGCCAAAAGCCGAGTCAAGCACGACCTGTTGGTTGGCGGACTCCGCGCAACCGACCGTCGAAATCTCCTCGAAGGCATCGAGACCGGTGCGCTTGATATTGTTGTCGGCACCCATGCCCTTATTCAAAACGACGTGCGCTTTTCCCGACTCGGCCTTGTTGTGGTCGACGAGCAACATCGCTTCGGCGTTCGGCAACGGGCCATGATTCGCAGCAAGGGCCCGGCCCCGCACTATCTCGTGATGACGGCAACACCGATTCCTCGCACGCTGGCCATGACCGTCTTCGGCGATCTGGACGTGACGACGATCGACGAGCTGCCGCCTGGGCGGAGTCGAGTCCAGACGCAGGTCATCGGCCCGGCGGAACAGGAGGAGACTTGGCGATTCGTACGCCAGCGATTGGAGCAAGGCGAACAGGCATACGTCGTGTATCCCATCATCGACGAGTCGGACAAACTGGAACTCCGCGCCGCAACGACCGAATTCCAGCGCCTGAGCGAGGCTGTGTTTCCCGTTCATCAAGTCGGACTCCTGCACGGTCGCATGAAACGGGATGAGCGCGAAGCGGTCATGCGAGATTTCGTCGCCGGCGAGTTGGATGTGCTCGTCGCCACGACGGTGATTGAGGTCGGCATCGACGTTCCCAACGCGACCTGTATGGTCGTCGAGAACGCGGAACGCTACGGCCTGTCTCAGTTGCACCAGCTTCGCGGCCGTATCGGGCGCGGCCGGCGTCAGGGGTTCTGCTTTCTGATGACAGGCTCTGACAATGCGACGAATAACGAGAGATTAGGTGTGCTGGCGAGCACGACGGACGGTTTCAAGATTGCTGAGGAAGACTTACGGCTTCGCGGTCCCGGAGAAATGCTCGGCACACGACAGCACGGTCTCCCGGAATTGCGCGTGGCTGATCTTATTCAGGACGGTGAACTGCTCCGATTCGCCCAGCGCGACGCCGGCGATCTCATTCGTAAAGACACACAACTCCGCCGACCAGAGCACCGCATGCTAAGACACATGCTGATGGCCAAACACGGACAGACGCTCAAATTTTTGGATGTAGGCTAAGTGTTCACGATCTGCAAAAAAAAGCCCCGGGCAGGCTTGCCCGGGGTCTCACGTATGTTGTAACGTCGTCTCACCGCTTATCTATCACCTGGCGGCGACAAAAAGCTCGTCCACCTTCTTCCAGTTGACGACGTTCCACCAGGCGGCGATGTAATCAGGCCGGCGGTTTTGATAGTTCAGATAATATGCATGTTCCCAAACGTCGAGTCCGAGAATCGGCGTATGATGATGCATGAGCGGCGAGTCCTGATTGGCAGTGCTGCCGACGTGCAGTTTGCCGTTCTCGTCCAGTCCGAGCCATGCCCAACCGCTTCCGAATCGAGTCGCGGCCGCCGTCGCGAACTTCTCTTTGAACGCATCGAAACCACCGAAAACGGAATTAATCTCGTTGCCGACCTGGCCGCCGGGCTCACCGCCGCCGTCCTTGCTCATGATCTCCCAAAACAGATTGTGATTAACGTATCCGCCGCCGTTGTTGATCACCGCCTGCCGAATGGCCTCGGGGACACTGTTGATGTTGCGAAGAAGGTCTTCCGCCGTTTTGCCGGCCAGATTGGCATGGCCTTCGATGGCGTCGTTCAGTTTGGTCGTATAAGCATTGTGATGTTTGTCGTGGTGAATCTCCATCGTCCTGGCGTCGATGTGAGGCTCCAGGGCATCGAAGGCATAGGGTAGATCGGGCAATGTGAATGCCATGGCTGGACTCCTAAATGCAGAGTTAAGTCGTAGTCAATTTGTGACGGAGCCAAAAATCTAACGAGTATCGCGGCATCGGTCAAGCAATCCGGTGTCGGTCCGAATTCCAGTATTCAGGGCCGAAAATGCCGGGCCACGAGCGTGAAAGCATCACGCGAATCTCTTAAGTTCGCCATACTATTGATTTGACGTCTTTTCGATCGGTATGATGAAACTGTGCCGATTGAGCCACCAGAGGGCGAGTTTCGTCGAACGAGGAAGCAATTCATGGGGTGTCTGAGTTTCAACGGCGCGCTTTGTCCAAAGTCTCATCTCACAGTCGGCCTGTCGTTCATCTTTCTCAATGTGGCCGTCACGCGCGCAGGCCATGTCGACCGGACACAGTCTTGCTCCTGCAATTATCTGCCGAAAAACGTGTTGGTTCAGGTCCTATCCCAGCCTGCGCCAAAACCCACGGCGGGAATCGCGCGCACTTCCGCGTTTGCAAGAGGAGCACCCTCGGGCTGCGATGATGGAACGGTGATCGACCTCATGGTGGTCTACACACCCGACGCCCGCATCGCCGCAGGCGGCACGGCAAACATCGAAATGCAGATCAACACCTCCGTCACGACGACCAACCTCGCTTTCTCCAATAGTCTGATCAATACAAGCGTCAATCTCGTCCACACCGAGGAAGTCGCCTACCCTGAAACAGGAAACAGCAACTTGGACGGCCCTCGCCTGTTGAACCCCAACGACGGATTTCTCGACAACGTGCACACACTTCGAGACCAGCATTCCGCCGACATCGTGGCCCTATGGGTGGAAACGCTCGAAACCGGCGGCAGAGTCTTCGCGCCCCTCAACCCGTCGGGCACCGGTGGATTTCATGAGATGCGACGCGACAACTGGAACGGCATCACGATGGCCCACGAACTGGGGCACAACCTCGGTTGTGCCCACGATCGACCCAATGCGTTTCCGGACAACTATTTCTCGTACTCTTACGGCTATCAGGAACCGGGCGGCACGTTTCAAACGATCATGTCCGTGGGCCTGCCCTTCAACCTGACCATCGTGAACTTCGCGAATCCCGCCGTAAATCACATGGGACTTCCCACCGGTGTACCCATCGGCCAACCCGACGAAACGGACTGCGCCACGACGATCAACCAAACACGCCACATCGTCGCCAACTATCGCGTCGCACCGGTCTCAGGACTGCCGACGGTCCTGTTCGTGGACGCGTCCGCTGCCCCGGGCGGCGACGGACTCGGCTGGGCCACCGCCTTCAACGACCTTCAGGACGCGCTGTGCCAAGCTGCACGAGCTCAGGGCGATGTCGAACAAGTCTGGGTCGCCGCAGGAACCTACACGCCGGACCAAGGCACCGGACTTAGACAAATGTCGTTCCGGCTGCAGAGCGAACTGGCGATCTACGGCGGTTTCACGGGCACGGAAACGACGGTCGGCCAACGTGATCCGGTCATCAACGTGACCCGGCTGAGCGGCGACATCGGAACACCGATCATCACGGCCGACAACAGCATGCATGTCGTCGTGGCCAAAAACGTGGACGGATCGGCCGTGCTCGACGGATTCACAATCTGTGACGGAAACGCCGACACGCAAAACCACTTCTTCGCCGATGTCGGCGGCGGCCTGCGTTGCGAATCCGCAACACCGGTCATCGCAAATTGCGCATTTGAATCGAACTCCGCCAGAGCCGGCGCCGGTGTGCACAACGAAGCCACCAGCCCCACAATAACCGGTTGCACGTTCGACTCCAACACCGCAACATCGGGCGCCGGCATGGGCAACTACAACGGCAGCGCGCCGACCGTCACCGATTGCCGGTTCACTCATAACGACGCTTCCTTCGTCGGCGGGGCCATGCACAACGACAACAGCAGCCCTATCGTCAATATGTGCCGATTCGACAACAATGACGCGGAGTTCGGCGGCGCGATCGAACACTTCAACAGCATCGCGCAATACAACAGTTGCACGTTTGGACCCGACAACTGCGCAGTCTTCGCCGGCGGCGGTGTACACAACAACGCGAGCGATCCCGGCTTCACTCACTGCAACTTCGTCGGCAACTCGGCGGACTTCGGGGCCGGCATGCGCAACTTGGATTCGTGTCCGTCCGTCCTGTCCTGTTCGTTCGATTCAAACACAGCCAACAGCGGAGCCGGGATGTGGAACGATGCCCCCAGTGATCCGACACTGACCGGTTGCGCGTTCCTCGGAAACATGGTCGCCAACGGCGGAGGCGCAATGACCAATGCCGGACCCGCACTGACGTCATTGCAATCGTGCAACTTCAGCGGCAATTCCGCCGGTTTCGGCGGCGCCGTGTATTGTTTCGACGGCAGCGATGTGATCATCCGTCAATGCAATTTTGTCGGCAACTCTGCAGACAACGGCGGCGCGTTGTACGCGTCCAACGCAAGCCCCGTGATCGATGGTTCGTGCTTTAGACAGAACAACGCTGTCGCGGCGTTCGGAGGCGGAGGGGCCATCCTCAACATCGCAGGGGCCAATTCGCTCATCGTGAACTGCGCGTTCATCGGAAACATCGCAAACTGGAGCGGCGGGGCCATCGAAAACTCGGGAAGCAATGCGACGCTGACCGGCTGCGCCTTCAGCGGCAATCGAGCCGACGGAAGCCATGGCGGCGCAATTTCAAATGTTGCCGACAGCAGCCCCACCATGACCAATCTAACCCTGAGCAGAAACCATGCCGGCTCCGCGGGCGGCGGCATCGCCAGTGCCAGCACGATGTCACCGACGTTGACGAACTCGATCCTCTGGGACAACGACGCCCCCTTCGGAAACACGGAGAGCCAGCAGATTCACCACTTCAATGGAACGACAATCGTCAACCACAGCACCGTGCAAGGCTGGAGCGGCGCGCTTGGCGGCATCGGCAACAACGGATCGGACCCATTGCTTGCAGACCCCGACGGTTTGGATAACGTGGTGGGCACAAAAGACGACGATCTGCGATTGAACAGCGGCTCGCCATGCATTGACGCAGGGGACAACACGGCCGTGCCTTCGGATACGGCTGATATCGACCTGGATCGTGATCTCGCGGAGCGAACGCCGTTCGATCTCGATAACGATCCTCGCTTCGTGGACGATCCGGCAACCACCGACACCGGCGTGTCCGATCCACCCGATTATCCGTCGGTTGTGGACCGAGGCGCTTACGAGTTCCAAGTGCCTGTCCTTTGCGCAACTTGTTCAGGCGATGTGGACGGAGACAACGCAGTCAACGGGAATGATATCGAGCTTTTCGTCGACTGTTTCCTGAGCGGGCCGACCATTGGCCCCACCTGTCCCTGTGCCGATTTAGATAACAACAGTTCAATTGACCCAACCGACGTCGAGCTTTTCGTCTCAGAGCTTCTCTTCCCGACAGGTTGCCCGTGACCGACGCGGGGCGGGTTCCACGCGCCGATGATTGCACCGCGCCAGAATCAACCTGTGGCGAGTTGATGAATGAAACCTGTCACGTCTTCGACCAATGCATCGTTCGACTTGCCTTCTTTGACTGAGTCTGAAATCTTCCGCACGATGGCACTGCCTACGATCGCTCCGTCGGCATAACGACAGACCTCTTTGACGTGTTCGGAGCGACTGATTCCGAAACCGATGAGAACGGGAAGTGAGGTCGATGCCTTGAGCGCTCGAACCTGACTTTCCAAGTCAGCCGGCAGGGCGTTCCTCGCGCCGGTTGTACCCTGAATAGACACGTAGTAAAGGAACCCCGAAGCGACAGCGGCGATACGCTCCTGCCGATCGGCCGGTGTCGTTGGAGCGACAAGCATCGAGAGCCGGAGGTCTTGCTCGCCAACGGACTTTGCCAACGTCGGCGCTTCTTCCAACGAAATGTCCGGAACGATGAAGCCGTCGAAACCGGCGTCACCGGCCTTTTTGACAAACGGCTCGATTTCGACGCGATAGACGATTGAAGCCGAAACCATGGCGAGAAGCGGATAATCGATTTCACTTCGCACCTTTGAAACCATTTCGAAAATCCTGGACAACGTGATCCCGCCGTCGAGGGCCTTGCTGAAGGCGTGCTGAATCACAGGTCCGTCGGCGATCGGATCGGAGAACGGAATTCCCAATTCCACGCCTCGAATCGGAAGACCGTTCATCGCCTTTAGCAGTGCCTCGGTGATTTCGAGACATGGATAACCTGCCGCGATGAACGGCCAGAGACCGGTGGAAGCATTGGACAATGCGCTGTCGATTCGATTGGTACCGCTGTTGCTGGCGCTCATGAAACTTCCCCAAACCCTCCTTGAAAAGGAGAGACGCGATGAAAACGATTACGCGATGTCCGCACCTCTCAATCGGGCCACTTCGACACAGTCCTTATCACCACGACCGGAAAGATTGATCACGATACTCTGCTGCTCATCCATCTGTGGTGCCAGCTTGATGACATGAGCGACGGCGTGGGCCGTTTCCAAAGCCGGAATGATTCCTTCCGTTCGACTCAGCGTCTCAAAAGCCGACAGGGCCTCTTCGTCGGTGGCAGACACATAATCCGCCCGCCCGGACTCGGCCCACAAGGCATGCTCCGGCCCGACGCCGGGATAATCCAAACCTGCCGACACAGAATGCACCGGCAACGTTTGCCCATCCTCGTCCTGCAGCACGATCGTCTGCATGCCGTGCAACACGCCGGGTTCGCCCTTGGCGATGGTCGCGCTGTGTCTTTTGTCCAGCCCCGTGCCGGCCGCCTCTACGCCGATCAATCGAACCCCCTGATCTTCGAGAAACGGATAGAACATGCCGGCGGCGTTGCTCCCGCCTCCGACGCTGGCCACCACGGTATCCGGAAGTCGTCCGGTCATTTCCAGCATCTGCTGCCGCGTCTCGCGGCCGATGACGGATTGGAAATCCCGGACGATCACAGGAAAGGGATGCGGTCCCATGACGGACCCGATGACGTAATGGGTTGTCTCGACCGTTGCGATCCAGTCGCGCATGGCCTCGTTGATGGCGTCCTTTAGCGTCTGCTGGCCCGACTCGACCGGAACCACCTTGGTGCCCATCAATTCCATGCGATAGACGTTGAGTCGTTGCCGGCGGACGTCCTCGGCCCCCATATAAACGACACAATCCAACCCGAAAACGGCTGCCGCGGTTGCCGTGGCGACGCCATGCTGGCCGGCTCCCGTTTCCGCAATGATTCGGCTCTTCCCCATACGACGAGCAAGAATCGCCTGGCCGAGGGTGTTGTTAATCTTGTGGGCTCCGGTGTGGTTGAGGTCTTCTCGCTTCAAATAGATCCTGGCCCCACCGAGCTGCTCGGTCAGGCGTGCGGCGAAATACAAGGGACAGGGGCGTCCGACGTAGTGGCCGAGATATTGCTCCAGCTCCGCCCAGAATCCTGGATCGACGCCTGCGGCTGCGTAGGCTTCCTCCAGCTGACGGACCGCCACCATCAGCGTCTCCGGCACATATTGCCCGCCGAATCTTCCGAAACGCCCGGAGGCATCGGGCCATGCTGTCACCGGTCTCTCTGTTTTCGCCATTCGATACCCCGTGATCTTGAGAATTGGATGATAGTGGGGATGCGTTTTTGTTGCCAAATAGGCAATGAAGAGTATTTCGAATCGGTGTGTCAACCGATAGAATAATTAGCTATGACCGACAGTGCGTTCGAATTCGAAACAGCGGAAACGTTCCAATCTCCCACAGTACGGCAAATCTCCGTCTTCCTGGATGACCGAGTCGGGGCGTTGATGCGTCTCTTTCAGTCCTTCGAAGGTTCAGCGATTCGCGTCGTGGGGATGTCGGTCGTCCATGCGATCGATTGCGCAATTGTACGCCTTCTCTGCGATGACAACGATCAGGCCGTCGAAATCCTCAAAAAACGAGGCTTTCCGGTTAGCGAATCGGAACTGGTCGTCGTCGAGGTCCCTCACGGCCACGGCTTGATGTCCATCTGCTCGGCCCTGCTCGCCGGCGAAGTCAACATCGACTACGCTTATCCACTATTGATCCGTCCGACCGGCCGTGCGGCCCTGGCCATTCACACGGACAATCTGGAAACTGCCGTACAGCTTCTTAGAGCGCGACGGTTTACCGTAATGGACGAAAACGACCTCGGCCCCGGACCGATTCGGTAGGCAGGTCGTCCTTCGATGTCGAATTCTCGGGCGATTAGCTCAGTTGGCTAGAGCACCTCGTTTACACCGAGGGGGTCGCAGGTTCGAGTCCTGCATCGCCCAATACTTCGGGATTTCGAGTTCCGCATAAGTTTGCCGATCTTCGCCTCTTTCGGCTGCGACGCTTTGCGAGGCCCTTCCGCAGAATGCTGCACCGGATTCTGCAGCGCGCCGAAAGCTTGTGCGGCGCGTTCGAAGTGCTCGTCGGTCACTTGCAGATCGTGCTTCATCGCCACGGGGCGTGAGTTGCCCATCCAAGCGCAAACGACGTGAGTCGGGAGTCCTCCTCCAACTCGGTCAAGCCACCGCCGTCGACGGCCTCAACGAAACGGGCGAGATCGTTCTCGTCCACGATCCAGTCCCCCTGAAACGCGCTGCCGCCTCAGTCGCAGGGCATCGGGTTTCCTCCTTGATCCAGGAACGAAACCTATTCAAAACCCGGATCGAGTTCAGGGGGAAAGGTCAACGGGATGGTTAGAGATCGTCAATCTCGGCTCATGAAGTTTGAGAATGTTCCTAAACGCTCTTTCAGTCTTGAAAGCGCACGGTGACATAGCGATCGGGCCGCACTCTTTGTTCCGCCGAGTTGAGATACGATGGATTCCCATTCCAAACCCTCAAAGAATCTAAGCTCCAATACGCGGCGCTCTTTCTCCGAAGGCAACGTTCGAATGGCCGCTTCGAGCACTGCGGCCGACTCGCGCCGTGCGGCCGATCCGCCGGGTGTGTGCCGATACGGGTTCAACGCATCGACGGGTTCGGCGACGGAATCGGAAACGTCCGGTTGCACGTCCGCGCCGCCGCGATCGACTTTGCGAATCTGGTCAATCAAACGGTTCCTGGCAATTCGCTTGAGCCACGCGGGAAAAGAACCCTTGCCCCGATACTCAAAGCCAGCAATGTTTCGAAACGCCTCTTCATAAGTAACCTGAATGATGTCGGCGGGATCGATTTTCCCCTGGATCCGCTTGGGCATCTCCGCGGCAATGAACGCTTCGAGCATCGAATAGTAATCCCGAAACAGATGTTCATGCGCCGCCGAATCTCCTTCCGCAGCACGCGCCAACAAGTGGGCCTCGGTTTCGTTTGACAATTCCATCGTAAGTTCCGAAACGTTGCTGATCGACCTTCTATTGCATGTCAGCGTTAGCGATGCAATATTCCTCTTCTATCGTATCCCCAATTGGACTCACAAGGAAACTCAACTCGGCATCATTCACTTTCGGCGTTATTCCTCGGCAGCGGCTTGCTCTTGCTTGAGACCGTATCACCGGCCTTGGCCATCCCACAAGCTCTTCCTCTGTCAATATATTTACAGCCTCTCGCCAAACCCGCCAAGCGCGACTGGGCGTTACCCAAATGTCGCAAGAGGACTATATAAACGCGCATAAGAAAGCACCGACAACGTTGAAGTTGTCGGTGCTTCCGATTCCTGCAGACGCTCAAGCCCGGCAAACCTGATCGCCTGTGTTGCATCGTGTCAACGCATCTACTGCAGAAATCTATTGTCTGGCGAGCGAGTTCGCTGAGACGCTTTCTGTCCCATTGCGGCGCGGCCCCTCCGCCGGCAGCTAAGCATCATGAAAGGAAGCAGCAAGGGGAAACCGGAGCCACAACTAGTCGGAAGCGGCGTTTCGATACAATCCTGATCGACGAACTGGCACGCGCAATCGCATCCGTCTCCAGCGCCATTCCACCCGGGCGGACAATTCCCTTCGTACACCGTTCCGCTCCAATCGTAGTCGCAACCTTGAGGCGGAGGTGGTGGAGGTGGAGGTGGAGGCGGCGGCGGCGGAGGAGGAGGAGGAGGAGGCTGTGGCGGCGACGTACCTTCAATCACATGACTGCGATGTATGCTCATATTCTCCGCGATCAGGTCGCGCTGACACGATGTGAACACAGCCCGAGTCGGGTCTGACTGATTCATGAACGAGTAGCTCATCAGATTGTTCTCGTGTGGGCAGGAGTCTGGGCAGGTTTGATGCGTTCCGTCCGAGTATACTCCTCCAGCGCCAAGACATACATCTATATTGGTGTTGCCCCCGGTTAAGTTCTGAAACGTGTGGAAAAGGCCGAAGTAATGGCCTAATTCGTGGACCCAGATCGCGCCGTGCGCCTCGGATCGATCGCGAACCGACGCATTCATGACAACAATATGATCGTTTTCGAATGGGAATGAACAGACACCGCCACAATCGGTAAGCGATGTTAGATAGACATTCACCGCATTAGAGCGCCAATGAAATTGGCCAGGGTTCGTCGTTGCTTGCTGCTCAAGGAAATCCTTCGATCCACATGACATGTAGGACCATTCCGCCGTGTTCGGAACGTCAACAATCTCAACGAGCTGAAGTCGCCACGGCGCGGCCATGTTCGCGAGCGTCTGGTTCGCTTCGTTGATAGAAGCTTCGATACCTGCATCTGAGGCATAGGGACCTGGAGTTCGTCCGCCCTGCGCGTTGAGAATGCACTTCACTGAAACGCGGACTTGCATGTTAGTGTTGCCGGCTTCCTCTCCGTTCACAGTAGAAGCGACCAAGAGCAACATTGGGATCATCCAACTCTTAGACATTTCCTTCTCCTTACTCAAACGCCGTGCTTCATCTGCACTCGTTACAAGTCCCGGCCATGGCCGCTCAGCCTTGCCGTACAGGTTCCAAGCGACGAGAGGAGGCGGCGCGCTCGGATTTCGCAACTTTTTTTGAAAGTCGGTCGGAGATGATTAGAAGGAAGGCCTGTCAACGTTTTCGCGGCTGTGATCGCCAGGCATGAAAATTTCGGCGAAACGGGCGAAGTCACGAGCGCGCCGGGCGTTCCGAACGCTTCAGGCCTTGTGGGAGTCGAGGATTCCTGCAGGACGCGATGACCATGGCTCACAAGGTTGTCATCGCACCACAGAACCAATGGCTCACGTTGACGCAAAGATTGAATACGAGGAGAATAAATGTGTGTTCTTTGCCGTGACGGCCGTTCTCGTCGTGCTGATAGAGATGAGTCTGGGATCACGCTTCACTTAGCAAGGGGTATCTCCAAAACTTCCGGCCGCAAAGACTTCGAGAGCAAGCTGATGACATCAAAGCGCCAACAGCAGGTTGAAGAGCTCTATCAAAAGTTGAAAGACGCTGCTCCGAGCGAGCAAAAAGCCTTGCTTGAAGCGGAGTGTCCCAATGACGCCGAACTCCGAGCCGCAGTTGAGAAACTGCTCGACCAAGCAGATTCCTTTGCCACGCTCATGGACCTGGAACAGCAGGTGGATAGGGCCTTGAAACGAGGCCCGGTCGAACCGAGCGCGCCCTCCGCGATGCCTTCAATCGAAGGCTATGAGATCGTTCGCGAAATCGGTCGCGGGGGAATGGGCGTCGTGTACGAGGCACGTCAAAACAAGTTGAATCGCGTCGTTGCTCTGAAGGTGTTGCCAGCCATGCCCGGCGCGATCAATCGCGAAGCCGTCGAGCGATTTCGACATGAAGCCACGGCGGCCGGCAAATTGCACCACACGAACATCGTGCCGATCTACGACTTCGGTCAATCCGGCCACCTTTACTATTACGCCATGGAACTGGTCAAAGGCCAGCCATTGAGCGAGATGATCCGGAGATTCGCGGAAGTCAATGCCGTAACTGCCTCGGCGGCGGACCTGGCGGAGCTGCTCTATTTGAACGACGAGGCCGAAGCGAAAATCCTCGCCGAATCCGAGAAGTCCGCTTCGAACGAATCCGGCTCCTCCTTCAGCCGGAGTGGTACGGGAAGCCACGGTCGCGCTTATTTTCATCAAATCGCACAATGGATGGCTGACGTGGCAGACGCCCTCCACTATGCACATTCGCAGAACATCATTCATCGCGACATTAAGCCGGGTAATCTGCTCCTTTCGCAGGACGGCCGTCTCATGGTGCTGGACTTCGGGCTGGCCAAGAGCGCGAGCGAAGTCTCCGTCACGAAGACAGGTTCCCTATTGGGCACGCTTCGTTACATGAGCCCCGAGCAGGCCATGGCCAAACGAATGAAGGTAGACCATCGCACGGACATCTATTCGCTCGGCGCGACGATGTACGAGCTGCTGACATTTCAACCGGCCTTTCGCGGAAGTGATGACAAGGAGATTCTCGGGCAGATCATCACGGGCGAGCCAACTACGCCGCGAAAAGTCGTGCATCACCTGCCCCGTGAACTGGAAACCATCTGCCTGAAGACCTTGGAAAAAGACGCCAACCTCCGGTATGCGACGGCGAAAGAGCTTGCCGAGGACCTGCGGCGATACGCCCAGGATCTGCCGATCGTGGCGCGGCCCGTAGGTTTGTTCGGGCGCGCCTTGAAATTCATCCGGCGTCGCAAGGCGCTGTCCGTTGCGATGTTGACGACGGCATTCTTTGTTGTGGCGGTAGTGTTTGCACTCCAATTCGCGCAGGAAGCCAAAGAGGAGCAGCGAGAGCGTGAGCAGGCTGAACAACTGGCCCAAGAGTCCGGCCAACAGGCCCGGGAAGAGCGATTGAACGCGCTCATGAATGAGCTTCGACTTTACTGGCAGAAACGCGATTGGAATCAAGTGGAAAAAGTCTTAAGAGAAACGCTGGAGATCGAACCAAATAACTACCGCACACTGGGCAATCTGGCCATCGCCAAAAAAGAACACTACGCTGACACTAAGAACGATCGGTTCCTGGAACAGGCGATGGCGTTCGCGGATCGCGCCCTGAAATTAAATCCAAAAGGATATGAGATCTGGAATTTGAAAGGCACGATCTTTCGAGAGCAGGGACTTCTCGATGATGCCGTTTCCTCTCATGAAAAGGCGATCAAACTTAACAACAGCTTTTACGCCAACTGGATCAGCCTCGCAAATGCTTATGCTCTGGCCGGTCGAATCGAGAAGGCGGAACAGAGTTTGTTGAGAGCCGTCGAACTCGAGGGAGGACGGCAGGAGTTCATGGGTTTGCATAACCTCGCGGCCGTGCAAATACGACTCGGCAAACCCGAAGCCGTGAAGTCGCTCGACATGGCCATCAAAAAGGCGGACGACGACGACAGCACGGCTTCAACGCGATCAGCCAAGCTGTTGGAGGCAAAGCTGCATCTTCAACTTGAAGGATACGTCGACTTCGATCGCGCATTGTCCGCGGCCATCGCGGCACAAAGCCTGTCCGACGCCGACGATCCGAAGGGCCTCCGACTGTTGGCCATTGCTTATATGCAGAGCGGAAACTTGTCGAAGGCGATCGAGAGTGCCGACTTGGTCTTGAGCATAAAGAACCAGGACGCCCATGCATCGCTGATCCTGGCTGTCGCCGAGGGGCGCATGGGGCAAGCTGATACGGCGCGCAATCACCTTGAGATGGCCGAACACGCAATCCAATCCGAACCTGAGGCTCGTCGCGATGTGATGGTGGACAAAGGGCTTCTTTGGTTCGAAAACGTGACTGAATTCGAAGGCCTTCGCGCCGAGGCCAAAGCGTTCATCGGCGACTCACCATGACACCGTCACGTCCAAACGAAACCGCGCCCATGCTTGAAAACACCGGAGATTCTGGAGTAGTCTATGAGTTAGGGCCGTTTTTGCGTCTACTACCTCGTGCAGTTTCACCCCGGAAGTTCGCACGAGGCTGGGAGGCCGCCGAATCGTATTTGCGTCAAGGGGACTCTGTCGTCATCAGGCGATGGTCTTGCACTCAGAGGGGCGATGATGTGGAAGAATCGGGCGAAGACGGGTCTGTTGCAGCTTGGGGCGACTGGGTCGGTGGCCCTGTTGTTCCTGACGGTCGCATCCGCTCAGGGCCAAACGACCCGGCATGTCGCTGCCGCCTTGGCAACCGGCAGCGACCGTGGCCAGATCGGTGGAGGCGGCAGCGCTTTTCAACTTATACGCGGTTTTTCCGACTGCAACACCAACGGTGTGCCTGACGAAGAGGATATACTTCCTGCGATCATCACCGAAATCATCGACGCCACTGGCGACGGCGGGATCGGTCTGGTTGATCCCTCGGGGATCATTGTAGACTCCGCGGGAAACGCTTACGTCGTCGGTCAAACCGGCAACAACGCCTTCAAGATTACGCCTGCCGGGGTCATCACTGAGATTATCAATGCCACCGGCGACAGCGCAGGGAATCTCCTCAGTTTTCCTCAAGACATCGCCGTTGATAGCGTGGGGAACGTTTATGTCGCAGGAGCCTTTAGCAATAACGTTTTCAAGATCACACCTGGCGGGGTTATCACTGAAATCATCGACGAGACTGGTGACAGCTCAGGTAATATGCTCAGTTTTCCCCAGGGCATTGACGTTGACGCTGCCGGCAATGTCTATGTCGCAGGTGGTCTCAGCAATAATGCATTCAAGGTCACCTCGGCAGGCGTGATCACTCAGATCATCGATTTTTCCGGCGACGGTGGAGGCAACACTCTGTTCTCTCCGCAGGGCATTGCCGTAGATGTATCCGGTGACGTCTATGTAGCAGGTCAATCGAGCCACAACGCCTTCAAGATCACGGCCGGCGGGACCGTGACCCAAATCATCAACGCGACGGGAGACGGCCTGGGAAATACCCTCAACCTTCCTTTTGGCGTCGCCGTTGATACCGCAGGAAATGTTTTCATTACAGGAAACGGCAGTGATAACGCATTCAAGATCGAACCCGGTGGCGCGATCACCGAAATCATCGACCTAGCGGGCGACTTTACGGGCAACGGGCTCGAGGGGCCTTCCGAGGTTGCTGTTGACGCGGAAGGCAACGTTTTCCTTGCGGGTCGCAACAGCGACAACGCCTACCGGATTGCGCCGAATGGTGCCATTACGCTTATCATCGATGCGACCGGTGACGGTGGCAACGGCCTCGACGGGCCATTCGGTATTGCCGTAGACACTGCGGGTGATGTCTACCTGACGGGACGCGATAGCGACAACGCCTTCAAGATCACGCCTCCCGGCGGGTCGTTGGACTGCAACGACAACATGGTGCCCGATGAGTGTGAAGCGGATAATGACGGCGATGCTCTGATAAACGATTGCGACGATGACGACGACAATGATGGCGTGTTCGACGCGCAGGATGTTGCGCCGTTTAATCCGAACATTTGTCGCGACACGGATGATGATGGTTGCGATGATTGCGCGGTTACAGGCGCAGATGACTCCGGCGGGGATGCTTTCAATGACGGTGCGGACACCGATTCGGACGGTGTCTGTGACCTGAGCGACAACTGTATTTCCGAACAGAATCCCGGCCAGGAGGATTGCCAACCCAATGGCATTGGCGACGCCTGCGACCTTGCAAACCTGACCAGCCAGGACTGCAACACAAATGACATTCCGGATTCTTGTGACATTGCCTCCGGGTTCAGCTTGGATTGCACCGGAAACGCGATCCCCGACGAGTGCGAACCCGATTGCAACAACAACCTTGTTCCAGATTCTTGCGACATCCTCGCTGAGACGAGTGATGATTGCAATGACAACGGCATCCCCGATGAATGCGACATCGACGTCAACAGCACTGCGCCCGGCGGACCATACTTTTGCACGGTAGATTGCGATCCGGATTGCAACAACAACGGCATCCCGGACATGTGCGACATTGAAGACTGCCCGGGGCTATCCGCTTGCGGCGACTGCAACGCAAACGACATTCCGGACGGATGCGACATCAGCAGCATGTTGTCCAACGATGTCGTCCAAAATGCGACGGGCCTTTCCGGGGCCGACGGATTCCCCGACGAGTGCATCAGTTGGCTCGAAGTCGCGCCGTCACAAGCGTGGAGTGATCCTCTCAACTGGGCGCGCAACATCGTTCCCGGGGATGGGGACCCCGGCGAAGTTGAGAGCCCGACGATCAGTGTCGCGGGCACCATTGTTGACCTGAACATCAATGCGAGCATCAATAGTCTGATTCTTGGGGTGAACTCCACGCTGAACATTTCTGCGGGCACCTTGACCCTCGATGCCCCAAACGGCTTTAGAAACGAGGGCATTTTCAACATCGAAGACGGTTTTTCGCTGACGGCAGCAAGCATAACGAAACTCACGGGATCACAGCCGATCCGGCTGAGGGGACCAACTGCAACAGTCTCCTCAGAAACGGCCGGTGATATGCTGACGAACCGGGCGACGATTTCCGGCAGGGGCATTGTCGATGCGGCGCTGATTAACGACCCAACCGGATCAGTGGTCGCCCTGTCCGGAGTTCTTCAGGTCGTCGGACCATTCTCCAAAACGAACAATGGACAATTCAACGCAAGCGAAGGTGGGATATTACAGGTTGTCAACGCCAACGTGACCGGCTCCGGCTCTTATGCCGCCAACGGCGGGATGATTCAAGTTTCGCCCGGCGCAGGAAGTGCGTCGATTGCTGGAACAGCGATGGACATTCGAGCTTCGGGAAGTGATGCCGGCGTCGTCGAGATCGTCGGCGATGCGAGTCTTAGCTTGGCTGGTGCGCTCATCATGGCCGATGGCGGAGCCTATCGTGGCCAAGCCGGCGCATCCGGTTCGCTCGATGCCGACGGTGCCTCGATCACCGGCGCCGGCAACGGCGCACAACTGCATTTGTCAGATAACATGAGCGCGAATATCGTCGGAGCGGTTGTGGTCGACGGCAGTGCGTTTCCGTGCGGTCTCTTGCTCGGCTGCACGCCACCGATTCTCAGGGTGGAGGACTCGAGCACTCTGAACGCCGCCTCGATGAATGTGCTTGCCGGACTTGTGCAACTCAATGGCGGCAACATCGACATCACCGGCCCGATCAACATCGATGACGGCGGGGCCGTGGAAGCCAATAGCACAAACCCGGTGGACTCGTTTGACGCCGGCAGTCTGAGGGTGGAAGGAACAATCCTAGGCGGGCGCCTGGAGTTCGGTGGGGTGATGGCGTCGAACGTGCACGGTGGCGTATCGATCTCGGGTTGCGATGGGACCCTGTTCGGCTGCACGCCACCAATCCTGCGAGCGACAGGCACCGCTATCGTCACCATCACCGGTGAAATCACCCTCACCGGCTCCACAAATGTCGACGTTGCGGCCGGGCCGACAATCAACCTGGCGGGTGATTTCGATAATCGCAGTATCGATCCAACGATATTCGATTGGTCCAACGGATCGCTGACCTTGAACGGCGCGAGTCAAACCTTTGAATTGGCCGGAGAGAACCGCGGCGTCAGCGCGGCGGGCTTCCTGGACAATTTCGCGATGGGCACTCTTCGCATCGAACCCGGAACAGTCGTCGATTTTCTGGATTCCTTCACGAACATCCCCGGTTCGGGCTGTGAAGTGCTGTACGTCAATACGTTGAGTCTGGGTTCGGGGGCGACGATTCGTCTGAACGGCTGTGTCATTTTCTACCAGAATCTCGTGGACGAAGGTGCCATGATTGATCCGGCCGGCGGCGGCTCATTGGTTTGTTTCAATCCGGGCGACTTGAATTGCGACGGGCAAATCGACATCGACGATGTCGGTGAGATTGTTTCCGTGATGTTGAATCCCGCATCGGATCCGGAGGGTTCGGCGGCCGACCTTAACGGCGACGGCATGGCGGATGGAAATGACATTCAGGCTTTAGTGGATTTGCTTGTCGGCACATAGATTTGGGCTCATGAGCTGATATGAATCTCCGCAATATCGAACAATGGAGGCGAATTACAATGAAAATCACGGCTGGTGCGTTAACGTGGATGGTTGTTTCGTTTGTCGGGCTGGTTTCCGCCCACGGGCAGACCCTGATCTTCGTGGATGCAAACGAGCTCAATGGTGGAGACGGCCAAAGCTGGGCCACGGCGTTCAACGACCTGCAGGACGCGTTGGACATGGCCGACGTTATCGGGGGACTAATCGAAATACGCGTGGCTGACGGCATCTATTATCCATCGAAAGAAACGAGCGAGGGCGTATCTCGTTCGGTAACCTTTCAACTCCTCAACAACTGCGCAATCAAGGGCGGCTATGCCGGCAACGGTGCCCCCAATCCGGATGCGCGGAACGCCAGCTTCTATGTTTCGACTCTGAGCGGTGACCTGGCTCAGAATGACGGCCCCGATTTCGCAAACAATGACGAGAATGCCTACCACGTGGTGACCGGCAGCCTGGTCGGCCCGAGCGCGGTTCTCGACGGTGTGACCATCACGGCAGGCCACGCCGACCTCTGCTGCGACGACGATTGGAGGGGCGGCGGCATGTTAAACATTCAGGGCAACCCTACGGTGACAAATTGCACGTTTGACGCCAACCATGCGGTTAGTGAAGGGGCGGCTATGTACAATTCCTCAAGCTTCCCGACGGTTTCCGACTGCGTGTTTTCAAACAACGCTTCCGGTTTCACCCCGGCGATGACCAACGCCGATGGCAGCAATATCGTCGTCTTGCGCTGCAGGTTTATCGACAACTTTTACTATGGCATGCGCATCATATCGAGCAGCGTGACCGTTCGGACCTGCACGTTCCAAGGCAATGGCGGCGGCATCACCGGAGTTTCTTCATCCACTGTGACCGGTTGCATTTTCAAGAAGAATATGGGAAGTGGAATCGATGGTCTGTTCTCAGGACTCGTCTCGGATTGCTTGTTCTTGGAGAACAACTCCAGCTTCCTTGGCGGCGCCGGCATTTCAGTCTCGTCGTCCGCAACCAACCCAACCATCACCGGCTGTTTCTTTGAAGACAACACTACCAGCGGTGATGGGGGAGGCATCTTTGGCACCGGCGGTTCCGTCACGGTGACCGATTGTACGTTTACGAACAATACGGGCGATGATGGTGGGGCAATCCGAGGGGGTGGAACGAACTGGATCGTCAGCAACTGTGTGTTCGACGGGAATCAGGCTGTGAGTGGAAACGGAGGCGCAGCGTACAACATCGCCGCCTCCGATTGCATTTTCATGAACAACACCGCTAGCTCGTCGGGCGGCGGGATGTACTCGACTTCCTTTAGCGCGGGTTCTGCAGACAATTGCACGTTCACGGGCAATACGGCCGCCTTCCATGGAGGAGGTGTGTTCGACGCGGCCGTGACGGGCTGCTCGTTTACAAACAACACGGCCACCGCCGGTGACGGTGGTGGAGTCTACGGATCCGCGACCAATTGCACGATTACCGGAAACCAGGCTGGTGACCAAGGCGGCGGAATCTTCCAAGATACACAGACGACGAGAGATTGTTTTATCAATGGAAACACGGCCGGCACCGACGGAGGCGGTCTATATTTCGACAGTGGTTTCGGCAGCGTGATCAACTGCACATTTCTGAACAACACGGCGAGCGACGACGGCGGTGGTCTTTATAACGATTCGTTTAGTAGCAGTGTTCGATTCGCGAACCTGACCTTCCTAGGAAATCATGCCGATGATGTCGGCGGGGGAATCTACAACGTATCCAACAGGTTATTCGTCAATTGCGCGCTCAGTGGAAACACCGCCGGAAACCAGGGCGGCGGCATGTACAACGCGAACAGCAGCGCCGACGCGATCCTGACGAATTGCACCTTCAACGCCAACGATGCGGTGGTCTCGGGTGGAGGCATCTTCAACGCCAATGTCGGCACCGTTCCCGTTCTGACCAACTGCATTCTCTGGAACAATACCGACGGAACAGGCGCAGTCGAGGCCGCCCAGATCACGGACGGCGCGCCGGATGTGACTTTCTCCTGCATCCAGGACGACGATGGTCCCGGCGGCGCCAGCACGCCCTTTGGAGGCATCGCAAACTTCAATATTGATTTCGATCCGCTCTTCGTCAACGCCCTCGGCACGGACTTCATGATCGGAACGCAAGATGACGATCTGCGACTGGGTTCGACGTCTCCATGTCGCGAATTTGGTTCGGCGGCCGCATTGCCGGCGGACGACGACGATCTCGATGGTGATGCCGATTTGCTGGAGTCCATTCCAATCGATTTGGATGCGGGTGCACGCGAGGTTCCGATGGGGGCCATCGATATGGGCGCGTATGAGTTCGACGACTGTAATAGCAATATGGTCGACGACGGCAGCGAGATTGCCGACGGCTCGCAGGAAGACTGCAACGGCAACGCGATTCCCGACCAATGCGAGGTTCCACCCTCGGCTGGGTGCCCATCGGCCCTCTGCTTGAGCGGATGCGTCGAAGACAACAACGAAAACTGTGTTCCGGACGAATGCGAATCCGAGACGCCGGCGGACATCGACGTGCGGGTCGTCCCGATTGTGTTGATCAATGATCCGGCCGGATCGGCCCTGGAGGTGTCTACCGGACTCGCCATGTCGGCACAGGCAGTCATGCGCGGCACGAATTTCTTTGTCGAATTCTGGGCAAGCGACGTGGGTACAACCAACACCGGTCTGACGAGTGTTTATGTTGACGTCGCCGTGAATGGGTTTACGAGCGCCGCGTCTGTCACGAACGGCCCCGCGCTAACAGATTTCCCCAGTGGCACGATAGAGCTGGATAGCGTTGACGAATTCGGCGGATCCGCAGTTCCCTCTGCAGGGGCGATTGCTCCCGAGTGGGTCCGTGTCGGCTGGATCGAGATGAGGGCGGACGTGCAAACACCTCAATCCACCCTGTCGATGTCTCCGAGTACAACCGGAATCTCGGCCATGACTCGAGGCTTGATTCCCTGGTCGAACGTTCAACTCGATTCGGTGGATGTCGAGATCATTCTGCAAGGGGAGGCCTTCGACCTGGATCTCAGCGGGGTCATCGATGCGGGCGACCTTGGAGTATTTACGGCGTCATGGCTTAATACGGTTCCCCCCGCCAGTCCATTTCACGATTATGATTGTGACGGATTCGTCGGACCGGGTGACATGAGCTTTTTCGCGACGGCCTGGCTTAAAGAGGTTTGTGATGACTCGATTGTTGCTCCAGCCTGTTTGGCAAATGTCTTCGCCGGCGGAGCATCGCTTCAACTGCAAGGACCGCCGAACGGCTCTCCACCCGCGTTGGCGCGCGGTGGAGTCACGGACGTCACGTTTGATCTAGCAGTGCTGGCGGCCCCTTCGGCTTCCGACACTGCGGTCATGCTGCCGCCCTCGGTTTGCAAGATAAACCAGGGCCAGGACTACTTTGTGGAGGTCTGGGCAAGCGACGTGAATGAAGTCAATAGCGGTTTAGTTTGTGCCTACGTTGACTTGGAATTCCCCGAGGATGATTTTACGGTCGTTTCAATCATGCATACCGGCTTGTTCGATACGCTGCCGAGTGGATCGGCTGTGGCCGGCGGAGTAGACGAATTGGGCGGCTCCGCGCTACCCAATGCAGGAGGGATTGAACCGTCGCTGGTTCGCGTCGCCATCGTAAGACTCCACGCCGACAATGCCCCGCAAGAGGCCAACTTCGGCCTGTCTCCGAGCAGTACCGGGATTAGTGCTTTCGCGCGCGGGGAGATTTCGGCAAGCGAGATTGCGTTCGGTAGCCAGGTGATAGGCAATGCCGTGCCGGGCGATATTAACTTGGACGGCTTCGTCGATGGCCACGACATTGAATCGTTCCTGGACGCCTTGATTGTCAATCCTGTTGGACCGGGAGATCCCCTTTTCTGCGGGTCGGATCTCAACGGAGATGGGAGTGTCGATCCCGACGACGTCAGCGATCTTGTTGCGTTCCTCCTGGGGACTTGACATAGAATCTTGGCAGGGAACTCTTCACCCAAGAAGCTCGAACGAGAGGAAGCCGCCGAATCGTATTTGCGTCAAGGGGACTCCGTCGTCATCAGACGATGGGCTTACACTCAAAAGGTGCAAAGATGTGGAAGAATCGGGCGAAGACGGGTCTATTGCAGCTTGGGACGACCGGGTCGGCGGCCCTGTTATTCCTGATGGTCGCATCCGCCCAGGGCCAAACAACCTGGCATGTCGATGCCACCCTGGCGACGGGCAGCGATAACGGCACTTCGTGGGCCGACGCTTTCCAAGGCTCCGGAGGATTGCAAGACGCCCTCGCCGTCGCGCAGCCGAACGACGAAATCTGGGTTGCCCAGGGAACCTATATTCCCGGTGCATTGAGAACAGACACCTTTCAATTACTGAACAACGTGGAAATCTACGCCGGATTTCCCAACGGCGGCGGCGACGGCACGTTTGGCGCGCGGAACTCCGACCCGGCAACAAACGGTACCATGCTCAGCGGCGACTTGGCGGGCAACGATCAACCCAACTTCGTCAACAACGGAGAAAACAGCTATCACGTTGTGACGGGCAGTGGAACGGACTCAACGGCAATTCTCGACGGGTTCACGATCATCGGAGGAAATGCGAATGAAACGATGACAGAGCCGCATTTTTTTGGAGCGGGCCTGCAGAACTGGGTGCCTGCAGGAAATCCGACAATCCGAAGATGCCGATTTCAAGAAAACCGTGCCGCCGCCGGAGCAGGAATACACATCGGAATCGGCAGCAATCCAACGATCACGAACTGCTCATTTCTGGGAAATATTGCTTCCACAGAGGGCGGAGGAATCTATATAAACGGGAGCTCTCCAACCATTTCAGATTGCTTTTTCAATGCAAATTCAACGGATGGTCCGATCGGAGGAGGCGGAATCTTTATCATCAATGGGATCAATCCCACGATTACCAACTGCACTTTCCTCCTAAACGTTGCTAATAGCGGTGCACTCGGTGGGGCAATCCGATCCAGTAATTCTAACTGGACTGTTGCCCAATCTTTTTTCTGTAACAACATCGCGACGACCGGAGGCGCTATTCAGAGCGATGGCGGAATTACCAACATTACCAACTGTCTATTTGTCGACAATCGCTCAAGCCCCGGTAACGGCGCCGGCGTCAGCGCTCAAAACAGCAACCAGGCGAACCTCACGAACTGCACGTTCACCCTGAACATCGCAGACACGGATGGAGGCGGCATGTTCGTCGACGGCAGCAGCAACGCTGCGGTCAGAAACTGCATTTTTTGGAACAACACGGACAGCGGTCCGACCGATGAGACGGCCCAAATTCTGAACTCCGCAGGCCCGGCAACGAGCGTTGATTACAGCGATATTCACGGCGGGTGGAGCGGCACAGGTGGAAACAACATCAACGCCGATCCGCTGTTCGTTGACGTGCCTCAAGATGACTTTCATCTGGTGATAAACTCTCCGTGTCGTGATGCCGGAAATAATGCACTCGTGCCCGGCGGCGTCACAACAGACCTTGACGGCAACCCTCGGATCAGCAGCCCCTGCACGATGCCGCCTGACACGGTGGACATGGGCGCTTACGAAGTGCAGTTCGGCAATCCGCAGCCGATTCTATATGTTGACGCAAATGCTTCCGGCGCGAACGACGGCACGAGTTGGGCCGACGCCTACACGGACCTTCAAAACGCGCTGTGCTCGGCTGCCATGGCGCTCAGTGTTGTAGACGAGATCAGAGTAGCCACCGGAACATACACTCCCGACCTGGGCAAAGGCGATCGAAATGCCTCGTTTGAACTCCTGGAGAGTATCGAGATCAAAGGAGGTTATCGCGGGCTGGCCGGTGGAGGCAGTCCGGACGATCGAGACGATTTCACCGATCTGGATAATCCACTGTTCGAGACCATTCTCAGCGGGGAAATCGGCGATACAGGGACGGACAGCGACAACGCCGTTCACGTGGTGACAAGCGGCCTGACATCTGCAAGTGTCAATAATACTGCCGTTCTCGATGGTTTTACGATCACGGGCGGCCGGGCGACGATTCCATCGGGTGGCAGTGCCTCGGAGGATGGTGCGGGAATCCTGATTATCAATAGCTCACCGATTTTCCGACACCTTCGACTATTATCAAATGAGGCGATGGATGACGCCGGAGCGTTCCTCGTTAATGGCGGCAGCCCGGTCGTCGAAGACAGCCTTTTCGACGGCAACACCTGCGCAGACCGAGGCGGGGCCGTGTTTTGCCTAACCACAAGTACGCCGCGCTTTGAGCGATGTGAATTCAGAAACAACCAATCTACCGACGACAATGGCGGCGCCTTCTATTGCGGGCAAGGCGGTGGAAGCGATCCAGTCATTGTTCAATGCCGATTCACGAACAACGAAGCCGGACAGGGCGGTGCGATCTACCTAACCGATGGCTCGAGCGCATCGATCGATAATTGCATCGTAATCGAGAACACCGGCATTAACGCGGCGGGAATTGAAATCACTGGCGGTGCGTCAGCCGAGATTCAAAATACCATGTTCGTCGCCAACCGCACGACCCCTGGGGTCGGGCAACGAGACGGTGGGGCGATACGTTGTGTTGGCGGTGGAACGCTCAGTGTCAAAGAAAGTGTTTTTGTCGATAATAGCTCGGACGATTTTGGCGGCGCGATCAGCTCAAGTCCTCCTGCCGACCTCGACATACAGAACACTCGTTTTATCGGCAACAACGCCGGCAATGCCGGTGGAGGCTTGTCAATCGGTGATCTTGCTGTTGTTGCCAACTGCCTGTTCGGCGGAAACACGGGAAACAGCGGTAGCGGCATCTTCGCGGGCGGCAACTCAAATGCCGAACTTGCGAATCTCACGATCGTCGCCAATGGAGCACGCGGGGCCAATGCCGGCGCCGGAATCCAATTCAGCGGCGCTTCGACAAAAAACCTCGCCAATTCGATCCTTTGGGACAACACCGACGACATAAATGGAACGCCCGACGCGGACCAAACAGCGCAGATTCTCGACGGCGTGTCAGCAACTGTCCAATACTGCGATATTCAAGACGATGACCCTGACGATGGCACAATTCCCTTCTCCGGTTTCCCGGGCAACATAGACGACGCCCCCCTGTTTGTCGCAGGTCCAATCGGCACATGGACCGTCGATTCAACATACGACCCCGTCACCGGACAAAGCACGTTGTTCGACGACAACGCGAGTTACCCCGCTGATGCACTGGCAGGTAGGCTCATCAACATGAATACTTCACAGCACCGCCAATCATTAATCATCAGCAACACTACGACACAGATCATCGTTTGGGGCGATTTCACGTCCGAGGGCACGATGGGCGCGCAATATCAGATCAACGATTACCATTTGCAGGTCCCTTCGCCTTGTATCGATGCGGGAAGCAACCTAGCTGTGCCGCCCGACACGGCCGACCTTGACGGCGATATGGACTTTGGTGAGCCGACGCCGTTGGACCTCGATCTGCTGGCGCGCTTTGCGGATGAGGCGTTCACCGCCGACACCGGAATCGGCCCGCCGCCGATCGTGGACATGGGCGCCTTCGAAGTGCCCGCAACATTGTTCGTAGATGCGGGGGCGAATGGACTCAACAACGGTTCGAACTGGGACGATGCGTTTGTTCATCTTCAGGATGCCCTGGCGGCCGCGAGCGACCAACCCGGTACTCGGATCTGGGTAGCGGCCGGGGTCTATCGACCCGACCGAAGCAACGCGAACCCGACGGGCTCGGGCGATTGCGAAGCGACATTTCAGTTGCTTAATAGCGTGACGTTATTGGGCGGATTCGCCGGTGGCGAGACCGATCCCGATTTGCGTGATCCGGAGACGAATACGACGACCCTCAGCGGTGACCTCGCCGGCAACGATGGACCCAATTTCTCCAACAACAATGAGAATAGCTTCCACGTCGTCACCGGGAGTTCCACTGATCCCACTGCCGTGATCGACGGGTTCACGATTACAGGCGGGAACGCCAACGTCTCCGGCGATAACCGCGAAAGCGGCGGCGGCATGATCAACGTTTCAGGAAGTCCGGCCGTCATGAACTGCACGTTCAGGGGTAACTCGGCGCAAACAAACGGCGGAGGAATGTTCAATTTCCTCGGCAGTCCGACGGTTTCAGCATGTACGTTTGAAGAAAACAGGGCGACGCGCGGAGGAGCGGTCAATAACGTCATTGATTCAGCATCTTCGTTCCTGGATTGCAGGTTCGTCGGAAATACTGCCGTTGGCACGATGCCTCGCGGAGGCGCGATGCACAATCAAAACGACAGCAACGTGACGATCGCCAACTGTATCTTCTTGAACAATACTGCGACCGGCGACAATTCCATCGGAGGCGGCGTAAACAACTCAAACAGCACCCCCGTTATCATTAACTGTCGATTCTTTGGAAACTCGGCGAACTTCGGCGGCGGATTGGGATGCTTCATGAGCAACCCACTCGTTGCCAACTGCATCTTCAGTGGAAACACGGCATCTGGCGGCCCATCCAATTCCGGCGGCGCCATCTTTCTGATTGGCGACAACAATCCCATGCTTCTGAACTGCGTTCTTGCAAACAACGCATCGGCTACCGGAAACACCTCGGGAGGAGGAATAGATAGCAGCCTCGGTGGCACACCTGTACTCAGCAATTGCATCCTGTGGGGAAATACGGCGAACGGATTTGGAGACGAGGCGGCACAGATTAACGGCGCTCCAGATGTAAACTACAGCCTGATCCAAGGCCTCACCGGCTCGCTGGGCGGCGTCGGCAACATCGGCGGCGACCCTCTGTTTGTCGATACGGACGGTGTGGACGACATCATCGGAACCGAAGACGACGACCTGCGTCTGCAATCCGGCTCACCCGCGATCGACGCGGGAGACAACACCTCGCTTCCTGCCGACACGTTCGATCTCGACAACGACAGCAACACGACCGAGTCGATTCCGATCGATCTGGCCGGCAAGCCACGTTTCTTCGACGACCCGGCCACGGCCGACACGGGTAACGGCACGCCCCCGATCGTTGACATAGGGACCTTCGAGTTCATGGCTGACTGCAACAACAACGGAACGCCTGACGAAGACGACATCGCGGCGATGACCAGTGACGACTGCAACGTCAACGACATCCCGGACGAATGCGAAGTGCCGCCCAACGCCACGCTGAGCGTGTGGACTGCCGCAGGTGACGGGACGAGTTGGAACGATCCGTTGAACTGGTGCCCTCAGATTGTCCCGAACAATGGTTCTCCCCCGGGCACAACCTATGTCGTGCTGATCGACCTGGTCGCCCAGTTCCCCGAACTGGACATTTCACCCATGCTCGATGATTTGGACATTGGCAACGGTGCTGGCGTGATGGCGACACAGGGCGATGCAACCTTGAGCGTAGCATCCGGTGGAACCATCGACAACGCGGGCTTGATCAACGCGACCAACGGCTCCATGCTGACGCTATCGGGCGACGTCGTGCAGACGGGCAGCGGCTCGATCTCCGCGGCGGACAGCATGACGACGATTCGGATTGCGCCCGGTTCGTCCGTCACAGGCGGAACGCTGGACGTAGCGAGCAACGCCGCGATCCTTCTCGACGACAGCATCGCCGTGAACACAAACCTGATCGGAACCGGCGGCGGCAACATTCAGGCCGTCAACGACGGAACGCTGGTGGAGCCCACCGTTCAGGTCCTGGAAATCCCGGACATGAACTTCGGCTTCATCGAGGGCGTGGTCACGAACGACGGGCTTATTCAGGTCAATTCCACGGCAAATTCCACCGGTTTGCGACCAACCCTGATGGCGTTGATGGTTGACTTGGCTTCAAGCGGCGCAGGTGACCTCGCGCTCCAGGAAAACCCATCGAACCCGCTGTCTCGCGCGATTTTGGGCGATCCTTTCACTGATCTCCTGAATAACAGCGGACACCGAATTCGGGGTGTGGGCGAACTCCACGCCAGCCAGATTCTGAACCAAGGTGAGATCGTTGCGGAAGCTGTCGGCAATCGTACGCTCGATTTGCTCGCTGGCTTCACCGAAAGCACAAACACGATCACCGTCGAAGACGGCGCTGAGTTGGGTACATTCGGCGACGTGCAAATTCGACAGAACCTCAGCGTTTTCGAAGTGGACGGCAATGCAAAAGTGATGATCCCGGGCGAACTCGAACTGACTGACCAAGGCGTCTATTCCGCCGTCACAACGCCCAGCGCCCCCCTGACCGCCTCACTCCTGGCGGGAAGCGTGGGGATCAACTGCAGCGGCTTGATGTATCTGACTGAAGGGATGACCGCCAACGTGCTCGGCGCGATTGTCATGAACGAGGCGTCCGAGCCGTTTGCGTTGCAGTTCGGCTGCACACCGCCGATCTTGAGGGTCACCGGTTCCTCCTTGGTTCAAGCAAGCATGCTCGACATGACGGGCGGCTTACTGCAAATCGAGGATGACGGCATCGTTGACATCGATGGAACCGTGATCGTCAACGAAGGGGCAACGGTGGAAAACATGGGCGTGACCACCGGTTCACTCCGGGCGAAAACCTTGAGCATCCTGAATGACGGAGCAAGCGGTCAAGTGACGATCGGCAGCACGGCCGACGTCATGATCGATGGCGACACGATGGACAACGCCGTGAGCGTTGTCGGATGCAGCGGGACGCTCCTGGGTTGCACGCCACCGATCCTGCGATTGATCGAATCGACCTCGATCGACGTCAACGGCTCGTTCTCGATCAGCGGCTCTGCGACGATTGAAGTGGAGACGGCCACATTCAACCTGTCGGGAGATTTCGACAATCGGAGCACTGATTCGACCCTGTTCGACTGGTCGCTCGGTTTCCTGACGCTCGACGGAACAAACCAGGCATTCGAATTGGCGGGAGTGGATCGCGGCGTCAGTCCCACCGGGTTCGATGACAACTTTGCGATGGACACCCTGCGCGTCGAATCCGGCGCTACGGTCGATTTCGCTAACGGATTCGATAATTCACCGGGCTCGGTCTGCGAAGTGCTCTACGTTCGAACGCTCAGTCTTGGCACAGGTTCGACGATCATCCTCAACGGATGCAATATCTACTATGAGAGCCTGGACGATCAGGGCGCAGTGATTGACGACGCACTCGGCGGCGCCTTGGTCTGCCTCATCCCCGGAGACCTCAACTGCGACGGAACGGCCGATTTCAACGACATGAACATCTTCATCGCCGTTCTGCTGGGCATGGATACCGAAGCTTCACACATTGCGGCCTCCGATCTTGACGGTGACGGGGAGGCCAACGGCGATGACATTCAGGACTTCGTGGATTCCACTCTCATGTCGAACTAAGCATGGATGGAGTATCAGCGATTCACGACCGCCATGATCTCAGTAATCTCCGACTCGGTCAGGTTGGGCCACGAGTCAATTAATTTGCCCAGTCGAGGGTCGGTCGATCGTGATTTCGCATTTTGTGCACCGGATTCTGCAGCGCACCGTGACCCTTTTCCCAGGTTTCACTCCAGTTTCTATGTTCAAGACCGTTCGAAGCACACGTCAATTCACACTCCACGGCCGTTTGCCGGCGAGCATTTTCATCCGCAATCCTGTAGAATAGGCTTCCAGGGCGAAGGGGGCATCCCACTAGGATCCTCATGACGTACCAAAAGTGATGTTGCCAATGCATGCGCTGGCGTGCAGGTACAAGTTCGAGATTTCAGCCATGAGATCAATCGTCATCTTCAGTTCAGCCATCTTCGTTTTCCTACCTGTCGCCCATGAAAAACAGACGGCCGCAGACCCTCCTCCGGGCTACTACGACTCGGTCGATGCCACGGACGCCTCGACGCTCCGAGCAACGCTCCATAACGTCATAGATGATCACACTCGATTCCCATACACTTCATCCTCCACGGATACTTGGAACATTCTCGAACTCGCCCAGCAGGACCCGAACAACTCAAGCAACATCATCGACGTCTATCGAAATCGGAGCTATGCGAAGATTGGCGGAGGCGTCGGACCCTACAATCGTGAGCATTCATGGCCCAAGTCCTATGGCTTCCCAGACAACACTTCCGGCAATTATCCGTACACGGACTGCTACCAACTCTTCCTGTGCGACAGCGGCTACAACAATTTGCGAGGTAACAAGCCGTTTCGAATCTGTAACGGTGGCTGTACGGAGAGGGTAACGGATGCAACGAATGGACAAGGTGGCGGCAGCGGCAGCTACCCAGGGAACTCCAATTGGACTTCCGGTTCCTCAACGCAGGGCACCTGGGAAACCTGGGCGGGTCGTCGTGGGGACATCGCCCGTGCTCAGTTTTATCTTGATGTTCGATATGAGGGAGGGACACACGGCATCACCGGCGTTTCGGAGCCCAACCTGATTCTGACGGACAACGGGGCATTGATCGACGCTTCAAGCACCGGTTCCAATGAATCCGTTGCCTACATGGGGATGCTCTCAGTACTGCTTCAATGGCACGAAGAGGATCCGGTGGATGATTGGGAGCGCAACCGTAACGATAGGGTCTCCAGCTTCCAGGGCAACCGAAATCCGTTCATCGACCATCCCGAGTGGGTGGGCTGCATCTTCAGCGGAAACTGTGATGCCTGTCCTGACGATCCGAACAAGACCGAACCCGGCATCTGTGGGTGTGGTGTACCGGATACGGACACGGATATCGACGGGACTCCTGACTGCAATGACCTTTGTCCAAATGACCCGAACAAGATTGCTCCTGGAAGCTGTGGTTGCGGAATATCGGAAACTCCTGCAGACGGTGATATGAACGCTGACGGGAGCGTTGACGGTGATGACATCCGGCATTTCGTCGAGGCGGTCATTGACGGAGCGTCTCAAACCGATGTCTGCCACGGAGATTTCGATGAGACGAGCACTTTGGATACAGATGACATGTCGGGATTCGTCGCGGCACTTCTGACACCTTGATTCGACTCAAAATTCCCAGCCTATCCGCCGCTCAATTCCACAGAATATCCGAGGTTCCCAAGAATCGATAAGGCTCGCTCACGTTAATCGCCCTGGATTTCGATTCTCCCATCACGAATCGTGCCGCCAGCAGCACAGGCCAATCGGCGAAAATGCTCGCTTGCTCAGAAACTGGCCACCAACGCTCTTGCATTCCAACACAGAAGGCATGTTCAAGTTCTTCCCCAAACACAATGAACTCATGCGGATTGCAGAGTCATTAGGCTCTCATCGAATATCGACGCTGGTGCGTTGAGGGACTTTCTTACGAACCCGAACTTTTCGGTGGATTATCACAAGTAAACGTCAGCGGAAAAGTAAGAGTAAGTCATGGATTATCCCCGACGGACAACGGACTGTCGCGGCCTTTTTTAACCCGAGGTGCTGCAAATAGGTTACACGCTGGACCGAGAATCCCTTCTCGGTCCCCATCTTCAAGGGAATCCCTTCCCATGTCTGGGAGGATAGCGAAAAACAAAGCGGATCCGAGGAGCACAGGAAAAGATTCCTGTGACGAGGAGGACCGAGAAAGGAATCTCGGTCCAGCACCGGGCATTCCAACACAGAAGGCATGTTCAAGTTTTGGAGTGGGTCACGTCGTACATTCGTCACCACCGCGAACACCACGCGCGTCGTACGGTGCATGAGCGACTGGAGCGGATCAATCCGTGCGAGTGACCACGAGGAGAAGGCGCAGGTGACCCATTCTTTGGTTCCGACCAAGCTTGAAGAATCACACCCGACTGAATCGAGTTCACCCAATCCACTTATCGGTGTCGGTCCCTAATGTCATGGTCCGGAACGCCATTTTTGACCCGCCCCCCAAATATCGCCATACTGTACTTATTAGTGTGCGAAGTACATGATGCCCCCCCAAAAAGGCGGGAAACAGGGCGGGGCACAACCGCCTAAACCAGAGAGATGACCGGAACACACGCATCACCATCCGACTCTTCTTTTTCCGCCGTTGCCGCCGACATCCTCGGCGAGTACCAAGCCGCCATCCGCGACCTGCTCTTCGGTGTCGGACTCGAGGGCATGCGCCCCATCGACATCGGTCGGGAACTCGGAGTCGACAAGACGCTCGCCTGGAGAGTCAGCCGATTCGCCGGCGGGGACGACCCCCTCGTCGCGGCCCGACACATGCCGGGCCCCGGTGGCGTCCGCAACCTCCTCGAAGCAGCGGCCAATCGCGGTGTATCCGAAGAGCGCATCACCTCCGTCCGCGAAGCAGACGCCAAGTTCCGGGAATTTGTCCAATCCAGAGCCGGCGACCTCCGAACATTTGAGGCCATCCTGGCCGGAACTGCTTATGACACCAAAGCCGAGTTCGAACAACGTCGATCCTACTTTCAGTTCGGCGCCGCGATCTGGGGCGTGCGAGCCTCCGCCCAATTCGGCATGTTCGCGCTCTGCCCCTCCGACCGAGAGGACGGCTTCCTCGATGTCGTTCAAATCAGCGGCTTCGTCGAACTCGAACGCCTCAAGCCCGACACCCCCTGGATTGTCCGACGACTCACCACCACCACCGATGACGGCGGCAAACAGTACAGCTTCTCCCGCGAACCCCTCGACCCTAAAGGCGTCACCGGCCCGGGAGCCCTCCCCCTCCTCCGAGAATTTTGCAGCGACCCGCTCCCCACGATTCAGCAATTTCTCGGCCCCGACGGCATCACTTACGATGAAATTGAGCCCGGCGCACTCGGCCTAAACGGCGCCGTCACCGTCATCACCGGCGAACACTTCCGAGCCGCCATCCCCAGCATACGATCCGAGGAAAACCGCGTCGGCTGCTACAAAATCGCCATCCGGACCCCGGTCAAACTCGCCCATTTCGACATGCTTATCCACAAAGACATCACCAACTTCGGACACATGGCGATGGGCATCAACGGGCTCCTTGAGGGACGCCCTAACGCCGCGACCAACCCCGCCCGACTCCAACAACTCGACCATGAACTCACCCCCGCCAAACACCTCGGTTCGCCACCGGTCCTCAAAAACCCCCGTCTCACCATCTACGAATCCACCGCCACTCGAGCCCTCGCACTCGCCGGCTACAACGCCAAAGACTTCCGAGGCTACCGAGCCGAAATCGAATATCCCGCCGCCCCCACCGAAATCGTCCTCGCCTGCGAACTGCAGTAACGACGCTTTCGGTCTGACCTTCCCCCCCTGCCAACCGCGTTCCGAGCCGGCCCTCGCTCGATGTACGCGGAGATGACCCCACGACACCGCAAATGGAAAACCCCGTTTCTCCCAGTGCGTACCGGAAATAACGGGGCTCTCGAGAACAAGAGAGATTAAGATTGTGCCTTGACCTGCTGTCGGCGCAATCAAGCGCTAGCCTGCGAAAGAACAAGGCCCTGGATTGGAAAGGTGGATTCGGATGAGATCACCGTTGTGAACGCTTTCTCACGGCGATGTCTGGCGTCTTTGCTCACTTCCTCCGACGACGGCGTAGTATGAACGGCGCGACTAAGCCCATCATTGCAGCGGACGACGGACACGGCACGAGCGTCAACTGGAAGACACTGTTGTCCGTCACGAAACCGGTGTCGCCGGGGGGGCCGCCGATTGAACCAAACTCACCAAAAATTCCACCGACGTAGATCACATCAGCGACAAATCCTGCGCCGATTGCACCGGAAACATCGAAGGTTTCCGAGAACGTGCCCGTGCCTGACCAGCCAAGAAGTTCGCCGGTGGTGAATACACCAAAGTCATCGATCACCTCCGTGCTTGGGTCCGTATCGATCGGAAAGAGCATGAAGAATTGAACATTGGCCGCGTTCCCGGTCAGGATCTCAACCTCCAGAAAGAGCTCCGCATCAGTGACGGTGTACCCATCGAGTTCCGTGTTACCGCTGGCAAAGAACGTCTCGAAGAAGCCGAAGGTCGGGAATGGGAGGTCAAGGACCACCTCATCAGGGGGCGACCCAGCGAACGCAGTGCCAGTGAAAAGCAGGGTGAAGGACGCCACGAGCAGCTTTGGGTTCATCTTCATTTCTTCCTTCTCCTTTCGCCGCGAGGTGCGGCTCTAGCGAGGTAGGCCTCACGATCTCATTTCTCGTGCACGCCGCCAGACGGAGCGTCGCGCGGGGTTCACGCGTCTTGTTCCACGCGTTGGGCGCTATTTTAATAGATTTAGCCAGAGAATTCCAGAAATTTTCTCCTGAAAAAAATTCCTGAGCTATTACGGACACCCACAACAGGACTTATTCAGATGTTGGATATCTGAATACAACGTGCTGATGGGCGGAGATCCAGCCCGTACCCCCTCGCCTGGGCTGCAGCGATGGGCCGGCGCATGGTCGGCCCGGTCGAGCGGAAGGTTCGTCCGGACCTTTTTCATTCCAGCCGGGCTGGTTGATCACTCTTTCGTCGTGGGTGGAGTTAAATGAACATACACGGGCTTAGATATGAGGATTCCCTTCCAGATCGATGTGGTGTTTCGATTGTATTCAGGGTAAGTCGGTGAATGGCCATAGGTATGATCTCGATAGATTGCCAGCATTTTGAAGCGTTCGTCGGGAAAGAGGTTTAAATCAGGATAAAGTCTAATGGGGAGTATGTTCTCTAGTCGAACGTCGAAGGTTCCGCCGGGGAGCATATGCATCATTCGAACCGGCTTTACGCTTGGGTCCGCCCACCCGTCGCTGTTGTTCGTGAGATAGGCCGTCCCCATGTCCCCGATGATCAGGAATTCAAAGAAGAGGATCCTTTTCGGACCATCGCACATGGCGACCTTCACGTCCGAAGTGCCTCGGTTGTGAAAGACAATCTTGACATCGATCGGTTCATTCGGCCCAAATCGAGATTTTGTCGGAACAACCTCGATTTCCAGGGCACCCGTCTTTGTTTCATCGATAGATAGTTCATTCGCCGCTTGTTTATGACAACACAAGGAAAAAGAAGTCAGGAGTATGGCATAAAGTCGAATCGAGAGACTTACCCTGAGTTGACATTGTCGTCTTCTAATTGTCGTCTTGCTCGCTATTGCCAGCCAGGACGGCGAATCGAAGGGTGCTGGAAGATCGTTGCCCATTTTTACTTTGTTAGTTCGCCACGGTGATCGTCCCGGTATCTGAGCAAGTCGTGCCTGCGCCCGTGACGGTTAGTGTCACTGTAGCGGCGCCCGTTGCGGATTGTGCGCCAATATCCATCATGAGTGGTATATCAATTTTCTCGTCCGCTGCCAGCATGACCGTCTGGTTGTTCTGTTGAGGTGTCACGGTGGGGGCGCCTGCAACTGACACGGACCACGTGTATGTTACGGTGTTTGACGAATTTCGGTTAATGATGACACATGACAACTGAACCGTGTTACCGGGATGGCCGTTGGCATCACCCAATGTGGCCTCGCATGCAGTGCGATGATCAATATGGAATACGAAGTCGTCAAATTCCTTGACCATTGCTTTGATGACGGTCTTATTCGCGCCGGTTGCCTTTTGAGCCCTGCGCAGATCCGTCCGATCGTTGATCGGCAGATCGAAGATGATGTCATTCGGATTGTTCGTAGGATTCTTTCCAATCGGCAGCGCGAGCAGATTGGTCTTATTCTGAAGCATGGCTTTTTTGATGCTGAACCGCCCCAGATAGGTTTGTCGCACACTTGCGTTGGTGAGCTCCGCAGGCGTAAAAGGCAGCGAAGGGAGGATTTTTGTGAAGACCGTCAATTCACGGAACTTGGCGGCCATGGCTGGTGCCGCCTCGCTTAAGGTCACCTTAGGCGTGGCGCCCGTTGTATTTCCCGTTACGGTGAAGACACCGAGCGGTGTGTCGTCGGCCTTGAAAAGCTTGATCGTGCCGTCTTTGAATTGGTTGGCCGTGCCGATGTTCTGGTTGATGGTGATATCGTTGCCGTTGATGGCGGTCACATTGCCGGACGCGATCGTGGTCTGCTGTCGGTGCGACTGGGTACTTACGTAAGTCAGGATATCGTCGTCGTCGGCACCGGCGATTGTCGGTCGGCTTTGGTTGGTGTCCTGAACCTTGGAGAAAACACCGGTGTTGTCCTTGAACCAGAGCACGGCGTTCTTGACGTTCGTGCGTATTTCGAAACCATACCAATCCGTACCAGAATCATCCAGGAGCGGGAGATTCTTAAAAAAGTTGTCATTGTTATTGCCACCGCCGATGGCCGTCCTTCCTTCAGCCGACAGGCCCTTGTTGGCTGCCGCCAGCACCGCTTTCCAGTAACTGATGCGACCGTGTCCCGAGTTATTATCTTTGCCGACGGCTTCGATGTCATCAGCAGTGGCTTCGATCATCTCGGCCACTTTGACAATGTTGGCGGCCTGTTGGAGGGCAGGATCGACTAACATCATTTCGGCCGCAGCTCCAGCTACAAGGGGGACGGCAAACGAAGTCGTACCAGGGGTTGTACCCAATGTCCCGTTTCGTAATACACGGAAGATGTTTTCCGAAGGAGCCACCACAGAAATTTCTTCACCGTGATTCGAGACTGGCCCCTTACTCTCCAGTGTGTTCGGAGTGAGAATCCTACGGGAGTAACCAATGGTCATCACATTTTTCTTGAATGCGTTGTTTCCGGCAAGATCCTTACGCGAAGTGTTGTAGGATGGCGCGATCCTACCGGCGTCAGAGGCTGCTACGTCACCGTTTTCGTTCCAAGCGGCACCCACAATCAACTTTCCGGCGTTGGAAATGGCTCGATAGCGTCTGATCAGGTTTGCCCTAACAGGTCCGGCCGGAACTCTACGCGATGAATAGGACCGTTCAATCAAGTGTATTCGAGTGTTCGCATCTGCTGCGGACAACTCAAGTTGTTTGTAATACGCCAAGTTTTGCAGCCTGAATCGGACGATGCGTACCTGGGCGTCCTTTCCTGTTCCAAGTTGTATTTGTGTAATATTGCGGTCCGAACCGTTGATTTGATTACCCACCCCGTCAGCGGCCAGTGTGGCCATGACTCCCGTGTCATGGCCATTCCCTCCGACAAGGTCGGCCACGTTGGTGATGTCGCCGACGTTTGGATTGCCGGTATCATTGGGATTCGTGACCGCTGCGCGTCCACCGCGACCATCTGCGCGCTCCGAGACGTCCGTTGCTTGAAACATGCGATTTCCGCGGACAAAGTATGTATTCGGGTTGTTCGCGGAGGCGCCACTGAAATCATTGCCGGTGGCCACTCCAGAACCGGGCATGAACACTCGTATCGTCGCTCCACCGTCTCTGGCCAAGTCGATCAAACGGTGGGCGGGGAAGGTTTGCATCACGAAGTGCTGATGGTGATTGCGACGGCCGTTGGCACTCCAATGGCCGCCGGCCTGAAAGTCGGCATTGAAGGCTTGTACATAAGCCTCGCCGGAGATTGTGGGGTCACTCAATACCAGATCGATATGCGCCTCCTCAGGATCCGGCCCCAGGGCAGCGTCGAGCTGCGCAATTCGTGCCAACAGCACGTTTCCGGACAGGTCTTCCAGCTCACGAACTTGGAGGACACCCAAATCACGGGTGATTCCTTGAGGCCGTAGTGTCTCATCAAATAACAAGCTCGAGATGTCTGCATCCGTTGTCGTTGGATCAAAATTCAGAATGATGTGATTGGTCATCATCTCATTGTCCGGTACACCAGGTACCGGTTCCATACCGTCATTGATGCCGACCACCGTCTTATCGAAGGCGTCATAGTGAAGGAAATATGCGACATAGCATTCTTGTCCGGAGAGGAAAAAGCGCAGACGGTTTTCCCCGAAATACATCACCCTTACCTGAGTGTCGTCGGTGAACAGAGCACGGAACTGATTCTGGTTCGGTCCCGGGAAAGTGTTGATGGGCACGATCTCGGGAATTTGCGCCGTCGCCACACCACCGTTAAACGTAAAAAGTTGTGAGATGTCCAACTCATCATCCGTATCGTCTTCCCCATCGTCGACGATGACTTCAAACTCACCGGGTTGCGGGTCAATCGGGGGGGTGAGGGTGATACGCCTTAACGGCGACATTGTCCGAAAGATCGCAAACTCGATCGTTCTGAAATCCTCGAGCGGTGTCGTGGGATCGTCGTCCTCCACGGCGACGATGCACTGCTGATCTTGAACAAATGCCGCGTTATCGGCGCGAACGCCCAGCCACTGGAAGAACGAACCATCCGGCTGTTCACCCCAGGTATCGTCGAACTGCACCATGAATGAAGCGCCGGTGGAGAGAACCGGCGAGCCAGTCCCGTATTTTGTACTCGACAACCAAGTGATTTCGTCCTCGTAGCCGGGCGGATCGGTGACGGCGGAAAACGTCACCGACTGGCCTTCGGGGATAATGTCCAAGAAACTGATGTGGCTGGTGATGTTGACACCATAAGTATCGATCTGGATGACCTCGGGCTGTGCCACGGGCCCTGCTGAAAATGTATGGATGCCCGGCGAATGGATGACATGATCCGCCAGCGTCCGGCCGAGCCCCAGCACTTGCCCATCGTGACGCCATTCCATCAATGGTTCGAAACCGGCAGGTTGTGTTTGAGCGGTGAATGTGAGTCTTCGTGCTATCGAGGTTCGGTATTGATTGGGGCCGACGTGCGTGAGCTGGGCGATTGAAGTGATGGGAAAGAAGTACGACATCGTTGTTTCATTGGAGGAATTCTCATCGACCAGCAGCGGCGTCACCGAAATTTCAACCGAACAGGCGATGTCCGCGGCTACTGTCTCGACGACGCTGAATTCCAGGCTGGTACGAGACTCACAGGATAGGCCCTCAGCCAAAACGACCTCGACGGTGTGATGACCAGTCTCCGTGAGGACGCACTCCGCGCGAGAATACGTCGGGTCACTCGCGATTTCGGTTGCACCGATCCACATGACAGAATCGCCGGACGTGAGGCCGGAGAGCTCAAGCTGAACCGTCGTTCCCGAGGGGATTGGCGTACTCGATGGCGCAGGGTGCCAAGCAGTGGTCACCCCGGCGATCGGGCCGATCAGAAGTTGTCTCGGATTCATCACCTGGGTCGCAGGGTCCGCATTGCCAAGGAGGAATTGAACGAACAGATCCATGTCCGCCATGTCAAGCGTGCCGTTAAAATCCACGTCAGCGGCCTGAATCATGCATGGATCACCGTCACCCACCACAGTTGCCCAAACAAACCTGCTGATGTCATCACCGTTAATGACTCCGTCCGCGTTCGTATCGCCAGGCAAAGGCGAAATTGCTCGGACCTCCAGTGGCAAAAGTGAGATCCCAACGAGGGTGAAAGTGAATAGGGCATGAGCTTGGAAATACGTCGATCGCGGACTTCTTGAATTGCACATACGACACCTTTCCTTTCTAACTTCCACGCTCTATGAAGTGTCGCGAAGGCAGAAGTACCGTCGATAAGGATGAGACGGAGCCCAGCCGTCGCCTTGTTGGTCTCTACCGGCGCCTCAACAGCATCAGACTGGCCACACCCAGGAGACCCAATGTGTTCGGCTCGGGTACATGTTCGCCAAAGAGCTTGACCGTATTTGTTGTGCCGGTCGTGGAGTGGAAAATCTGCATTTGATACATGTCGAAGTGACCGGCCGACGGATGATCGACATTTGCAAAGACATCCGGAAAAACAGGCAGACCCAAAAACTGGTCGTCATCAAACATTTTTGTCAGCGTCGCGAGGTTTCCAGTGGGACTGTCTCCGGAATGCGGAGCCGTTTTGTGGAATACTTCTATTTGAACTGTCCAGACTGGTGTGAGTCCCGAAGGTGTTGTGGTTAGTATGACATCCCAGTTCACCAGCGAAGGCATGTCAAAATCCGCGACGGGCACACCGGCTTCATGTGTGCCGGCCCCACTGAACTCGTCCCAGTCCCACAGGATTGCGAGTTGGGTCGGGGTATCGACAAACACGGTCGGAACCAGAGACGCGTGAGTTGCCGCCGTGACGGACAACACCATGAAAACGGTGCAGGTTCTGGGAAAAGGAAAACCAAATGGCTTGACCACGAAACGTTCAAAACGTCGATGGCTGTTCATTGGATGCCCTCCTATGCTGCGTTGGGGACAGGTTAGCTTCCCTAAGTCGCATCAGTCGGATCAGCGCAATCCTCCCGGTGATTTAGACGTAATTTGTGGTCGTAGCGCTCAGCAATATCCCAGATTCCATCCACACATCTGCGCGAATATGGACTAAATGTGTTTTTGAAAATGCTTTATCGATTTGCCCGCCCTCAATTGCCCGGACAAAACGGACATCTTTCTGGCTCGTCAAGAGCCTGTTTTCGGCTTCATCGCCCGCGAGGAAGACCCGCGGACGCAGTACTCCCGGAGATTGGACGCCGTTCATATCATTGTCTTTTTTATGCTCGTTGTGCCGGAGAAATCAGCGTTGCACGCCTAGTCTTTCAACATGCTTGTTATCATCGCGCGTGCCGTTCGCCAATCGTCCTTGACGACCGTCGGAGAAATGCCTAGCTCAAACGCCGTTTCTTCGATGGTTAGGCCGCCGTAAAAACGCAACTCCACGACTTGAACAAGTCGCTCATCGAGGTGCCTGAGGCGGTCCATCGCTTCTTCAAGCTCGAGAAAATCCAACCCTCCCTCAGGGGCAGGCGTCAAATCCGTGATTAGCGTAACGCGATTCAGTCCACCTCCGCGCTTCGCCGCCGAGCTGGATCTTGCATGTTCGATGAGAAGCTGCCGCATGATCCGAGCTGCCAACGCGCGAAAGTGCACGCCGTTCTCGGCATCGAGCGGTGCAGACTTTCTGATGCGCAAGTACGCCTCGTGGACCAGAGCAGTCGGCTGAAGCGTGTGGTTCGGACGCTCACGACGAAGGTATCGTGAAGCAAGGGAACGAAGCTCATCATAGACCTGCTCAAAAAGCAATTCGGCATCACCGTCGATGTCACCGGTCATCGCGGTCAATACCTTTTTGGCTCGTTGTTTCAGATCATCCGACATTACAGAAGTTTAGCCATCACAACAGGTTAAGGTCAATAACCCTCCGAAGCGATCAAAGATTCCGTCCGCTTTTCCGCCCTTTCTCACAAATCATGATGGGCGAAACGAAGTTGCCAATCGCGCCCTTATTCAAAAACGCCACGGCTCTTGCCACCGCGATCTATTTGGGAGGACCTCGTGAATACCAAACACCATTATCGGCGAATATCGAAGCGACCCGGCTTAGGCCTTTTCGCCCTTTCTCTGGCCGCACTGAACATGGGGGGTTGTCCACCGGAATTGCTGGATCAATTGGATCAGTTCCTCGGAACCCAGTTTGCCCCACCCGTCATTCTTTCAATGAGCCCCAATACCGGACCGGCGGCCGGTGGCACCGCGGTCACCATTCGCGGCTTGAATTTCGAAGAGGGCACCGGCGTCCTCTTCGGCGACACCGCTGCAAACAGCGTCCAACGGGTCAACAGCAACCTGCTGGAAGTTGTCGCGCCGTCCGGGGGACCGGGCACGGTCAACATCACGGTGATCGCCGGCGACGGACAGTCGGCCGTCTTCGAGAACGCCTTCGAATACCTCGATCCGGCCGGTTTTCCAATCGCCCCAACGATTACGGCGATCCAGCCGTCACGGGCTTCCATTCTCGGCGGTACGCAAGTCACGCTGATTGGGACGGGCTTTGAGGCTGGGAGCAAAGTTCTCTTCGGTGGCTTCATGGCCACGAATGTGAACGTGCTGAACGAGAATCAGTTGCAGGTCACGGTGCCCGCGCAGCCGGCCGGATCCGTCGATGTTATCATCCGCTCGCCGAGCAACCAGACCCAAATGCTCGTTCAAGCCTTCGAATATGTAGAGATCGCCGACGCCGACGATGAAATCATTCGTCAAATCGAAAGTCGATTCCCAGGTGGACCACGCGTCGTCAGCGCTGTCGCCACCGACAACAAAAGTGTCCAGGTCGCGTTCAGTGAACCGGTCTCGCAAACCGCATTGGTCTCGGCAAACTACAACATCATCATTCCTGAAGGTGGTGTGTTGCTTCTCGATCCGAACGTGTTGCCGATATTGACGCCGGATCAGACGGTGGTCGATCTGACAACCCTCGGGATGGCGGATGCGATCTATCAACTGACCGTCTCGGGAATCCAAGACCTCGCCGGCAATTCACTCGCGTCTCCCGACATCCTGATCAACCCGACCCAAACCGAGTTCGCCGGCATCGCACCGGCCACGATCGCCGATCACACCGACACCGACGGCGACGGACTCGCCGACTGGTTCGAAATGCTCGGATGGTCCGTCAACATCGAACTGGCCAACGGTGTTCGCACACAGACATACGTCACGAGCAACCCTTTCATCCAGGACACGGACGGAGACACCCTCAGCGACAGCGAAGAGAATTTTCGCTCACTTGATCCGCGTACGGACGATACCGATGCCGATCTCGTGACCGATGCCGACGAAGTCCGGCTCTACTTCTGCAATCCCGCCGACCAGGACTCGGACAATGACGGATTCGCCGATTCCTCGGAGTTGGTTTTCAAAACGTCGCCGACGTTGGCCGACACGGACGGCGACCAACTTAACGATCGCGAAGAGCTCGTGATTCGAAACCGAAACCCGCGGCTCGCCGACCTGCCGATTCCGCAGATCGTCATTGGAACGATGAATATCGAGGTCGATGAGCGATTCACTTACACCGACGAGATGGGCATCGAACAAAGCACGGAGAGAAGCTCATCCGTCTCGTTCACACAATCGGATACGACCACATTTTCGGAAAGCAGCACGCGGTCGAATCAATTCACCGCCAGCAGAAGCCAGCAGATCCAACTCGGCGCCGAAGGTGAAATCGGCATGGGCAAGGCCGGAATCAAACTCGGCGGCCAAGCGCAGTTCGGCTTCGGTCAGGAGAACGGACGCGGCTACTCCAGTACGATTTCGCAGGAATCCAGCACAACGGCCCAAGAGCAATATACCGAGGCACTCTCGGAGGCCCTAGCGATCAGCCAGAGCCAGTCCGTAACCCGCTCCGTAGAGGGCGCCCGAGTTTCGCTTAATGTTTCAATCGCCAACGCCGGCAACCTGGCCTTTACCATCAGCAATCTCGAAGTTTCTGCATTGGTCAGAGAACCGAACATGCGTGACCGATTCGTTCCGATGGCAACGCTTCTGCCTTCATCCGGAAACAACGAAATCAACATCGGCCCGCTCAACTCGCAGCGCGGACCGTTCATCTATGAGAATAGCGAGATCTTCCCGAACTTGGCTCAAGACTTGCTCCGCGAGCCTCGGGCCATGATTTTCGAAATCGCCAATTTCGACATCGTGGACGAATTCGGCCGCAACTTTGCCTTCACGTCGGAAGAGATCAACGACGTGACCGCCGCCATTACGATCGACTTCGGCAATGGTGATGTGGAAACCTATCGTGTAGCGACAGCGAGCACGTTTGACGCGAACGGGATCGCCAACGGCATTCCCATGCGCGAAGCGCTCGGTGAGATCGTCGGCCTGGCGGAAGTGAACAACGAAGACTCGCTTCCAAACAACGCCGACCGCGACGATCCGACGATTCGCGATTCCTATGGAACCAACGTCGGTGACAACGGCGAGCAGATTCTGACCCGCGTCCGAGGCGTTCAGACGGACTTGGGCTCGGCAAATCCGGAAGCCAGATTCTGGGTCGTGCTTTCGTCGGCCGACATTCCCGATGATGTAGACTTTGGCGACCTCATCCTCAAACCGGGTGATTCATATCTGCTGTGGTACGTCCAGGACAGAGACGATGACGGTTTGTTTGCCCGTGAAGAGTTTCTGGCCGGATGTTCCGACAACATGGTGGATACGGACGGTGACGGGATCAGCGATTTCGACGAGGTGAACATCGGCTGGGAGATCGTAACGCCTGGAAATACGACGCGCGTCTTTTCCAATCCCGGCTCCCCCGACACCGACCTGGATCAGATTCCCGATGATCTTGAACGTCGCTTAGGAATGGACCCGCGCAGCGGAGATACCGACAGCGACGGCCTCAACGACCGTCTCGAAGTCATGGGGTACTCTGTGGTCCTGCTCGACAACAACAACGATCCCGCCGACAACCCCGAAGTGGTCGTGACGCCGTACTCGGATGCGGCCATTGTCGAACCACTGACCGGTGGCGACGGCATGGCGATCGTATCCACCATGGCCAATCCGGACTCGGATGACGAGCAGGTTATTCCGGTCGGCGATCCCGTCACCCCGGGCGCCGTGATCATCCGACCAGGAGATGACGGCATCATCGATACGATGCCGGACGGTGACGAGTTCCTCTCCACCGAGGGACCGGCCATCGTGGCAACCGCGGACGGATTTGCCGCGTCGATGGCCGATTCAGACGACCAACAAATCATTGATGTCGGTGATCCGGTCTCCGCGGGAGACATCGTCGTACGAGCAGGCCCGGACGGTCAGCTTCAGACAAACCCGGACGGAACGGAACAGATCCGTGCCGCTCACCGTGCGATGTTTGCCACTGATCCGGTCGTCGCCGACACCGATTTCGACGGGCTGGTCGACGGACGCGAAGAGTTCCTCGGAAGCCGACCTAACTTTCGTGACGCGGACACGGTTCTCGACTCGGACTTCGACGGGCTGACCAACCAACAGGAAAACGACGGATGGCAGGTCGGCGGCACCGGGGATGCGGTCGTCTCCGATCCGAACGACCCCGACTCGGACAACGACGGGCTGCCCGACGTCGTCGAGTGGGCGCTGTTTACGAATCCGAAACTGCGCGATACCGACGGGGACGGCATCAATGACGGCGTCGAATACGATGCAACCGATCCTCGCGATTACTTCGATGACGATCGAGTCGAAGCGGCCGCGACGCGATGCACCGATGCTGCCGACTGCCAGTTCACGCCTCACGCAAGCCCGACGGGCACGAATCCGGTCGACGCGGACACGGACGACGACATGCTCGAAGACGGGCTCGAGGTCAACGGCTGGGATGTCGGAGTCGTGGGCGAACCCTTGATCGTCGTCCCGTCCGATCCGTTCCGGGGTGATTCCGACAATGACGGACTGACCGATCACGAAGAATGGCTCGGTTTCGACGATCATCCTCCGGGCCATCCCTCTGACACGAATGACGCAAGCAATCCGACGCTCGCGGATACGGACGACGACGGTGTGTCTGACAAGGTGGAGAAAGACCAAAATGACCGACCCAGTGTGATCGGCGACCGCAGCGCGGTGGAGGAAGACCAATTGCTCCGTGTCGAGTTCTATCGTTTCTTCGTCGAACTCTCGGGCGATTCGGGAGATGGTGAATTCGACGTCGAGTTCTCCATTCGTCCGCCGAGCGGCGTCGAGCGCGACCTTTTTAACAGTGGCGGTTATACCACGGTGGTGGGTTCTTGTGCCGATGTTTCCGGCGCCTGCTATTACATCGACACCGGATGCGATCCGGATCGGTTGCTCCTTGAAATGGGTGACGGTGAGAGCTTCAGCATCAGTTCGATCTTTGGTCGCGAGTTTGTCATCACCGACGGCGACATCGCCCGTGTCAAGGCCGTTGTGACCGAGATCGATCCGGGCTGCGTGAATGACGGCGGCAGCGGATTGCCGTTCCAGGATGAAGATGTTTTGAACGGCATCCAGTCGTCTGAGATCGACGGCAGTTTCGATTATTTCTCGACCGAAGGTGCTGCGGATATCAAGTTCGAGGTCTTCTATCGAGTTCTGATCGTCACGGGTTCGTAAGTTGGCGAGGTGCAGCATGTATCGGCTTGGATTGCACGCAATCTTATTGACGCTGCTCAGCGTCGGATGTGCGACGTCGCCGCAGATCGGCCCGATGCCGATCGACCCGGACGATCAAACCGACCTCACGGCTTCATCCGAGTCAACGGACAACGAAGTCGATACGAATGAGCAAAACGATCAGGAGCCGGACTGCACACGGTTCATCATCACGAGAAGCGGCAACGTCGTCTGTCTTGATGAGTTGCTGGCTGCATTGTTGGCGACGAATCCTCGCGATAACGACGGTGACGGCATTCCAAACCTCAACGATGACGACATCGACGGAGACGGAATTCCAAATGGCTTCGATCTCGACGTGGACGGCGACGGCCTGCCGAACAGCACAGACGACGACATCGACGACGACGGCGTTTCAAATGCCGAAGACGTCGACATCGACGGGGACTTTCTTCGCAACCGTTGGGATCCGGACATGGACGCCGACTTGTTGTACAACCCGAGAGACCCGGATGCTGACGGCGACGGTCTGGAAAAACGCATCGCACTGCCAAACCCGGATTGCGGGCCGGTTCAACTCTTCAATGATCCGGACGAATGTACAGGCGAATGTGGGGACGATTCAAACGATGACGGCGCCGAAGATAAATGCAACGATAAAGGCCCGAACGACGAGGAGGTCAATCTGGATGCGACGGGGCAGAACGTTGCGATCGAGGACATGAATACACCGGAAGCGGACCAGGATGATCCCACAGCAAGAGAGATCGCGCTATTCGGTGACGGTCTGGAGACTCTTTTCGCCGATGGCGATGAGATCATTGAGGACTTCATGGCCGCGGACCCCGACGCCACGCCGCGCGAGATCTTCGATGCAGTGCTGCGCGAATTGGAGGAAGCGGCCGATGCCGTCGAACCGGAAGGCGAACCCGGCGGCGGATTGCTCCAGCCACTTTCGGAGGATGCGGCGGACGTCCTACAGGAGCGACGCGATGCGGTCGTGTCGTTGGCCGAGTTGCAGGACGTCGCGATCACCGAGGCCGTCGATCTGACCGGCCGCTTTTCCGCAGCGGTGATGAATCTTAGGGCGACACTCGGCAATCTAGTGGAAACGACCCGGGCGATTGACAACAGTCTTCCCGGCAAGGACTTGTTTTCGGATGCCGAGATGGCTACAGCTTTCACGGAGATCGCGGTCACGTCCGACCTACCGGATACCAACATCGCAGAGGCGATCGCGCCAACAGTCCAAACGGCGCAGGTCATTGGCAACGAGGAGGTGCTGGAATCAGTTTGGCGCATCGTCGTGGATCAAGTGGACGAGTACCGTGACGACGACGACGGTCTTGTCTTCTCTTTACCCAAGGTCGCCTTGGCGGTCGAGCATCTCGCGGCCCTGCTCGATCAGCCGACAATCGAAACTGTAAACGACTCGATTGCAAATGTCCTGGCAGCAACGGCCGCGCGCGACCTTCGTGATCCTCTTGCGGTCGTGGAGAAGCTCGAAGTTTTGTCCGGCACTGAGCCGGGTTTTAGCGTGGCCGATGGAATTAGTGAGAATGAGGCGGCGCTCGGTGCGGAAGAGGTCGATAACGACAACTCCAATTGAAGTTGTTCACAAGGCATGTCCTGAAATTTCGAGCAGGTCCCAGATTAGTTTGAATTCAAGCCAACCAATTTGGGGCTCCCCATCTGATCGGCTGAAATGCAAATCACGCATACATCATTTCCTTGAAATAGAGTAGAATAGACAGGGAATTGGGTATTATTCGCTCGCTTCGGAGCGCCCTGGAATTTTAACCACTCGGCAACTTCCCGAAGAGCGTGGTCGCGTCATCGACGCCGGCAGCCAAATCATGACTCCTGAGTTATTCTTACGCGCAAAGGCTATTTTTCTTGAAGCCTGTGATCTGCCTCGTGAAGAGCGTCCGTCTTTTCTCGATTCGGCGTGCGGCGAAACTCCCGACCTTCGCGCGACCGTCGAAAAGTTGCTGGAAAGTGATGATGATCCGATCGCATTGAATACCGGGGCCATCGACAAGGCGGGAATTGACGACCTGATCCATGACGAAATAGACGGCAATGACGCGGTTCCCTCCTCGATCGGCGATTTTCGCATTATTCGAAAGATCGGCGAGGGCGGTATGGGGGCCGTCTATGAGGCCGAGCAATCCCACCCTCGACGTGTCGTCGCCCTCAAAATGATGCGGCCCAGTTACGGCGGAAGCGAAATGCTGAAACGCTTCCGACGCGAGATCGACCTGCTGGGACAGCTTGATCATACCGGCATCGCCCGCATCTTTCAGGCTGGAACGATGACGACGCCGTCCGGCGAACAGCCCTATTTCGCGATGGAGTTGATCCGCGGCGAATTGCTCACCGGCTACGTCAAGTCGCACAACCTGGGCATCCGATCACGAGTCGAGATCATCGCGGCCGTCTGTGACGCCGTTCACTTCGCCCATTTGCGCGGTGTCGTCCATCGCGATATTAAGCCAGGGAACATCATGGTGACCGAGGGCGATCGCCCGGTGATTCTCGACTTCGGAGTTGCGAGGGCGACGAACTCCGATATCCAGGCGACGACCGTCACCATCAACCCCGGCCAGATCATCGGCACACTCGCCTATATGAGCCCCGAACAGGCGTCGGGGGCTTCCGGCGCCATCGACGCCAAAACGGATATCTACGCACTGGGCGTTGTTCTCTATGAATTGTTGGCCGGCGTTCTGCCGCACGACCTTGAGGGAAAGACGCTCGCCGATGCGGCCTTGACCATTCGTGACGAGGAACCGACCCGTTTGAGTTATCTCGATCGCCAGTTGAAGGGCGACTTGGAGACCATCGTCCTCAAAGCGATGGAAAAAGATTCGGAGCGTCGCTATGAATCCGCTGCGGCGCTATCACTCGACCTGCGACGATTTCTCGCAGATAAACCGATCGTGGCGCGTCCCCCATCGACGGTTTACGAGCTTCGCAAGTTTGCCAAGCGTAACAAGGCCCTGGTGACGACGATCACGCTGGCATCCATCGCCCTGTTGGTCATCGCTGTTTTCGCGACATTTAAGGCCATCGCCGCCACGGAAGCTCGGGAACTGGCCGAGCAGGAAGCCGACCGATCAAAAACAGTCGTCTCGTTCCTGAGCGATGTACTCTCGTCGGCCAACCCGGATCGATCACTAGGCAAAGAGACGACGGTACGAATGGTACTGGACGAAGCTGCGGAGCGTATCCGACGCGATGATCTTGCAAATCATCCGGCAACGCGTGCCCAACTGCACATGACCATCGGACGGAGCTATCTGGCGTTGGGAAACTATGCTGAAAGCAAGGCGCACCTTGAAAGCGCTCTCGACCTTAATCGACAACATTATGGCGATTCGCATCTGGCCGTGGCCGACAGCCTGGACCATCTCGCCAACACGCTCTTGTTAATAAACGACTACTCCAAGTCAGAGGAGTATTTCCGCGAAGCGTTCAAGATTCGCGAGGAGATTCTGGGATCGGACATGGCCATCGGTGCTTCCAGTCCACACAGCCTCGCGAGCGTCTTTTATTACAAAGGTCGCTATGAGGAGGCGGAAGAGCTCTATCGTCAATTGGTCGAATATTGGCGAAAGCAGGAAAAATCCGAGTCGCTTTCACTCGCCTTGAGTGGTCTCGGAGCTACACTTGAGGCACGGGCCCAATACGACGCGGCGATCAGCAGTCATCGAGAGGCCGCGGTGATTTATGAAGAACTGTACGGCGAGATAAACACGCATCACGCGAACACCCTGAACAACCTGGCCAACGCCATGCAGGCGGCCGGACGTAGCCAGGAAGCGGAAGAGGTACATCGCAGGGCGTTGAAAATCCGCCTTCAGATTCTGAGTCCCGATCATCCGGATCTCGCGATGAGTTACGCCAATCTTGGTCTTGTGCTGCTGGACTTGAATAAACCGCAGGAATCTGAAGCGCTAAGCAGAAAGGCGATGGAAATTCGCGACAAATGCTTGCCGAAGGTTCATCATACTCGTGCTGCCTCGCTGAACAATTTAGCCAAGGCGATCCTCGCGCAGGGGCGGATACAGGAAGCGTGTGACTATTACGAGCAGGCGGTTAAACAGGTTGAGCGCGTACTGCCGGAAGGGCACCTGATGGTCCTGGCCCTCCGAGCCAACCGTGCCAACTGCCGAGCGAAGATGGGAAAAACCGAGATTGCCGAAACTGAGCTTAGGGAATGTTATAAGCAAATGGCCGCCGGCGTTGGACCCGATCACCGGCGCACCAAGGTCGTGGCCGAATTCCTCATCAACCTGTTCGAAGCGACAGGAAGGTCCGGGGAAGCGGATGCGTGGCGCGACGAGCTGGCAAGCCGTCGTTAGACTAGGTCGCTTCGGCTGAACCGGCGCCGGCAAGCTCCTTCGCTTCGTCTTTGGCGGTCTCGATCGCTTCCAGATGAAGTTTCTTGCCGCCGTCGACTTCTCGGGACGTGATGATCAGCTTGTCCTTGCCTTTGTACTCGCCGCGAAGCAAGCTTTCGCTGATCGGATCTTCGAGATACTGCTCGATCGCCCGGCGAAGCGGCCTCGCGCCAAACTTCTCATCCGTGCCTTTCTCAAGCAGGAAGTCTTTGCCCTCAGTGGTCACTTCCATGGTCAGGCCGTGCTCGACGAGCCGCTTGGCAACCTTCTGAAGTTCCAGATCGACGATCAGAACCAGATCCTTGTGTCCGAGCTTGCGGAAGACCACGACTTCATCGACACGGTTGAGGAACTCGGGGCGGAAATAGTTTTCAAGCTCCTGCTTGAGAGTTTCCCGCATCTTCTCATAACTCGTATCCTCATCACGCTTCTCAAAACCAAAGGTGGTCTGATGCGTGATCTTGTCCGCGCCGATGTTACTGGTCATGATCAGGACGACGTTGCGGAAATCAACATGACGACCGAAGGAATCCGTAAGTCGGCCTTCCTCCATGATCTGCAGAAGCATGTTGAAGCAATCCGGATGGGCCTTTTCGATCTCGTCGAGCAGCACCACGGCGTAAGGCCGGCGGCGAATCCGCTCGGTCAACTGCCCGCCTTCTTCATACCCGACATAACCGGGAGGCGCGCCGACGAGCCGGCTGACGTTGTGCTTCTCCATGTACTCGGACATGTCGAGCGTAATCAGCGCATCGTCGGAACCGAACATGAAGTTGGCCAGACTCTTTGCCAGCAACGTTTTTCCGACACCGGAGGGTCCGATGAAAATGAAGCTGCCCATCGGCCGGTTGGGATCTTTCAGGCCGCTGCGTGAGCGCCGCACGCTCCGTGAGACGGCACTGATGGCCTCTTCCTGGCTGATGACGCGCTTGTGCAATTCGTTTTCGAGCTCGAGCAACCGCTCGGCCTCTTCTTTCTCCAATCGCGTGAGCGGCACGCCGGTCATGAGGCTCACGACCTCGGCGATCACCTCTTCGTCGACGACACCGTCGATCTCGCTGCGGCGCCCCTGCCATTCGCGTTCCAGCATCTCTTTTTCTTCCTTGACCTTGAACGCCTTGTCGCGAAGATCAGCCGCACGCTCATAGTCGGCATTGCGAACCGACTCGTCCTTTTCGAGATTGAGCTTCTTGATGTTGCCCTCAAGCTCCGACAGCTTGGTGGGCTTCGTCATCGCCTTGAGGCGAACGCGGGCGCCTGCCTCGTCGATGACGTCGATGGCCTTGTCCGGCAGAACCCGCGCCGGGACATAACGCATGGAGAGTTCCACGGCCGCCCCCAACGCACCTTCGGTGATCTGCACGCGATGGTGAGCCTCGTAACGGTCGCGTAAACCCTTGAGGATTTCCAGAGTCTGCTCGCGAGAGGGCGGCTCAACGATGATCTGCTGAAAACGCCGCTCCAACGCTCCATCCTTTTCCACGTATTTTCGGTACTCATCCAGGGTCGTCGCCCCGATGCACTGAATCTCACCGCGAGACAATGCGGGCTTCAGAACGTTCGATGCGTCGATCGCGCCCTCTGCCCCGCCGGCTCCGACCAACGTATGCAATTCATCGATAAACAGGATGATGTTGCGTGCCCGACGGACCTCGTTCATCACGGCCTTGATGCGTTCTTCAAACTGGCCGCGATACTTGGTGCCGGCAACCATCATCGCCAGGTCGAGCACGACAATTCGCTTGTCCGCCAGCAACTCGGGGACGTCTCCATCGACGATCCGCTGAGCAAGCCCTTCGACAATTGCGGTCTTGCCGACACCGGCTTCACCGAGAAGCACGGGGTTATTCTTATAACGACGACACAAGACAACCAAGACGCGCTCAATCTCGCTTTGACGGCCGATGACCGGATCGAGCTTACCCTGGCTCGCCATCTCCGTCAGATCTCGGCCGAACGAATCCAAAGCCGGAGTCTTTGACCGGCTGCCCTTTCGCCCAGGCTCCGCGCCCGCGCCCGGCGCCGCTTCTTCCGTTTCAACGCCAGCGCCCAGCAGGTTCAAGACTTCTTCTCGAACCTCCTCAAGCTTGATTCCCAGATTCATCAGAACCTGCGCGGCCACGCCGTCCTGCTCCCGCAGGAGACCGAGCAAAAGATGCTCCGTACCGACATAGTTATGGTTAAGGTTTCGCGCTTCTTCGATCGCGTACTCAATCACCTTCTTGGCCCGCGGCGTTTGCGGCAGTTTGCCCATGGTGACCATGTCCGGACCGCTCTTGACCAACTTCTCGACTTCGAGCCGGACTTTGCGCAGGTCGACTTCGAGGTTCTTCAAGACATTAGCGCCAACGCCGCTACCTTCTTTAACCAGGCCCAGCAGAATGTGTTCAGTCCCGATATACTCATGGTTAAAGCGTTGAGCTTCCTGATTGGCCAGGGCCATGACCTTGCGGGCTCGGTCGGTGAATCGCTCGAACATTCCTATTAGACCTTTCGTTAACGTACTAACACAAGAACTAAAGTCCGTTGTGTTATCGGCTGCCGAGACATCAATCGGCTCCCCAACGTGTGCACGACCGTTCTTGGCGTTTGAATTCTAGCGTCAACCCTTACGGGCTTCAACGAAGGCGATACCGGACTGAATCCGGTCTGCCAGCATTTATAGTATCGGTTTAACCTAGCGGCAGGTGGAGGCTCGAAAGATGCGATTTGTTTTTCGGCCAAACGTCCTATTTTGCAAAAATACACCGCTCCGCCGGCAAAGAGAAAATATAACCATACATGACGCAGCAGGTTAAAGGTTATTCGACGGCGTTTTCCCCGGTCTTGCTGACGGCTCTCACGACTTCTGCATCGCATCGCGGGCTTCATCACGGTAGCGTTTGTGACGGTCCAACTTCAGCACGCGGCGCCATTCGTTCAACATCGCCGGTCGATCGCCCGTCAGGCCAAACATCCTCGCCCTCAAGACATGCAGCTCCACTTCTTCGTCGTCCAGGGCCAAACCGCTGTCCAAAGCTCTTTCAGCCGCTGCAAGATCGTTTGCCTTCATCGCAGCATGGGCTTCCGACAATAAATTCGACAACCCGCGCCGAGTGCGGGCGAAAATCAGCCCCTGGCGGTAGCACAAATACTGAGAGAGACACCAAGCGAGCACAACGAGAGAAACGGCAAGACGAACCAACCAGGAAGGAATGGTTTCCGGCGCGATCAGAAAACCCGCGATGACGATGTGGCCGCAAATCGCGAACAGTACGGCCATCGACAGGCCGAGCCACTCGCGGCGCCGGAGAATCAGGCCGGCTCCCGGAAGAAGGACGTTCAAGAGCCAAGCCATCAAAGGACCAAACGGATCAACCCGCGAATTTTCACAAAACCCAAACCTCAGCTCGGAAGCAGACGCGCGGGGCAAAAAACCCGTGACCAATGTCAGCCCGCCAGTATGTCTGCCTCGCTAAGCACTCGCCAAGCATAAAAAAGTATGGGGGCGATCGACACCGTCAATGCACCGGCGGCCATTCCCAACCATGAACTGGCCTGCTTGTCATTGCGCTTTTGACCGATGCTATTGAACCCGAGAAGACCGGCCACCCCGCCGATGACGAGACTGGCGGCCGTCCCTCCATAAACGAAATAGGGCCGAAATCGTCCGAGACCCTCGGAGGCGTTGTACGGAATCGTCTTGAACTCAGCGTTATAGCCCTTGAACACAAGGAAAACCAACGCAGCCATGGACAGCAGACCCAGGATACCGATGAACAGGGATGCAGAGGCCTGAGTATTCGGAAGGCGAAAATTCGGTCCCTTCATTGTTGTTCAACCTCGCGGAGACGGGTTCAAAATTGGCAAGATCGCCGGATCAGCCACCAAGAAATCACAGCTCATGGTAACGGATTGGCCTGTCGTCGCCAAGCCGACATGCGGAACATCGCCCGAGTCGATGAGACCGGCGTCTGATGTCGCTATGATTCTGTCGCAACCTATTTGGGATTCGTTTCTTCATGAAGCAGGGATTGCCGTCGAGGAGCCTTAACAAAATGGCAGAGCCTAAACGAGAACAAACGTCGGAGCCTGTCATCCGAGTGATGATGATGCCACGGGACACGAATGCGCACGGCACGATTTTTGGCGGCGTGCTCTTGAGTTATCTGGACCAAGCAGGAGCAATCCAGGCCCGAACGCTGGGTTGCAGCCGAGTCGTCACGGTGGCGATGGATTCGGTCGAATTCAAGCAACCTGTCTATGTGGGAGATGTGCTCAGTTTTTATGCAGAGACGCTGTCCATCGGCAGAACTTCTGCGCGAATTCGAGTGATCGTGGAAGCGGAACGGTCCGAACCGCCCTGCGAGCGTGTCCGCGCCACGACGGCGGAACTGGTCTATGTGGCGATTGATGAGAACCGAAAAGCCATCCCGTTCCAGAAATGTGCCGATGCGGAGTCGGCAAAATCTTGATAACACCGCAAAGTCAGATCACTCGTCCGGCGGTCATTTAGATGTTTGCGCAATTAAGATTTCCGTGGCGCGAAATGAAGTTCAACGCCATCGATTGATCAGAAACGAACCGGCGGCGGCGGCCCACCTCCTTCGGATGTGGCATCCTGGCCGGGATCTGAGTCGACACGGCGAAAAGCACAACGCGTGTGGATGTTGTCGGGATGAAACCACTCTCGCAACAACACCGAAGAACGATCTGACTGAAGCGCCTGGAACGCGACCGTCCGATGTTGGTTCTCGTACGTCTCGGAGTTGACCGGCAGGTCTCGGACCAACTCGATAATGAACCACTTCTTGAGCTTCGGTATGGACACCAGCCGGACCTTCGGTGCGGGGTCCGCCACGGGCTTGCCGGCAGCATCCTTGGTTCGTTCGGTCTCCGGCAAATCCATCTCCGCCGCCGACCAGCCTTCTTTCGCCATCTCGAAGCAGGCTTCCACAAACTCCTTCGACTTGCCGACACCGGGGACGGCCGCCGTCGCAAGCGATGATTCGCCGGTTCCCAGCATCTCTTGGAGTTCATCGCCGGCGAGCCGGTCCCATCGAGCGAAGGCCGCTGGTTTCGACACGGCTTTGACGCCTTTCTCCCGTAGATCGCTAAACAGCGGCAGCGCGGCATCAAGTCCGAGTCTGCGAGCGACCGCGTAGAATTCCTTGGCATCGGTCTCCATGGCGTCAAACGCCTTCACAAGACGAAGGTCACGTTCAACCTCATCACGAACCTCAGCCAGGCTGGCGGCGGCGCCGACTTCCTGAGTCTCAATCACACGAAACAAAACATACTTCACCGGCGCGCCCCTGGTCGGAGTCAATTGGCCGCCGGTGAACTGATAACTTCGGCCCGCAACAACAAAGGGCGAATTCGGCGACTGAAACATCTGAAGCCGAAGCTGTGTCAGCTTTTCCGGATCAACTTCGAAAAACGAAGGCACCCGAAAGGCTAATTCGGCCGCCTTCAAGTAGTCGGTTCCTTCGCCCGGCGTGTCTGCGTTACCCAATGTGGGGTTCGCCTCGAGTTCCGCCTTTGACAAGAAATCCGTCTCTTCATATTGGAGCGAAACACCAAAGCGCTTTTCCAAGTTCTGAAGAACGGATTTCATATGACCCGGCTTTTCCACACCGGCGGGAATCGGCTTGTATCGAGTCTCTTCGTCGATCCGAAGCTCGTTCCAAGGACCGGCGAGTTCGTCCGCCAGCTTGTTCATCATCTGGCGCGAGACCTTCATCGCCTTTCTCTTTTTCAACTCATTCTTAACATCAGGTCGCGCTTCGGTAAATGTCTTGACCCTCTGTTCCGGAATCGGCTTTGGCTTCTCAACGGGCTGGCTTGCTGCCGACGTGGGTTGAGGAGGATCGACGTAAACGGTTTTCTTGTACTTCTCCTTGTTCGGACGGCCCTGACCGTCCTTTCCCTTCCAAAAAGTCTTGATCTCATCAAGGCTTACTTCAATCTGCGATTGCAGATCATTGATCGACGCGACGACATACTGAATCTTCACGCGTCGCGGGTGCCTGTAGCCGAAACCGGTTGCACTCTCCTCAGGATCATCGTTCTTGTACCGATCGAAGTGAGCCTGCATTGTTTCATCGGGAATGGTTTCGTCCTGATTCGTGAAGTTGTTCGCGTCAAGCGGGACGAACTTCACCTGGACCTTATCTTGCGTGTCCCGGACGTATTGCCGCAACTGCGGCTCCGAAGGCGCGCCGGCCCCGGCCACACGCCTCGCGTTTCTCTGGATCGCGAGATGCCGGCCAAGTGCCCTGCGAATCCTGGACAGGGAGTACCCGCGTTGCTCGCGAAGACGATCGAGGGACCGGAACTGCTCAACCTGAGCAATTACGGCGTCGATTCGCTCATCAGGAATCACGATGTCGGCCCTCTCGGCTTCTTCGGCCAGCATAAGCCAATCCTGAACGGCCAACTCCTCGGTGGGATGATACTTCCAGATTCCTGGAATGAAGATATTCTCAAGAATCTCCGTGTCCGATCGAGCGGCAGCAAGCTCTCCGCGCGTGACCTCCCGATCGAACAGTTCCATGATCACGTCCTTGGACGGATCAGGCCTCATGATGTCGTATAAGGCCGAACCCCCGACGAACGAGAACATGGCGAAGAGTACGACAATCACCATGATTTGCTTCTTGTGTGTCCGTAACCACTTCATCATTGGCTGGCAACTCCTCTATTTGGCTTGTAATCGTGGCTGCCGGATTGGCGAAAACCCATTAGGTTAGCACCTATGACGTCTTTTGCAAAGCCTGAGCCGCCACCGGGCCCCAAGGCGATATCTCACGAGACCGTCCTACCGAGGCGCCGCCTCTTTTGAATAAGCCACTCGCTGAAAATGATGGCGAGAACGGAGATGAGTAAGGAAACGACGACCAAAGGCCAAATCGTGGGGCTTTTCGGAGATTCGAGTTTGCTGTAGATCGCCAACGGAATGGTCTGCGTGCTGCCCGGCGTATTGGTGGCGACGACCATCACGGCCCCAAACTCGCCCATCGCCCTTGCCCAGAAAAGCACGATACCGCCGACAATGCCCTTCCAGCAAACCGGTAAGGTGATCGTGAAAAAGGACCGGAACCGAGACGCGCCGAGCGTGGCCGCCACAATCGGGAGTCTGGGGTCCATCGCCTCAACACCGGCCCTTACGTTGCGAACCAAGAGCGGGATCGCCACCGTGCCGGAAGCCAGGACCGCAGCCCACCACGTAAACCTGATCGGGCTGTCGATCTCGACCAACACGTACAACAGGCAAAGTCCCGTCACAACCGGAGGCAGAACCAATGGAACGGTCACAAGACCCTGAACGACGACTCGCCAACTGGACCGAGTCCTGGCCAACCAGGTGCCAAGGAATACACCCGGAATCAAAAAAACGACCGTCGCCACGGCAGAGACCTGCAGCGAAAGGCGAATGGCGTGAAGATCATTTGAAGAGAAGAACATTCAGCGCCTTTTCCTCGTGTCCAAGGTTCGATCACGCCTGACAAAACCGTGATTGCGCCAGATTTCATCGACTTCCGTCGAACTCGCGAATCTCAGAAATGCCTGCGCCCGCTCCCGGTTCGCGGCTCCTGCGCAAACGGCGCCTTCATACAGAATCTCACGATGGTCGCTCGGTGAGAAACGATACACGACAGAGACCCTGTCCTGAAATGCCAAGGCGTCCGTAGCGTACAGGATTCCTGCCTGGATACCGCCGTCCGCGACGTATCGAGCTGCCAGCCTCACATTGTCGGCGTACAGGGTGCGCGGTTGAAGCGTTTGCCACAGGCCGGCGCGCTCCAGGGCCTGCACGGCATATTGGCCCGCCGGCGCATGATCGGGATTCGCGATGACGAGCGATTCGAGAGGACCTTGCCGAAGTCGCCCTGCCTCGGTCCACACCTTGTGGCCAAACCCGGCCATGACGACGACTAACTCGTTCCAGGCCAACGCTGTGCGTGAAGAATCAAGAACCTTTTCAGATTGATGCAGCAGGTCGAGGTAAGCAACATCTGCCGGAACAAAGAGGTCGCAGTCAGCGCCCAATTGAAGTTGCCTGCAAAGTTTCCCACTCGACCCCTGGCTGATGACCACGGGCACCTTCCTTTCGGTCTCGAAGCGCGCCGCGATCTCCGTCATCACATCGGCCACACTGGACGCTGCAAAGAGGGTCAGCCGATTGGTGTCCTTGGTGCTTCGATCACAAGAACCCGCCGAAAAGCAAAGCGAGATTGCGAGCAGGCGGTAAGGAGAAAAAAGGCGAAATCCCTGGAAGGGCGATTTGGGAGTCATGGTGTCTCCGAGCGAGAAGCCGGGGGCGGGCATCGACCCGTAATCATATGAAAATAAAACACTTACATTGGGTCGCGGCAATCGGCCACCACGCCCCTGCATCCTGTCTTTTTTCCCTATCTCCGTACAGGCGAAAGACTTGGAAGAAACATTGGCTGTGATTTCCAATCAGAAAAATTCTTGCGGAACAGGAACTGTTTGCTGTAGTATAGGTTACGCGATTTTTCGAGGGTTTGGCCAAAGTCCTTAGCGAAACGCGATTCGGCCGTCCACGACCCATATGGGCGTCCCGAACCGACCTTCGGATTTCAATCAAGGTGTTCATTATGCGAACCGTCACAAAGAAGGAACTCATTGATCGTATCGCTGACAGGACCGGCAACAAGCGCGTTGTCGTCAAGCGAATCATCCAAAACTTCCTGGATGAAATCATGGAAGAGTTAGGGCAAGGTAATCGCCTGGAATTTCGTGATTTTGGAGTCTTCGAAAGCAAAGTTCGAGCGGCTCGCATCGCACAAAACCCTAAGACCCTGGAGCGCGTCAAGGTGCCGGAGAAACGCACCGTGAAGTTTAAGGTCGGTCGTATCATGAAGTTAAAACTCTCGGGCGAATCCGAGGAAACGAGCATCGCCTCGACCTCTTCTTCCGATGCCTGAAGTCCTACGCCATTCACCACCCTGATGACAATCGAGATCGGCCGTCGCCTCCCATGATCGATGCCTGAGCGCGATGGGATGATAAGTTGACATCATCGGCTCTCTGACTTACAACTCATTGAGATTCAGTCTCAACTAGAAGCGCCAAACGCCGAGAGGCCGCCTTAATCGAGCCTTAACATGCCAAGACTACTTGCCAATTTATCACCCGGAGAAAACGGTCGGATCACCCATGTCGCCGGTGAAGCGGATGTGCGACATCAACTCCTCGAAATGGGGCTGACCAGTGGAACGCTCGTCCGCATGGTCCGCGTGGCCCCGTTGGGTGACCCGCTCGAACTGCACGTGCGAGGCTATCGACTCAGCGTCCGAAAGTCCGAAGCAGCCATGGTGACGATCGAGGGCGACTGATGGCGGAAAGTGCCGAGGCGACGATGCTGTCGGCCGGCGTCAAGCGCATCGCAATCGCAGGCAACCCCAATTCAGGAAAGACGACTGTCTTTAACAAACTCACCGGCCTGCGCCACAAAGTCGGCAACTACCCCGGTGTGACCGTTGAGAAACGGGAAGGCCGACTCGACGGAACGGATATCGTCCTCCTCGACCTGCCCGGCACCTACAGTCTGTCCGCACGATCGCCGGATCAGGAAATCGCCCGTGATGTGCTGTTCGGTCGTCTAAAGGGAACGGACCTTCCCGATGCAGTTCTTCTCGTGATCGACGCGAACAACCTTGAGCGAAATCTGTATCTGGCCTCGCAAGTACTGGAGCTTGGCACGCCGGTTGTGATCGCCTGCAACATGATGGATGTCGCGGAAGCGCGTCACACCACCGTCGACTGCGAGGCATTGTCCAATGAGCTCGGTGTACCGGTCGTTCCGACCATCGCCAGCAAAGAACGAGGGCTCACTCAACTTCGACAAGCATTGAGCAATACTTCGTTCACTTCCAACATGCACCGTCAATCAAGGCCATGGCGCTTACCAAATGCGTTCGAAAAGGCGCTGTCCAATGCTACGACGATTCTGGCCCGTTCCGGCCGCATCAGGGAGCAGGCCATGCACGGCGCCGCTTTGTTGTGGATGACCGACTACCTCTCCGGTGACAAGCGTAGCCGGGAAGCAGCGGAGCGTCTGCTGTCGGCGATACCCTCCGAGGATGCCGAAAAGCTTCGTGCCACCGGGCGGCAGGTGGCGGAACAGATACCAGACCCCGTCGAGACGGCCATCGAAGCTCGATACGATTGGATCTCTCAAGTCGCCCATCGCGTCTTGGCCCAACACGATAGCGAGAAACGGCGCACCGGCAGCACAACGGATAAGATCGACCGCATCCTGACCCATCGCGTCTTCGGCCTGGCCATCTTTGCGGTGATCATGTTTCTTCTCTTCCTGTCGATTTTCTCCTGGGCAGAGCCGCTCATGGACCTCATCGAAACCGGACAACTCGCGTTGGCAGGCTGGGTCGAAGCTCTGATTCCCAAGGGTCCGTTGCAATCCCTGATGACGGACGGCGTGATCACCGGTGTCGGAGCCGTGGTCGTCTTCTTCCCGCAGATCTGCATCCTTTTCTTGTTTCTCTCTATTTTAGAGGCCAGTGGATACATGGCTCGGGCGGCATTCCTGATGGACCGGCTGATGAGCCGTGTAGGTCTGCACGGAAAAAGCTTCATCCCGTTGTTGTCGAGCTATGCGTGCGCCATTCCCGGCATCATGGCGACGCGAACGATCGAAAACGCGAGAGACCGTCTTACGACCATCATGGTTGCGCCGTTCATGAGCTGTTCAGCCAGACTGCCTGTCTACATCATCGTGATCGGCGCAGTTTTCGGCGACCGGACCTGGCTGAAGGCGGGCGTCATGTTCGGGATGTATGCGCTGGGCACGATTACGGCCCTGGTGATGGCACTGTTATTCAAGAAGACGCTGCTCGCAGGGCCTCGCCCGACTTTTATTATGGAGTTGCCGCCCTATCACATGCCTCAACCGAAGACGGTCCTCCGTGAGATGTGGGATCGAAGTAAACTCTTTCTGACCGGCGCAGGCACGACGATCTTCGCGGTATGTGTGTTGATCTGGGCCCTGAGCTACTTTCCGCGGATGGATGAAACCGAGCTATCGAGCGAAGTCAAAGCACAAATTGCTCAACTCGATGCCGGCGACACCGATAGCCGAGAGAACATCATCAGCGGCGCGCAACTTCGCCAAAGTGCGTTGGGGCGACTGGGGCATTTTATCGAACCCGCCATTGAGCCGTTGGGATACGACTGGCGACTCGGGATCGGAATCCTTTCCTCCTTCTTGGCTCGTGAGGTCTTCGTCGGCGCAATGGGGATCACCTTCTCGGTCGGAGAGGCGGATGAGACCTCGGAAGCGTTGCGCGACAAACTGGCCGGCGCCACCTGGCCGGACGGTCGGCCGGTACTCACGCCCTGGGTAGGGATGGGTCTGATGGTATTCTATGTGTTGGCCTGCCAATGTGTCAGCACGTTGGCCGTGGTTCGCAGAGAGACCGGCTCCTGGCGCTGGCCTGCGCTGATGTTCACGTACATGACGGTCCTGGCCTATCTCGCCTCACTGGCCGTGTATCAGATCGGAAGCCGCCTGGGCTGATTATTAACCTTTTGCCTGGTGCTCTTCGTAAAGTTTCTCGAAATGATCCAGCAGTTCGCTGAACAAGGCCATCGTATCCTCGATCGGTTTCGGTGTGGCCATGTCGACTCCGGCCAGTTTTAGAACGTCCAACGGATATTTGCTGCTGCCGGCGGAGAGAAAGTCTATCAAACCTTCGACGGAGCCGGCTTCGCCGTCGATGATGCGGCGGCCGATGTTCGTGGCGGCGCAGTGGCTGGTGGCATAGGTAAAAACATAGAAATTGCGATAGAAGTGCGGGATGCGCAAGCACTCGGCCGAGGCCGTCGGGTCCAGAACGATCTCCGGACCATAATACCTGCGAACGATTTTTTCGTACGTTTCTCGCAACGAGTTGCCGGTTAACGGCTCGCCGGCCTCGGCCATTTCGTGAATCTTCAACTCGAACTCGGCGAACATCGTCTGGCGAAAGACCGTTGTGCGAATCCCCTCGATCTGCTGCTGAAGGATGAGCAGTCGCTCCGTATCGCTCGCCGCATGATTCAAGAGATAGTGGGCGAGCAACACTTCGTTGACCGTCGAAGCCACCTCTGCGCAAAAGGTCTCATAGTCGCCGTAGACATACGGCTGTTTCTTCGCCGTGTACCAGGAGTGCATCGCGTGCCCCATCTCGTGGGTGACGGTCGAGCGATCGTTCATCGTACCCTTGTAGTTCAGCAACAGGTACGGATGGGTCTTGTACGCCCCCCAGCAATAGGCCCCGCTGCGCTTGTTCTTCGTCTCGTAGACGTCGATCCAGCGCGACTTGAACGCGGTTTCCAACGTGCTCACGTAATCGCTGCCCAGCGGCTTGAGTGACTTGAGAATTGTTGCAACCGCATCTTCATACGGGATCTCTTCCTGTTCCGCAGACACCATCGGGACGTAAAGATCGTATCGATGAATCGCGTCAAGCTTCATCAGCTTCTTGCGCATTGCGACATAACGGTGCAAGCGATGTGCGTTCTTGCTCACCGTGGCGATGAGATTGCGGTACACGTCGACCGGAATGTTCGGTTCGCTCAAGGCCGCTTCGAGCGAGGAATCGTAGTGGCGAGCCTTGGCGTAAAAAATGTGCTGCTTGACCTGGGAGCTCAACAGCGCCGATAGCGTGTTCATCTTTGATGCATACGTGTCGTGCAGCCCCAGAAACGCATCACGCCGTACGCGCCGGTCCGGCGAATAAAGAAGCTGGTAGAAAACGGAGGAACTTAACTGAAGGTCCTTGTTGTCCTCGTCCTTGATTACGGGGAAATCGAGATCGGTGTTCGTAAACCGGCCGAAAACGTTGCCGGGCGCGGCCGTCACTTCGCCGGCCATCGCCAGAAGTTCCTCCTCGCGCGGCGAAAGAAAATGCTTCTTCTGACGATGAATATCCTGGAGCGCGTGACGATAGGCCGCCAGTTCCTTGTTCTTGCTCATCCATGAATCGGCCGTCTCCGAAGGAATCGTCAACACCTCCGGCACGAACCAACTGACGGCTTCGCCGGCCTTGGTGCCGAGGCTCTGAACCCGATCCCAACGTCCTTGCGTCTCACCGACGCTCATGTCCTGGTGATACGACAATCCGGCGTAGACGATGACCAAGTCCAATTCCGAAAAAGTCTCGTCACGAAGCTTCAATGCCTTCAGCAACCCTTCCGGCGAACCAAGCGTGCCCTTGAGCGAAGGCAGCTTTTCAATTATGCCTTCGACTTTCTTGAAAGCCGCCTCGAATCTCGCGTTACTGTCAAAAATGTCCTTCAGGTTCCACTTGTCTTTCTCAGCGATCTGATCTCGTGTGGGCGCCCCCATCGGCTTGGCCTCGGGCTCCGCCACGGCCGTTTCGCTCAAACTCCATCCGGTGATCATGATCGTGCTCATAGCCATCAAAGCCTTTCTGGGATTCATCGCACATTCGCCTTTCTGGTCCAAAAGCATCTCGCCAGGAACAAACCGTGCTGATCGTTCATCATAACTCGTGACAGAACCCGTGCAAGCAACAGGCAATCGATGACGCCCTAAAGCGCATGAAGAAACCCGCCAATCAAAAAGATTGCGGGTCGGTGTTGAAGTTTGCCCCCCTTGTCCAACCGTTTACGCTGGAGATGCCGCCATTGCAGAGGCAGACTTGGACTTCGGAGTCCGGCCGGCGAACTCCTTGTCCCATATGCGCATGATCTCATCAGCACCCTTCAGCCCGTAGGTTCGAGGGCGCGGGTGAATCAGACTGACGTCGACATCTTCGTAGGTCAGTTCAGGGCCGTCCGGCGTATGAGACGCCACGGTCGTTTTAAGCCACTTGTCGTTACGCTTCTTGAACTTCTCGCACCATTGGCGAGCCTGAGTCACGAGGTCCGTCTTCGAATCCGGATCGAGGCCGGGTATTTCGAAGTCAGGCTTGTAGTGCGCGCCGCGGCACTCGTCTCGCTGTAGAGCGCCCTTGGCGATGACCTTCGCCAGAATCAGCATGTCACCCAGTGCACGGGTGAAAGAAAGGTTCTGATTCGTCCACTGCCCGCTGTCGGCAAGCGGCGCACGTTGGCATCGCTCCGTCAATTCCTCGATTGTGTTCAGAGCCTTCTGAATCTTATCGTTGTATCGAACGACCGTGACGTTTTCGGTCATTGTGCGGCCAAGCTCGTCGTGAAGCTTGTAAGCATTCTCCTCACCCGTGCGGGCCACCAACTCGTCCATCTTATCTTTATGCTTCCGCACGGCCGAATCGAAAACGGACTGCGGCAGATCGGCGGCCGATTGTTTGAGTGTCTTCAGATAGTTCTTGACAGAAGGCCCGACTTGGAGCCCTTCAAAGATACAGGACAACAGCGAGTTCGCGCCGAGACGATTCGCTCCGTGATAATGATACTCACACTCCCCAATGGCGTAGAGGCCGGGGATGTTCGTCATATGGTTACGCTGCGAGCCGAGGACCAATCCACCTGTGTGCTCGTCCTTCTCGTAATCAACCCAAATGCCGCCCATCGAATAATGAACGGCGGGAAAAATCTTCATCGGGATTTTCCGCGGGTCGACAGCCTGGAATTTTTCATAAATCGAGAGAATGCCCTCGAGTTTGTGGAGGGTTGACGCCGGAAGATGGGTCAAATCAAGATAAACACAAAGGCGCTCCTTTTCGACGCTCAGCCCCTCATTCACACAGACGTCGAAAATCTCTCTCGTCGCGATATCGCGGGGGACAAGGTTGCCGTAGGTCGGATAGCGATCCTCCAGGAAATACCACCGCTCGGATTCCGGGATGCCGATCGGATCTCGCGGGTCCTGCGGCGTCCGAGGCACCCAGACCCGACCACCTTCGCCGCGCGCACTTTCACTCATCAGCCGAAGCTTGTCCGCACCAGGCACGGCCGTCGGGTGCACCTGAATGAACTCACCGTTGGCATACTTGGCGCCTTCCTGATAAATGCGGCTGTTCGCCCCGCCGGTGCAAATCATCGACATCGTGCTCTTGCCAAAGATGAGCCCGCAACCGCCGGTCGCCATGATGACGGCATCGCCGCGCAATTCGCGGATTCCCATCGAGAACATATCCTGCACGACGCAACCACGGCAGGTTCCCTGGTCGTCGAGCGCGAGACCGAGGAACTCGAAAAACTCATACATGGTAATGAGACCTTCGGATTCCCAGCGCCTCACCTGCTCGTCGAGCGCATACAACAATTGCTGACCCGTCGTCGCTCCGGCGAAAGCGGTCCGCTTGTAAAGCGTGCCTCCGAAACGACGTCGATCAAGATGACCCTCTTGAGTGCGATTGAACGGAACACCCAGCCGATCGAGCAGGTCGATCACCTTCGGCCCCCACTCCGCCATTTCCTTGACCGGCGGCTGGTGGTTGAGGAAGTCTCCACCATAGACGGTGTCGTCGAAGTGCGTCCATTCGTTGTCGCCGAGCGCCCGTGTCGTCGCATTGACGCTGTTGATGCCGCCCTGCGCGCAAACGCTGTGTGAACGCTTGACCGGCACCATGCTCACAAGATCCACATGGATGCCCGACTCCGCCAGCTTCATCGCTCCGGCAAGCCCTGCAAGGCCGCCGCCGATCATGACTACACTCTGCTTTGCCATTTTTCTAAGCTCACAAATGACGAATCCACGTCGCTACGTCGGCTCCGCGATCATCGTCTTATTCTGCTCTTGCGAATCCACTGCCTTTGGCGCCTTGGCAAACGCCCACAAGGACAAACCGCCCCAGACAAAAAACAAGATCCCAATCGCTGCGGCCGCCATTCCAACTCGTTTCTGTGCTTTCTCTCCGACGGTGATGCCCCAACTGATGCAAAAGCTCCAGATGCCGTTCGCAAAATGATAACAAGCCGCCCAGAGACCAATGACGTAGAAAGTCATCGTCACAAACGCGGGGACGGCGATTCCCCAAGGCTCCCATTCCGTAAGCCCCCTTCTCGTGATCTCGAAAGGATCGTCGCTGCCGATGAACTCCGGACCCCAACCGATCCAGTGGGCGAACCGAAATTTCAGCAAATGGACGATCAAGAACAGGAAGGCGATGTAGCCGGTCAACCGCTGAAAAAAATATCGACGGTTGTCCATATAGGGATAGGCCCGGACGTTCGGCTCGGCGGTCATCGCGATCTTGATTCCGTACAACGCGTGAAACGCCAATGGCAGGAAGATCCCGAAGAATTCGAGAGCGAAAAGGTAAGGCAGATCGTGAATGCCATGAACGGCGTCGTTGAATTTATCGGCACCCTGAAATGCCATCGAATTCGTCAGCAGGTGCTCGAAAAGAAACACGCCGATGGGAACGATCCCGCTTAACGAATGAAGCTTTCGAAGTAAAAAACGGTGCCGCTCTTCCAGATTAAGTGTGTCGGGCGTTCGCGTGGCCAAGGTCTTATTATCCTCGCGCGATGGATGGGTGAGACGTTCATCAATTCGAATCGACTCCGCCTAGCGTACGATCGCGGACCAAGGGCGTCAACCGGGGTTTGCGCCGATGTGGTGCCTGATACGCAGACATGATATAATAGTCACAACTCCGCGAGCCGCCTTTTTCATCAACGAGTGGGGAATGAACCCAATGTACAATTCCGAGTTTCGCGCCTTGGCGACCTTGTGTCTTGCTTGCCTGATCAACGCTCTTTTCATGTCCGTGGCGCCGACACATGCGGCCGACGTATCCGTCAAGCGAGGCGACCGAGTCATCACGGTCAACGTGCAAAATGCCGAGCAACTGACACAACTCCAGGCATGGGATCTGGACGTCTGGTCGCACCATGTCGGCATCGGCCCCGTGGATGTCCACGTCTCTGAAGCGGAACTCGCACGGCTCGACGCCGCCGGATTCGACTACACCGTTGAGAACAATGACCTGTTTCTCAGCCATATTGACACCACGGCGGAAATCATGCTACGAAAAGGGTTCCGTGGCGCCAGCGACTTCGACAACTACAAAGAACTTCACGAAATTGAAGCGTTCATCAACGACCTGGCGACGAACCGGCCGGACCTGTGTGATACGCCTTTTTCAATCGGCCAGTCGATCGAAGGGCGAGACATCTGGGCGTTGAAAATCTCCGGCACCGACACAGGAATCACCAAACCGGCCGTCCTCTACCACGGGCTGCAGCACTGCCGAGAATGGATCACCGGCTCGATGGTGCTCTTTCTCGCCGACCACCTGGTCAACAATTATGACAGCGATCCGGCCGTCCAGGATCTGGTCGATAACGTGGATTTTTATCTGATCCCCTGCATGAATCCCGACGGCTATGTCTACACGTGGCCGCCCGATGACGTCCGACTCTGGCGGAAGAACCGTCGTGACAATGGCGACGGCACCTTTGGCGTCGATCTCAACCGAAACTGGGCTTTCGGCTGGGGAGGTGGCGGATCGAGCGGAATGACAAACAGCGACACCTATCGAGGGCCCGCGCCTTTCAGCGAGCCGGAAACCCAGGCTGTGAGCAATTTCATCCGTTCCCTCCCGAACATCGTCGCGCACATGGATTACCACAGCTATTCGGAGCTCATCCTCTGGCCGTTCGGCAGCGAATGCATGACACCCCCGGAACCGGATGGGACCACGTTCCTGACCGTCGGCAACACCATGCAGTCTCTAATCCAGGCCGTCCACGGCCGACTTTATGAAGCCGGTCCCGTCTGCCTGACGCTCTATCAGGCCAGCGGCGGCTCAGTCGATTGGACCTATGGGACGGAAGGGCGTCTTGCCTACACGATTGAGTTGCGACCCGATTCGGCGAACCCGGGCTTCGAACTCCCCCCCGCACAGATTCTGCCCAACTGCCAGGAGAACCTTCCCGCGATCCTGCACCTGTCCGAATGGGCCGCGGCCCAAATGAATACACGCCTTTCCCTGCCCAACGGCCTCCCGGCCATGATGACGCCGGCCGCGGCTGAGACCGTGGACGTCGAGGCCTTTTCATTCGGTGAGTCTTTGGTACTCGATAGCGTGACACTGCACTATCGATACGACGGAGACACCTTTCAGACAGCACCTCTGACGCTGATTGGAGGCGGTTCCTATCAAGCCGTGCTGCCTGCGGCGAACTGCGGCGATACGCCGGAGTATTATTTCAGCGCCGAAGGGAGTCTCAGCGGCACGGTGACGCTGCCCGCCGGCGCACCGGCTGAATTCTTCACCGTCCCCGTTGGTGATGAGTTTGTCGACGTCTACACCACGGACTTTGAGGTCGCCACCGGATGGACGACGGACACCGCCAACAATCCGACCAGCGGGTTCTGGCAAGCCGGCATACCAGTTAACGACGCCGGCTGGGAATATGATCCCACGTCGGACGCCGACGGCAGCGGTCAGTGCTATCTAACGCAAAACGAAAGCGGCAATACGGACGTAGACGACGGCGACGTCATTCTGATCTCTCCGACACTCGACCTGTCGGACGACAACAACACGATTCGCTACAGCTACTTCCTTCGCCTGACCAACACCGCCGGAGGCGTCGACCGGCTACTCGTTGAGATCGACGGCAACGACGGCGCCGGTCCTTGGATCGAAATCGCCCGCCACGATACCGACGGCGGCCTGTCCTGGCGCGATCATGTCATCAGTCAGGCTGAGCTGAGCGCCGCGGGCGTCACACTGAGTTCAACGATGAGGCTAAGGTTCACCGCCAACGACGCCGATCCGCCAAGCATTGTCGAGGCCGGGGTCGACGGCTTGACGATTGATCAACTCGCCTGCAACCTCGCGCCGTGCCTGACCCTGTCCGGCGACATGGACGGCAACAGCACGATCGACGGCGGAGATATCCAGGGCTACGTCAATGCGGTCATCAGCGGCTTCGATCCTTGCGCCGATCTGGCCAAGCCGTTCGGCACGCTGGACGAAGCGGACACGATGGCGTTTGTCTCGGTGCTCCTGTCACCGTAAGACGCGGCCCCGATTAGGTCAGACGATACGTCTCTACGCGGCGCTGGCTCCAGATGTCGGTCGTGGGCGTGAAAGCCTTGACCTCGGCCAGCCGCACATCCAGTTCGATCGCATCGCTTTTGTCGACTTTGCGCCAGATGATGCTGCCTCTCGGATCAAACACGAATTGCCCGCCGCCGTCCGAGGCGACGATGACGAACATGCAGTTCTCCGCCGCCCGAGCGCGTGCGGGTGCGTCGTCCGTCAGTCGGCCGCGCGCGACCACGATCTGAATACCGTCCAGCGCGTGACATCTGGCGGCAGCAAAATGATTCAAGTCATGCGCCGCAAGCCGTGCAACGCGGGCCCCGTTTTCCTCCAGCGCCGCGGCGATCGCGTCCGCATCTTGTCGCAGATTCACCTTACAGGTCCGATCGAACTGTTCATTCACCACCGGCGGTTTCGTGCTCAGAAGCCGTTCAACAATCGGATGATCCAGAGTGAAAGTCTTGGCCCGGGTCGCCGATATTTCCGCCACGACCAAAGCGTCGCCTCCGACTTCCGCGCCGTCCAGCACTTCACCTTCAGACGAAACGATCTGACTTTGACCGACATACTCCATGGAATAGCTTTCACGGCCACTCTTGCTACAGCAAATAAACGGCAGGCCGAACTCCATCGCTCGGGCCCGGATCAGAAAATCGGGCTGGATGTTGCGATAGGTCCTTCGAACCTGACTCGTATTGACCCAGGCCGTGGGCTGGACCATAAACTGGGCGCCTTCGCAGACCAAAGTTGCGCTGATCTCCGGCATTCGCATGTCCGCGCAAATTTGAAGACCCATCCGACCGAACTCCGTCGCAACGACCGTGGAACCGTTGCCGGGCGTGAACCATTGGCGATCGCAATCCCACATGAACTGTTTTCGGGCAGTCGCGATCAGCTTGCCCCGACGGTCAAACACCGCGGCACTGTTGTAGAGCAGATCGTTCGATTCTTCGACAAAACCGGCCACGAGCCAGAATGCATGCTGCTCCGCCAGCTCAGAAAAACGCTTCAACACCGCTTCGGTTCGCTCGATGTCGGGCTGTCGATAGCGTTCTGCAGATTCAAGCCAATATGCGGGGTAGGTGACTTCTGGAAAAACAAGAAGATCGACCCCGGCGACCGACGCCTGCTCTGCAATTCGTTCAGCGACAGGCCACACCTCGACCGCGTCGTCCATGGCCTTTGCTTCAAGTTGTCCACAGGCGGCAATCACGGCAAATCAACGCGATTAGACTTTGGTCGTAACAAACACCAATTCACGATCGTCGACCGTTCCGTATGGGCGTCCGGTATAGCCGGAATACAACGCTTCCACCCGAAATCCGGCCCGAGCCAACAAATGCTCCGCCTCGTAGCGAAACAAGTATCGCCTTGGAAAACGGTACACCAGGCGCTCCTCACGGCCATCTGCATCGGTGACATGATAAATCAGTTCAAACTCATTGACCTGGCGAATGAGATCCTTCGACACGACACGTTGTCGTCGTCGAACTCTTCGGCCGTCCGGCATCGTGAACTCCGGCTCATCACCGGTCTCCTGCAAACAACGGTCGTCCGCCAACTGCGTAATCGAAGGATTCGGCATGTCCAGGACGAACCTGCCTCCGGGCGCCAAATGCCGATGAACGCAAGCGAGACAAGCCATTTGGTCCTGCACGGTGATCAGGTGTTCGAAAGGGCGAAACGGCGTTGTGATCAATGTAAACTGACGGCCCAGGTCGAAGTCTCGCATGTCTGCGACAACGAGTCGGGTTCTGGCCCGAGTCGGCTCATCCTCTTGATCCAGGTGACGGCGACAAACGGCTAACATATCTTCAGCAAGATCCAGACCGACGATCTCAATACCGGCTCTAGCCGTGGGAATCAGCACGCGACCCGTACCACAACCGATTTCAAGCACCGGCCCGCCGTTCTCGACCGCCAGATCAACGAAGAACTTGACATCGGCCCGATCACGATAGGGAATGAAGTGGTCGTAAAACTCCGCGATGGACTTACGCTCTTTCGTGTTCACTTTCTCGTCGACGTGGGGCAAGCACCGCCGCCGTTTTTCGCGAAATATTGCTGATGATACTCTTCGGCACGGTAAAAGATCGAAGCCGGAGTGATTTCCGTCACGATGTCGCCGTTGAAGCGACCGGAACCTTGCATTCCTTCTTTGGAGGCTTTGGCCGCGGATTCCTGATCGGCATTGTGGAAAAAAATCGCAGAGCGATATTGCGTGCCCACATCGGGGCCTTGACGGTTCAGCGTCGTCGGGTCATGACAGCCCCAGAAGACCTCCAGCAGACGTTCAAAGGAGACGATGGACGAATCATATTCCACTTGCACGACTTCTGCGTGCCCGGTTTGGCCCATGCACACGTCTTGATACGTCGGATTCTCCGTCGTTCCGCCGGAATAGCCCACGGCCGTTGACACGACGCCCTCGACCTGCGCAAACGCGGCCTCAACGCCCCAAAAGCACCCCGCACCGAATGTGGCTTTTTCCGTATCCATAAATCGCGCCCCCTTTTTGCCGGATCATCGCAAAGAGAACGTAGGATAACCCCAATCGCCTGACGTGACAACGGATTAGGAGAAGCTGAGCACTTCGGCGGACGCGACGTTCGGTCTCAGGCTTTTTCGATGACTGCCTGACGTTGCCCTTCGAGCGAATCCGCCTCTTGTTTCATCTCCATCAGTTTCTTTTCGAGCAGCATGTTGGCGCCCTGAAGCAACTGATCGACAAACTCGGCGGATTGTTCATGCGTGTAGGCATCCTTGAGCCAACTTGCGGAAAACTCGTTGGAAATCCGATCTAGATCGTCGTCCAACTTGAGCAGATTTTTCTCGGCATCCGGGCCGTATTTTGAAACGACGTCGCTCAGTTTTCGTCGAAAACGACCAATCGATTGCCGCACGCGTCCGGCACAATCGCCGGCGGTATGATGACGCGAGGCGTTCAACACGACTCGGAGAGCTCCTCGTGGCGCGGCAACCTGGCAACGGCCGAGTGTACTGACGACCTCCATCTCCCCGTGCAAATCGGACAATGCCTCCTCACAGGCCTCCATCGCCCTCTTGATCGCTTTGATCGCGTCCTGGGTGGCGGACCAATCTTTTTTCAGCTCCGCAAGCCTGGCCCCACGCTCATCACCCACGGTCTCAAGCTGCTTCTGCTTCTCAGCAAGAAGTTCTTGATACTGCGCATCGGCCTGCCCGGCCTGCTCCAATTCCCGCGACAAACCGGAAACTTCTTCCTCAAGCGCCGACAAGGCCTGGGCGCATTCCTCATGCTGTTGCTCCAGTTCCGCGCAAACCTGTTGCGCTTTCGCCAGCCGATCACCTTTCTGGCCGAGCAGCCCATAAACCATCCCGGTGAAACTGAATCCTTCGAGCTGTTTCAACTCAGCCTGCGCCTGTTCAAGGTAGAGTTCGACGCCTCGCATCTTGGACTGAGCCTCGTTCAGGGCATCGCGAGTTTCAGAATATCTTTGCTCAAGCCGGGCTCTGGACTGCGACTTGTCTCTCAGTGTGGCCAATTGCTGGTCAGTATCAGTCGTCATTGAACTCTCCCCTCCGGAAAAACGAACCATCCACGACTTCCCCCGTCCGAATCGGCCTATGTGCATACGGCCTTTACATTGCCTGCCACGGCACGCTCAGACGGCGCGATTATGGGAGCCGACGCGTCACCTGTCTCAGCCGTGATGATTCCGATACAATCTCGATGTTTTAAATGGGATCGATGGAGATAAATCTGCCATGCGACTTGCTCCGGACGGGCTCAGAGAAATAATCATCGCGACCGCAGTTTTCGGAACCGGTACGGTGGCCTCGGTTTGGGCGTCGCTCGACATCTCGGGCTGGTTTTGGTTCGCCGCCGGCCCGTCGGCCGTCCTCTGGCTATTTTGCCTGGCTTTCTTTCGCGATCCGAAGCGTGTCATTCCCGACGAGCAAGGCCTCCTTGTCTCGCCGGCAGACGGAAAGGTGACCGAAGTCGCCACGGTGGACGGCGTCGAAGGAATTGACGGCCCTGCGATTAAGATCAGTATTTTTCTCTCCGTCTTCAATGTGCACGTCAACCGGACTGCATGCAGCGGTCGGGTCGTGCGAACGGACTATCAACCCGGTGAGTTCCTCGATGCCCGACACCCCGAGTGTGGGATTCGCAACGAACGCAATACCATCGTGGTCGAGCCTGACAAAGGAATTCGCGGCCCGGTGATCATCCGTCAGATCGCCGGATTGATCGCCCGGCGGATCGTATGCAACGTCACCTCCGGGGATGTGCTGCAACGTGGCCAGCGCATCGGACTGATCAAATTCGGCTCGCGTACGGATCTGCTGGTCCCCGCCGACTCGGGACTGGAGCCGACGGTCCAGGTAAACGATCATGTCAAAGGCGGTGCCACGATCCTGATGCGATCGGCGAAGATCCATCCAACCGTCGGCCAGTCCGACGATCGACGACTCGTCGAGTCAACGGTGGAAAATGATCTCTGAAATACAGTCCGGAGCAGACCCGATGCGAGCGGCGCCATGAAGATCAACGACTATGACCAATCCAAGGGGCGCAGGGCCCGACGTCGTGAGCGTGTATTGAAGACCGTCGCCGTTCTGCCTTCGTTGGCAACGCTTGGCAACCTGACCTGCGGAGTTGGCGCGGTTTATCTATGTCTGCTCAGTGTGCAGGCCGGCGGCTCGGACTTGAATACGGAGACCATGGGCAGCGCCCGTATCAACAGCCTTTTCCCGACGTTCCTTTCGATTGCCGCCTACCTGTTGATCGCCGCGATGTTCTTCGACGGGCTCGATGGACGACTGGCAAGGCTGACCCGCAAGACCAGTGAATTTGGCGGGCAGTTGGACTCGATGTCGGACATGGTCAGCTTCGGAGTTGCCCCGGCCTTCCTCGTGATCTGTATCGCCCAGCCCGCAACGTTCTCCGAAATCTCCTCGCTTCCACCCTGGGTCCGCGCCTACTGGCGAGCGGAATGGGTGATGGTTGCGGTCTTCGTCTGCTGCGCAGCGCTACGGCTGGCACGGTTCAACGTCGAGAATGAGGAAGACGAGTCATCGCACATGGATTTCCGTGGACTCCCGACGCCGGGCGCCGCCGGAGCGATCATCGGACTTGTCATTTTCCATCAGAGCCTTTTGCCCGAACTCGCACACGAAAAGGCCGTGGAAGTGCTGGCGGCATTGTTGCCCCCCTTTGCTCTCGTGGCCGGATTGCTCATGGTCAGCCCTTTTCGCTACGCCCATCTGGTGAATTCGATCCTTCGAGGTCGGCGTCCGTTCTGGCAGGTCGTTTCGATCGTGATTATCGTATTGATCGGACTGGTCGTCGAGTTTCGGCTGACCCTCGCAATCGCCTCGGCCGCATACGCGCTGAGCGGACCGGTGGCATCGGGCATCTACAAAATACTGGGCAGGCGCCAACCCGAGGAATCACTCCTCCCCGACAGTGAATCGGATATGGTTGATGCACAGGAAACTTTTGACGAAGCTGACGAAAATGAACCGGGCGCCGACGAAGCCGATTCCGTGCGCATTACGGGCTAGCGCAACAAAATCCAATACGCCCCAATACCGCCCCTGTCAAAATGACAAAACGATCTTTTCAATCTCATCTGCAGGAAGGCCTAGTTTTTGAGCATGCCTGATGTGCTTCCAAGCGAGCGCCTCTTCTCCCAGCTTCGCATAAGCGATGGCAAGAGCGGCGTGCGTCTTGGCGAGACCTTCGGCGTCTAACTGATATTCATGATTCAAGGCATGATGAAATTGGCGAACAGCCTGTTCGAATTGATCTTGGGCTAAAAGCGCTGTGCCGAGATTGCTGTAGGCAAAAGAGAAATCAGGCCGAAGTTCGATGGCGCGCTCAAAATGCCCCTTCGCAACATCGAAACGGTCCTCCAATGCCAACGCTTGCCCTAACATGCATTCGGCATGGGCGCAGTGCGGATCGACCTCAAGATTCGCGGTCCACAAGGACACGGAATCATGCCACGTCCGCACATGTCGCCTCGACGCGACGATTAGTCCGACGATCAGGATGGCCACCGCGATCAGCATGCAGGGGCGTATGATTTGCCGATGTCGTGACCGCGTTTGCCAGATCGCCAACAACACCATCGCGAAAACGACCATCACCGGCATGACGGCAAGATAGCTGTACCGATCGGTCGCGATTTGCTGAGAGATCTGAATGAGCCCGATGTTAGGCAGCAAAACTACGATGTAGATCAGCCATGCCGCAAGAAAGGCGGGCCAACGTTTTCTCACGAGAAATAACGCGACACTCATACCGACGACCCCTGCGGCCGCCAACGCGAACGGCCAGTGGGTCAAACTCAAATCGAGCGGCAGCTTGTAATAGGCCGCGAGATTCGTTGGAGCGATCGTTTTGAGGAGATAGAACGCGAGTCCGTATGCAGATTGCGCGAGGCCGGCATCCCAACTAAACGCGTCCGGTCGACCGGGCTGGCTGATTTCCTTGGCTGTTGAGGCCCATGCCGAGATGAAAACGGCCACGACGAAAAAGGGCACTTTTTCAACAAGTATTCGCACGATCCGCGCCATCGAAAAACCGTCGCGCGTTAGTCTCCGCAACGGGTAGACATCCAGAATCAGCAGCACCCCCGGCAACGTCACGGCAATCGCCTTGGCGCCGACGGCAAGACAATAACTCACGAACGCGATCATGAGCCAAAGCCATGGTGTCCTTGGTTTCCCGTCCTCCCGATGACCCCAGACATAAGCGCCGACCCCAAACATGAAAAACAGCGCCGCAGGCAAATAAGGCTGTGAGGAAATCCAAGTCACGGGCTCTACGCGCAATGGATGAACGGCAAACAGCATTGCGGAGAGCCCGGCACAAAGAAGTACGCCGGCGGGAGATGCCTCGAAACGCCGCCGCACCGTCACGCGCAGAAAAACAACGGTCAGCAGGAAGAAGGTGATGGCATTAAGCGCGTGCAGACCGAGACTGAATCGATGATACGTTCCGGGATCGAGTCCCCCGATTTCATATTGCAGACTCAGAATCAGCCAGCTCAGCGGCTGCCAGACGCCCAGGTGATAGGTGTCCCAGGCCCAGCGCAGTTGCTCGCCGCCCAATCCACGATAGAGCGGATTGCGAAGAAAGTTCCGATCGTCATCCCAGTTAAGAAACTGATTGTCGAGGCCCGGCCCGAATGCCGCCAGCGTTGCAATCAGCAAAATCGCGATCAAGCCCAGGGCGATCGCGCACGTGATGGGCTTGATGTTCGGAGAACACGCCGGTTGAACTTGCTGGGGATCAAGCGACACATCGGACCTCAATGCCGGAAGGCACTGATCCTATGTCACATTCGCTGATAAGGGCAAGGCGCTCTCGTTTCGCCTTAAGACGAGAGCAGAGTCTCCACGAAATCGCGGATATCGGACACGTTGACCCGCGTGTCTCCGTTCATGTCGGCCGTGTTGACGTCGCAAGTGGGATTGGCGGCCTCATATCCGTCGGGATCGATCAGGGCCAGGACAAAGTCATCGACGTCACTGCCGTCAATGTCGCCGTCACAGTTGAGGTCCCCAAGCATCAGCGGCGGCAACGGGCGGATTTGAAAACCGTTCAGCGCGGCGCCGACGGCGACATTACCGCCTGGGGCGATGCCGACGTGAAGCCCCATGAACGTCATGATTCCGCTGGAAGTCACTTCCACAATATGCCGTGAATAGGTCACACCCTCCTCATGCTGTCCAGGCCAGTTGCCACCGACGAGGGGAATGTTCACGGCGTCGAAATCGAACCGTACTCTTTGCAGAATACCAGAGTCGCTCGGCATCCACGCATAGGTCAGCACCTCGTACGTACCCGGTTCGAGACCGTTGATGTAAATGCACGACTCCAGATTGGGGGTGTATGTCACGAGGTAGTCGTTCATCATCGTCGCATCGTCGCCGGTGAGCGACGGGTTATTCGCGACGATAACGTCCGTCCCTCCGAAGTTGTGGCAACCCACGTTCGTGGGGTTCCCATCCAAATCGACAAGCATGTAGTCGCTGGGATGGGGCCCCGTCGTGAAGGGAGTGACGTGTTCCAGGGGAATGCTGTTCCAGACACCCGGCAGGCCGGCGGCGGCATACGACGAAGAAGGAGCGGTTCCGATCGGTCCGACGTCGATATTGAATGATTGGGCGAAAACCGGCGTACCGATCAACGTGACGATCAACAGTGCCACAGCCATTTTTTTCATGGATTCTGCCTCCTGAATCGATGAGTCCAGACTCTCCCCGGGTGTTACTAGCCGTGATCTCAGCACGACGTGACAGATTTCCTGAAATAATCTCTCCGCGACTTTCAAAAAAGCGGGGTTCCGCGCTCCATCCAAGAGCCGGCCACTTTGTTAACTTGGCCCTTGAAAATGAGTTATCCTTGAAAACCAGGGCGACTTTGTGAAAGAATGGAGTTGGATCGACCACCATGGAACCCGAATCAACTCAGCCATCCCTGTTACATCGCGTTCGTGACACCTCCAATCGAGCCGCCTGGCGTGAGTTCGACCGAAAGTACGGGGACTTGATCATCGGTTATTGCCGAAGTTGCGGACTGCAACTGTCGGATGCGGAAGACGTACGGCAACTTGTTATGCTCAATCTATCCAAAGCGCTCCCGGCCTTCGAATACCAGCCGGGCCTCGGGCGATTCCGCGACTATCTGCGACGAGTCGTCCGAAATTCCATCTCCCGTCAGCTAACACGTCACACAGGCAGCGAAACAGCGCTAGATAACGATGTCCTGGAAGCTTTGAGTGATCCGGGCGCAGAGGAGTCGGACAGCCGATGGGAAGAACAATGGGTTCGCCAGCATTGCCGAACGGCATTGCAAACTCTGCGGCAATCGTATGACACGCGCAGCATCGAAGTATTCGACCACTTGCTTTCGGGGGCGACCATCACCGAGGTCGCTAGTGCCTTTCAAATGACACCCGTCGCCGTGCGAAAGGCCAAGCAGCGCGTCAAGGATCGCTTACAGGTCATCCTGGCCCGGCAGATCCGTGACGAGGACGCTCATGCGTGATTCCAGTCATCCACAATCGAACATGGAAGACAGCGACCCTGACCTGAATCCATTTGGTTTCGACGACCCGGAAGACACCTGGATGAAACATTTCCAAGCAGCCGATCTGCCGGCCTCACTCGGGAGCATCGGACCGTACGAAGTCATCCGTGAAATCGGTCGAGGAGGACAAGGCGTCGTGTATCGCGCTCGCCAGCAGGGCACGGATCATGACGTGGCCGTCAAACGGCTGATTGCCGGAACATGGGCATCCACCGATATGCGACGGCGCTTCGAACGCGAAATTCACGCCGTTTCCACCCTGGATCATCCGAACATCGTCAACGTCTCCGCGCTGGACCTGATCGACGGTCAACCCGTTCTTGCGATGGAATGGGTCGAGGGCATGTCCATTACCCAATGGGCGGCGGCCGCACCCGCAAAAAACACGGAAGACGCGCCCACCACCTCCCGCGCACCCAGCCGAGAACCATCCGAGATGATCGAGTTGTTCCTACAGGTATGCGGTGCCGTCCATCATGCACATCTCCACGGCATCATTCATCGGGATCTCAAGCCGAGTAACATTCTCGTTGTGGAAGAAGAGGCCAAGGGGCCCAGGGGCCAAGTGGCAGAGGGAAGAGAAATAGTGACACCACCCTTGGGGCCTCGGACCCTTGGCCCCTCGGACCCTTCTTCGGCCCAGCCGAAGATCCTCGACTTCGGACTGGCCAAACTCATCCAACCCCCGACCAAAAGTGAGGACGCGGTCACCGCGACGGAACAATTCGTGGGAACACCCGCATATGCATCCCCGGAGCAAGTCCAAAGCACGTCCGATCAAATCGATATCCGAACGTATATCTACTCGTTAGGCGTGATTCTGTATGAAATGCTGACCGGCCGGAAACCCTACCCCGTGGACGGCCCCCTGGTCGATACGCTCCAATCCATTCGCCAAACACAGCCCGCGCGACCTTCATCGCTCGCACGAAACTTGAATCGCGAACTCGACACCATCCTCTTAAAAGCATTGGCTAAAGAGAAGGAGCAGCGCTACCAATCCGTGGAAGCGTTCGCCGGTGACCTGAAACGGCACCTCGCCGGCGAGCCGATCCTCGCGCATCCTCCGAGCGTCTTGTATCAACTCCGCAAACTGGCGGGGCGACACCGAATCGCGTTCATTTCCGCCGTAGTCATGCTCATCATGCTGTCCGGCTTTGCGATTGTCGCCTTCTGGCTGGCCGACGCCGCCATGAGCGCGCGCGAAGAGGAACGCAGGGCCCGTCTTGTGGCCGAACAGGTCAGCGCTTTTCTCGGCGACACGCTCGCATCGGCACGACCGTCGCGAGGCGGACCCGACGTCACGCTCCTGGAAGTCCTGAAAGATGCGAGCAAGCGCGTCGACCTGGAGCTGAAGGATCAACCTCAGGTTGCGGCTGAGGTGCATTATGCAATCGGCGGCACCTACAAATCACTGTGGCGCTGGCAGGAAGCATTGCCCCACGCCCAACAAGCGCTCGCGCTCACTCGAAAACTGCACGATCAGGATCATGAAAATCTGGCCAAGTGCCTGACGGCGTTGGGACGAGTGCAGACCAGCCTCCAAAACCCGGAGTCCGTTGCGCTGCAGCAGGAAGCCCTCGACATGCGGCGGCGTTTGTACGGTGACACACATCCGCTCGTCGCCCAAAACCTCAAGGAGTTGGCCTATGCTCTGCATCAAGGCGCGGAGAAACCGAAATATCACGAGGCAGAAGCCTTGTTTGAAAAGGCCCTGGCCACTTACAAGCGCTGCCCCGGTGACCATCATCGAGAAATCGCCTCTTGCCTGCACAGCTACGGATGGATGTACGCCCGGCAAAACCGACTCACCGAAGCCATCAAATTCTACAAGGAGGCGCTCACGATCTTCCGCGCGAGGAACAATCGCACGAACCCGTTTTATGCGGAATGCCTTTACGGATATATCGCTCTGCTTAGAGCATTGGGAAGATATGAGCAGGTCGTCCTGGAGTCGGCCGAAGCGATTCCCCTGCTACGGAAGACCTATGGTGAATCCGCGCTGTTCGAACCTCTATGGTTGCGCGGCTTCGGTCATAATGCACTAGGACAATACCATGAGGCCCAGAACACCTACGAGCAAGCCTTCAACGCACTTTGCCTGAAAATCATCGAGGACCTGCCACAGGAGTCCCATGATTTGTATCAAATAAGAGGAGTCATCGCTCGGGCCGCTCAAGAGGACGATGTTCCGCTACCCTATCAGGACCTTTTGAATGCCCTGACTCCGTTGCCGACAAAAGCGCGACGCCAAATAACGTTCATCTTCGACCTCTACGCAAAGTCCCTGATCGACTCGGGTGAGCTTGAAAAAGCAACGGAGATCTACAACGGACTCATGCGGGTCCCACCGAATGACGGTCGGGAGATCAACCCCAGGCTGATGAACGTCGCACTGGAGGGACTCGCGAACATTGCCCAGAAGGAGGGCCGGACGGCGGAAGCCCATGCGTTGTTGTCCGATTGTCTCGATATCCTGGCGGACAATCTGCCGCAATCGAAAATGAGGCATGCTCAAATTCAAAGCAGAATAGGCGATTGCCTCATTGAACTCGGGCGATATTCCGAGGCCGAAGAATACCTCACGCAGAGCCAACCCGTCCTTAAGGCCGATTTTGGGCCGGCACATAAGAACACGCTCGCCGGCCGCGATCGCCTCGTCCGCCTGTACGAAGCCTGGGGGCAACCCGACAAAGCTGCTGAATGGAAAACATCTTTTAACGCGACACCAAAACCGGACGCCGCGAGAGATGAGTGACGACCCTGCCTACAGGACCGCACCAACGAAAGGCTGAATGTCGTCTCCGTTGCAAAGACCGTCGCAGTTCATGTCGGCCTGCACGGCATGAACCGGATCGGTGTCCAAACCGAGAAGCACATCGACGAAGTCGCTCACGTCATCGAGGTCGGCCGCGCCGTCAAGGTCAAAGTCGCCCTTGAACGGCAGACTTCCCAATGTGTGATCCGCGCCATTGACCACAAAGTATCTGGCCGGGTCGCTGTGAAGGAACACACCGCTGCCGGGCGAAGTTTCGCACATGTCGAGTTGAAACGAATTGCTTACGGATTGATCAGCAATATTCGTCGACAAAGGGGAGGCGATTTGCGCGGCCGTATTGGGCCAGAATGTATTGCTGTTCGGAACGGCCAAAATCGTCCGACCGACCGTCCCTGCCGTGTTCCATTTGATGAAATCACGCATGTTGCCTGCGACAGAGAATGGTGACGACGTATATAGGGCCAAGTCGGCAAAATCGTAATGATCTTCGATCGCCGCATTCGTAAAGCCCGCCCAGTTGAACTGCACGTAGTTCGAGGCCCCCACGGCAGCCTGGATATTCGCGACGTCGTTGTTTCGGATCGAAACCACGACGACATCCCCTGGTTGCATGAGACCGTGGGCGGCGTTCATGAGCGTCCCCCAGGCGGGCGTGTCGTAGTCAATCAACGAACAAAGTCGCCAACCGTTGACGTTCAGAGCGACGTTGCTGAGATTCGCCACCTCGACGTAGGTTGATCCCACCCCGCCGACAACGACATGAGCAACTTCGGTAATCGCAATCTCATCCGCGGCACGAACCGAGACGGTGAACGCCAATGTTCCGATCAAAACCGACAACGACAGATGTTTTTGGCATGCGAACTTGTTCATTCGAATCTTTCCTCCTCACTTTTCGGATGAAGTGCCGGATCGAGTGTTTCTTTTGAAATCCAAACAGGACCCCAAACCCACGCCTCTCGGGCTATCAGTAAACCGGATGTATCGGGTCGGAAACGGCCTCGGCCGCTCTCATGGATAAATGTCTTGTGCCCGGGAATCTATTGCATGGCAATGAGCGTCGTCATGGGAATCGAACCAACGGCTGGGGCCCCAATACCACGCGCCCTGGAACTATGGTCCAAACACGGGATTTGAAGATCCCGGAGAAGTGCGATCAAATCAAGACCGAGTTCAGATGTTTGCCGGAGAGCTTAACATGCGGTGGATTATGGAGATCCTTGATTCGGCAGAGAAAACATGAGTGTCCCAGAAACGGGCAGGGTGAATTCCTTATCACCCGACAGCCTGAGCCGCAGCTTCGCGGAATCTACTTTGCGCATCGGGTCTGCAAGAACGACCTCTGCAAAACAGCCGAGACCGCTCGGACTGTTCTCGGCCAAGGGAGCATCCCTAACGCTCACCTTTGTGCCACTTACGGTCATTTCAATAATAATATCCTTACCACCTTCCTCTAACAGGAGTTCGCCACCGGAAGGAGCCTCGACGGCTTTGCTGAGGACAATGCAGATCTCTCTATTCTGCGAACCTGCGGCCAGAATGACATCCTGTAAGCCATCTACAAAATTGGCGCTTGGAAGGCCATCTGGACCAAGCGGATTGGTATCCAGGTTCTCAGCGAGATCTTCTGCAAGCTGCGTGGAAACCTGGGTTACAAACTGACCCGCAGCGCCGTTGACCTGCGCAATGGCGTTGTCAATTGTGTCCTCTAAGAGATTTTGAAACAGAAGTTGGCCATTCGTACCACAGCCAAGAGTAACAACAAGAAGAAAACATAATGCAGCCGCAACTCGATACTTTTTATTAATCATTATCATTGGCCTCTTTTCTTCTTTGTTACCTTCTTTTTGGATGATTTTTTCCTTCTGTTGGCCGGAAGTTGAATCTTAAGCTTGGATAAAAACTTGTCGTGCGGGTTACTCCGTCGGCCTTTAACTTCTGCGATCAGCTCAGCCTCGGGCACACTTACCTTGCTTGAGATCGCACCGAACCAAGGAATCGTCCGGTTCTGGTCTCCGTACTTCAACGGAATCGCGGGTCCGACTTTGCCTCCTTCATAAGGTCCGACTCCAAGGCTGATTTCGTCTGCTCTAAGCCCGATCCTGATCGATTTAACGACAAATTCTTCTGCCATCTAATCTTCACACCCTTAATTACGAGGAAATATTAATACTCTGAGCCGTGTCAATTTGCCTTAATGTATCTAATATCAGCTTTAGAAGCTGGTTGTCCGTCAGTTCTTCTGCAAGCGTCGTCTGTTGGGCGATACGTCGAGCAGCTTCACTTAAACCGAGAACATCCGTCGGTGCAACAACAGGAAGATAGATTCCGACTGTATAAGGTTCCGTATTCTTCAGCAGCTGAAAGCTCCCGATATCCTCCTTCAATTTGCTGAAATCGCCAGGGTGGGAGTCCTCGGAGAGCTGAAAGACCCAGATCTCTCTTCCTACGAGTTGCATTAGCTCCTCTTGAGTGGGTTTTTGCTTTCCACCGCATAACCAAAGCCTGGTTTGAGTATCAAATTCATCTTCAGGAAAAAGGACACGTGCGATTTGATCGGCTGATGAAGTGTCGACCTCCTTCTCAATATCGGTCAGAAGCTCACGAATGCTGATCCCCTGTTTGACGTCTTCCTTGAATGTGTCGCTAAGTTCTGACGAGAGTGTCTTGAGATATCTCTCACGTGCGCCAACGACAAGATCTTCAGCATCGGAGTTTTCCTGTTTGAGTTTCTTGCGGCGTCCTTTTTCTTGTCTAGAGTCAATGAAATAGTCAGGATGTTCTCGCGCGAGGATTGCCAAATCGTCGTCCAGGATCTTTTCGTTTTTCAACAGCTTATTCTTTATGGCCTCTTTACGGAGCAACTCCTGAAGAGTTTGCGGAGATGGAAAAGAATGGTAGTGACTGAATTCTAATAAGTGCTCTGAATATGCTTCGCCTTGCTTGACCGGAAACCGAATCTTCAACTCCGGATGAATGCCGTTCAGATGAGTCCGCAGCCTTCCCCAAGATGATTCTGATAAACCTGCGCCCTTAGTCTTTACGTCAAGAAAAAGCTTAGCCGTACGTGCACTTACGCCCCATATTGCTTGAACTGCTTCAGACTGGCCTGATGGCTGTATCGGCAAGGCAAAAGTAGCAGGCACTCGGATTTCAGCTTCTGTGGCAGTGTCGGGGTCCGATTTCTGCAGGAAGGAAAGAATGGCGGTCAAAGCTCCCAATTCACTTTCAGGAGAAACCGGCGGGCTAGGTGAAAGCGGCGAAGGCTCACAGCCAGATGCATAATATTCTCGCACGACGTAGAGTTTCGTGCGATACCAGATCGTCAATCGCCCCTTGAACCATTCTTTCCAAGGCTTACCAAGAGAATGGGGAAATTTAACTTCTTCATAAAATGCGCGACAACCATCTTTTTTGAAGTAATCGGCAACTTTGTAGTACCATTTGTAAACCCAATTCTTGCGCGTGATGGGTTTGGCTTCTGCCTCAAGGAAAACGGTCCTTGAAGCGCCAATGCTCGGCGTGAATTTGACGTTTGTTTCCCCCGGACCCACGAATTCGCCTGCGATCACTTTACCTCCAATTGGCGAATCTAAGAACTCGAAGCCGCTCCCGATATCCGCGGTGTCCGTGATGCTTGCCTTGACGTTGGAGAATTCGAAATGGAGCGGCGCCTGACCATGTTCTACCAAACGAATAACGTTTAGCATCACCTGCGCCTGATACATCTGGTTCAAGGCGTCGTAGTACTCCCATTCCGACAATCCCGCCCTGCCACCGGTCGTCGCTTCCTGACCGGGATGCAGTGGACTGCTCGTGCTCGTGACACAACCGCCGGCGAGGACAGGCAACGCCAAAACCATGGCGACTACAACATTTTCCGGCCTGCGACGTGCCATTATTCCTCCAACAAAATTCAGCTTGGTTGACATCTGACAGACAAACATCCGAATCGATGTGATCGGGACGGGACTTGGTTTCTTCCCTTCTCGAACGAGCCCCAATCTATCCTCTCTGCGTATTAGTAGACGCAATCCGAAGATGGCGCGCTCACAAAAACTGGAACCGACCGGAACCACTTTGCAGCAGGTTGTTGAGTGGTAGCACACAGCGTGGTATTCTGGGAAAACATTGACGTAAAAATCGATTTCCCAACAAGGACAATCTTTGAAATTATGCCCACTACGATCAAGCAATTACACCAACACATCGGCCAAACCGTGACATTGCAGGGCTGGGTCTACAACCGTCGTGATTCCGGCAAAATCGCCTTTCTCGTCATCCGTGACGGAACCGGGCTGTGTCAGTGCGTCGTCACCAAATCACCTCAAACGGACGCTTTTTTCGAACAAGCTCGACGGTTGGGACAGGAAACGGCACTCCGGGTCACCGGCATCGTCCATGCGAACGAGAAACAGGTCGGGGGCCATGAACTGGAGGTCATCGGCCTGGACGTCGTCGGTGAATCGACGGATTATCCGATCACACCGAAGGCCCACGGCATCGAATTCCTGATGCGCCATCGGCACTTGCATTTTCGATCTCGAAGACAATGGTCGATTCTTCGAGTGCGGCACACCGTCATCGACGAAATCCGGCAGTATTTCAGCCGCAACGGATTCACGCTGATCGACACGCCGATCTTCGCCCCCGCCGCAGGCGAAGGCGCTCAGACGCTGTTCGAGGTGGATTATTTCGGCGATCCGGTCTATTTGGCTCAGACAGGCCAGCTTTACCTCGAATCGGCCTGCATGGCGTTCGGCAAGGTCTATTGTTTCGGGCCGACCTTCCGCGCGGAAAAATCGAAGACGCGCCGCCATTTGACCGAGTTCTGGATGGTCGAGCCCGAAGTGGCCTACGCCGACCTTGATGACATTGTCGACCTTGCGGAAGATTTCATTTGTGCGATTGTGTCGCGCGTATTGAAGGAACATCGCGACGATCTTGAATTTCTCGATCGAAGCCTGTCGGACCTCGAAGCCATCCAAAAACCCTTCTATCGGCTCACGTACTCCGATGCGGCCGATCTACTGCATAGTGACAAGGCCAAGTCACTTCTTGAAGATGATCTTGCAGTGAAAAGCGCCCGAGTTGAGGAACTCAAGAAACTGATTCCTGAAAAAGAAGCGATGGCATCGGCCCAGGGCGTCAAGCAATGGAAGAAGGATAAGGCCGCGGCAGAGGTTCTGTCTCATCGCGAAGAGCTGGACGACCTGGAGGAGGAAGTCCGCAACATTCCTCACCACATGGAACTGGCCGCCAATTTTGAGTGGGGCAAGGACCTTGGCGGCAGCGACGAAACCATCATCAGCCGGCTTCATGATCGCCCCGTGGTCGTGACGCATTACCCCCGTGCCTGCAAGGCGTTTTACATGAAAAAAAATGCACGGGATGATCGGCTTTGCAACAACTTTGATCTACTCGCACCACAGGGGTACGGCGAGATCATCGGCGGCTCGCAACGCGAAGATGACCTTGACGAGCTCCTGGCACAGATCAAACACGAATCACTCGAACAAAAAGACTATGAATGGTATCTCGACTTGCGCCGCTACGGCACGGTTCCCCACAGCGGCTTCGGCCTCGGAGTGGAACGCACGGTCGCGTGGCTCTGCGGATTGAAACACATCCGAGAAACGATTCCGTTTCCGCGAATGATGGGCAAATTCTATCCGTAGCACGTTGCCCGAAGTCTTACGTGGCTTCGGGGGCGATTCGCGTGCCCTTGATGATGTAACGGTTGGCCCCCCAGCGGACAGTGCCCCGGCCCGTGATGATCAGGCACGAGCGCAGGATGACAAGCGTGCAAATCAGTGTGCCCAAGGGGAAGTAGGCGAGGAAGGGGCCTGTTTCGAAAAAATCGTCGAATAGAAACCGCAACGAAATCAGCATCCACAGATACTGCGCACAACTGACTCCCGCAACAACCCACCCCGCCGTCAGCCCATACCCCAAACCAAGATACAATCCGAGTGGGACGAGGCAAAACGGAACAAAATAACCACCCGGCAGAAAAAACAAGCTTGCCACCATCTTCCAAGGCGCTGCGAGACTGCCGACAAAGATCCGCGTCCACGAATTGATCGTGCCTGCGAAACCGTTGCTCCGGCCGGAAGCGTAGAGACCAGCGCCAAAACCCGTCCATCGCTTCATTCCCAATTCGGCAGCCCGACGGGCAATGACCGCGTCCTCGGCCAGTTCCGCAGGAACCGACGCATGCCCGCCTACCTGTTCGTAGGCCTTGCGCTTCAGCAACATGAACGCCCCGCAACCCACACGCATATTCGAGTTCCGCTCTCCGCGACCTGCATTCAATACGGCCCACAGCCCCAGCAACCAATATGCGGAAGGGCTCAACAATTTTTCCCAAAGGCTTCGTAGCTCGAACCATGGCCAGAGGCTGATGAAGTCCAAATCCTCCGTCACAGCCTTTTTCATGACCGCAGCCAGCGCGCCAGGTTCCAGACGACAGTCACTGTCCATGAACAACAGGTAATCGGTCTGCACGCTCGGAGCCGCCACGGACAACGCATGGGTCTTGCCGATCCAGCCGCACGGCAGGTGATCGATCTCAATCAGGTCGACGCGACGGTCTCGCGCCATCACCTCTCGGACTCGATCCGACGTCTCGTCTACACTGCGATCGTTCACGACGGTGACGCGTAAATTCGCATAGTTCTGGTCGAGCAGTTGATCCAGACAGGACGTTATCGTTCTCGCTTCGTTGTGCGCGGAGATTAGAATCGTGACAGAGGCGTCATGCTCCGACGGCAACGCATCGGGAAGAGGTTGAATGCGCATCCGCCGATCCCGACGAATGCGCAAAGCAGCGGCCATGCCGACCGTCCATAAGAGAATTATCAAGCCCGCCCACGCCAGGAGTATCCATCCGATCGTATCTGTCATTGACAATCAATCCCGGCGAGTACCCGCTTCCATCACCTTCTATGCACCGATACGTTTCTCGGACCCTCGCGGAAGTATACTCGAAAAACGGAAATCATGCACGGACGGTGGGCCATCGTTGATGGCGATCAGGTCTTGGGCAAAACCTGATCACGACTGGAGTCGCCGGAGGTCTCTGCCGGATGCACCGCCTGCTGTAACGGAGATCTGGACGTTCGCCCGCCGGACAGGAAGCCGGCACCGTAGTTCTGACGACGGATGAGTTCGTCGATCGCGAATTGCGTGCCGCACTCAGGACACCGTAGTTCGCGCAAGCCAATCAGCGAATAGCCGCAATGCGGACAAGTGACATTGACGAGATTTTCTGAATTAACTACAGGCCTCCCCAGCCGAAGCCGCTGAACCGCAGGCAGCCAGAAGAGCAGCGTGAGGGCCCCGGACACCAGACAGAGAGCCGCGATGAGATACTCTTCGTCGACAAGGCGAAATGCTTGATCGATGAAAACGCAACCGAAAATCGTGGCCAACCACAGGCCCAACGTACCAAACGCCGCCATCAGAGGGAACCCGGACTGGTGATTGTCGCGCCAGATCCAGATGAGCAAGGCCAACCAGACAAAACTACAAACCGCAAAGGTCATCGCCAGAAAATCGTCATCCACACGGCCTACCCCCAGGGCCATCGCGATCACAAATCCGCCCAAAAACGCGGCTGCCGTGAGGAGCAGCCCGGAGATGATGCTGACGAAGATCCGGGGAACGATGCCGGTTTCTTTTTGATGAAGGTTCCGCAAGATCTTGAAGAGACTAACGGGCGAATCGTCACGGTGACTCATCGGAACATCCCCAAAATGCAAAGCCACGGTCGTGAGACGGCGCAGATACCGCACCTCACGAGAAATTGTGCTCCGACACCAAAATATTTTGCCCGGCACTTAAACTCCGTCCGTGATCGCACATTCGCCCAACCCCGAGCAAAAGCGGCCCAAGACGCTATCCTCCGGTTGTCAGTGGTCCCGAATAAAGCTACGATAATAAAATCAATCGATCCTTCCAGGTCTCCTCCTCTTCTTGAGGTCCTGCCCAGCCCGCTAACGGCATCTCCTCTAGGACCGGACTTGATCCTCTCAAGGCTTTGATTGTACGGCCTCAATCCCGCCCCGGACCGGCGAGAGAATAGTTTGCTTCTTCCCGATTTCGAGGAGAATGAAAAATGATGAACCATCGAACCCTTTTCGCTACGATCGTCATGCTGTCCTTTTTGTCGACGATGTCCGCGCTGGGACAGTCAACACCTGCCGTGCCACCGCAGCCGCCAAAAACACCGACGCCCCCGCCGAACGCGAACGCCGTAGCCGTCACGGTCAACGGCCACGAGATCCTGGAGAGCAAGATCGAGGAAATGCTGAAGATCATCATCGACAGCCAGTCTCGCGGCCGACCGCTGCCTCCGGCGGCGCGCGCCCAGATGCGTGAGCAACTGAAGCCGCGAATCGTCGAGACCCTGATCGACAACCGTCTTCTCGATGAAGATGCCGAACGGTCCAAACTCACGGTCACCGACAAAGAATTCGTCGAGGAGATGGAGAAAAGTCTGCAATCATACTTGCTGCAAAGCGGGATCAGCCGCAAGGAGTTCGGGGAACGTATTCAGGCCGAACAGGGAATGCCCCTGGAGGCATTCATCTCGAAACGCGCCGCCCTACCGGAGTTCAGACAGTCGATTCGCCAGCAGAGGCTCTTGGAAAAGAAGTTTCCAAACGATGTGAAAGTCTCACCCGACGAGGTCAAAACACAATACCAGCAAGACTTGGAAGCACGCTACACAAAGCCGGCCATGGTCAAGGCGAGTCACATTCTCATCGGGACCGGTCCGTCGACAACGGCGGAGGAAAAAGCGGAAGCGAAGAAGAAAGCTGAGACGATCTTGTCCGAGGTCAAGAAACCCGGTGCCGATTTCGCCGCGCTGGCCGGCCAGCATTCAAGCTGCTCGTCAAAGTCGAACGGAGGCGACCTCGGCTTCTTCCCTCGCAAGGGAGCAATGGTGGAACCCTTCGCCGCAGCTGCGTTCACCCTGAAGACCGGCCAGATCAGCGACGTCGTGGAAACACAGTTCGGCTATCACGTCATCAAGGTCACGGAGAAAAAAGAAGCGGAAGTGACCACACTCGCCGACGCCACGGAAAGCATTCGGCAACAACTGAGATCCCAAAAGATCGCGCAACTCCGCGGGAAACACGTCGCCGCGCTGAGAAAAGATGCCAAGATCGTTTTTCCTGAAGCAAAGAACCGGTAGTTGCCGTTTCGCAGGATTTAATTCTCAAAATCGCCCCCGTCGAAGAATCGCAATCGCACAGAAGCCGAACAAGGGTAATGTGGCCGGCTCCGGTATGTTGGTGATCCGAATCACCGTGCCGCCGCTGACACCAATGTCCCCGAAGATCACGCCGTTGCCCGCAACATCGAAACTCGCAATCGGGTTAAGGAAGTCACCCTGAGCAAATTCGACCACTCCAACCACAAACTCGACCTCAGAAATATTACTGTCACCCTGCGCCTTTTCTTTTGTTAGCGTGAAACTGAAGAGATCGAATTCGCCCGAAGCGATACCATTAATGAAGCTAAGGTGAAATCCACCCGTCATCAGGTCCGGAGCGCTGCCGCCGACACCATTACTTCCCGATTGAGTAAAGGGGCTCAGGTTGGTCCAGTTGGAAGCAGACAGTTTCCCCGCGTCCGCCGGATCGCCGAAGAGATCCACTCCGAACCCACCCCATCCTAGTTCAGTAACATTCGCCTTGGCGACGATTTCGAACGTCGTGCTCGTCGGGCTGTCGGCCGTGTTGATCGTCAACTCAAGGACTTGACCGGGCCCTCCAAGCAGACCGTCGGCCGTCTCAAACCAAACTTGATTCGCATTGGCAGGCGAGACAAACGCCAAAACGGCGATTAGAAAAACTTGAGCCCTCATTTTTCTACTTCCTCACGAGTCTCCCATTTGCCGAACCTTCACCCTTGATTCTACGGGATGAATCATCCACTACCAAACCAGCATTCCCGCGGTAGCCGCTGGGCGGCAACCCTAGGCGGAGGACGGAACGCCATTGGCGCAAAGACGCGAGTTGCAGTCCTTTGGCGGGGCCGCAATCCAGCCTGCTAGGCTTGGTTGCGTTGCCTGGACGCTGCGGCTATTATGCAACCAAATAGTTGCATAATTGTGCGATATCCAAGGAGCATAACATGGAGAAATCGACGACCGACCGTATTGAAAAGCAGATCGAGCTGAAGGCCCCGGTCGCCAGAGTGTGGCGGGCGTTAACCGATTACAAGGAGTTCGGCCAGTGGTTCGGGGTCAACCTGGAAGCCCCCTTTGTTCCCGGCGAAACGACGCGAGGCAACATCACATATCCGGGGTATGAGCACGTGGTCATGGAAGTCGTCGTGCAGACGATGGAACCGGAACGATTGTTCTCCTTTCATTGGCACCCGGCCGCCGTTGAACCGGACGTGGATTATTCGAAGGAGCCGCCGACGCTCGTCGAGTTCAGGCTGGAACAGGTCGGCGACGGAACCCTGCTGCAGGTCACGGAGTCCGGCTTCGACGCGATTCCGGCGGCACGGCGTGATGAGGCGTTTCGGATGAACGAAGGGGGGTGGACCCAGCAAGTCAAGAACATCAAGGCCTATGTCACGGATAAAGCGTAAAGGGGTGGCCGCGAAGCTCCGTCGGAATGCCCCGTTGTTTGCAGCGATGGGCGATGAGACCCGGCTGACCCTTCTGATGAAGCTCAGCGACGGGTCACTGCTCTCAATTACGCGGCTGACTCAGGGCTCGACGCTGACGCGACAGGCCATCACGAAGCACCTTCGGGTTCTCGAAGATGCCGGTCTTGTGAGAGGTGTTCGCCGAGGACGCGAGAACCTGTTTCAACTTGAGCAGAGTTCGCTAAAAGAAGCACGGAAAGCACTCGATCACATCTCACGGCAATGGGACCACGCGCTCGCCCGGCTGAAGTCGTTTGTCGAGCGTTAAATCATATTAACAGCTTGGGGAATCCCACCTCTCCCCCAAAGCCCCGGGCCGCCCTGCCCGGCGTAGGTTGCGGGGAAAGTGTACTGGTACGGGTGAGCGTGCAAAAACTCCGTGCTCAAAACCCCGGGCAGGGCGGCCCGGGGTTCTCCGTTCCCGCGTCGGTCATACGTTTTGATTTGGCAGTTCGTCGTACCGTTGGAAGAGGATATCTTCCATCCGGGGTACGATCCCGACTTCCTGCCTGTGATAAGGACGGAGACCCGTCCGGACCCGCCGTGATGTAAAAACGGCTCTATCCGGTCTCAAACCACGGTTTTGCCCGGCCGCTTGCTTTCCCGCCCACCCACGCTACGATCTCCACCACAATCGGACCCGCTGATCTGTCATCCTTGAGGCTCCGGTCGATTCCCGACCGTCCCCCTCACGGAGCAACGGATCGGCAGGCTTGATTGCTACGACGCCCGTACTCGAAGGTCCGCCTTTTTGTACTGCTGAGTAGGATGTGTTTGGCAGCGCAATCCGATTTGTATTGCGGCCTTGATGTCTTAGTACGTAAACGAGGGATCGTGCCTCGTAGCCTGACTGCTCGATGGTCGCTCCGAAAGCGACGGAAACTCACATTTGCGGTTGGGCTTGCTCAAATCGCCTTCCATGACGATTTCACCCGAAAAACTCACACGTAAACCGATCCGTACGGTCTCTGACAGGTGTCGTCTGAGGCCGTGCACGACGGGAACGTGCCACGAGGCGCTGGGAAGCTGAAAGGGAGTGTCATGCGTATCGCCCTCGTAAACCCGATCACTCGCCGCACCCAAGGCTACCACACCGTGGGGAGCTATATCCCGCAACTCGGCCTCCAGGTGCTCGCCGACCTCGTGCCCCAGGGGCATCAGGTGGACATCATCGACGAGATCTTTGGCACCGACGCGACCGACTCGCTAATCAGCTCGGGCCGTTATGACCTTGTCGGCGTCACGTCCTACACCAGTGGGGCAACGCGAGCGTACGAAATCGCCGCGGAATGTCGGAAACGCGGGATCCATACCATCATGGGCGGGCCCCACGCCTCCGCCTGTCCGGAGGAGGCTGGCGAATATTTCGACGCGGTCGCGATCGGCGAGTGCGACGAGATCTGGCCTGAGATCCTCCGCGATGCCGAAGCAAACACGCTCAAGCCGAGTTATCGCGGCACGTTGTCCGATCTGGAGAAAACCGGCTATGGCCGGGCCAAACAGGCGATGGAGCCGATCAACGGCAAATACAGCGTCTCGGCCATCCAGACGTCGCGCGGCTGCCCGGTCGGCTGCGAATACTGCTCGGTCACCGAGTTCAACGGCGCTCCGATTCGCCGTCGGCGGATCGGAGAGATCATCGACGAATGGAATCGAACACCCCGCAAATTCATCTTCGTCGTGGATGACAACTTCTTCGGCGTCGGTGAAAAACACGCCGAATGGGCGAAGGAGCTGCTACGGGCAATCATCAAGCACGGCAAGAAACGTCTTTGGTTCAGCCAGACAACGATCAACATGGGTGATGATCCGGAGGGATTGCGACTCGCCTATCGCGCGGGATGCCGCGGGATGCTGATCGGCTTTGAAACGTTCAATGAGCAAACGCTCAAGGCCTATCACAAAGGAATCAATCGCAAGAACCTGGCCAACTACCAAACCTTGGTCAACGGCTTCCACAAGGCCGGCATTTCCGTCTTCGGCGGTTTCATCATCGGTTCGGATCAGGACACGCCGGAGACCGTTGCGGACACGGCAATGGCTTCGGTTCAGCTGGGCGTCGATATCATTCAGATCACCAATCTGACGCCGCTCCCCGGCACGAAGATGTTTGATCGTTACAAGTTCGCGGACCGGTTGAAGGCCACGGATTATCCGAACGATTGGGAGCGATACACTTTCGTCGAGACGGTTTATGAGCCCAAGAAAATGACGGCGCGCGAACTTGACGAGGCGATCTACGAACTTCGTTTCGCGGCCGCCAAGGCGAGTTGGGTCTGCAAGCGTTCCATACGGACGCTGTTCAGAACACGTTCTCTCACAACGGCCATGTTCGTGTACGGCATGAACAGAGGCTGGAAACAGATGGCCAAAGTCCAGGCGCCGCACGATGAGAAGCGATTTGGCTTCACGCCGATGACGTCGCCGCGTTTGAAGAAGATATTTCGGGCATTCCGAATGCACTTGCGGTCGAAGGTCTCGCTGCCGGATGTCAGTGAGCCGCCGCCGCAGGAGATCGTTCACATGCCGGTGGCCCCCAAGGTCAATATTGCATTACCGCTTCTTGACGCCACGGCAGCGAGATAAGTCCAGAACCCCCGAAAAGCTGGGGATTACCAAAAAGAGATGACGACATATGAATGATAGCCAAGGTACGAAACAGAATAGTCCACTGGGAACAAAGAGTCCTGACATGTCAACAACGAATCCCACGAACGATGCGGCCAACACGCGACGTCATCCGATCGTCTCGGTCTTCCATGCCTTCGTCAGATGGCTGGGCAGCCCCGGAACCAAACCGGAAAACGCCGATATTCCCGAGGGACACGAAGTGGACTGGTTCCGTATCATCCCCTACATATCGCTGCACTTGATGTGCCTCGGCGTGATCTGGGTCGGGTGGAGCCCGATCGCCGTGGGAATCGCCGTGGCGCTGTATCTCGTTCGCATGTTCGCGATCACAGGCTTTTATCACCGTTATTTCTCGCACCGAACGTTTCAAACGTCACGGTTCTGCCAGTTTCTGTTCGCCGTCGCCGGAAACTCCGCCGTGCAACGCGGGCCTCTTTGGTGGGCCGCACATCACCGCGACCACCATCGCCATTCGGATCAGGAAAACGACATTCACTCGCCTCATCAGCACGGTTTCCTATGGAGCCATGTCGGTTGGATCACTTCAAAGTCGAATGTCTACACCAGAACCGAGGCCGTCCCCGACCTCGCCAAATATCCGGAACTACGGTTCCTGGATCGGTTCGACGTCTTCGTGCCCGTGCTCCTGGCGACTGCGCTGTTCATTCTTGGATGCCTTCTCGAAGCCTATGCGCCTTCACTACAGACAACCGGGCCACAGATGCTCATCTGGGGTTTTTTCGTCTCAACCGTCGTGCTGGCACATGCCACCTTTTCGATCAACTCACTGGCACATCTAATTGGCCGAAAGCGATATCGAAGCAAGGACGAGAGTCGCAACAGCTTGTTTCTCGCGATAATCACGCTGGGCGAAGGCTGGCACAATAATCACCACTATCACCCGGGCGCAGTACGACAGGGCTTCTACTGGTGGGAAATCGACATCACCTACTACGGGCTCTTGCTGATGTCGAAACTGGGGCTGATCTGGGACATGAATCGTTTGCCGATTAAGGTCCGCGAATCGAATAAGCTTGACCAAGAACCGACGCCCAACGCCGCAGCTTCGTGACACCGTCCGGCCTTCACCTAATCGATTTACATGGGACGATCAGGCGGATCGTCGTCTCGCGCCGTGCCTGAGAAAAAGAAGTTGCTCGGCTGCCCGGGGCCGGCCGGGCCTCCATCCTGAAAAGAACCGTCGTCCATGACCCTGTAGCCCAGGCTGACCGGGGACTGGGTCTCACCGTGGCCGTCGCAATAGATGACGTTTGTCTTCTGAAGATGACGAGGGTCGACCGCAGCACGTGGGCTGCCGGCGTCACCCGTCCCCCGATCCGACGTCGCCGTGAGCCGCGGCGGGTCAAGTGTCCAACCGTGATTGCCCAGCTCTGCGAAATCCGTGCCGCCGTTGTTGTACGGTTTGCGATCCGAAGTCGGAACACCCCCCGCCGTCCCCAGGCAATCCGCACCTAAAACCGTCCCGGCAAAACTGCTGATTCTCGACCGATTGACCGGAAAATTGTGGAACTGATCGGCGGTCTTGCGAGCATTCCCGAGGAACTGGTGGTTGTAGCCATAGGCATAGTTCCGCTCGTCAATCCAGTTCGGCGCCGTGGGACATTGGTAGATCTTGCTGTCGTAGTCCTGGCGATCGAAGTTCGTCTGGGGTTTATCAAAGGCAAAAATACCAACGTATTTTCCCAAAGTCGCCACCCAGCGAGGCCGGTACTTCAGACCGTTGCCGACGTCATACCAGTTCTCCGGATTGGACGTGCCGCCGGAAGCCTTGAAATAGCGACCTGGCAACGTGATATCGCCGTTGTCATCCGCATACATATGCCAACCGTGAGAAAGGGAACGCAGGTGTGTCAGGCAAACCGTGGTCCTGTTACGCTCTCGCGCCGCGGAGAGCGAAGGCAAGAGGATTGCGATCAGAACCGCGATAATGCTGATGACAACCAAAAGCTCAATCAATGTAAAGGCTTTTTGTCGAGGCACAGGTCATCTCTCCTTTAAAAAAGACTCGTAAATCGAACGCATCGATTATAACGCCGGAGGCTGACGTCGGTGAGTCGCGCTTATCGTGAAAAACACGCGGCAAAAACTCGTTATCACTGGCGGGGCAGGTGTCTCGAATAAGCCGTATGAGGACTTGTATTCATGACAAAAAGAATATGTATTTCGGGGATCATTTCATTGCTGTTGACCGCTTGGGCTCCTGAGACGTATGCCCATCCGGCACATGGGATTGCCATCGACAAGGACAACAACGTCTTCTTTGCCGATGTCGCGAGGACGACGATCTGGCGATGTTCGCCCGACGGCAAGCTCACCGCTCACATACCATCGACATGGACACACACGATCAGGCTGCAGGATGATGGTACACTTTATTATGAGAGAGAACTCGACGTGGACGGCGTTGCCCCCGCCGAACTCAACAGACTCGATCCCGACGGGCATCGGCGCACCGTGATCCGGGCGGAAAGAGAGAGGAAACGATTCGGAGGCACCGGGTTCATCGTCCTCGATGACGAGAGCGTCCTGTTTCCATACTCCGACCGCGGCCATGACGGAAAATGGCGTGCCTTCATCGGAAAACGATCAAAGAACGGCAAAACCGTCGTATTCGCGGGCTCGAAGACCGGTCGGCTCTTTATCGACGGGCCGAAACAACGCGCCACCTTTCGCAGCATTACCGATATGGCCCTCGGCAAAAACGGTGAAATCTATCTACTGGACCGTGATCGCCTTCGCGTGATCACTCGTGACGGCAGGACACGGACGATCGCTGCGAATCTCTTGGATCAACCTCCCACGGACCCGCCCCAAAAAAGGGGACCGCCGACCACAATCAATCGTCTCTACGGGTTGGCGCTCGGTGCCGATGGCAGCTTCTACATTGCCTATCATTCAGGCCGCCGGGTGATCCGCGTTTCGGCCGGGGGGGACGTCGAGACGATCTACGAGGTTGCCAGACCATGGGCCCCGGTGGGTGTCGCGGTGCGTCGCGACAAGTGCGTGATCCTTGAAACGCACGATGATTTGCGAAAAACCGGCCCCCGACTTCGCATCCTCGAAAAAGGCGGCCCCGCTCGGACGCTGGTTACCGTAGATCGAGCGGACCGGTAGAATTATCCTCCTCCGTGCAGACCCGTCGCCTGGATCGCGGATTGCCTAATGGCGTCATTCACGTGGCGACGATGAATTTAGGGAAATCTCCACAGAGAGTGTGAGATAAGCGATATCAAGCAAGGGGCTGACCCATGTCCAAAAACGCTCGTGTTCTCCGCACCAATCGGCGAGTCTGGAACAAACGATGGTGCAGGAACGCCGTGATCGCACTATTGGTCGTTGTTTCCATAACCGGGTGCAGTCAAATGTCCGGTGACGGCGCGGACGAGGCCTTTGACGAAAGCGACACCGTTACCGGCCACCTCTTGAGCACGCAACAGTCCATTCCAGTCAAAGCATCGTCGGCATCGTTTCTACAAAGCAGACGGAGGACATCGGGAGGCCGCCCAATCGCGCTGATCAACGACCATCCTATCGGCCAGCGCGAATTCCTCAGGCGTCTTATTGATGCACGAGGCCTTCCGTTGCTGCAACAAATGTTGTTGTGTGAGATCGCTCGACAGGAAGCGGAACAAAGCGGAGTCGATGTGACCGAGCGTGACATCAACCGAGAATATGACATTACGCTTCAAGGCGCGAGATTTAACGGCAAGCACATCGAAGCACTGACACCCGCTCGGCGAGAACAACTGATCGAGGAATGGACACGAACACGGGGCATCGCCCGAGAGGAATTGGCCGTGGCCATGGAGCGGCAAACGTATCTCCGAAAGATTGTTGAAGGCCGGGTTGAAGTGGGCGAGGAAATGCTCAAACGCGAATTCGAGCGCGCTCATGGAGAGAAAGTGGAAGTCCGGCACATTCAATTGGCTGCTCGACGCGTGTATCCCCAGGTCAAGCAGCGCCTCTCACATGGCGATCGCTTCGAAGACCTCGTAGCGGATTACAGCCAGAATCTATTATCGCGCGAGAAGCGGGGCTTGTTGCCTCCCTTTACATCGGACGACCCGACCGTGCCGGCAATCTTTGCCAAGGTCGCTTTCGAAATGAAGCCCGGGGAGGTTTCGAATCCGATCGAGGCCGAGGGCTCGATCCACGTCCTCAAGCTCGAACGTCGCATTCCCGCTGAGAACGTGACCTTCGATGCAGCCAGACAAACGCTGCACAAGAATCTCCAAGCGCGCCTGATTGCGGAAGGAATCGAGGCACTGGGAAACAAGCTATTGCACAAAGCTCGAATTCGAATTGAAGATCGCACTCTGCGCGATCAATACAAGCGCCGACGTGCATCCGGTCAAATCGACGGCCCGGCGTTGATAAGCCGATGACCACCCATTCGACAATGGAAACCGATTGACGGTTCTGCAAGCGGGATTATATAATTCACGCCGCGCTCAGAAACGCGCATCTTGTCACTGGCAAAGGATTGTTCTATGCAAGCGTCTTCATCCTCATCTCCTTTCCGGCTCGGACTCCTACCATTCAGTTTGCTGATCGGCGTCACCGGGTGCCCGAGAGGTGAGGTCAGTGAAATCGAAAGCGGGCCGACACCGGAGGAATTGGTGGGCTTTTACAGCCCGAAGAGCATCAAGATCCTTGAATTCACCAAGCCCCAGAGTTTCGACGACGATCTCATTCCGGACGGCTTGAAAGTCTGGCTGCGGCCCCGTGACGGTGATGGAGACGAACTCAAGGCGTTCGGGACTTTCATCTTTGAACTCTACGCCTATCGCCCCGCTTCTCAGAACCGGAAGGGCCAGCTCATCCAGCAATGGAAACAGCCGGTGCTGGAGCACGAGAGTCAGCGGCAATTCTGGAACAGGATCACCCGAGCCTATGAATTTCATTTGAGCTGGGAAGGAGAACCGATCCCGCCCCAAAAGAAATACATCCTGGCCGTGAGCTTCCAGTCCGGACCGGGAAGTGAGCGTTTGTTCGACGCGTACGAATTCGAATTCCGAATCAATCGGGATGAGATCCTCGAAGCGATGTCCGAACCGTCGTAAACGCGAACCTGGCCCAAGGCGCGTATCGCGCCGTCCTGAGATGACCGGGAGTCGGGGACTCCACGAACCGATTGAGGAATCCGCGTGCCTGACTGTTTCGCTGATCGTCTGATCGAAGCCATCATCGCAAGGAAGGCGCCGGCGGTCGTCGGAATCGATCCGGTCTATGAGCGCTTGCCTGAATCCCTGATCGGGCCCCGTGCATCGGGGGAAACGGTCACGGTGGAAGCTGCCTCGGACGCCTTGCTGGAGTTTGGACGTCGCGTCATTCACACCGTGACCCCGTTGGTGCCGGCCGTAAAGATCAACATCGCGTATTTTGAGTGTCTGGGGGCCCAGGGTGTCCAAGTCTATCTCGATCTCGTCAAAGAAGCGACGCAACAAGGCCTGATCGTGATCGGTGATGTCAAGCGCGGCGATGTCGGCCATACCGCCATGATGTACGCGCAAGGCCATCTTGCTGGTCATGACGTCATTCAGACACCCGAACACTTCACTCCGGATGCCGTCACACTCAACGGATACTTCGGCCTGGATGGCATCAAGCCGTTCATCGAGGCCTCCCGCGGCCGCGGAAAAGGTGTTTTCGTTCTTGTCCGCACGTCGAACGACACGGCTGCGAGCATCCAGGACATCACGACCGGGAACGGGAAAAAGATGCATGAGATCGTCGCTTCCCTGGTCGACGAATGGGCGACGACCTCCGAGACGCTGGGCAGACACGATTACACCTCTGTCGGAGCGGTGGTCGCCACACGAAACGCTGAAGATGCTGCCCGACTTCGAGCTGCCATGCCGCGTTCCATTTTCCTCGTCCCAGGCTACGGTGCCCAGGGTGGTCGTGCCGAGGATTTCAAACCCTATTTCAAGGCCGACGGCACGGGCGCCATCATTGCCGCGGGCCGATCGGTCATTTTCGCCCATGAACAGCCGCAGTATCGCTCAAAATTCGGGGAGGACTGGGAACGCTGCGTTGAACAGGCCTGCCGGGACTTCGTGTCCGATTTGGCCCGGGTCGTGCCCATTCCGGGATAGCTCGATCCGGACTGCAATATGAGGGTTTCTGCCCCCTGTGAAATTGACAGGACACTCGTTTGACTCTATGTTTTCCTGCTTCTGTCTGGGGGGGAACGGTGTAATTAGGTTAATCCGTATTGGATTTCGAGGGAGTGTCATGAACCGTCAATTCGGTCTGTTGTCTGTCAGTGTGATGTTGATGACGAGCCTCAGCGCAAACGTAGCCTGGACTCAGGACAAACCAAAGATCCCCGACCTCGCCTATGTGAAAATGACGACCAGCATGGGCGACATCGTCTTGGAATTGAACCAGCAAAAAGCGCCGGCCACGGTAAAGAACTTTCTGGAATACGTCGACAGCGGTTTCTATAACAACACAATTTTCCACCGCACAATCGAGAATTTCGTGATCCAGGGCGGTGGCTACGATGAGAACAAGACCAAGAAAGAGACCAGGCCGAGCATCAAGAACGAATGGACCAACGGCCTGAGACACAAGCGCGGCACCGTCGCCATGGCCCGCACTCAAAAACGCGCCGACATCTCGAACTACATCGACTCCGCCACATCCCAGTTTTTCATTAACGTCAATGACAATTTCACTCTGGACGCCGCAAGAGACGGAGCGGGCTATGCGGTCTTCGGCCGTGTGATCAGCGGCATGGACGTCGCGATCAAGATCAGCCGGGTGCCGACACAGGACCTAACGAAAAGGATCAATCGAAATTTTGCAGACTTTCCGAGCCAGCCGGTGGTGATTCAAATGGTCAAGCGAGTCAACAAAAGTGAAATTCAGGATTTGATCGCCGCTGCAAACAAGGAGGCCAAACCGGTGATGGGTGATCTTCAGGCTGTGATTACGACGGACAAGGGTGAAATCCGATTGACCCTTTACCCCGACAAGACCCCCTTGACGGTGATGAACTTCGCCAACTTGGCCCAACGCGGCTATTACGACGGGTTGACTTTCCACCGCGTCATCGGCGATTTCATGATCCAGGGTGGCGACCCGACCGGAACCGGCAGAGGCGGACCCGGCTACAAGTTTCAGGACGAATTCCACCCTGAACTACGCCACGACGGACCCGGCGTCCTGTCGATGGCGAATTCCGGACCTGCGACCAACGGAAGCCAGTTCTTCATCACACACAAAGCCACACCACATCTGGACAACCGCCATTCGGTCTTTGGCCGGGTCGTCACCGGTCAGTCGGTGGTCAATTCAATCGCCAAAGGCGACGTGATGAAAACCGTCAAGATCATCGGCGATACCAAATCACTTTTCGAAAAACATAAAGATCAATTGGACAAATGGAACGCCACACTCGATTCGGAGAACAAGAAATTGGAACAACAAGCCGTTGACAACATGAAAACGAAAGAGACGGGCATTGAACTGGTCAAAGGCAAAGGCGTGGACGTTTCCAAGGGGACGACCAGCGCGAGCGGACTGTGGTATGTCGACACCGCAGAAGGATCAGGCGACTCACCCAGCCCGACGGACAAAGTCAAAGTCCACTACACCGGCTGGCTGGTCGATGGCAGCAAGTTCGACTCCTCGTTGGATCGAGGCACGCCGGCAACCTTCCCTCTGAACGGCGTCATCAGCGGATGGACGGAAGGATTGGGCAGCATGAAGGTCGGCGGCAAGCGATTTCTGGTCATCCCGCCCGAGATGGCCTATGGCCCCAGCGGCAGACCCGGAATCCCACCCAACTCAACCTTGGTCTTCGAAGTCGAGTTACTGGGAATCAACCCCTAGCACGAGCCCATGTTAACGTGAATGGTCCTCCGCCTTGGAATTCGCCAAGGCGCTGACCGGCTCGCTTCCCGTCAATGCTTGTCGGGCCTGCGCGACGATTGCGTCGAGAGATTGTCCGCTGAACTCCCGGCCCACGATCTCGCCGCGTTGATCAATCACAAAGCGCGCGGGAAGATCATAGCTCCAGTCGGCAGCCAGCCACCCCCGAAGTTGACTTCGAGATTCCTTCGGGATCACAACGCATGGAAAACTCGCTCCCGCCCCCTGAAGGATCGGCACAGTGCGCGTTGCCCACTCGTCTGCCGGATCAAACGTGCAAGCCACGATCCGCAAACCCTGGTCATTCAATTCATCGTGTAATCTCGCCAGCCGGGCGATGTCGTCACGGCCGCTTTGCGACCAGGATGCCCAGAACGCGAGGACGACGACATGACGACGGCATTCACCGACGAACGCCTTCAAACCGTCCGCTCCGAGCACCGGCGGCGCATCCGGGTAACGATACGCATACGTGGACCACTTCGGGATGAGCTTGATGTTTCGGGCGGCCGCTTGAACAGAGGCATCGCGGGTCGTCTCGGTGGACTTACATCCGACCAAAATCGAACCAATCGTCAACGTTGCCAGCGTTAAAGATAAAGAAGGCTTTTGCCTTAAGGTGTATGCGAGAATTCGATTCATCGATTCCGTGCCGCGCTCGCCGGAAAGTGGGGCCCTTGGCACTTCCTGCAACGTCCCTTCTTTAGTCCTATATCGGACGATCGCAGGATCATTCCTGAGCGGCAGCAACAGGTATGGAGTTCGCCGCCGGTTCGTCAAGACGCTTGGCCAGGACATGAGCCCGATCGCGTACCTCCTGCGCCATCCGCGAGTTGGGAAATTCCCGTGTGATCTGCTGGCCGATCTCATAGGCTTCATGCCAGTTCTGACCGGTCACAGCCAGCGTAAACTGAAAACCGAGATTATGCAGTTTCGCCTTAAAGACGCCCCGGGCAGATTCTTCCAGCGCCGCGGCCTCGTTGGGCGTCAGGTAATGATCAAGCTCCTTCAGAATCGCAATGCCCCGATCCACCTCGTTGCGCTGAACCGATTCATACCATTCTTTCAAAAGTCGGGCCTTATGCTCCTTCCACAACTTACCGAACAGCTTCGGCAATTCGAGAACCTCACCACTGCCCGGATTCTGGGCAATGAGACGGTCCATTTCCCGCCGTGCCCGATCCCAATCATGAGCCGCCATGTAGGACTTCACCTGTTCGACCGCTTCGTGCAGCTTGTCCTGAGTATCGAGCGCACGAGACCGATCCACCTCCGCGCGAAGCCGATCCGCCTCATTCTTGTAGCCGTGACGCGTCTCCAACTGTTCGACGAGGGAATAAGCGGCTTCCCAATCGCCTCGAATAATCTCCTCGTTGATGGCAAGCCGTAATGCGGTGCGCTCACGCCCCCGATGTGTCAGCGCGCGCACGGCATCCGAAATTTGTACATTCTCCGAGACGATCCGAAGGTGCTCGTGCTGTTTGTCGGAGGCGGAATGAACATCTCGCAAAACACCGTAACTGCGAAATGAATTGCCTTCGATTTTCAGCAACAGGTTCACGACGTTCCAGAGGAAGATAAACAGCGCCGTCAGAATACAAACGCCGGCAAGCACTCCAATCGCCGGAAGGTACTCACGGAACCCGTTTTCCGGAGCCAACTCACCCACCAACAAAATGCTACCGACCACGACAAGGAGCCCGATCCCGACAACGGCCAATAGTCGTGCCAGCCGTGCGGAACGCCGAATATGCTCGAATCTTTGTGGGACGTCTGACATCTTTTCGCTCGAAGATTATGAGGGAGTGGAGTGCTCTCCGCTCGCCATGAATTGCCTCACATAAATGTAGGCGAATTACACGTGGCTGTCAATTGCGCGTGGTCGCAACTTTAATTTGCAAACGGATTTATGAAGACTCAGACGCTTGGTCTAGACGATTTTGACATCGCTCACGGACTCCGCCATGGCCAGTTGCCGCTTCTCCTCCAACTCTTCTCTCGCTTGTTTCTCGTTGGCAGCCGCTTCAGCTTGCAATAGGACGGTCTCTCTGGCAACCGCCAAAAGACGAAGAAACGTGAGGGCCGCCAGCGCCGTGAAAAAAACGAGGGTGATCGAGGTCGCGTCCATTATCGACCCGACTCATTCCAAAGTGAGTTGGGGTTTTCGCCATACCATGAGTCATCGGTCGACTGCATCAGGACAAGGTGAGTCTGAAGAAATTCGCTTTCGGAGTAATACTTGGTCCGATAGCCCGGCTTGCTCAGGCGAATTCTGCCGCCACCCGAAATTGTGTGCTTGAAGATATTGATCTTGCCGTTGCCGTCGGATTTGCCGAGCAGTTTCCAACGGCCGTCCGATTTTTTCTGAAAAATCTCGACGCCGCCGACGGCCCAGGTGCCCTCCCGATCGCTGACTCGAGCGAAATGAGAAAACTCAACGCAACCGACCAGATGCGGCGCCACCAGGCCAAGGATCAAAACTGCCAACGCTCTAGGCACCGACGTACTTCGCATAAACAGATCGCCCTTCTTCCGGTTCGGCCGTACCCTTGATGATGGCCCGGCCGTCCTCGAACAACGTGAACTCGTAGTTGTCCACCTCAAAACGTAAAAGATATCGGTTCAACGTCGGCGGCGCCTTTGCCACCAAACGCACCTTGGCTGCGATGGCATTGAGATCGATTTTGCTATCGGACGCCGGACGCACCTGAACGGCATCCCGACCACAAAGCGAAACGGCATGCCCGGCCTGTTCACCCGAAAGATAGTCATAGACGCCTCCCTTACAACAAGGGCAGTTCCCCTGATCAAAAGCCCGCTGCATCTCGAACGAATGGTACTGACCGGTCCATACGCTAATCTGGACGAGATTGCGATTCAGCGCGTCGACCTGACCCGTCAGAATCTTGAATGCCTCGACGATCTGAAGACTGGCCACAATCTGCACGATGGGACCGAGCACGCCCGCCGTATCGCATGTCTGACCCGTGCCAGGCGGTGGAGGTTCGGAAAACACGCAACGCAAACAAGGCGTGCGGCCCGGGAGAATCGGCATCACCATGCCCTCATCGCCGACGCATGCACCGTAAATCCAAGGTAGGCCATGCTTGACGGCCGCATCGTTGATCAAATAACGCGTTTCGAAGTTGTCCGTCCCGTCGAGAATCAGCTGCGCCGAATCCAAAAACGACTCGATATTGCCGCTATGGACATCGGCCACAACAGGCTCAACGGTCATGCCTGAATTGATCCGCGCAAGTTGTCTCGCGGCCGCAACGGCCTTGGGAGTGCCGTCCGTGACATCCTGCTCATCGAAGAGAACCTGCCGCTGGAGGTTGTTCAATTCCACGAAGTCGCGATCGACGATTCTCAAAAAGCCGACCCCCGCCCGCACGAGGGTGTTTGCGAGCACGGTTCCCAGCGCTCCGCAGCCGATCAGCGTCACGCGCGCGGCCCCCAACATTTGCTGCCCCGTCTCGCCAATATGCTTGTATAAGATCTGCCGAGAGTATCTCGCCAAATCGAGGTCGTCTTGAGAAGACTGATTGGATATCGAATCGGTCATGAATGAGTGGCTTGGTCAGCCCCCCGCAATGGACTCAGCTAAATTACTCGTAAGACGCGCTCGGCGGTTCGTCTTTTTCCTTGGACAACGCCGCCAGGTAGCCTTCATCAGGCGGTGGTTCACCTTCGCCGGGCAAAGCGTCTGACTTCAGGCTGGCCGGATGGGGAACTTCTGGAACCGGTGGCTCCTGCGCCCCGGGCGGTTCCAGGGTCGGGATGCCGAACCAGCTTTTCCCGCCTGATTTTCCTTCGAACGCACCCTCTCCCCGAACAAAAAGTGAGCCGTTTGCAAACCCCGACCGCGTAAACATGATTCCAACGATGAAAATCAACAGATTCTGAAGATCCATGCTCTTTTCGAAAATCGTCCAACAAACGGCACAGCCGACCATGATGAGGCCGCAGAGGGTCGTCACGATGGCGTCGAGCACCAGCGCGATAGGTCGTCCCGTCCAACAGACGGCGGCAATAAGCAGAAGACAAATCCCGCCGATCTTGAGCATCCCGTAGAAAACGGTGAACGAAAGGGCGTAGGCTTCGCCGTGATCAAAAATCGGCGTCATCACGTAACCGAAGCCGAATGCACACATCAAGAAACCGGCAATGCCGGCAAAAAAAGCATTTTGTTTAACTTGATCGTGCATGGCTGTTGGTCGGCCTCAGCCCACCGGCGTGAACGGCGCGCTGACGCCCACGTCGCCGTATTCCACGTTGACGCCTTGTTCCCGCAGATAGGAGACGGCTCCTTTCACTTCGGAACGCGGCCCCCAAATCAGGATCGATACGATGCTGACCGAGTCGCCGGTCACGGACTGCATGAACTTGTACGTCACATCGAATCGTCGCGAGAGCACCCAGAAAAAAGCCTGTTCGCGCAATGAGCCGAGGAGAGTCAACCAGATTTTTCGCTCGACGACAGGCTCGTTCTCTTCGGTTTGAATGGTTCGCTCCGGCAAGGTCGGCAGCTCGCGCTTGTACTTCTTCTCGGCGATGAGCCGCGCCTTGGCTCCGAGTGAAACAAAATAATCGCGAACGCTGCTCAGGTCCGCTTTTTCGCCGATCAACACAATGTGCAATAAGGCCTCGCTGATGCCGACGCTCATGACATCAATGTTGAAAACGACGCTCTCGAACCGGCGCGCCATATCGCAAATAATCGGCTCGGGGATGTGGGAACGTTGGAAACTCAACTCCAGGCGATGCTCAAACAGCATGAGCAAGATTTCCTCAATTCTCGAACTGGACCATCTTTGCAAAAAACATTGAATCTGATTTATTGTACACGAAAGTCGAATGAATCGCTCACCACCGCCCAATAAACCAAATCACAAAATCGCCCTACGTCAGGCGGATTGCAACACGACTACGTCGTTGAAGGCCCCCGTCCCAGTGCCGACAGCACGGTCTGCAGCCATTGGTCGGCTTGTTTCTTCTGCTCACCGTCCGTCAGACGGTCGATGCACTCTCGCAAGAACCCTTCGGCAGCCTCGTACTGCTGGAGATACTTGGCATAAATGATCCCCAGCAGAAACTTGATCTGCACGACGTCACTATCCTTCGGATAGGCCTTCAAATGCTTTTCATAGGCGGCGGCGGCTTGCGGATAGCGACCGAGCGTCATCAGTTGATTCGCCACTGTAATCATATTACGTCGAGGCAGGCACTGATTCGGATCACGGGCCACGAGTTTTTCGTAGAGATCCGCCGCCGCTGTGTAATCACCCTTGCCGACATGCTCTGCGATCTCGCTTCGCATCTGAATGATCGTCTCATCCATGGACGAAGCCTCGATCGGACGTCCGGTGAAAACCGACGCGGGCTTCGCGACGCGGCCGAAGACCGCCTGGGGCTGGTCGTTGGGACTCGCCATCGCGGCCTTAAACTGCTGACGTTGATAATGACGTTTGACCAGGGCAAGGATGTCAAACTGATCGCGCGGCAGCGCACGGATCACCAGGAGCAGGAAACACAGGGAAAAACCGAAAAAGTAACCGAACATATGAGCCGAATATGCAATTCCTGCACCGCCGTAAAACTCGGGAATCAGAACATTGTCGATGAGGATAAGCTTGACCACGATCACGATGAGTGCCCGAACGTGCATCGTTCCGAGGAAAATGAAAATCCAATAGAACAGCGTGACTTCGGTTTGCGGGCAGAGGACAAGGAACGCCGTCGTGACGCCTGCCACGGCCCCGCTCGCGCCGATGCAACTCCCCGGGGACAGCAGGGCAAAGCCGAAACCTGCAAAGACGCCCGCAGCAAGGTAAAACAACAAATAGGCCACGTTTCCCATTTTGGAATTGACGCTGTTGCCGAAGATCCAGAGAAAAACCATGTTGCCGAACAGATGCATGGCGTCGGCGTGCAGAAATTGATAACTGAAGAACTGAACAAGGTGCAGATTGGACGAGGCCAGCGCAAAGCGCTCCTTGATTTCCTCACCATAGGCGCCGGACATTAGCGTGAAGACGAAAATCAGCCCGTTCAAGGCGATCAGCCCGTAGTTCACGTAGGGCACGCGCCGTACCGGAGAATTCGTACGAATGGGGAAGATAATCAAAGTATCACTCGATACAGGCTGGCGAACCAGACAGAACAACCAAGTCCCGGACCGCTGTCGGAAACTTCAGACGTTCATTGTAGTCAGGCCGATTCAGCGTGGCCAATCAAAGCCATCTCGATGTCGGACAAATAGTTACAAGCGTAAAGCCTCGAAAGCAAGACGGGGCGATTCAGGTTTTCGGACGACAAGAGACCGCCGCGGACTTCCTTGCGATCCGGTGAAGCCTTGCTAAAATGGAAGGTTTCCATCGTGGCAAGAAAACCCGACTTGAGGCGACACCCATGAAAGAAAAGATTCATCCAAAGTACCACGCCGAATGCACCGTCACCTGTGGTTGCGGCAACACGTTCGTCACCGGCAGCACGAGAGAAAGCATCACCGTCGAAATCTGCTCAAATTGCCACCCCTTCTTCACCGGCACCCAGAAGTTTGTTGACACCGCAGGCCGTGTCGAGAAGTTCCAAAAGAAGTTCGGCTCCGATTATTTCAAACCCAAGAAAAAAACCTCCAAAGCTTAGCTGCTGTTACGAGTAATACACGCCGTTTGCTCCCTGCCAATTCCATGGTGAGCCACGGCGTGTTTTCTATTTGGATTCCCACTTTTAGTCCGTTTCGATTCCGGCCGATTCAACAAGATCGAAAGCGATGTCGCAGATCACACAAAATCCCGAATTCCTGGCCAAACTCGACGAAATCGCCCGACGCTACGACGACGTCACAAAGGAAATGCACGATCCCGAAGTCGCCGCCAACGCCGCACGCATTGTCAAACTTGCCAAGGAACACGCCAATCTCAAGCGCATGGCAGATCCCTACCGCGAATATCGCAAGGTTCAAGAGCAGATTGATGAAGCCGAGACGATCCTCTCGGACACCGACGGGGATGCGGAATTGGCGGAGTTGGCCGAAGCAGAATTGCCGGAACTACGACAAAAGGCCGAAGCCATCATGGACGGCCTCATCGACGACCTTATTGCCGGCGACGATGCCCAGGTTGATTCGATCATCATCGAAATACGGGCAGGGACAGGAGGTGACGAGGCGGCGATTTTCGCGGGCAACCTGTTCGAGATTTACTCACGCTACGCCGCAAACCAGAAATTCAAATTCGAGACCCTCGACGCCTCCCCGTCTGAACAGGGCGGCTTCAAGGAAGTGACCCTGAATATCAAAGGCCCGGCGGTCTACACACATTTCGGCTACGAGGCCGGCGGCCACCGGGTGCAACGCGTTCCAACCACGGAATCACAAGGCCGCATTCATACATCCGCTGCGACCGTGGCGGTTCTGCCGGAAGTGGAAGAGACGGAAGTCGATATCGATTGGGAAAAGGATGTCATCGAGCATGTCAGCCGCGCAGGCGGTCCAGGAGGGCAGAACGTCAACAAGGTGTCGAGCGCCATCAAGCTGGACCACACGCCGACCGGCATCACCGTCTCCATGCGGGATGAAAAAAGCCAGCACAAGAACCGGGCAAAGGCCCGCCGAATCCTCGCCAGCCGGGTCAAGAGGCACTTCGATGAAATCGAGCGTTCAAAAAGGGCCGATGCCCGGCGAACGATGATCGGCTCCGGAGACCGAAGCCAGCGGATTCGCACTTACAACTATCCCCAGAATCGTTGCACGGACCATCGAGTGAATCAGAATTACTCGTTGGAGAAAATCTCGGCAGGCCAGCTTGATGAGATGATCAACGACCTTCGCAAGCTGGACCGCCAGCAGCGACTTGAAGCCCCCTAAAACGTTTTTTCAATCCTGAAAACGCCGTTCTGCCGACGCCGTCCTCCGATCACCCGTCCTTGGGCAAACTGCGCGATTGCGATACAATTAGGATTTAGTCTATTCGAGAATAACCGCTCGAAGGGTCCATACATCCAGGAGTCTCCGCCTTGTCCGCCGAAATCGTCACCGAGAAAAACTTCGTCACCGTCGAAGAACATATCCTGAATCAACAGAGTAATCACCCGACCTCCACCGGCTCTTTCAGTTGGCTGCTCTCGGGCATCACCATGGCCGGACGAATTATTTCCGCCAAGGTCCGCCGCGCAGGCATCCTGGAAATCCTGGGAGAGGCCAGCGACGTCAACGTGCACGGCGAACAGCAGCAGAAGCTCGACATTCTCTCGAACAAGACGATCGAACAATGCCTCGGCTACCGCGGCAACGTCGGGATCATCGCCTCCGAAGAACTCGACGAACCCAAAGTCATCGCCGGAACATCCGGGAAATACGTCGTCATCTTTGATCCTCTCGACGGCTCCAGCAACATCGACGTCAACGTCTCCGTCGGGACCATCTTCGCCATCTTCGAACGCGAATCCGGAAACTTCAACGGCAACGATCCCGCCAGCGACGTACTTCAAATCGGCCGACGGCAACTGGCCGCAGGTTACATTGTCTACGGTTCAAGCACGGTTCTGACCTACACGACCGGCCACGGCGTACACATGTTTACGCTTGACCCCTCGGTCGGCGCCTTCGTGCTCGCTCAGGAAAACGTCATGATGCCCAAGAGCGGCAAGTATTTCAGCGTCAACGAAGGAAACTTCAATTCCTTCCCGAAGGGAATCCAGGAATATTTGAAATGGTGCAAGACCGAGGAAGCCGGCCCATATTCGGCCCGATACATCGGCTCGCTCGTGGCCGACTTCCATCGCACGCTTCTTCGCGGCGGAATCTTTCTCTATCCACCTACAGCCAAAACGCCCCAGGGCAAACTTCGATTGATGTACGAAGCCAATCCCATCGCTTTTCTTGCAGAACAGGCCGGAGGCCTGGCCACGGACGGCTCGCAGAATATCCTCGATAAGGCCCCATGCTCCCTGCATGAGCGCACACCCCTATTCGTGGGAAGCGAGAGCGAAATCAAACGCCTAAGAGGCTACTTGGACGAATGGGATTAACAGGGCCCCGGAGAGTCAGGCAGGGACGCTTGAGTCTATTCTTTTATGGCTGAACAGAAGGCGCACGACAACGGCGAGTGGACGATCAACCGCTTGCTCGCTTGGACCCGGCAGTATTTCGAGTCGCACGGCATTGATGAACCTCGCCTGAGCGCCGAGCTCCTGCTCGCCAAGGTGCTGGATTGCCCCAAGATTCAGCTCTATACCCGATTCAACGAAACACCCACGAATGAGCAAAGAACCGCTTTTCGTGAACTGGTCAAAGCGGCGGTCGAACATCACCCCATCGCGTACCTCGTCGGCCGAAAGGAGTTTTATTCGCTTGATTTCCTCGTCACCTCCGACGTACTGATTCCCCGACCGGAGACGGAACTGCTGGTTGAGCATGCCTTGGCCTGGTGCGATGCCAACCAGCATGAAGAATATCATCTCCTCGACGTCGGAACCGGCTCAGGGTGCATCGCCGTGACCATGACCAAGCGCAATCCCGTCGTACTTGCCGTCGCGACGGACATTTCGGAAGCCGCCCTCCGCGTTGCCCGCCAGAACGCCGAACTGCATCAAGTCACGAAGCGAATTCATTGGATTCAGGCCGATCTGTTGAACCTGCCGCCAGACGACGTGAACGCGAATCGTCTCTTCGATCTGATCCTCTCAAATCCTCCTTACGTGGCGGAAAAGGACCGTGAAAGCCTGCCCGAAAACGTTCGCCGCTATGAACCGTCCGCCGCCTTATTCAGCGGCGACGACGGGCTCGACGCCTATCGCCGGATTGCCGCGGACATCCGCCGTCACCTCAGGCCTCACGGTGCCCTACTGCTGGAAATCGGGATTGATCAGGCAAATGATGTAGAAGCGTTGTTTGCCACGGCCGGCCTCGAGCTTGTCGCCCGTCACAAAGACCTGGCCGGGATTGAAAGGGCCCTTCAGTTTACACTGCCCGCATGAGCGACCTTCGACACTGTGAGTTTCAACGCATCCTGATCATCAAGCCGAGTTCGCCTGGCGACATCATCCATGCTTTGCCTGTCCTTCGAGGATTGCGACGGCGCTATCCCAACGCCCACATCGCCTGGCTGGTGGCCACGTCGTTCGTCAATCTGCTCGACGCCGATCCGGCTTTGGACGAAGTGATTCCGTTTGATCGCCGCCGCTTCGGGCGACTCGGCCGCAGCTTGACCGTCAATCGCGACTTCAGAGCATTTCTCAAAAAACTCCGTGCCCGACGATTTGATTTGGTCATTGATCTACAGGGCCTGTTTCGCAGTGGTTTTTTTTCGTATCTCTGTGGTGCTGCGAACCGAATCGGCTTCCGCGACGCGAGGGAATTCGCATGGTTATTTTACAACCACAAAATCACCAGGCTGAATCGCGACAAGCACGCTGCCGATAAAAACTACGCCGTGGCGAAGATGCTGGGCTTCGACGACAAACCACTGGACTTCACCGTCGCAATCGATGACAACGACCGCCAAAATATGGAAGCCCTCTTAGCCAAAGCCGGCATCCGGCAGGACACCCCGACTCGGCCCTACGCCGTCCTGGTCCCCGGCACTCGATGGGAAACGAAATGTTGGCCCGTAGACCGATACGGCCGACTTGCCCATTTGATTGACGAGCGTCACGGAATGAAAAGCATCCTCGTTGGCGGAGCTTCGGACATCGAGGCGGGAAACGAAGCCGTCGAGAAATCAGGCGGGTCAGCGTATAGCCTCTGCGGCCAAACCACGCTTCGACAGCTCGCCGCTTTGATCGATCGTGCTTCGGTCGTCGTCACGGGCGATTCAACACCGATGCACATTGCGGCCGCTCATGGACGCCCCTTGGTCGCGCTGTTTGGCCCCACCAATCCGGATCGAACCGGACCTTATGGACGGCGCGATGACGTCGTTCGTCTCGATCTTGAGTGTTCGCCGTGCTACTACCGGAAGTTACGCCAATGCCCGAACAGCCATGCGTGCATGCAAGACCTCGATGTCACGGTCATTGCCGAGGCAGTGGATCAGCGTCTGTTGCATCGCTACGACTGACGTCGTGGCAGCGCTCAAGGTAGGTGTTGATCTGCTGGATTTTCTGTTCGACCGAACCGAGTTCTGCAAGAAGAGCGGACTCGAGTTCTGCAAGCGCGGCATTGTCCGACTCTCTTTTGGTGACGGCGATCTCCTGCAATTCCCGCTTAAGCTCCAGCTTGCGTTCAGAAAAGGTCGCGAGCTTGTCCGACATCGTCATGGTGGTTTCCTCATACGTCCGAATGGGCGGGCCACACCCGATTCGGATCGACTCAGGGTTCCGCCAGCTTTAATGCTTGTTCGGCGTCTCCCAGCAACGTCCTATAAATAGTATCATCGGAACCGTCTCACCGGTATTCAAGCCAATTATCCAAAACTCGCCTCTTTTTCTCACAGTCTTAATTCTTTCGCTGGTGGGGTATAGTATGTCCCGACCCCTCGCAGGGGGTGGGACAATCCACTGCATTATCGAGAGGATTCGCCATGCTCAATTGGACCGTTCTTACCACTTGCCTCTTAGGAATCATCATGACCGGTGACAACACATCACTCTCCGTCGAAGAAACGCAGTTCGCCGCGCTCCGTGACGCCTACTTGTCGAAATACCGTCCGCTTGTGATCAAACAAGGAAAAGCCTGGTGGGAGGCCAACACGACCGGCAGCGATGAAGCCTTCAAGCAGCAGGAGGCCGCCCAAAACAGGCTTGTTGAACTACACAGCGACGGAGAGATCTTCAGGAAACTGAAAACGCTCCGGGAAGGCGCCAAAATCAAAGAACCTGTCCTGAGACGTCAGCTTGAGCTGATGTATTATGAGTTCCTGCCAGGTCAGGCTGATCCTTCCTTGCAAAAGAAAATCGTCGCGCTTCAGACCGAGGTCGAGAAGATTTTCACGAACCATCGAAGTCAAGTGGACGGGCAGCAACTCTCGGAAAATGACGTCCGCGACATCCTGGCCGACTCCAAAGACTCTGCGAAGGCGGAGAAGGCCTGGAAAGGATACATGGCAGTCGGAGCCAAGGTGGAGCAAAAGCTCAAAGAGGCGGTGAAGCTTCGAAATGAACTCGCACGAAGGCTCGGCTTCAGGGATTTCTATGCCATGCAGCTTGCCCCTCAAGAGATTGACGAAAAGGATTTCTTAAAACTTTTCGACGAGCTGGATCAACTGACCCGAAAGCCGTTTGCCGACCTGAAGTCCGACATCGACAAGGCCAGAGCCAAACACTTCGGCATCTCGGTTTCCGAACTTCGACCGTGGCATTTCGGAGACCTGTTCTTCCAGGAAGCACCCGAGCTGGAAGGAGCCGACCTGGACGCCATCTACGCCAATCAGGATCTGCTGGCATTGACCAAAACCTACTACCAGGGGCTGGGCATGGAGGTGGAAGACATCCTGGCACGGAGCGACCTTTACGAAAAACCCGGCAAATCTTCGCACGCTTTTGCGACGGACATCGACCGCGAAGGAGACATCCGCGTCCTGTGCAATCTCAAGCCCAATTTGCGTTGGATGGATACGTTGATTCATGAACTTGGTCACGGCGTGTATGACAAATACATTGACCCGGACCTGCCTTTCCTGCTTCGCACGCCGTCCCACAGCATCACCACCGAAGGTTATGCGATGATGATGGGAGCGATGGCCAAGAATCAGGAATATCTCACAAAAGTGGTCAAACTATCCCCTGGCGAGGCCGCCCAGTACGTCCAATCGGCAAAACGCTCCCTCCGCGCAGAGAAGCTCATCTTCAGCCGCTGGGCACAGGTCATGGTCCGCTTCGAGCACGCCATGTACGGCAATCCGGATCAGGACCTCGGTAAACTCTGGTGGGACCTCAAGAAGAAATATCAGTTGCTGAATCCGCCGGAGAACGTGCAACGCCCGGACTACGGAGCGAAGATCCACATCGTGACCGTGCCCGTCTATTACCACAGCTATATGATGGGTGATTTGTTCGCGAGCCAGGTCCATCATTACATCGCCAGCAAGGTCCTGGGCAAAACCGACGTCGGATCGACCTGCTATCACAACAGCAAGGCTGCCGGCGATTACATGAAGCGCGAAATCTTCGGCCCGGGCAACCTGTATTCGTGGAACGAATTGACCAAACGAGCCACTGGTGAATCGCTGACGGCCAAGTATTTCGTACGCCAGTACGTGGATCCGTAGAAACCGCCTAGAATTGTTTCGAATCCGCGGCGATGGCCGTCTGTTTTTGGACGGCATCGTTCTCCGTCCCCATTGCATTCTTCTTAACCATCGCCAGAGCGAGCGAGAGCATCGGACTGATGACGAACGCACGTTCTCTTGTATAACGAGCGACCTCGGCCAATCGCTTTTCGGTGGACCAATCGCTTTGCCGCGATGCCCACATTTGAAACACCGTGACGTCACGGCCGAGGCGCAGCGCCTTGGCTGCTTCGGCAAATGCCACCGGCCATGCCCAAGCGGTCATGACCGCGAATCCTTTGCCCAAATGCTTCTCCAACGCCACGGGCGCAAATTCCCAGATCGCCTCTTCCATGAGCCGCTGCGACGGGCAACAAACCCGCCAGGCGACTTCCTCGGGCAGCGCGCCGGCCAAACCCACTTCATTCAAAGTCACGTCGTCCAGATTCATCAACGCGATGCTGCACGCGAGTGATTCCGACATCCCGACCTCTTGGAGCTTTCTGCGCAACTCTTCAACGCTCAGCTTCTTGTCAGGCGCAGCGGCCGCTACGGTGGATACGTCTCGCTGCAATCGAGTCATCTCCTCCAATGTGTTCACAATGGGCGTCTCGTCTTTGTCGATGACGATCACCAATCCCTTGCCAATGTCGCGGTCATACGTCCGTCGCAAATACCTCTGCAATTCGCCCACCCAGCGATCAGTCTCTCCGGCAATAGCCCTTTCACCCGCATAGATATAGGCCTGAGGTGTGTGCCAAAGCGAGCGATCCCCAAGCGTTTGCGGCAACGCATCCGGCGGAGGCAGAATCTTACTCGGGCCGCATCCGGTAACTGCGACGACCACGGCCAAGCAAGTCAACATCCAACTCAATCGAAAGACCACAAACTGATCCTTTCCCGAATCAAATCCCTTCGCCGTCTTTCAGGTGCAACAACGTCATCTCGGGAGGGCACAAAAAACGGACGCGAGGGGCCTGCCCCCGTTCGCATCCGACACCCCTGCTTATATAGATCATATTGCCTTGATACCAGTGTATTCCACCTGCGGCGACCGCCATCGGCAATTTTGAAAATGTGATCGGAGGTCCGAGAAAAGGAATGACCACTTGCCCCCCGTGTGTGTGGCCCGCGACGACCAGGTCGATTTTTGAGCCGTTTGGAAGCTTACTCACGATGTCCGGCCGGTGCGCCAACAGAATTCGAATGTCACCGTCCCCGGGAACGTCGAGTAAACGTCGAACCGCGGCCCTTGCCGTCGAAGTGTATTCCAATTCGAGGCCGCCAATCGTGACATCACGGTCCCCTACGGCAACGCGTACAACGTCATTATGAAGCAACGTCACATCTGTTTCGCGAAAGAGTCGCTCAATCCGATCGCGATAATCACAATCCCCCATGACAAAATAGACGCCGCCTGGCGCCGATAGTCGAGAAACGAGATCGACCAGCGTTTCGAACTGCGCATTGAATGCATCAAGCGAACCCTGAAACAGATCACCAGGAAGCAGAATAATATCCGGCTTCAGCTCCATGATCCGATCAACCGCGTCGCGCTCGTAGTCGGAAACGTCCGCAGTCTGGATGTCGGCCAGCACCCCGATCCTGATCACATCGCTGCCGTTTCGCGACCCGGCGACCGGGACCACCGCGGTCTCAAGTTGCAGGCGAAAAGGTTCTACAAAAGTGGAGTAGAATCCCAAAGGAGCAAGGCCCAACAAAGCAATCGCCAGGAGCCGCACCGAAAGCGACAAACGAACACGAGGAACGCGACGTTGACGACGACGTCCCAGGAATAAAACGACCGCTCCAACCAAGGGCATCAATACCATCAAGTCAACGTAAACAAGATTGACCCAACCGAAAAAGTTGACACCGATCGCCGTCCATACGACGAGTTTCAACAAGAACGCGGCCAAGGCGACAACGGCTGTAAACGCAACACGGTACATTGTGATCAGGGGAGGGCCCAGCATCACGTGCTCGGAGCGGCGCCGCACAAAGAGCATCACAAAAACGACACATGCATCGGCGACGGTCGAACCGATCAACACTGGCCAAAATCCCAAGTCGCTCATGCCGATCCTCAAACTGATTCGATGATCCAAATACGCGAGTCCACGGCTTCACGCAGCCTGCGATCATCCCAATCATACAATTGGAAAAGTTGTTCATACGGGTCCCCCGGTATTCGAAAATACGCCGCGAACGCAGGCTCGGTTTTCCGCCCATCGAGCTTCAATTGACGGATGGCCTGCCGCGCCGCCGGTCCACCGATCTCCAGCAATCGGGCCTCGACGATCATATGGCGATAGGCCCGCTGTTCGATAATGGGGAGCGTCTGGGCGAATATTTCGATCGGAAATGTCTCCGTTTCGAACCCGGCCACAACCGTGGGGATCGTATCCCACAACTGCTGTTTGCTGCGGAATGCCGAATGATCCCCATAACGACAGCGAACCAACTCGGCAAACATGTCCATGTCGTCTGGTTGGCAGAGAAGATCGAGATCGCTACCGGGAATGTCGATCTCGAGAGGAATGGTGCCGGCCAAAATCACACCGTAAGGTCGAAGCACTTCGATAATCTCGAGTTGTTGTAACGTCCTGAACGCCGCACGTTGACGGTCGTTGCCGCATTTCAGATACGAGATGTCTCGCCATTGGTCGTGTGCTGCACCCATGGGCATTCAAACGAGTCTACTCCAAATCAGGGAAAATCCACAACAGATGGCCGGCCTGCGAATATTTGCGATGGATCAAGACAAAACCAGCATAAGAAATATCAGCAAACCTGCGATCAGGAACGGAAGCAAAACGGCAATGGCCAGCACAAGGCTGACGGCTCCAAGTACACGGGGATTATCTCGACCGGGCAAGAAACGGGGACGCCCTTGTCGAGCATAGTCCAAGGTTTCAACGTGATGGTCCTGCCCTTCTTTCATGGAATGTAACCGATGACCACAGCTCGCCATTGCGAATAGACCGGTCTATTCTATCATAGAACCATGCAAGAACATTCCACCGACCACAGGCCCGCTCACAGCCGTGAACAACTCCGATGGTATTTCAGGTTGCCTGCGCTGATCGCAAGCCTGATCTTGCTTTATCCGCTCGGCCTGATCCTACTGTTGAAAAGCCCGGCGCTGCGCCGCAGACAAAAGGCCTTTGGAGTCCTCCTGTCTTCTCCTCTCTTGCTCGTAACGCTGCTGCTGGCACTGATTCCGTATTGGGATTTTGGCGGCGGCATGAAAGCGTCCGGTTTCAAGATCGATCTGACGCGCGGTTGGTGGCAGGACCGTCGAGTCGAAAAACACCGTGAAACGCAAAGTGCGCTACATGCCGAGTCCTTTTCTCCGTCACCCGAAACGATCGGCCTTCGCTGGCCGGCCTTCCGCGGTCCGAGGCGCGACGGCGTGGCCGATGCAACAATCTCGCTTGACTGGAACAAGACGCCGCCCAAAGAAATCTGGCGACAACCGATCGGAGAAGGCTACGCCTCGTTTGTCGTCGGCCATGGACGAATTTACACCATCGAACAGCGCCGGGGTCACGAGGCCGTCACAAGCTATGATTTGAAAACGGGCCGCGAGCTTTGGATCTATCGTTATGAAGCTTCGTTTGAGGAAACCCTCGGCGGTGACGGGCCGCGGGCCACGCCCACGTTACACGGCAATAAACTCTACGCCTTGGGTGCAGAAGGGGCCTTGAACTGTCTCGGCGCACTAACCGGCGAACGGTATTGGGGAACGAATATCCTGGCCGACTTCGGCGCTGAAAACCTGACCTGGGGATTAAGCGGCTCCCCACTCATTGTGGATAACAAGGTGATCGTCACCAATTCCGGCAAGGGCGGCGACTCGATTCTTGCCTACGACGCAGAGCGTGGAACGCTTCTTTGGAAAACCGACGCCGGTCAACAAGGTTATTCGTCTCCAATGCTCGCCACATTGAACGGGCGACGACAAATTCTCAACTTCGCCGCCTACAGCCTCCATGGGATCGATCCGGAAACCGGCGACGTCATCTGGTCGTTGCCTTGGAAAACGCAGTATGGCATCAACTGTTCGCAACCGCTTCTCCCGGGCGGAGATCGCCTGTTCATTTCCTCCGGCTACGGGTACGGGTGCGCGCTGATCAAAATCGAATCCGTCAAGGGCGCGATCCAACCACGAAAACTATGGTCGAATTCAAAGATGAAAAACAAATTCACCTCCTCCGTCCTCCACAACGGATTCATCTACGGCTTGAACGAGCGCGTACTCGGATGCCTGGACTTGGAGACAGGGGAGCGAAAATGGAAAGGCGGCCGTTACGACTATGGGTCTATCCTGCTCGTAGGGAATCACATTCTTGTACTAAGCGAAGACGGACGGCTCGCACTCGTCAAGGCCGATCCGAAGCAGTTCCAGGAAATCGCTCGGATTCAGATTCTCGAAGGGAGAACGTGGAACAACATGGCATTGGCCGGCGGATTGCTTTTCGCGCGCAACCATAAGGAAATGGTCTGCTACGACCTGCGACCACGGTAGTCCCTCGTTTTCCGACCTATTGGGCGATCGGCAATCTCATGGGTGGAGGACCGCGAAGTTCGATGGGCGGCGGCAGATCAGGGCTTGGCCTTTGTCGAAATTTCTCATCGGACCTCGTGTGTTTGTTCGACAAATCCACCGGGCGCCCGCGAATAAACGACGCCACGACGCTATTGGTTGCTTGCAACGGAGTGTCGGTCGTGATGATCACGTCGGCGATCTTGCCGGGGTCCAATGAACCCATCTCGTCACCCACCCCTAAAATGTGCGCCGCATCCAATGTCAAAGCCCGAACCGCATGCACGGACTCCAAACCATAAGCAACGGCCATGCCGGCCTCGATTCCCAGATTCTTGGCCAGGCTCGCTTCCCGCGTCGCAAAACAAAATCGCACGCCGGATCGATGCAGGACGGCGGCATTGCGATAAACACTGTCCCAAGGTTCGAACTCGCCGGACGGATAAGCCATCGAACGAACCAAAATGACATCCACGCTCCTTTCGGAAAGCTCGCGCGCCACCTTCCAGGCTTCACGTCCGCCGAAAATGACCGGACGAATCTCATAGCGCGCGGCAAACCGCAACGCCTCCTTGATCTGCTTGTATGAATTTGCGCGGAAGAAAGCGGGCACTTCGCCGCGCATGCACGGAATCATCGCCTCAAGCTTGCGATCGAAATCAGACATCGGCTTCGATGGATTGCCCGCAAGTGCCGTAACTTTGGCATAATGCGCGGCTTCTCGAAAAAATGCCTCGGTTTCCGCCAACCGCTCGCGATACTGCTCCTTTCGCTTGTTCCGGTCCTCCTGAGTCACCCACGCCTGAAATCGCACCGGCAAAGACGGCAGTTGAACAAATACGCCCATCGGTGAAGCGATCAACGCTTCCGGCATCGACCAACCATCGAGGTGAACCAAACCCGCCCCGCCACCGACGACTTGACCTGACGCAGGGATCATCGCGGCGGTGACACCTTCCGACCGGGCAACCTCGATGGCAGAAGCGAATGGATTGTAAGCCCAGACCGCGTTCAGGTCGGGCTGAAACTTTGCAAGATCCTGCACATCCACACTGCCCGCGACGGACCCGATCTCGATCAAACCCAACGGCACGCCGGCATTGATAAGGCCTGGATAAACATTCAAACCCGAAGCATCGACCACGGTCGCGCCCGGCTGCGGCGTCTGACCGGATCGCGGCCCCACGCGCCGAATCTTACCGTCAGACATCACCAAGATGCCGTTTGGGATCGGGGGACCGCTGACCGGATGGACCGTTCCGCCGACGATCCAGTATTCGTTCTTTGCCGAAGGAGCAATCTGCATCGGTTCGCGCGGCGGATTCAAGGGCCTGACGGCCAGTGGCGGCGGCGGATTTTCGAAGTCGAGAGAATCATGCTGAAAGTAGATCTCTCCGTCGATCAAGGTCAAAACACATTTCGAAAATGTGTCCAGAGGATGACCGTCGAACACAGCCAGATCGGCGAATTTGCCCGTTTCGATCGAACCGACATACTTCTCGACGCCGAGCGTTATCGCTGCGTTCATCGTGACCAGTCTTAAGGCATCGTTGGCGCCAAGCCCTCCAAAGCGGATCGATTTCGCGGCCTCCAGATTGAGGTGCCGGATCACTTCGGGCGAATCCGAATTCACCGTTGCGACGACACCGCCCTGAACCATCCGCGCCGCGTTGTGCGGGATCGCGTCGTAGGCCTCGAGCTTGTATGCCCACCAGTCGGAAAACGAGGACGCCGTGCAGGCATGGCGATGGATTTCGGGAATGATGCGATATCCCTCAAGAATATGTTGCAACACGCCGATCCGGAAGCCATAGTCCTCAGCCACGTCAAGCAGACGAAGAACCTCATCGGCGCGGTAACAATGGCAATGCACCCAGATATCGCCGTTCTGAACCGCGGCCAGCGTTTCAAGTCGCAAATCACGGCGAAGCGGCCTCGGGTCCCGACCGGACGCCTTCTTCTTCTTGTAGGATTCCCATTCGGCGTTGTATTGCCGCACCGCGTCGAATGAACGTCGCATCACGGCTTCGACACCCATCCTTGTGCTTGGAAAACGGGTCCGTCGATTGCGTGAATTAGACTGCTTGACGTTCTCACCCAGGGCGAATTTCACGGTCTGCGCCGCCTCGGGAAACATCCATTCAGCCGCCGGTCGCCCGTATTTCATACGCAAGACAACGTTCTGCCCGCCGATCGTGTTGGCCGAGCCGTGCATCGTGTGAATCGTCGTCACGCCTCCCGCCAACGCACGAAAAGCACCGATGTCCGTATGGTCGACCACGTCGGCCACTCGAACCTCCGGCGTCACCGACAGCGAAAACTCGTTCAACCCCCCGTCGCTGCACATGTGCGAATGAGCGTCAATGATGCCGGGCGTCACACAATAACCGCGAAGATCGACGGTGAGCATCCCCGGCGGCGCAGTGATATCTCCGCCCAACGCCGCGATTTTGCCCTCTTCGATCAGCAAGTCGGTCTCAACCCGATCACCTTTCTCAATCGTCAACAACGTCGCGTTCTTGATGAGAAGATCGCCACCGGTCTGGACGCGAGGCTTTCGATCCGTTTTTATCTCGCAAGCAAAGTTCGGCCAGACCACAACGTCAGCGTCCTGAGAAGTTGCAGGCTGCGACGCACTTGCCTCTTCTTCCTTCCTCTCTTTCCGCTCCCCGTCGTCGACGTGCCGATCACCTGACTTATCTGCCTCTTTTTTCCCGTCAGGCTTGATTTCACCCCCGACGTCAAACGGTTTGCCCTCCACGAACACCCATTTCACTTTGGCTTTCTTCTCTGCGAGGGGATGCGTCATCATTGTCAAATTGGCCAGCTTGCCCGGTGCAATTTCGCCGACAACCTCACGCAGACCAAGCACGCCGGCTGCGTCGCTTGTCAACGCGGCCAGCGCGGCTTTCTCGGGAAGCCCCCGCTCAATGGCCTTGCCGAGACGTTTGAAAACTTCCTTCGATGACTTCAACTCATACGAGCCGATACCAAACCGAACACCCGCCTCGTGAAGAATCTTCGCATTGTCAACTTCTTCACCCCAAAGACGCTTCCGCTCCTCGAACAACCGTTCCGGTTCGAAAGGCTGACGCTGCCAGTCTTCATCAAAAACAGGACGACGGTCTCCATCCTTGAAATCTTCTCCATCCGATATCGACTTGGGTTCCTCGGGTTCATCCGACCATTTGAGACTGACGATCACCGGAACGTCACCCTGCTTCAGCCGATCGACCACCTTCCAACCCTCGCGACCACCGACGATGACCGGCTTCAATCCGAACTCCGCCGCCATGTCCAACGCGCGATGAATCTCATTCTCACGATTCGCCAGAAAGGCGACCGATGTCTTGCGATCGAGGACGTCCCACAATGACTCAAGATCACGATCCACCGGCGGTCGCTTTCCTTCCGGATGCCGATCCGACCATGCCGTCAATTCACGATGCCAGCGTGAATCCATGAGAATCTGTCGAAACGCGGCCATTGCGCCCATGGTGGTGGTGGGGTATCGCGGCTTCGAAGGGAATTGTTGCCCGCGCTTGAATCCGGTCACAAACGCGGAGTGTTGCGCAAAACCGCCCTTGAGCACTGAGCGCCGCAACGGCGCATCTCCCATGCTAATGACTGCACTCCGCCCCGAAAAAATCGCCGTCTTGGGAGACACCAGTGCGGCCGTGAAACCCGCCTTTCGAAAATCCTCTCGCTTTGCCACGTCCGGATCGAACAGGTCCTCGGCGCGCCAGTGTGGGTGCATTAATCGGCGATAAGCCTCCACCGTCGCAGACTGCACGCCCTCGCGCGTATCGGGCGTATCGTCCGCCAAACGAAGTAAACCATCATCGTCCGGCTCCTTCGTCTTGATCCCCGCGTGCGTACCGGCGTCGATGAAGCCGGGATACACAATCAAATCCGTCGCATCAAAAACCTCAGCATCGTCCGGAACTTGCATTTGCGTCCCTACGGAAACGATGCGCCCCTTTTCCATCAGGATCGTGCCATGTTCAATCATCACACCGGGCGACGTCACGACCTTGGCGTTCGTGATCGCCATCGGCGTTTCAAACTCCGCACGAACTTCGGAACCGGCGGCAAAAAAGACGAATGCGAAAAGGACGAAAAGAGAAAGACAACGCCCTTCTTCCTGGATTTGGTTTTTCATACGTCGATCCCCATTTAACTTAAAGCCCCGGGCAAGACTGCCCGGGGCTTTGATCACAACTCACCTTGATTCTCAAAAATCAGTCGCTCGACTTTTTTTTCTTTTTCTTTTTCTTTTTCTTCGATTTCTCTTTTTTCGCGGCTTTCTTTACGGACTGCTCGAGCCAGCGAACCCCGTCCCGAATGTTGCCGAACACCTGACCTCTCCAGCCGTGACCGCCCTCATAGGTGGCCAGCGTAACAAAAGCGCCGTTCTCCTCCAACGCTTCACCGGCTTCTTCGGCCATCCGATATGGACAGATCCTGTCTCCCTTGGAATGGAACAGATAGAACGATCGCCCCTTCGCTCGCTTCAAAGTCGGCAGATAATCCGGCTTAAACACCGACATGGCGATGAATGAGCCCACAACCGCAGTCTTCTTTTGCAATGCAATCGCATAGGCCGCAGGGCCGCTGGATGACCATGACAACGTAAAAATGCGCCTCCGGTCGAGCTTATGCCTTGAGCGGACATCCGCGATAACAGCCTCGACAAACTTCTCCGTTGAGAATTTCTGACCCTTGACTTTGTTTTTTCGGGTAGGCCAAACAATTTGTTGAGACGGCGTCCACTTGACGGCAACCGGTTGCGCAACGAGATAACCCTCCGGCAAAGCATGCTTGAAGATGTTTTTGACGAAAGGATGAAAATCAGCCCCGCCCGCGCCTCCGGGCATGACAACCACGAGGCCAAAACCTTTTTTGGGAGCTTCGTTTTCAGGCATCGGGCCGATGAGGAAGTATCGCTTACGCTCATCACCGCCGATTTGCAGGTCCTGGGACGGAACGCCGGAATCATCCTGGCCCAATACGTTGATCGGCTGAAATAGGATGACAGACCAGAGGCCACACGCACTAATGCATCGCCAAGGCACGACTCCATTTCCTTTCCGTTGAAACTTCAACTGGCTCGCATTTTTGACAGACTTTATTATCCGGATACGCCGTATCAATGTCAAAAACGAACACCTCCTTGCCACCCCGCTTTGCGATATGATGAACGCATGATCGAACTCAAGGGCATCACGAAATCATTCGCGAACACGCAGGTCCTCGGCCCAATCGACCTCGACATCCCCGCCGGCGAAACGACCGTTCTCATCGGACCGAGCGGCTGCGGAAAATCCACGCTTCTGCGAATCATGATCGGTCTGATCCCTCCTGACACAGGCGCCGCTCGCTTTGAGGGCACCATCGTCAATCCCGAAACCTCCCTGACGATTCGCCGCAAAATGGGCTACGTCATCCAGGAGGGCGGCTTGTTCCCGCACCTGACCGCACACGGCAATGTCACGCTGATGGCACGACACCTCGGATGGCCGTCGGCGCGCGTCGAAAAAAAAGTCGACGAACTCGCAGCCCTGACCCAGTTTCCACAAGACGGACTCGATCGCTATCCTGCGCAGCTCTCGGGCGGTCAGCGGCAACGTGTCAGCCTGATGCGGGCCTTGATGCTCGACCCCCACGTCTTGCTCTTCGACGAACCCCTCGGCGCCTTGGACCCGATGATCCGCGCCGATCTTCAGAACGACTTGAAGCAGATTTTTCAAACATTGAAGAAGACTGTCGTCATGGTGACCCACGATATCGGCGAAGCCGGTTTTCTCGGCGACCGACTCGTATTGCTGCGGCACGGCCAAGTCGTGCAGAAAGGCACGATACATGACCTCGTGAACAAACCGGAAGACCCGTTTGTCACGAGTTTTATCAACGCCCAACGCAGCCCATTGGAGACATTGCAAGCGTGAATTTCACCCACCGACTTAGAATCCTGCTCGCCTGCTTGGTTTTCGTCGTCAGCGGGTGCGCATCGGAATCCTCAAAACAACCGGATGCAGCCGTGCTGACGATCGGCTCAAAGAAATTCACCGAGTCCGCGATCCTGGGTGAAATGCTCAAGCACATTGCCCGACACGAGGGGTACGCCTCAAAACACACACGCGACCTGGGGACGCGGGTGCTTTTCAACGCCCTGAAAATCGGAGGAGTCGACGCGTACGTTGATTATACGGGGACACTTTCACAGGTCCTTCTTTCCGGAAAACAACTGGTCGGCATCGATGAGCTACGTGTTGCACTTCGGGATGAAGGCATCCTGATGAGCCGTCCGCTGGGTTTTAGAAACAATTACGTCCTCGGGATCAGGGAAGACCTCGCCAAGCAACGCAAGATTCGAACCATCTCCGATCTGAAAAAACACCCCGACCTCGTCCTCGCATTCAGCAATGAGTTCATGGACCGTGAAGACGGCTGGCCGAGCCTGCGAGATCGCTATCAGCTTCCTCACGAAAACGTCAAAGGGATGGATCACGACCTCGCCTATCGGGGCATGGAACGACGCGCGATCCATGTCACGGACCTCTACAGCACCGACGCTGAGATCCGCTACTACAACCTCCGTGCTCTCAAAGACGACTTGCATCATTTCCCGGACTACGAGGCCGTCATCCTCTATCGCGCCGACTTGAAGACGAGGGCGCCGAACTTCGTCAAGAAAATACTGCGACTCGAAAACCGCATCGCCGAAGAGGCGATGATCAAAATGAACGCTCGTGCAAAACTGAGTCGAGTGCGCGACACGGTCGTGTCGGCAGACTTCTTGGATAACGTTCTGGGGATCAAGGTCGAGGTGGGCAAAGAAGACTGGCTTGCCAATCTCCGGAGCAACACGTATGAGCATCTGCGTCTCGTCGCGATCTCTTTGTTCGCCGCAATCGTGATCGCAATCCCGCTAGGCATCGTGGCGGCCGGCGCACCCGGCCCCGGACAAACGATTCTCGGTGTGGTCGGCATCATTCAAACCATCCCCGCCTTGGCGCTGTTGGTTTTCATGATCCCGATCTTTCGAGATATCGGCAGTGTCCCTGCAATCGCCGCCCTTTTTCTCTACAGCTTGCTGCCCATCGTTCGAAATACATACACGGGTCTTCACGATATTTCCCCTGCACTAAAGGAATCCGCTGCCGCGCTCGGCCTGTCCCGATTCGCCAGGCTTCGCCTCATCGAACTGCCCATGGCCTCTCGCACGATCCTCGCAGGCATCAAGACGTCCGCGGTGATCAATATCGGCACCGCAACACTTGGCGCACTGATTGGCGCCGGCGGCTACGGCCAGCCCATTCTGACCGGCATTCGACTCAATGACGTCTCGCTCATTTTGCAAGGCGCGATTCCGGCCGCGGCGCTGGCCTTGCTGGTTCAGGCGATATTTGAGATCGCGGAACGCATCTTCGTTTCGAAGGGTCTTCGCATAAAGCCAATCATGTAACAAGCTGCCTTGTTTCAGAACGATATGGCGGCTTGCAAAAAAACGACCTTTGCACGTTGCGTTTTTGGTGATTATGTATGATTTGATCGATATTCCGCGAGAAAATGCTGATTTCTACGGCATTTCTCAAACTTTGCCTTGACGACACCAAATCATCGACTATATTCTTTCAAAACAAAATCGCGCGGTGCCGTATATTCCCTTTTGAATCATGGTCTTCAAATTCACAAAGCAACTGCAATCTTGCCAGTCGGCCGACGCCGTCTCTCAAATTATCAGCAAAAATACAGCCGTGTTTAATAGCCGTCTCATCGAGAGAAAATCGCTGATCGATTAACACGGAGTCTTATCCGATGGCCTCAAAAGCACTTACGGTCAGCCCCAAAAAGCCCCTCCCGACATCGGTCTCGTCTCTCACCGCACATTACCGAGAAGTCCGGCAGACTACAGAGAAGCTCTGCGTACCTCTGACGCCTGAAGATTGCATCATTCAATCCATGCCGGACGTCAGTCCGACAAAATGGCATCTTGCTCACACAAGCTGGTTTTTCGAAACATTTCTCCTGACGGATGGGTTACCGACCTATCGGCCTTTTCACCCTGAGTACAAGTATCTGTACAACTCCTACTACAACGCAGTCGGTGACCAGTTTTATCGACCGAATCGAGGCCTCCTGTCGCGACCGTCCCTTGAGCACACGTATCGTTTTCGCAATTATGTGGATCGACACGTACTCGAATTCCTGGAATCGAGGGACGAAGACTCGGTACGGAAAGTCGCGCCGGTCATCACGCTCGGTCTGTACCATGAGCAGCAACATCAGGAACTCATCCTGACCGACATCAAACATGTCTTCTGGTGTAATCCTCTTCGGCCGGTCTATCGCAATTTAGGCACACCGCTTGACGGAGCGCCCCTCCCTCAAACGTGGGCTCGATTCGCCGAAAATCTCTATTGGATCGGACACAGGAGCGATGACGATTGCTTCGGCTATGACAATGAATATCCCCGTCATAAAGCCCATGTCCGCGCTTTTGAAATCGCCTCCCGGCTTGTCACGAACGGGGAATATCTCGAATTTCTGTCCGACGGCGGTTACGAACGCCCGGAATTCTGGCTGTCCGACGGCTGGAACATCGTCAATGCCGAAGGCTGGAAGGCGCCGCTTTACTGGGAGCAACGAGACAACGCTTGGTGGATCATGACGCTCGGCGGTATGCGAAAGCTGAATCCCGCCGAACCCGTTTGCCATGTCAGTTTCTTTGAGGCCGACGCGTTCGCCCGCTGGACCGGGGCCAGATTACCGACCGAAGTCGAATGGGAAATCGCCGCCCAAAATGTGCCGGTACAGGGAAATCTGTTGGATGATGACCGACTACATCCCGTTTCAACACAAACCATCAAACCCGAAGGCCCATTGTCCCAGATGTTCGGCGATGTTTGGGAGTGGACTGCCAGCCCCTACGCGCCCTATCCGGGTTTCAAACAAGTGGAGGGCGCCCTAGGCGAATACAACGCCAAGTTTATGTGCAACCAAATGGTTCTACGAGGCGGTTCCTGTGCAACACCTCGTTCCCATATCAGATCGACGTATCGTAATTTCTTTCCACCCGATGCCCGTTGGCAATTCATGGGCTTTCGACTTGCGAGGGACGCATGACCACAGCTTTAACAATTAAGATGGAATTACAGGAACAGGAGCAAACCGCCGAAGATTTTCGCGCCGAGGCGCTCGAGGGGCTCCGCCTTCCTCAAAAAACGCTACCTTGCAAGTACCTTTACGACCAGCGAGGTTCCCGACTCTTCGACCAAATCTGCCAGCTCGAGGAGTATTATCCCACGCGCACTGAACTGGCGATTATGAAGGAAAACATCGAAGACATTGCCTCAGTCCTCGGACCCAATTGCCTGCTCGTCGAATACGGCAGCGGCAGCAGCCTGAAAACAAGACTCCTGCTGGACCATCTCACCGACATCGCCGCTTATGTCCCCGTGGACATTTCCAAGGAGCATCTGCTCGAAACCGCATACAACTTGAAAGAAGATTATCCCGACATGGACATCCTGCCGGTGTGCGCGGATTTCACAAAGCCGTTTGAGATTCCTGAATGTGAGCAACAGGTTGACCAGAGGATCATTTATTTTCCCGGTTCGACGATCGGCAATTTCTCACCTCAGCAGGCGATCGAGCTGCTCAAAGAAATCGCCGTTCAATCCGAAGACGGCGGTCTCCTCATCGGTGTCGACCTGAAAAAAGACCCCGCCATCCTGAAGCGCGCGTACAACGACCGTGACGGCGTGACGGCTTCATTTAACCTAAATCTGCTCGAACACATCAATCGCGAACTCGGCGCCGATTTCGACGTGGACCAGTTTCAGCATGAGGCCATTTACAACCCCGAACTTGGCCGAATCGAGATGCACCTTGTCAGCCAGAAGGACCAATCTGTCGACTTTGGCGACGAGACCATCACCTTCAAAAAAGGCGAATCCATCCATACGGAAAATTCTCATAAATTCAGTCTTGAGGATTTTTGCCGTGTCGCAGGCGACGCGGGCCTTCAAGTGGAAAACGTCTGGCTCGACAACGACCGGCTCTTCAGCGTTCAATACCTGATCCCGAAGAAAGACGCGTGAAACCAAGGAGTGAGGCGGATCGCAACGCAGATTCCTTCACGTCTTGGCTCGATCCTTCAATCGAATCACAAATCGCAATCCCGACCAGGTCTCGTCGATCGCGCAGACCTTGTTGTCCACCAAACCTGTTTTTAGCCCGGCTTCACGAACGATGCCGTCCGACAAGTCCGTCTCAACCCCGGACGCTTTCTTAGGCCAGCCGATCCAAAGCCCCCCCGCCGGTGTCAGTCGCCCGGCCAGTTCCGCAAACCGTCTCACCATCTCCGTCCTTCGCATACAGAAACAGACGATCACATCACCTTGCCTCTTCCCGCGAAGCCCGGTCCGCACTTCGACGTCGTCCGGCAGCCTCCTGAGCGTTTTCTCAAAACCCGCCGGCGGATTCACCAGCAGGACGCAGTGGCCCTCTTTGATCCCCAGCTTCTTCGCCAACGGTGTTCCAGAATAACCTGCCATGATCCCCATTCCGGTGCACGATGAGGGGGCCCTATGATTATCATAGAGTACTCGGAAATCGCCCTGTTTGGACGGTCACAAGATAATAATGAAGGTCACCCCATGATTGAACATCAGAGCCCTTCCTGGCAATCGAAGTATCCGGACAAGGTTGCGACTGCGCAATACGCCGTCGGTCATGTCAAGCACGGACAACGTATTTTTGTCGGCTCCGGAGCCGGCGAACCACAGTCTCTCGTCGAAGCGCTCTCTTCGCGAGAAGACTTGAGTGATACCGAGATCATGCACATTCTGACCCTGGGCGTGGCTACCTACGCCGAACCCCGTTTCGGAGACAGTTTTCGCCATAACGCCTATTTCATCGGTCAAAACGTACGCAAAGCCGTCGCAGAGGGCCGTGCGGACTACACACCGATTTTCCTTTCGGAGATTTCCGAACTCTTTCGCTCGGGTCGAGCGATCATCGACGTCGCGCTCATTCAAGTAAGTTCGCCTGATGAGCACGGCTATTGTAGCTACGGTGTGTCCTGCGACGTCGTCAAAGCCGCCGCCGAATCCGCGCGAATGGTTGTCGCCGAAGTGAACAGCCATACCCCACGTGTCCTGGGTGACAACTTCATCCACGTCCGTGACATCGATATGCTTGTCCCTTGCGACCACCCGATTCTGGAGGCGGTTCAGGGTGAACCCGATGATTTGTCCCGACGAATTGCCAGGCACATTACTCACCTCATTGAAGACGGAGCCACGCTGCAACTCGGCATCGGCACAATCCCCGACGCCGTTCTTCATTCTCTTACAGAGTTCGAAAATCTGGGCATTCATACCGAGATGTTCAGCGACGGCATCATTCCCCTCGTTGAAAAGGGCGTGATCACGAATTCTGAAAAGACGCTTCATCGCGGGAAAATCATCGCCAGCTTCGTGATGGGGTCTCGCAAGCTTTACGATTTCATCGACAATAATCCGTTGGTCGAGTTTCACCCGACGGAATACGTCAACGATCCGTTCATCATCGCCCAAAACGAAAAGATGATCTCGATCAATTCAGCAATCGAAGTGGATATCACAGGCCAGGTCTGTGCCGATTCTTTGGGCAAGATGTTCTACAGCGGCATCGGCGGCCAAGTGGACTTCACCCGAGGCGCCGCACGCTCGAAAGGTGGCAAGCCCGTCATCGCCCTGCCATCGACGGCCGCCAACGGCACGATCTCTCGAATCGTGCCCAGCCTCAAGCCCGGCGCCGGCGTCGTGACCAGCCGTGGAGATGTCCACTATGTGGTCACCGAACACGGAACCGCGTACCTCCACGGCAAGACCATCCGTGAACGGGCCATGGCTTTGATCCAGATCGCCGATCCCAAGTTTCGACCTTGGCTTCTTGCCGAGGCAAAGACACGCCACATGGTTTATCCGGATCAGATCGAGCTGCCGATCAAGACACCGATCTACCCTGAAGCATTGGAGCAATGGATCGAGCTGAAGGATGGCGATCTGGCCTTCATGCGGCCGCTCAGGCTGACCGACGAATCGTTGCTCCACGATATGTTCTACAGGCTATCGGAAAAATCGGTGCACGATCGCTTCTTTCGGATGATCAAGGCGATGCCGCATGACAAACTCCAAACACTGCTTCGTGTGGATTATGAAGCCGACATGGCGCTCGTTGTACTGACCGATGACATCGCCGAAAAAGAGGAGATGGTTGCCATCGCCCATTACTTCAACGACCAGCCCACGAACTTCGCCGATGCCGCGTTTCTGGTTCGTGACGACTACCAGGGAAAGGGCATCGGCACCCTCCTAATAAGCGCCCTGGTCGATGTTGCGAGAAGCCATGGCATCGCCGGCTTCACGGCCGATGTTCTGACGGACAACCACGGCATGCTCCGCGTCTTCCACAAATGCGGTTACCCAATCGAAAGCGAGCTTCAAAACGGCTCCTATCGCTTGACGATTCCGTTTGCAAAAGGAAAACGCCGCAAACGAACAGACACTCGAAATAAATGACTATTCCTCCGGCCGGCCGTTTCCGAGCCTGCTCAACCGCTCCTTCACATATTCGTCATCCACCGGCTGAGGCTGCTTCTCAATCTTTACAGGCCCTATCGTCTCCGGCGGCGGTACGGTCAGCTTGGCGATGGCCGCGGCCTCGGATCGGCCCACAATGTCCGGCGCAAGCTGATCAGCCTTGGCAGGACGACGAGCGGTCGAAGCCGGCGCTTCATCGGCGTTGTGCAGATGTAACGTTTGCGTGGGGAATGCGAACTCCACACCCAGTCTCTGAGCAAGGCGAAGGATGTCGGAGAACAGCCGATGACGTTCACGCAGCTCCGTACTCCAGTCCGGCGCTTCATGGAAACAATACAGGAGAACGTCCAGTGAGGTCGCCCCGAATTCGTTGAAGTAGACGTGATAATAGTCCTTGCGCGTAAAGGGGTGCCGCCGGATCAACTCACGAACCCCCTCGCAAAAAGCGTCGATCTTCTCCGGCGACGTGTCATAGGTCAGTCCCAGTTTACAGCTGATCCGGCGGTATTTCCGCCGTCCGAGGTTGTCCACGATGGCATCGATCAGTTTGCCGTTCGGCACGTTGATCTGTGAGTGATAGAAGGTGCGAATCCGCGTGCTGCGAAAGCCGACCGACTCCACCGTCCCCTCGACGTCGCCGATTTTCACCCAGTCGCCGATCTCGAACGGACGATCGAGCATGACCGTGATCGATCCGAACAGATTCTTCAGCGTGTCCTGCGCGGCCAGGGCAAACGCCAAACCACCGAGCCCGAGACCGCCCAACAAGGCGCCAATCTGATTCGGCGGAAGTATGCGACTGGCAAAATAGATCAGGCCGACGATGGTGACCACGACCTTGAGAATCTTTCGAGCGAACGGGACCAGCAACTCATCGAACTTGGACGCCCGCCGCGCCGCGATGGTCTTCGTGTAACCGAGGACCACATCGATCACTCGATAAGTGGCCCAGATTCCGGCAAAGACGACGATGAACCAGGCGGCGTTGGTAAGAACGTTGCCCAAGGTCTTGGGCAGCCAGAGCACCTGAAAGAGTTCGAGCCAGACATAGCCTAGAATGACCAACCCGATCGGCCGCAGCGCCGTTTCCTCCAGATTCGTGTCCGTGCTGGCCTTGAGACGACGAACGATCCAAGCGGAAATATGCCGCAGAATCACCCGGGCCAAACGATCGGCAACGATTCCTCCGAGGAGCACACCGAGCAATCCGAGCCATTGCCAGAGTTCCAGAAACCAGATGCGCTGCTGCGCCCAAACCGGCAACGCTGAGAACAACCACAACTCCGGCATCGACCTGAACGAAAACTCCGGAGCATCGGGGACCTTGGACGGCGAATCGGCAACGGCTCGGAACATCTCCTGGAGCGGTTCCAGCATATTCGCCGAAAACAACCAGCGCCCGTCCTCCATGCGCTCCAGTTCAATGGGCCATTGGTTCTGAACAAGCCGATAGCGGTACGGCGACTCGGTCTTCGGGTCGTCCAGAATCTCGAGAGATTCCACATACACGGTCCGATCGAGGACGAACTTCAGCGCATCGGCCAGGATCTTGGCCTGTCGATCCTGAGGCTGAACGCCCCAGCCCTCGAGATTCAGACACTCCGCAGCCGGTCTCCGATTCTTGATTTTCTCATCGAAGGCTTCCAAGAAGGTCCGCATCGTGGCCTGTGGGGATGCGAATGCATCCGGCACTTTAGGCGGCGGAGGTGATTCAGCCGTCGAGGCTTGGGTCGGCGATTCCTTCGGAACCTGAGGCTGGCCGATCTCGGCGACTTCAGGTTTCTTCTGCGCGGTCAGCAGATCGATCCTTGCAACCGTCTTGCCGTCAAATTGCCAGTATTTCCCGACCTTGATCAGCCGAATCTGACAGTCTCGTTTTTTCCTTTCATCCCCTGCGATGTCGCCCGTCTTGCTCTCCGTCTCCGTCAGAGTTGCATAATAGAGACAAAATTCAAAGAAACCCCACTCATCCTTCTTGAGTTTCAGCGCTTCAAACTTGGCCTTCGTCGCGACATCGTTCCTCGCCATGAACTCCGCCAGCCGCAAGGCCAGCGTGGCCACATTCTGCTTTGCTTCATCGTCCAACTCCGACTGATCCAGGTACTCGAGCATCTGCTTCGTGGACTCCGGATCATCCTTGCGGTAGAGCTCCATGAAGCTATTCAAAGTTGTGTGCGCGTGTGAACGTGGATGCTCCCTCGCCCGCGGCGTCTTCGCAGCGTCTTGATTCTCACCCTGGGCCAACGCGGACGACGGACTCAAACCCGGCACCAGCAACAATCCCAGCCACACGAAATGTCCCAGGTATCGCATCATTGACCCCATCTGCTCAAGCGATCCATCTTAATCCTCATCGCGCCGGATTATAACTCTTTGTTATTACTGCGTCGCCGTGTGGAACTTGCCTCGATCGACAAAAATCCAGAGTATCTTGAAACCCGGACGGGATTGCGAGCGTCCAAGTCCGGAGAAGATGCCGAAATCCTTCCATGAACTTTGAGACTCGACCGCTGCGACGTGGGTATAATTGTTGACACCGTTCAAGGAGATATTCCATGGGCCGAGACGTTGACCTCATCGCTCACGCCAAGATCGCCTCACCCTGCTCCGCATCCTGGGCCGACATGAAAGGGAACGATCGCATTCGCTTCTGTGAAGCATGCAAATTGCACGTCTATAACTTCGCCGAGATGACCCGGTCCGAAGTGAAGGCCCTGATCATCGAGAAAGAGGGAAATCTTTGTGCCCGGCTTTATCAACGCGCCGATGGCACGATGATCACCAAGGAGTGCCCCGTCGGCCTCCGGGCCGCCCGCAAACGGTTTGCCCGGGCGATGGGTCGAATCGCCGCCGTATTCACGCTGCTCGCCTGTGGGGCGAGTGTGCTCGGAACACGAGGGCATCTCGGCCGACTCCGTAACATGGAACCCTTTTCGCGTATTTATGCCTGGTTCGCGCCTTCACAACCAATCGTCGTCATGGGTTCCATTTGCGTGCCGCCGCCGACCGGCAACAACGCGCCTTCCGAGATTGACGATTGTGAAAATGATGAGACGGAGCCGGACGATTAGAAAACATTCTGCAAGCGCCCTCTCTGAGAGATGATGCTTCGATTCACGATTGGATACTTCGCGTTCTTCCTTGGCTTGTTTGTCTTCAACCTCTTCACAGAAGATTGGTATCGATGGTATGGCGCGCTCGATTACTTGAGCAGCATCGTGTTTCTTTGCGGCATACCGACCGTCTGTGCGCTGGCTGTCACCGTCACACTGAACCACCGGCGACCCCGAAAGCTCTTTGATCCCGATGCCGGCCATCATGTTGCGCCGTTCTTCAGAGGATTTCTTGCCGCGATGCTTGCCGTCGTTATTTCCATTCCCATCGTGGTCTTTGGGGACAACCATGTCGGTGATGTTGTTCTATTGGGATTTGCCTCCATGGTCGCGACCGGCAGCGTTGTTTTCTTTGCTACGCCAAGAAAACCGGGCCATTGCATCGGTTGTGGCTACGATCTGCGATGCTCACTGGATACCGGACGCTGCCCCGAATGTGGCTCGACGATATCCAAGCTTATGAGCGCGAACGAATAGCACGTCAAGCTACGATCAGCACAGCCGTAAATACACGTTTGTACGCTTACACAACCCACATCACGGCTTAACTGCTTTTTCACACACTGACGTCATGCCGATCCACTCGTTATGCGATACCGGCCCGCACTTTACCGGTCTCTTGCGATCTGCATAAGGTAGACCTAAAATAGGGTGTATCAGTGGAAATCCGTCAAGGCGTACGGACGAGCTGTCTTCGATACGTTACGTTGTGGTTCTGCTGATGATGGCGATATGGATAAGCATGGGTCCGCATCGAAGAGTGGAAGGGTTTCATGACCGCCCAACCATCAGCCGTAGGTCTCAATGTTCTGGTTCTCAACCGGAGTTACTCCGCCCTGCGCGTCGTCAACGTGAAGCGCGCCTTCAGTCTGCTCTTCCGAGATCTCGCCGAAGTCGTCCATGTCGATGACGGCCAATATCTTTCCTATGACTTTTCCGAGTGGTGCGAGATGAGCGAGCTCGCCAAGGAGTTCGAACCAAACGCCCACGATTGGATTCGCACCGTCCGGTTCGACATTGCAGTGCCGCGTATCATTCGGCTCGCCGTTTACGACCGGCTGCCCAAACAGGCGGTCAAATTCAATCGGCGAAATCTCTATGCCCGTGACGGAAACCGTTGCCAATATTGCGGCAAGAAATTCCCGACCAGCGAACTGTCTCTGGATCACGTTCTTCCCCGAAGTCAGGGTGGCCAGTCCACCTGGGAGAACATCGTCTGCGCCTGCCTGAAATGCAACATCAGGAAAGGCGGCCACACACCCGAGCAGGCCAACATGAAGCTGTTTCGCCCGCCGAAAAAGCCCCGTCGCAATCCTGTCCTGACCATCAAGCTGTCCGACGGCCGCTACGCAAGCTGGAAGGCCTTTTTGGACAATGCCTATTGGTCCGTCGAACTGAAGTAAACGACATCGAATAAGACGAACGGCGCCCTATCAAACCGATCCAAGTCCGTGCCGACGTCGGTGTACCGGTTAACTTCATTTCTCAAATCCCGAGCGCGGATCAAGCCTCTATTCTTGAAGCCAGGCGAGAACGGCCGCATCGCACGGTGTCTGCGTTGCGAAGTGCACGGAACTAAAAGGAAAGGACGGTAAGAGATGATTTTGTTCGATTGGACGGGAAAACTGTTGGCGGGAATCCTGGCAGCATTGTTTGGATGCGCACTCCTGACGACGGCGGGATGCGGCATCAACCCGAGCCTGACCACGGAACAACAACAACAAGACACGGCACAGAAAATGGCCTGGGTCGATAAGGCCATCGAGGTGGCGGAGAAACACAATTTGGCGTATCGCGTTGAAGTCGACTCCACAGGACGACCCTCGATCGGGGAGTCTGTCGACCTTTATCTCGACACCGGTCTCTCCGCCAAGGTCATCATGTTCGGCAACGGAGCCGCCGGTCGCATGCCGCTCGAATTCAGCCGGGATGAGCCGTGATGTCCCGTCGCTCGTGGACCCTGCAAAAGACTGTGACGATTCGTTTCTTCATCCTGTCCTGGTCCATGCTCAGCGTCGGATGGTCCTGCCCGCTCTGTGTCTGCGGCTGCATGAAGGCCAAGGAGATGAGTGCGGTCAAGGCAGAAATCCGACAAATGGAACAGGACATCGGCGCCCTGCAGGTCAAGGTCGAGAAGAAAATCGAAACGGGGGGCGGAGATGTCAATGAACCCGTGACGGGATGGATACTTGCGGCCGGATACTCCCTAATACCCGTTTCATTCCTGGGCTACCTGCTGGCACATCGATTCAAGCTGTTCAGAACCGTCAAAGACCGTATCCGGGGAGCAATCGGCGTCGCCGAGAGGCCCAGGTCTAGGGACAAGAACGTCTAGCGCTTGCGGCCTTTCTTCGATGCTTTGCGGGCCTTCTTCGCCGTGCCGGCGCGCGACGCCTTCTTCGCAGGCGCTGTTTTCTTGGACGACTTTCTCTTGATTACGGTCTTCTTCTTGCCGGCCTTGGTCTTAGGCCTGGGCTTTGGCTTGGTCTTCGTCTTCGTCCTGGTTTTCGTCTTCGATGGCGATTTCGGCCGAACCACTTTCTTCTGCAGTCTTTTGTCAGCCTGAGCGATGATAACGCCCTGCGCCGCTGCCAATCGAGCGACCGGCACGCGATAGGGTGAACAACTCACGTAGTCCATCTCCGCGTCGTGGCAAAAATGAACAGATGAAGGATCACCACCATGCTCGCCGCAAATTCCGATCTTCAAATCCTTCTTCGCCATGCGACCGTGCCGGATCGCATGTTCGACCAACATGCCCACGCCCTCACGATCGATCGTCTGAAAGGGATCGGACGAGAAAACGGCCGCCTTGTCCTGATCAACATAGTCCGGCAGAAAACGACCCGCATCATCACGTGACAATGCCATCACGGTCTGTGTTAAATCGTTCGTGCCGAAACTGAAAAAGTCCGCAACTTCCGCGACGGACGCGGCCGTCAGCGCCGCCCGGGGCGTCTCGATCATCGTGCCGACAAGATACTTCAGCTTGATTCCCGATTTTTGCAGGACTTCATCCGCCACGCGTCGTGTCCGGTCCGACAGAGTCTTCAGTTCCTTGGCATCGATGCACAGCGGAATCATGATCTCCGGTGACACTTTGACGTCTCGGCGTCGACATTCCACCGCGGCTTCCATAATCGCTCGAACCTGCATTTCCAGAATCTCAGGATAGGTAATCGCCAATCGGCACCCCCGATGCCCCAGCATCGGATTGGACTCGTGAAGCTGTTCGACCCGATCCCTGATCGCTTCGTACGCCACGCCTAAATGGCCGGCGAGTTCCCGTTGCTTGTCTTCGGTATGTGGCACAAACTCGTGCAACGGTGGATCGACCAATCGAATCGTCACCGGGCGACCCGCCATCGCTTCGAAAATCCCAATGAAATCCTGCCGCTGGAATGGGAGCAGCTTGTCCAATGCCTGGCGACGATCCGTCTCCGACACGGATAGAATCATCTCTTGCATCGCCAGACGACGCTGTTCGGTATCGAAGAACATATGTTCCGTCCGGCAAAGGCCGATTCCCTCCGCACCCATCTTGATCGCGTTCTCCGCGTCATAGGGCGTGTCCGCGTTTGTTCGCACCTTCAGTCGACGCTTTGCGTCGCACCACGCCATCAACGTGTAATATTCGTCGGGCAGTTCCGGCGTCACTAACGGAAGTTCGCCTTGATAAACCGCACCCTCCGAACCGTCGAGGGTCAGATAATCGCCCTCGCCGACCGTCTTGCCGTTGAGGGACATGGTCCGGCCCTGCTCGTCGATTCTCAAGGCCCCGCAACCGACGACACAGCATTTGCCCCACCCTCGAGCCACGACGGCCGCATGGGACGTCTTGCCGCCCGTGGCGGTCAGAATACCTTGTGCTGCGTGCATGCCGCCGACGTCTTCAGGGCTCGTCTCCTTGCGCACGAGGATCACCTTTTTCCCTTCGGCGCTCCATTCCTCCGCCAACGGCGCCGTGAAAACGACTTGTCCGCTGGCGGCGCCGGGCACAGCGTTGATGCCGACACCCAACTGCCGCATGGAAAGAGATTTTGAATCAAATTCGGGATCGATAATCGGATGAAACAACCGTTCGATGTCGGACGCCTTGACGCGCAGGATGGCTTCTTCTTTCTTGAGAACCGGCTTGGTCGCCGTCGCAACGTAGCGCTTCGGCAGATAACCCTTCTTGACAAACCGATTCGCCTCGGGCTTCGTGAGCAAAGGCTTGGTCGCCTGATCAACCGCAATCTTGAACGTCGCCGTCGGCGCGCGCTTTCCGGTTCGGCACTGAAGCATGTACAGCTTTCCGCGCTCAACCGTGAACTCCAGATCCTGCATCTCCTTGTAGTGCGCTTCCAGCATGACACGGACCGCACAAAGCTGTTGATACACCGCAGGATGCGTCCGGTTCAAATCGTCCAGCGGAATCGGCGTTCGAATGCCGGCCACGACATCCTCGCCCTGGGCATTCATCAGCAGGTCACCGTAAAAGACATTCTCTCCCGTGCTGGGATCACGCGTAAAACACACGCCTGTCCCGCTGTCTTCACCCATGTTGCCGAAGACCATCTGACAAATGTTCACCGCCGTACCGGGGAGCCCGGAGATTTTCTCCACCTCTCGATACTTGATCGCTTTCTCCGCCATCCATGATCCGAAGACCGCGTTGATGGCCCCCGCCAATTGCTCCCAGGGGTCCTGAGGAAAGGATTTGCCGGTTTGTTCCAGGAAGTAGTCCTTGTACTCGTCGCATAGTTCTCGCAGGTTTGCTTCCGTAAGCTCGGTGTCGGCCTGCACGCCCTCACGCTCCTTCAGGGCTTCCAGCCTGGCTTCAAAAACCTCTCGACTAAGACCGGTCATAGTGGTCATCGGCATGATTTCGCCCGTCGAGAGTTGCATCGTCTCTTGCGCCGGCATCCCAACGACGACTGTAGAATACATTTGTATAAATCGACGATAGGAGTCCCAGGCAAATCTTGGATTGCGCGTGCCTGATGCCAACCCCTCGACCGACTCGTCGTTCAGCCCCAGATTCAGCACCGTCTCCATCATGCCCGGCATGGAAACCGCCGCTCCGCTGCGCACGGACACCAGAAGCGGGTTCTTCGGATGCCCCAGCTTCTTTTTGCAAGCGCGCTCGAGTTTCGACAGGTTCTGACGAACCTGCTTTTCCAGGCCCGACGGCCACTTCCGGCTGCCTTCATAATACAACCGACACGCATCGGTCGTAATCGTAAACCCACCCGGCACGGGCAGACCGATGTTCGTCATCTCGGCCAGTCCGGCCCCCTTACCGCCCAGCAGTTGCTTCTGATGCCCTTTGCCCTCGGCCTTACCGTTCCCGAAGAAGTAAACAAACTTGGTTGCCATCCCTGTTGCTCCTGGTTATCACCGTAAAATCGTTTTTGCGTGGTTTTCTTTTGATCGTTGCTCGGCCTAATGCCGACTGCCAATAATCCGAGCCAAATCGCCGAACGTGCGAATGCCATGAGGTATTCCGGAATCGAACCGTGCAACAAGTGGCGATACTATGCGGGCTAAAATGACGGCTCCTATCAAAATCATAAATAAGCCGATCGACGCCAGAATGCATGAAATGAAGACGTCAAGATATTCGTCGCTATTGTGAAATAGGAGGGATGCCCCAATCATCACAGCCACACTCAGCCCAAACAAGGTACCGAAAAAAGCCAAGATCCGTGACCTGACGGTCTTTCGTAAACACGGAATTCTGTTCTCAGATCGCCAGCGCAACCGCCGCCATAGATCCCTGAGATCCTCGCCTACAAAGCGTTGAGTAACGGATGTACTCGGGGCAAACGGCTTAACAAAAGGATCCACCTGATTGGCGACCGCCTCGATACCTCGAAACGCGCCGGCCGCTTCACATGTCCGTCCCATCATCTGCAGCGGCCTGAAATCGACCGGCCCCAGCCGCTCCAGAATGAAATGAGCCAGGTCGCCAAAGGTTTGTTGTGATGCCGACATCCATTCTTCCAGATCTTCTGTTTCCAGTCCCCAAAAACGACGCCATGCATCTTCATCGATCCTGATGCTGAATGCTTCTTTGGCGACCTCAAACATATACACCTGCACAACACAGCGCAGCCATTCCGGATTGTCTTCATCGAAAACCCAATAATGCTCCAGAATGTTCTCGTTGTCCTTCAGGAATTTCACGACGCGCGTTTCGTATGAAAACCAGCCGGGGATGCCGATCCGCTCCGACATCATATTCCGAAGGCCGCACATGGCCTGACGTAAACGGGCTTCTTCGTGAGATGTTTCTCGCATGACAATTACCCATAACCTTTTGCAGCGATCAGGAACGATAGCACCTGTCGTCACATTTCACAAGCGGTTCCGAGTTTTTCGATGGCGATGCGAAACCACGGCGTGTATCGCAGTGGGGATACTTGCAGATCGCGTCTGATGTCCTTCAGACCGGTCCAACGCCATGCGTCGATCTCCGAGCGTGTTGGCGACGGCTTTCCGTCAAAACGCCCGACGAACACATGCAAGAACTCATGCTCTGTAAGCCCGCTCGCGGCATCGTGCGCTTCATAAATAAACGCGAATTGTTCCTGCAAGTCGGTTTCAAACCCAAACTCTTCCCGTAGCCGACGCTTTGCGGCGGCGTCCAGCGATTCGTCAGGTCTGGGATGACCGCAGCACGTGTTTGACCAGAGACCGCCGAAGTGATACTTCTGCGTCGCTCGCTGCTGCAGCAGCAGTTCCTCGCGACCGTTGAAGACGAAGATTGAAAAAGCCCGATGCAACCGGCCTCCGTTCTGATGTGCGCGGAGCTTCTCCTCAACGCCGATCGGGCTGTCATGCTCGTCTACAAGGATTACCTGTTCCATGTGAGACGCTTCTTTGAAGGAGAGAATAAAAGATGACGAACAAGCGGCGCCTCATGTCAGCGCCGGTCCATCGATTTTGTCGAACGTCACGACCTTCGAAACGTCGAATCGCATCGCCCGAGGCCGCATCTCACCGACCTGCTTGCCGATCACGACCAACATCACCGGAAACTCATTCTCACTGAGTCCGACCTCCCTTGATACCGCCGCGGGATCGAACCCGATCATCGGTCCGGTGGCATAGCCGTGGTCGCAGGCTGCGTACATCAACGACATCGCCGCCAGCGAGCAGGATCGGATCGCCTCGTCACGCTGAAGTTTCGAATTGTCCTTGTAGAACCCCTCGATCATCGGCACCATCTGGTCGCGAACGTCCGACGGGGCTTCGGCGAAAATGTCGCCTGCTCGTTTGTAGCCGTCGAGCCGGCCAACGACCACGATGCAGGCCGACGCCTCCTCGACCTGGGCCTGATTCATGGCACACTCACGCAAGGATTGCTTTCGCGCCGCATCTCGAACCACGACGAAATGCCAATGTTGAAGATTAAACGACGACGGCGTCAGGACAACCTGACCAAGAATCGATTTCAGGGTCTCATCGGAAATCTCATGGCTCGCGTCATACTTCTTGACACTGCGACGGCTGTTGACGATGTCTTTGAATTCCATGCGTTTGAATACTCCAATAGGGAAAAAGCCCCGGGCAAGCTTGCCCGGGGCTTTGAGGTCAACCAAATCACGCTTTCTTGCCGCAACACTGCTTGTATTTCTTCCCGCTTCCGCACGGACACGGCTGATTCCGTCCGACTTTCGGCTGCTCTCGCCGAATGGTCTCAATCTTCTGCTCGCCCTGGGCACGCATGGCCGCGTCCCGATCACGATCGGCCTGCCCCGTGAAACCCAGGTTGGTCGCCGCATCGTGACGGGCGGCACTAATGTTATAGCGGTCGGCCACATCGCTTTCGTCCGTCAGCCTGGCCTTGAAGATAATCCCGGTCACCTTGTCCTCGATGGCCGCCCGCATCTCCTGGAACATCGCAAACCCCTCTTTTTTATAGGCGATCTTGGGGTCCTGTTCAGCATAGCCGCGATAGCCGATCGATTCCTTCATGAGATCGATCGCGTGCATATGTTCTTTCCAGGCTTGATCATAAATCTGCAAGAGCACGAAGCGTTCCAATTGCGTCAGCTCATAACGGATTAAGTCGCGGCCGATCGTTCGCAGCGCCTCCTTGCGATCCTCGGCATCGTTCAGCATCGCCTCGTCAAAGAACTCCGAGCCGAATCGCTCTTTCGCCCAATCGGCGAGTTTGTCGTCGGCCGAACCGGCGGACTGCGAAACCGCCTTTTCGATTTCCGCGTCAAGATTGCCGTTTTCCGAATAATCACGGTTAAGCCGGTAGAGTTCGTCCGCAACGTCCTTGACCGGCCGGTTCTGAACCTGATCCACCGTCCAGCCCAGGTTGAACTTGTGGTTCGCCCATTGAGCCAGATTGTCGGCGGCATAAGCGTTTTCAATCTGGTCGTTAAGCATCGTACGGCCAAGAATCCACTCCACCGGATAGCGCGCTTCTCGTTCGCGGTAGGCCGCCTGAACATTGCTCTTTAACTTCTCGACGATCTGATCATTGGTCAGTTCCTTGAAATCCTCGACGTTGAGTTCGATTCCAAATTTCCACTGGGCCCAACCGAGCTGATTTTTCTTGCCATAGTCCGGATCGAGATACCTTTCGACCGGCCGTAGGTCGAATTCGTCGATCTTCTTTTCGGCGGCCTCGATCAAGTGGTCCTGAACCTCCTCGATCGACATGTTCCGAAGCTGGTTCTGCGTCATCTTCGACCCGAACCGTGTCTCGGCCCAACGCGCCAAACCACGAATGTCCCATTGTTTGGGATCGATGTCGGGGTCCATGTACTCGCCGACGGTCATCGTGATCTGGTTACGCGCCTCGTACTTGGCTTCGGTCCGAATGTGCTTCTCGACGCCAACCGGATCATAAATGTCGACGCTCTTCGCTTCGACGTTGCAATCGAGCTCACTTCTGGCCCAATCGGAGACGCATTGAGCGCTGTAGTCGGGCGCGAGGAACTTCGCGGCGTTGGAGTCGATCGTGTTATCGATCATCTGCCAGATCAGCGAAACGAGCCTGCCGGACTTGCCGGGCCGTGCCGCACCGAGAATCTCCTGGCGCTCGGCGTAGAAAATCTTGCGCTGATGGTCCATGACTTCGTCGTACTCGAGCAAGTGCTTACGAATACCGAAGTTCTTCTCCTCGACCTTTTTCTGAGCCCGTTCGATGCCCTTGTTAATCGACTTCGCCTCGATGGCCATGCCTTCCTCAAAGCCCATCCTTTCCAACATCTTCAGCATCCAGTCGCCCATAAACATCCGAAGCAGATCGTCCCCAAGCGAAAGGAAAAACCGGCTCGAGCCAGGGTCGCCCTGACGCCCTGCACGGCCGCGGAGCTGGTTGTCAATCCGTCGCGATTCATGCCGCTCCGTTCCGACAATGTGCAAACCGCACGGCACGTTGAGCGCGCACACCTTTCGGCCCAGTTCCGGAAAACGCGGGTCGGCCTTGGGTTTCCAGCAGTGGGCGCAATTGGTCTTGGGATCGTAATCGGGGCAATCGATACAGCATTTCGTCCCGATCACCCCTTTCTCCTGCCAGCTATATTTCCCGCCGTCACCGTTCTCCGGCGGTCCCAGGTCGCCGATGCACTTCTCATACACGACACCCTGCTGAAGTTTGATATCGGTGCCACGACCGGCCATGTTTGTGGCGATGGTCACATTGCCGAGCAACGACTTTTCTTTTCCGCGCGTCTGTTCGTGACGTTCACCCGCCTTCTCGACGATGTCGGCCTCGCGCGCATGCTGCTTGGCATTGAGAACCTCATGATCGATTCCGTAGCGCCGCGTCAGCAGGTTCGACAGTTTTTCCGAATTCTCGACCGAGATCGTGCCGACGAGCACGGGTCGCCCTCTCGACAAGTTCCCCATCGCATCGTCATAAGCCTCGGCCAGTTTGTCCCCGTTCCCATTGCCGCCGCCGAATTCCGTCAACGCGTCGTCGATAAGTCCGGTCGATTTGCCTTGTTTTTTCAGGATCGGTCGAAGATTCTTCAGGATCGGTTCGAGGAGATAGGGATCGTTCGGGCGCCCCTTCGTGTGAACGTCGTGGATCTCCTCGACAATGGCGTTGTATTTGTCCTCCACCGTCTTATAGATTCGGTCGTGATAGTCCTGCCGATTGACCGGTCGGTTCGTCGGAATCGCGACGACGTCCATCGTATAAATCTTCATGAACTCGTCGGCCTCGGTCATCGCCGTACCGGTCATGCCCGCAAGGTTATCGTACAGCTTAAAAAAGTTCTGCAGCGTGATCGTGGCCAGCGTCTGCGACTCTTCCTTGACTCTCACGTTTTCTTTTGCTTCCACGGCCTGGTGCAGACCGTCCGACCATTGACGACCGTGCATCAAACGCCCCGTGAACGAATCGACGATAATGACTTCGCCGTCCTTCACGACGTAATCCACGTCGCGCTCGTACACGACGTGAGCCTTGACCGAATTCTCGATCACGTGCGGCCACTCCATGTTCGCCCCGACATAGAGCGAACCGAGGCCGAGCTGTTCCTGTGCGACCGTGATCCCCTCATGAGTGAGTGATACGCTCTTTCGCTCCTTGGCCGCGACGTAATAAAGCGTGTGGCCGATCGCCTCCGCTTCCTCTTCGTTCACCCACGTCGGGTCGACTTTGAACTTCGCCACGGCGTCATGAAACTTCGGCAACTCAGTCAACTGCTTCGGCGGGCTATCACCCCAGTCCTTGATTCGACGGGCCGTCTCGTTCTGGGCAGAGCTCTGTTTCGTAATCAGGACGCGAGCGACCCCGTCTGCTGTGCGGTACCTCGTCACATCGTCATCCGCGGGGCCGCTGATGATGAGCGGCGTTCGGGCCTCGTCGATCAGGATCGAATCCACCTCGTCCACCACCGTAAAGTTAAGCGGACCCTGAACCTGATCCTCGAGCGAAGTCTTCATGTTGTCCCGAAGATAGTCGAAACCGAATTCGCTGTTCGTCCCATAGGTGATATTAGAGGCATAGGCCTGCCGGCGAATGCCCTCTCGGCCTCCGGGATCGAGCTGTGACTGAATGTAACCGACGGTCATCCCCACAAGCTCGAAAATCGGTCTCGCAAATTCCGCATCGCGCTTCACCAGATAATCGTTGACCGTGATGATGTGGACTTTCTTGCCCTGCAACGCTTTCAAAAACGCAGCGAGGTGACAGACGATCGTTTTGCCTTCGCCGGTTTTCATCTCCGCAATCATTCCCTCAAAGAGCACCTGACCACCGATCAACTGGCAATCAAAATGGCGGTGATTCTGCGCCCGACGAGAGGCCTCACGAATCACGGCAAAGGCTTCCGGCATGATATCTTCGATGGGTTCGCCACCGCCAAGTCGCTCCCGGAGTGTCTCCGTATAAGCTCGGAGGTCAGCGCTGAGTTCAACTCGGATTTTCTGGCGTTCCGTCTCGCGTTCACCGTCGGACAATTCGCTCGAAAGCTTGGCCTCCGCCTCGGCAAAACGCGCGTCATAATCGCGTTTCATGTCAGGCTCGAATGCCGTGATTTGCTCGGCGACGCGGCGATAGCGTTTGAGCAATCTCTCGTTTCGAGAACCGAAGACCTTTCGAAAGCCGACACCCAATGTGCTTAGGACACTCATGACAGCACCGTTCTATTTCATGAACTGGTAATTAGACTCGTTGACGAAGACCCGGCTTTGAAACTGGAGCGCACTAGGGCCCGTAGAGGCCGCCGAGATGATAGGAAATGGTGTGTCTTCGTCGCAAAAGCGACAATGCGTCATGCGGGGAAGGAAGGTCAGGCGAACAGTGTACGACCTTGACCGTGCTTGCGATCGACGGCACTCGTCGCAACAGAAAAAACAGGATCAATGCCGCCACAGTCCATGACAGGCCCGTGCCCGCACTAAGCAAAGACGGATTACACGGGACGATGGTCCGAACGACGGCCCCTGTCGTGTCGTGAGCACTTCGGATGGCCGAGGCCGAAACGGCGCAGTCAATGCCGACGACCGCTGCCAGCGCGATCACCGCACCGGACAAGGCGGAAGCCCGTATTGGTTTCTCTGATGTCGGCATCTGGCTCACGTACATCTCCAACGGTAGTTTATCGGTAATTCCTGACTTCGGCAACGAACGACCCGACGGCCGATCGGAGGTAAACCCATGTTTCGCCAAAAAAACGTTCTTATCACCGGTGCTTCCAGCGGAATCGGCAGCGCCCTGGCAGAACGATTCGCTCAAGCCGGCGCCCAATTGGTGCTCGTGGCACGGCGAAAAGATCGTCTGACCGCCTTGACCAAAGAACTGAAGGTCCACGGGGTGGCAGTCCACAACATCGTTGCCGACCTCGTAGAGCCCGGCGCATGCGACAGAATTGTTTCCGAGGCAAAGCGAGCCGTCGGCCGGATCGACGTTCTCGTCAACAACGCCGGCGTGGGCGAGTACGGTCGATTCCACGAACAGGATGTCGATGTCCTGGAAAACATGATGCAACTTAATATGTCGGCCCTCGTGAGACTGACACATCGGGTCCTTCCCGACATGATCGAACGCAGATCCGGCCATCTCCTGAACATCGCCAGCACCGCAGCCTTTCAACCCACACCGTACATGTGCGTCTATGGCGCAACGAAATCGTTCGTCTTAAATTTCTCGCTATCGCTTTGGGAAGAGTTGCGCCGGCGCGGCATTGGCGTCACTTGCGTTTGTCCGGGCCCGGTCAAGACGGAGTTCTTCGATCGCGGCGGTTTTGAAACGCAGAAATCCCACATGACGCGCCTGGCCATGTCCGCTGACCAAATCGCGGAGTCCGCTTATACGAAGCTTTCTCAAGGCCGTACGGCGCATGTGCCCGGCATGCTCAACAAGCTCGGCACGATCCTTGTCCGCTTCGCGCCCCTGCGAACGGTCACAAGAATCTCGTCAAAACTACTCGCCCCCAAGTCTTGATTTTTTGACTTCTTGATTTTTTGAGGTTTTGACGTTTTAACTTTTTGACGTTTTGACGTTTTGACGTTTTGACTTTTTGACTTTTTGACGTTTCTACCGACTTCTCCGCTTCCTCGCCTTACGCCTGTCTTTTCGATTCGGCTTGGACTTCGGGCGCACCTTCGATTTCATCGTGGGCATCTTGCCGCCGGACATCGACATCTGCGCAAACTGAGAACCGAACTTCATCCGATCCATCATCGACATGCCCGCCATCTGCTTCATCATGTCACGGGCCTGTAGAAACTGCTTGCAAAGTCCGCTGACGTCCTCGGTAGCCGTCCCGCTTCCGCGCGCGATGCGGCGACGACGGGAGGCGTCGATGAGCTTGGGATTCGACTTTTCCTTCGGCGTCATCGAATGGACGATCGCCTTCATGCGCGTGATTTCCCCCTCGTCAATGTCCATGTCGGCCTCGCGCATCATCTTGCCGACGCCGGGGATCATCTTCAACATGTCCTTCATCGACCGGCCGCTCATGACCTTGTCCATTTGGCCGATGAAGTCGTCGAGCGAAAGGCTGCCCTTCTGCATCTTCGCTTCAAGCTTGGCCGCCTCGTCGGCGTCGACCTGCTGCTGAGCATGTTCGACCAACGATACAACGTCGCCCATGCCGAGGATTCGACCGGCCATTCGGTCCGGATGGAACGCCTCAAGCCGGTCCAGCTTCTCGCCGACACCGATGAACTTGATCGGTTTGCTCGTGATGCTCTTGACCGAGAGGATTGCGCCGCCGCGCGTGTCGGAGTCGAACTTGGTCATGATGACGCCGTCAAGCTCGAGCCGCTGATTAAAATGCTTGGCCGTGTTGACCGCGTCCTGACCCGTCATGGCGTCGAGAACGAGATAGATCTGATGGGGAGAAACGGCCCCGGAAATGTTGGCCACCTCGGTCATCAATTCCTCGTCGATGGCCAATCGCCCGGCCGTATCAAGAATGACGACGTCAAGCAGCTTGCGCTGGGCTTCGGCAGTTCCGTTGCGACAGACTTTGACTGCGTTCTGGTGATCGCGCTCGGCGTGCACGTCCACCCCCAACTGATTGCCGAGCACTTCAAGTTGGTCAATGGCCGCCGGGCGCTTAAGGTCCGCAGCGACCAGCATCGGCTTCTTTCCTTGCGCCTGGCAATACTTCGCGAGCTTTGCGCAGGTCGTCGTCTTACCGGAACCTTGCAAACCGGCCATCAAAATAATCGTGGGCGGATTCGACACCCAGGGAATGTGTGAATCAACCGGCCCCATGAGCTGGATCAGTTCGTCATGGACGATCTTCACCATCACCTGCTCGGGTTGGAGAGTCTTGATGATCTCTTCCCCAATGGCCTTTTGAGTGACGGAATTGATAAAGGATTTCACGACGTCGAGATGAACGTCGGCCTCGAGCAAAGCCGTGCGAACGTCGCGCATCACTTCGCGCACATTGTCTTCAGTGATCCGCCCGCGCCCGCGCAGCTTGCGGAAAACGTCGTTAAATCGATCGGTCAGGGCATCGAACATGGGTGTGATGACTCGTCAAAAAAAAAAGGTTTCCATTGCAAAATAGATGCGAACAAAGAATGTTTCAAGCGATGGCGTTCGGTGTGCGAGAGGAGTTTGGCTCTCGCGGTCGGCCGACGACCACCCTGTTTTCATGCCAGGAGGTGACCAAACTCCGTCGGAATTCGCTCCCATGCGCAGGGGATACGATGGACTCTTATAGATTTCAACGAGCGGATCAGGGGGAATACGCTCTCAGGGGGCGTCATCCTGCCAGTTTTCGATAACCCATTTCAATTAATAGAGTAACAAAAAGAAGATAAAGAATATCGAATACTGAGGATTTTTCCGCAGCAATGGCAAAACTCAAGGTTTTTCAAGTCACAGCCCCCCATGTTTATGGCCTGACTAGACTTGTATTCAACATGGACCACCGAATTACAACTTTATTGGTAATAAATATTTACGGACGCCCTTCATCCTCAAATAAAACTTAATCTCGCGTTGACAGTGTGTCGAGGTTTTGATAGAGTCCCATATTGCCCAATCGGGACACCGATTGACCAACATTTGACGGCTAACCGCCACGAAAATCGGCTACTTTAGCCGTGGCGCTCCTCCGGCTCAGAACATCGGTTCTGAGCCGGAGGTTTTTTATAACATCCGTATTCTATGTCTACCTGTAAAGATGATCGGGGTATCTTCACGACCTGCGTTGTTCGCCACCGCGCCTTGTGTCGTGAGCATTTCCAACTCACCTTGGGCGTTCATGACTTTCCCAACGCCGTCCCGGGACAGTTTGTGCAAATCCTCTGCCGGCAGCCCCGGACATTGACACAAACGACCTCCAATGAAGGTGCTCAATCCGCGCCGCCCGATGATCCCAACGAGCAATGCCTCGACATGAGCGGCCCTATGCTGCGGCGACCCTTTAGCATTGCAGGCTTGCGCCGCGACGGCGCGCGATGTGAGATTGATATCATCGGCCGCGTTATCGGGGCCGGAACGGCATGGCTTAATGCACGAAGCCCTGACGACACGATCGAGATCATCGGGCCTTTAGGATGTGGTTATGGCTTGCCTCCTTCGGGTCACCATGCCCTTTTGGTCGCAGGCGGCGTGGGATTGCCTCCTGTCCAATGGTTGGGCGAAATACTTCATCGATACGATATTCCCTGCCATGCAATCTACGGCGTGCGAAGCCGTGACTTGCTGCCGGTCAATCTAACGGCCGAGCCTTCCAAGCATGGAGATTTCACCCTTTGTGCGGAGGAATTCGCCAAACATGCCATTCCCACCATGATCACGACGGAAGACGGCTCCTGCGGCCTCAAAGGGCGGGTTACAGACGGCATGTTGCGCTATTTTACCCAACAAAAGGACGACACACCCGTTTCCGTCTATGCCTGTGGCCCTGAACCGCTCCTTATGGCAACGGCTTCGATGTGCCAACAACATGTCGCTCTTTGTCAAGTTGCGATGGAACGTGTGATGGCATGCGGCATGGGAACGTGTCAATCATGCGTGGTTCCCGTGTTTGACGAACAATGTGACGAAGATTGGCGATATGCGCTGTGTTGCACGGAGGGACCGGTCTTCGACGCAACGCGAATACGGTGGTGATAACCACCATGGCGCGTCGTTCTCGCCGCAAAAATCGACCTTGGGCCGCAGAACCTGAAGATCTGCGAACGAAATCAAAATGTCTTATTGCAACAATCCGGGCAGCTCAAGGGGATCGTCGATCATCAAATCGGGGTTTTCGGCCTCAAGCTTAGATTTTTTTTGAAATCCCCAGGTCACGGCAACAGACTGCATTCCTGCGTTGCGCGCGGTTCGAATATCAACCACGGAATCACCCACGAGGAGGACATCCGCATAGGCGACGTTCATTTCATCAGCGATCGAGATGGCTTGTTTCGGCGAAGGTTTTTTGCTTTCTTCCTTCGTGTAGCCACGAACCGCCAGGAAAAAAATCGTCAGTCCCAGATCTTCCAAAACGCGCTGCGTCAAAGCGTGCGGCTTATTGGATAACACGGCCATCGGCACCTCACGAGCTTTTAATAACTCCAGCGTTTTCAAAATGTTGCGATAAGGGCGCGTCAATTCGGTGCAGCGCGCTTCGTAGGACGAACGGACGGATTTCACGAATCCTTCCAACCCGTCGCAATCGCCCGTATCGGCCAAAGCGCGCCGACATAACACGGGAAGTCCGTCGCCGATCCAAGCACGCACACTGTCCTGTTCAACCGACCGACGGTGATGTTCGTTCAGTGCTTGATTGAGCGCACGAGTGATGTCTTCCAACGAGTCGACCAACGTTCCGTCGAGGTCAAAGATGATTGCTTTCGATGGATTCATGCGCTGTTCTCAGGTCGTCTGATGCAGATTAAATCATGAACTCGGCGATTCGTGCCGAAAAACAATTTATGTCGTGTCAATAAAATTTTTGTTGACAAAGTTTTGGTCCACTCTAGACTTTTTGCATTAGAAAGGAGGTGACGCTCATGGCAAAACGAAGAAAGAAAAGCGCCACCAAGAAGAAGGCCACGAAGAAAAAGGCCACAAGGAAGAAGGCGGCTAAGAAGACCGCCAAGAAGAAGAAGAAGAAGAAGGCTACTAAGAAGAAGGCCACTCGGAAGAAGGCCACCAAGAAGAAGGCCAAGAAGAAGGCCACTAAGAAAAAGGCCAAGAAGAAGGCCACCAAGAAGAAGGCCGCTAAGAAGAGAAGGAAGAAAAGATAGTAGCCGGCCAAACGTCGGCCTTTCGTTCCCCATCGGCTTCTTAAAACGCCGAAGGCAACAAAGGCCAGGCCTTCAAGCTGCTTGAAGGCTAATCAAAAAGATGGAAGGTGCTCTTGCCACGGCGGCACCTTCCATTTTTTTGCGCCTATCCGGGGGGGGAACGTCCAATACAAATGCGGACTAGACGATTCGTACGATGACCTCGCGCCGAACGAAGGGCGAATTATTCTCCTGGCAGGATCCGTCTGCACGAGGTATAGTGCCCTCAGGACATTCAGGGGGATTTAGCCCCGTTGAATGGGTGAGTGCAATGGAGTGCATCGCGATCATCAATCAAAAAGGAGGCGTTGGAAAAACATCCACCGCAGTGAACCTTGGGGCCGCTCTGGCTCAGCGGAACCAACGAATGCTCCTGATCGACATGGACCCTCAGGGCCATCTGACCACTCATTTCGGCCTCGACGGCAAGGCCAGCGGCTCTGGCATTTATGAAGTTCTCACCAAAAACCTGCCGTTTGAATCCGCGATCCATTCCTATTCCCCCTCCATTTCGGTCGTCCCCGCTCAGATTGACCTGGCAGCGGCAGAAGTAGAGCTCGTCAGTATCGTCGGGCGTGAAGTGATCCTTCGGGACGTCCTCGCAAGTCGACCTTGGCCCTACGACTTCGTCCTGCTGGACTGTCCGCCTTCTCTGGGGGTCCTGACATTAAACTCGCTGAGCGCGGCCACACGCGTTCTGATTCCGGTGCAACCGCATTTTCTGGCGTTGCAAGGGGCCGGGAAGTTGTTTGAGACCATATCGCTGGTCAATCAACGGTTGAATCCGCAGTTAAGCGTGGCCGGCATGATTATGTGCCTTTACGAATCGGGAACGCGGTTGTCCGGCGAAGTGGTCGAGGATCTTTCCACGTTCCTGGAATCATCACGAAACACGCCGGTGCCCTGGCAGGACGCAAGAATTTTCGAGACTCGCATTCGTCGAAACGTGAAGTTGGCGGAGTGCCCCAGCTACGGGCAGTCCATTTTTGAATATGCACCGCGAAGCAACGGCGCCATCGACTATCTGGCCCTGGCCGATGAGTTGTTAATCGTGCTGGGGCTGAAGAAACCCGAGAAAGTCCCGGACACCGCTTCGGAAACTGCGCCCGAAAAGACCGTGCCCGAGAAGGCCACACCCGAAAGAACGGCACCCGAGAGGATTGCACCTGAGAAGCCGCAAAGCGCATCGGCTCCCAAGATCAATCTCGCGGTGCCCGAGGGCACAAACGGAGCTTCAATCACACCCGACTCAATCCCTGTGAATGACCAAAAACAGGACGCCTCCTCCAACACGGCAAGGGCCTTTGAGCATCGGAATCGCACGTGATCCGACGTACAATTGCTTGTATGAAAAGAGCCGACGAATTCTTCGGTCATTTGCAAATGAAGCTCCTTTCGCGACATCCGGCTACGATGTTCTGGCTGGGGGGTATGATCGCGGCTTTCACCGTAACACACCTGCCACCCCAAAATACCGGAAAGGCCGTGCTCAATGACAAGCTGCTCCATTTCATGGGTTTTGCAGTACTGGGTCTGATGACGTTCTGGTGGCGAGTCCGTCGTGAGACGAATTCGACCCGTCTAAGAGCTTTGCTGAAAGGGTTTACGATCCTGGCCGTCCATGCCATGATGGATGAGGTCACACAACCTCTTATCGGAAGATCCTGTGAATTCGGTGATTGGCTGGCTGATCTCGGCGGCGCAGCCTCCGGTGTGATCGCAGGCTCTTGTTTCCTTCGAGTTCCGGCGGAAGTGAAATAGTTCGAGGAGTCATGGCATTTCGCGACCTAACCAAGTTGGCGATCATCGTGTGGTCCTGTCTTACGGTGATTTCCGCTTGCGACCCTGGTCCACAATCCCGACAAAACCGCCACAGGGAGCAACTTCGCATTGTCATGGTCGGCGAAAGCCAAAAGGACCCGACCTGGCCGATTCTCCAATCGATGGCCGCGGAATTCGAAAGACTCTATCCGTTTGCCACGGTTCAAACCCTTGCTCCGCAATCCGGTGCTCCTCACGAGCAGCAAACTCTTCTTGAGGGGCTCCTGGAGGAGAGTGTCCATGCAATCTGCGTGGCCCCCAACGATCCTTTGGCCATTCAATCCATCATCAATCGACTGGCAGGCAGCGGCCGCCCTGTCGTGACAATCGGAATGGATGTCCCGTCGTCCAGCCGTGCCGTTTTTTGCGGTCCGGCTGAGATGGAAATCGGCCGTTCCGCCGCGGTCGCCTGCGGTTCCGTTCTGACCGGGCGCTCACGAACGGTGATGGTTTTGCATGCAGGAACAGATCACGACGTCTATCGCGGCCGCTACTTTTCGTTCAAGGAAAAACTTCCCGATCAAGGAAGAATTCAGCTGATGGGCGAAGTGGATTGCCGAGGCAACAGCCTCGAAGCGGCGCGTCTCGTCCGAAAACGCGTACGAATGTATCCCAGAGTCGGTTGCTGGGTCTTTCTGGATGACTGGGCCCTGCAAGGTCTTAAGCCGGGAGATCGTTTGCTGCCGCTGGGTTGCGCCCTGGTTTTGTGCAACGGTTCACCCGAATACCTCGAAGATATTCGAAAAGGAGAAATCCAGGCGCTGGTCGCGTTCGACTATTATCAGGCCGTGCAGGATGCTCTTCATACAGCCCTTCGTCTCGGACAGGGCGGAGAACTCAAAACGAATACGATCATCGCAACGCCCGCAGAGATCATCACCGCAAAAAACGTCGATGAGTACGATCGTCGCTGGAAAGCCTGGCAACAAGGCAAGCCTTCGCCGAATGAAACGCTTCGTGAATAGCGAGCCGTCGGGCTATCGTGAACCCAGGAAAAAAGTCCCGAACGTTCGCAGCAGAATAATCAGATCAAGTTCGAGCGACGTGTGCTTGATGTAGTACAGATCCAGTTGCAGCTTTCGCCGGGCGTCCGAGACACTGGAGCCATAGGAGAAATTGATCTGCGCCCAACCGGTCAGGCCGGGTTTGATCAAATGGCGCTCATCGTAAAACGGGATGAGTGAAGAAAGCGGTCCAACAAATTCCGGACGTTCAGGTCGAGGACCCACGACGGACATCTCGCCCTTCAGGATGTTCCACAACTGCGGCAGTTCATCCAAACGCGACTTTCGCAAGAACCGTCCGATGGGCGTGATCCTGGGGTCGTTGGGCTGCGCCCACTGAGCGCTGGAACCGGTCTCCGAGCCGTCACCCTCGGCGTCGTTTCGCATCGTCCGGAACTTGTAAAGCGTGAATGTGCGTCCACCCTGTCCGAGCCGAGTCTGGGAATAAAACACCGGTCCATTGCTACGGAAACGGATTGCGACCGTGACCAGCAGAAACAGCGGCGCCGTCAAAACAAGCCCGATGCTCGACATCACGATGTCAAAAACGCGCTTGGCAACGGCGTGCTCCTTGCGCTGTCCCTTGAGATCGGCCGTCAAAAACCAGTTCGGGGTGATGTGGGAAACCGGTACCTCGCCATACGTGGTCTCGTAGAACGTCGTCTCGTCGGTCACGCGACAACCCAGACGAAGGCATGACATCGCCGCCCTGAGATGGGCCGCATTGCGCGCGGTCGTTTCCGCCACGACCACTTCAGCCACGTCGAATTCTCGGCAAAGGTCCTCGATGTCCTCAAGACCTCCCACCACCGGTATGTCGCTTTCCCCGTGCTCCTGGGTCGAGTGACGGTCAAACGCAACGACACCCACCAGGCGATATCCCGGCACGGCCCCGCGACGAACCGAGCGCACGATCGTGCCCGTCAGCGGACCTTGTCCGATGACCAGCAAACCTCGCCGGATGTCGCGCACCGCGTGGTGCGCGAGCAGCCTTACCATGGACGCGGTAAGAAGGAAGAAAACCATCCCCGTCGCGGCGGCGCGCCGACTGAGATGAGAGTACATGAATAGATGCATGATCAGCCATGTGACGGCCATCGCCACGGTCACCGTGAGCAGGCACCTCGCCACGATGCGAGACCTTGCCCAGAGCGTGCTTGCTTCGTAAAGACCGAAAACACTCCCGGCAAAGACCACGGCCATCGCGAGGATCACACCGGCCATCCATAAGCTGAAGTCCGTCAGCGCGTTGGGGATGGGTGCCCACCAAACGAACAAGCTGTGACCCAAAACCACGCCCCCGCAAACGAGCGCCATGTCCAGCACCATCCAGACGGCTCGCGGTAAGTGAAGGAGGCATCCGCCCACGAGTGCGCGAACGCCGTCCGGCTTGGCTGCTTCCGAATCAAGCCGGCCTGGTCGAACCACGTCCGGTAGTTTGGGCAGGGGGGCAATATCAATTGAGAGCATCGTGGAATTCGTTGTCACGCTGAGCATTCCCTCGTAGGACGATATTGGTATCGGACGGGAAAACCCTTAACGTGAGCAGAGTCCTTCAGATTACCTGCTCAGTCGTTATCGGACAGCATCGAGCTTATGGGCTCTCCTTGGCGGTTGTTGATTCCGGACGCAAGTTGCCGGTTCGAACCCCCGATAAGCATTAAGCAAAGCAAATGATGCCAACCCGCCGAGTCCATCTGGAAGGAAACGCCCGAAATGACCACTCGACCAAGCAGAACGTTTCTGAGCGCGATGACAGCGACGCTCCTCGTTTCAGGCTGTGCTGATCAAGAACGAGCCCCCAAATACCAGGTGGCCGTCAAAGAAAAAATCGTGCCCGTCCGCGCTGAAGATCTGGGAGTATCTGAAGCGTTTTTTCAAAAGATCGGCGTTCACCTGCTCAACAACGAGCCCACGCTCGGCCGATTTCCAGCCGGACTCTGCGTGGCTCGAGTGACAGCCTTCACCACCGAAAAAGGGAAACAGGGCAAGCTGCGCGTGACCAAGCCACCTGTGCATCATGCCATTTACTGGAATCATCTTCTCGACGAGCTGTCCGCGATCCGGGAAGTGGTTTTTCTGGGCAAACCAGGATTGGACCCGCGCGGCTACGACCTACGCGAAGTGGTCGAGGCCGCCGCCAACCTGGAGTGCAGTTTCTGCCTTATCTACGCCAAGCTGGAAAACAGTGACGCCGATGCCGAATACGTGGGCGTTTTCTGGGACACGAGCAAATTCAAACCCCTTGCCGTGTTAAGAACCCCGGTTGTTTTGCCGGCCGAGTTCCAGGAAGAATCCCTGCAGGATGAGAATGTGGAAATGGACATCGGCGTTTGTGAAGCGGATTTTCGGGCCGAACAGGATTTCCGCCGACTGGTCCGAGACGTCCTTTGGGACATGGTTGCACGCGATCAGACGGCCCCCACGACCCAGCCAAGCCCCTGGAGAATTGAAGAAGACGATGGCTTGCCTTCCTTTCCGCGAGACTATGAACGTTATCGGGATTCCCGATATGACCGGCTCTGGCGGCGTCATCGACGATAACGAAGGAAGATGAAGGCCTAATTCACCGATCTATCTTCCAGTCTCTAATTTCTGCCTCATCCGAGGGACGGGGGAACGAAGGCATGCACTCGGAATCCACCCGGATATCCGAAGAACCGTTGATCCGCGCGATTCATCGACGCATCGTCGAAATCGTTTTCGTGATTTACGCAGCTTTCCTCGCTTACATTTCCGTCGTTCCATTTGATCTCATCGGCACGCCGCCTCCCCATTCAGCCCCAGGCTTCTTTTTCGGCATTGCCGTGACCGGCGGGAACGTGCCGGATATTTTCGTTAACATCGGGATCTATCTACCACTCGGCGCGCTCGGATGGATCGTATGCCGCCGTTTGAAACTCGGACGAATCACCGCCGCTGCGCCCGCGGTCCTCTTTGCGGGACTGCTTAGTTTCGCCATCGAATACGGACAACGATGGATCGGCTCTCGTGTTTCGTCCTGGGTGGACGTCATCGCAAATCTGCTGGGCGCCGGCATGGGGGTCGCACTGCTCTACATCTGGTCCGAACCACTCCGCCGCCTTCTCGACCAGGGCCGAGCATCCGCACAGCGAAATTGGTGGTCCGCGGCGGCCAAGGCTACGGTCTGTCTGCTTCTCGTTCTTCATCTCCGACCCTACGACGTCGTGGTGGACATCAGACACACAGCCGCTTCGCTGGTGCGCCATGCCGACCTGAGTCCGGTGGCCGCCTGGAATGGACTGCCCGAAAAAGTGCAATCCGAAATCAACGTGGGTCGGCGCAAGGGAATGCCGGAACTCAGCCGAGTGAAGTGGGAATATGCACTCGACCGAATCGCCGAAATCGCAGCATATGCAGCCCTCACCGTCATGCTGACCCTGGGGCTAAACGCCGGAAAACCAAACCGCAAAACGCTTCGAACATACGCCTGGGCAGGCTTCGTCGTCGTCTCGCTGGCCATGATCGTGACCGTCATCCGTATCTTTTTGATTACTCACGGACTGGACACGGCCCACGTGTGTTCCGGTGTTCTGGGCTGGCTGATCGGCTGCGCGGCGGCATGGCGCATGTCACCGTCTGCGAATCGCAGTTCGCGATTCACACTGCCGCTTGGACTGATCCGGCTCGCCGTGGTCGTAGCACTCGCACTTTCCGTCTTATACGAACTCGTCCCATTCGATTTTAAGGTGGAAAACGACGTCACAAAAACGTCCGAGGGACTGTTCTCGAGTATTCCTTTTGCCTTGGGTTTCAAGAGCCGCCCTAACGACGCCTTCTACGACATCACCGGTGAAATGCTCCGATATGGTGCGATCGCCATTTGCATCGCCGTCTCGCTTTCGCGGTGGACCCGATGGCGATGGCGTCTGCAGCTTACGGCCAATGTCCTTCTGACGGCGGCCGCCTGCGTGGTTTTTGAGGCGACGCATCTGATCATGGAGAGTCGCCATGCAGATGTGACGACCGTCCTGATCGCGATGTTTGCCTCATTCACCGGGATGATCGCCGTTCGATGGATGGTCGATTATCGCCAATATCTGTCGGTCACCGTGGCGAACGATCTGTTGACGAGTCAGCTTATCGACGGCGAGAGTTACGACAAAAACCGCGAATTGCGAACCGCAAAGCGAGAAAACGTCAAGAGCATGACGTCGTAAATCACGACGATGAGACCACATGGCGATGCTTGCCCGAAGGATCGGGTTGAATCTCGCGGGCCCGATGCAGCCTCACTTCGATTCGCTGACCGATCTGTTTTCGCAACAAATGAATAATCTGTCGCTGTCGATGGGCGTCGAACGCGTCGTCCGCAACGACCGTGACGTCCAGGTCCAGATTGGAAGCCTGCTCGACCTTAAACTGTCGAATGGCCGGCTCTTCCCGCAAGACGTAAATGACCGAAAGGGCATGCGCAAAGCCGCCGTCCGCCGTTCGAAGCATGTCCGTCTTTCGCCCTTCCACAATGTCGAGCGTTTCTAAACCTCGTCCGCAGGGGCATTGCGACACCCCCCAGCGAGCCATGTCCCCTGTTCGATATCGAATAAACGGCATTCCAAATGCATCCAGATGTGTCACCGTAACCTCCCCGGGTCGGTCTCCCGTCACCGGCCGTCCTTCGGAATCAAGTAACTCCAGAATCAGGCTTTCCATCGTGACGTGATAACGACCTTGTGGACACTGATGCGCGATGAAGCCTCCTTCCCGTGAACCGTAACCATCGACGACCGGAACTGAAACGGATTCCTCGATGACAGCCCGATCACTTGGCAAGAATACTTCACCCGTCGTAAACACGGCCCTGAGCGAAGGGGTCTGCAAAGACCTGCCACAATCAAGTCCGTGTCGCACCAACCGTGCCAAACTGCTTGGATATCCAAAGATATGAACGGGATCAAATCGACGTATTTGCTTCAAATAGAGCGACATCCCGGCCGGCGTCATCTTAAACGCGTTGAGCAATCGATGATTGGTTAGACGATCGCGAAACCGTTTCATGCGATCCTGTCGGGCAAGCTCCACCGGAGCGCCCCACAAGTACAGCTCGCGCTGACCAATATCGATGTTGAACCAGCGGCGTGAACGAACACGAGCCGCCTGATCGGCAGCCTGCCTGGAGCGATCGATTAGAAAGATGAGTGGATCTCCGGTGGAACCGCCTGTGGTGCAAGGGTAGAGTCGCTCTTTGCTCAGCCAATCGGTCATTTCTTCTGAATGGGCTCGGATATCGGCCTTGGTCAGCGGCGGCAAATCCCTCAATGCTTCGAGGTCGACGCGCCCGGGATCAAGATGGGATTGCTCGATCCTGCGGCGATAAAAAGGACACGACGACGACGCATGCTTGAGCAAGTGGCGCAGCTTCTGCTGTTGCAACGCCCGCAACCGGTCCCTCGACCACCATTGAGTCTGGTCCAACATGCGGAGATACGAAAAAGTCCGGCGGCCGAGCAGCAACTCGTGAAGAGGAAGCAAAAGATGTTTGACGACAAATGGAGACAAAACTTAGCGACCGGTGCGACTTGGAGCGAATGAAGTTTGATACCGCAGATTCTCGGCTTTCGTTTCCCAGTTTTCAGCGTCCAGCGCGCTCCAGGCATCCAGCATGGCGAGTTTCCACAAGGTGACACCGCACCGGACTCGTCCGGATACGCAGCCTTGCCAAAAACGATGAATCGCTTCGGGCGCAATCCACTCGTGCAACGCTGCGCCAGGTTGCAGCAGATGATCCTGAAACCGTTCTCGCAACGGCCCTTTGAACCAGTCATCCAACGGAAGATCGAAACCGGCCTTGGATCGCTTTGCGATATCCGGATCAACGTGACGCGCCACTGCACGACGAAGCGGCATTTTGCCTTGACGGCCGCGAATCCGCCGGGCCGGCGGAATTCGCCATGCAGACTCCATGAAACGATAGTCCAGCATCGGCGAGCGCACTTCGAGACCGTGCGCCATACTCGCCCGATCGACCTTCGTCAGAATCCCGTCGGCAAGGCCAAGACGAATATCCACGTATTGACATTTTGATAAATGGTCCGGCGCATCACAATTCTGATAGAGCCGACGGACATGATTCAGCGGATCATAATCGCCGCTCATCATCAAGATGTCGGGTCTCAATAATGAACGTGCTTCCGCCGGGCTCAGCGAGGCGACGGAGAGACCGTGCGAGGTCGCCGAATCCAACGCCAGGTTTTGCAAGGTTGTGCCGGCACGGAGCGGACGAGGAATCCAGGAGCGCTCCGGATAAATCGAACCAAGTCTGCCTAAGACTCCGTGTCGCAGGGACCGGGGCACCCAGCGCCGCGCCAATTCCTCGTACTTGTCGAAACGATACCGGCGATAGCCGGCCATCGCTTCGTCACCCCCGTCGCCTGACAGCACGACCTTGACGAACCGTCTTGCGTGCTGCGAGAGGTAGTACATCGGAATCGCGCTCGGATCGGCAAAGGGCTCATCGAAATGCCAGGCCAGAGTCTCAACGATCCCGGCGGCGTCCGGATCAACCAATCCGTCATGATGCTCCGTGTCGAGAAGGGCCGCGGTCTCTCGTGCGGCGTCGCGCTCGTCAAATCCGCGCGAATCAAATCCGCACGTCACCGTGACAATTTGTTCGCGAACGAGCTGTGACATCACCGCAACCACGGCACTGGAATCGAGACCGCCGCTTAGAAATGCGCCGACCGGAACATCGGCGATCAACCGAGGCCGAGTCGCTCTTTTCAATTGGCGCCAGACCTCCGCAGCCATGTCATCCGACGGCCGTTGATCCCAGTCATGATGTCGCAGGTCCCAATAGGGTCGAATCCGCGCGCCGCCGTTTTGAAACACAAGCAAATGGCCGGGCGCGAGCTTATGGACATGCTTGAAGATCGTTTTCGGCGATGGTATGAAGCCATAGGTCAAATAATCGATCAGCGCGGTCGGGTCCACCTCTCTGCGAACCCCAGGCACAGCCAGAACAGCCTTCAGTTCGGAAGCGAAGACCAAACGACCATCGCTGAGATGGTAGTACAGTGGCTTGACTCCGAGACGGTCGCGAGCCAGCAGCAAGCGCCGCCGCGGCTCGTCCCAGATCGCAAATGCGAACATGCCGTTAAGCTGTTCGATGCCGCGATCCCCCTCATCCTCATAAAGATGGACGAGACATTCCGAATCGGTCGTCGTACGAAAGCGGTGCCCCCCGGCGATCAGATCTTCACGAAGTTCAAGAAAATTGTAAATTTCCCCGTTGGCGACGGTCCAGATCGTTCCAGACTCATTGCAAAGCGGCTGCCGGCCGGATTCCAAGTCGATGATGCTGAGACGGCGATGCCCCAACGCAACGTCCGGCGTGACGTACCGGCCGCCCTCGTCCGGGCCTCGATGCGCCAAACGATCGAGCATCGTGTCAAGAGCGGCGCGATTTTCCGGATCAATCCGTTCGCGCCCGACAATCCCGGCAATGCCGCACATCCATAAAGTCCTTGAAGCAGACGTCTTTTCGTGGTTCCGCATAAATATCGGCATTTGCCCGACGACCCTGGACGGTGCGACGGCAGGCGTGGCCCTGTCGAAGAATCCGCATTTTTTGCGCAACAATACCGGGTGAGGGACGCGAAAAGACGAAGACAAACCCCTCATGCGATGGTCAGGCGGCCATCGGTAAGGTACGATATAGGGGTACGGTAATATCGTAGATCATTGGAGTGCTCGATGATGACCCAAGACCTGACTCTCGCCTTCTTTCAAAGTCTCGGTTGGCCCGAAATCCTGGTCATCGGCATCGTCGCCTTGCTCATCTTCGGGAAACGCCTGCCGGAGGTCGGCAGGTCGCTGGGGAAGAGCTTCGTGGAATTCAAGAAGGGCCTCAAGGATACCGGCGACGAACTCAAGCAAATCAAATCGGATGCAGACGCCTCATTGCCCGATAAGCCTGGCTCCTTTAACGAGCCTCAAAAATCCAGTGCCGAGGCGAACGGCAATAGCGGCTAGACTATCCGGATTCCGCGGTGACGACGCTCGAAACGAACGGATCGATATCCTGTTCGTTCACAACACCATCAAGATTGGCGTCCGCCGCGCATAGGTCGTCGAAAATCAAACTACCGTTGATCAGTATCCGAACAAAAGCGGCGGTGTCCCTCCCGTCGACCGAGCCGTCCCCATTCGTATCAGCCGTGGCGCGACTTGAACAGGGGTCACAACCATCTGGAATCCCATCGGAGTCGGAATCGATGATGTCATCGAAGCCCGGACACAGATCGCAGGCATTGCCGACGCCGTCATTGTCGTCGTCGCCTTGGCCCTGATTGGGCGCAACGACGCAGTTGTCGCATGCATCACCCACGCCGTCGAAGTCCGAGTCCATTTGCCCCGTATTCGACTCTCCCGGGCAATTGTCACACAAGTCACCAACTCCGTCGGCATCGGAGTCCAACTGTTTGATGTTCACATTGAAAGGACAGTTGTCGCAGCCGTTATCGACCGTGTCGCCGTCAAAGTCAACGAATGCATCGAATTCATGGGCACCCATATCGACGATCGGACAATCGCCGCCGCCCGTGTCGTTGGTCTCCGGGTCGTCGACCGTCCGCCGAAGCTCCGAGAGATCGAACGGCGTTGATTCCGTCGTGTCGCCGTCGTTGTCCAGGTCCGGCGCATCAGCGAGCAAAGCCCCTGAGTCTCCGGCATCGATGCAAGGCGAGCCGGACGACAGTCGAAGATCGTCGTCTTCAGTGCCCAGGAGGTCATCCATGCCGTCGGCGTCTACAAACAATGGATCATCGCCGACGTTGCCGATACCGCCGAGATCGCCGGTCCAGCCCTGAATACAGGAATGTTTAATCGTAAAAGGGCCTGATAGTTGCGATTTCTCGCCCTGACCAAAAGCGTCCTGATTGTTCCAAAGAATGCAGTTAAGGACAGAAACTTCGTGGGATGAGAAGTTCCTGATTGCGCCTCCACGGGCCGTACTCTGGAAGCCGGTCCCCAGATTTTGAGTAAAGGAACAATTGACCAACAGCGGTAGTCGGTTCCCTCCTGTGGAGCTGTCACCGGTGGCCAAGCCTCCACCCCGCTTGGCTGTATTCCCGATGAACTCACAGTTAACCAGTGTTACGCCGTCTGTTCCATTGGACATCCCTCCTCCGTTTTCACTGGCCGTATTTCCGAGAAAGCGCGTGTTTGTCATCAATTGGCCTGGGGTCAGGCAATAGGAATAGATGCCGCCGCCGTCCCTCGCCACATTGCCGATGAAGTCACAATCGGTCACTCTTAATGAGTATCCACATTCGTTGAACAATCCGCCGCCGTTCGTCCTGCTTCGGTTTTCGCGAAAGACACAGTTGGCGATCCGCGGGCTTGCGGCTGATGAATACAGTCCGCCCCCCTCGTTTCCATCCGCGATGGATTGCGCGTTACCCCCGGTGATTGTGAAGCCGTCGAGGATGGCGACGTTGCCGAAGTCTCTCGCCATGACAACGTGCACGCTATTCTCAGTGTTGTTAACGAAGTCCGGACCGTCATCACCGTTCAGATCACCGCTTAGGATGGTGGAGTTTTTCGTGTGGTCGCGGTATTCTCGGCTGGTTTCACCTCCGATGAAACCGCCGTAAGTGTCCACACCTTTGATCAGTTCGAAACTCGCTGAACGATCGCCGTTGGGAGGCGCCGGCGTGTACGTCCCTTGTGCGACCCATATTTCCGCAACACCCGGCCGATTCGCCGCGGCGTCGATTGCATCTCGCAGTTCATGGAAAGCATGGGGCCAGCTTGTGCCGACGTTTGCGCCAGCCGCGTTCTTATCCACATACAGCAACGCGGGCACCGGCTCGTTGTCTTGCTCAGTCGCCACGACGTCGGCCGGAGCGATGCCTTTCGCGGCAATCTGTATCGCGGCGCTCCCGTTAGTGAAGTCAACGTCGTTGGCCGCATTAAGCGTGACGCTCTGCGGCGCAAAATAATTGCCCGAGTCGAACGTCAGCGAAGCGCCAATCGACACGGCGATATCGGAATCGCCTGAGACCCTGGAAATCGCGACGGAAACTTCCTCGCCTGGATCGCCGGCCAGCGCGACCGTGAATGTCGCGGTTCCCCCCTCGGGCACGTCCAGCGCTTCGGCGTCAACGACAAACCCCTGCTGCGGTCCCTCATAAGCACCCATATCCACGATCGGGGGGCCCGCGGCACCGGGATTACCCGTGTCCGGCGTGTCCGGGTCGTCCGCGAATCGCGGATTGCCGTCGAGATCGAACTCAGGCAGCGGCTGGACACCGGGCATGAATCCATCCGTATCGGCGTCGTTGTCTCCGGCGTCTACACAAGGCGAATCAAAGCGCAGATGCAGGTTGTCGTCCTCGGTACCGATGATATTGTCCGGACCATCGGCATCGACGAACATCGGATCGTCGCCGAGGTTTCCCGCTCCACCCAAATCCCCCGTCCACCCCTGGACACAAGAGTAATTGATAAATCCGGAAACGTACCCAACCTGTGCAATTTCGTCCGTTTGCTCGTCGAACTCATTTTCCCAGAAAACGCAATTGTTAATCCGGGGGCCTGAGCTGATAGCGAACAATCCGCCGCCTTGATTCCGGGCAAACGTACATTGCGTGAGTGTTATAAAGCCATCCCCGCTGTAAATACCTCCGCCCGCTGAAGCTGAATTTCCACTAAACAAGCAATTAACAAATCGAAGTCGATTGGTTGAAAATTCATGATAATGCGCGCCACCTATAATGGCTCTGTTTCCAACATATCGACAGTCAGTCACTGTTAGCGTGCCAGAGTCGTCGCTGACGGTCGCACCGCCAGCTCCTGCCCTGTTTGACACAAAAAGACATTGATCAAGTTCCGCGCCAGCATATCCGCAGTAGACACCGCCTGCCGTGCCTGCCGAGTTTTCGCGAAACTCGCATCGCGTCAGCCTCGGGCTGTCGCCGCTCGTGAAGAGTCCGCCGCCTAAATTCGCCGTGTTTCTCCGGAATATGCAATCAACCAATCGAGGGCTTCCGCTGACGATAGTGGCCCCGCCCCCGGCCGTGGCCGGATGATTACCGTCCGCATTGCCTGCGACCATGGTCATGCCCTCGAGAATTGCGGTCATGTCGGTATGGCTGCCTGTGACGACGTGATAGCTGTTCTCGTCCCGGCTCGGCTCAAACTGCAGAATGCTGGCGTCCGGCAACTCGACATCATCACCATTAAGGTCGCCGCTGAGGAGGGTTTCAAAGGAAACAATATCCCGCGCGTCGGGATCAAGGCCGGTTAATCCGGCGTACCCACCGCGGATTGCGACGTTGTTGACCAACCGAAACGTCGCTTCACGATCACCCGGCGCCACGTGACCGCCCTCGTCCTGATCCGGTTTGTACGTGCCTTGTGCGACGCGGATCTCGGTGATGTTCGTGTTGCCCGTCGCCTCGAAAAGTGCGTCCTGAAGACACTTGTAGGCGGTGCTCCAATTTAGCCCGTCACCGCCGGGCGGTGCGTCATCATCGACGAATCGGACAGGCTGCGCCGTGGCGACCGCCGCGCAGACCAACAAACTCCCCGCCAAGGCCATCACATTGGGAATCGACCTGAAAAGAGACATAGCGATCCTTTCCTAATATCGCCCTCGTCTTTGTGATACAAAGCTGCCTAGCGGAATGTGGAACAGCAGCTTTTATCCTGCCCGTTCCTCTCTTTTGGCCGAACGCCGAGTAGTATATCAGAGAGTGTCAGTAGCGGCAAGCCTCTCCCCTGTATGGCTGGTGCAAGTAAAGACTAGCGCAACATTTAAAGGCTATCGCGCTTCGTCGCGTTCCCCGGCCAGTAATTCAACAAGCAAACCAATCGTCTGCTCCACATTCGCCGGCGTGGCGTGGCCGGGGATGTCCAGCGGTTTGATGAAGGCGAAGCCGATGGCCGAGTGGATTAGCTGCCAAGCCAGCCCATCGGCCAAAACGTCGCGACGGACCTGATTCATCCGTTGGGCCCGTTTGATGACATTTGTCAAAAATTTTGCATATTGCTGATAGTGCGCGCGGAGTGCGGTCTGGATCTTAGGATCGTTGATCTCGGTCTGGGCCATGAAGATGACCTGATAAAGCTGAGCGGTCCGAGGATCGGTCGTCGCCGGGTTCAGCCGAAACAAGACACGAAGCTGATCCATCGGGGAGCGAAGTGGGGCGATGGCTTTTCGCCATTGCAGAATGACCTCTTTCCCGACCTGCTCGACGAGCGAGGCAAAAAGCTCCTGCTTGCTATCGAAATGTTGATAGAGGACCGGCTCCGAGACCTGGGCGGCCTTGGCGAGCTTGGCCGTGGTCGTGCCTTTGTAACCGTATTCCGCAAAGCATTGGATCGACGCCTCCAACAATTGTTGGCGACGGTCATCAGCTTTCATGCGACGCGGCATACCGGTTCTTCTTCACACGGATCAAGGACTGGGTTGGCGTAGGACACCTGGCCAGGATGTTATGGCGTGAAACCATGACGCCGACGCCGGAGATCGTAATCGTATGCCGCCGACTTGGGAAGGTCGCCCTGATCCTCCTCCGGTTCGGCGGGCTGTGATGCCGGCCGGCTGGTGGGACGCGTGGTCGGACGACTCGTTGGCCGACTCGTCGGCTCGGCTGCCGGACGACTGGTCGGCCGGGTCGTCGGAGTAACGGGTGAAGGAGGCGGCGGAGACTTGTAGCGGATCTCGGGATGCGGCCCCAACAAACGTCGGTCATTTCCCATCAACGCCGGCGCCAGGTAAAGCCCGACAAATGCTCGCTCGGTCACATCGGTATGCCCGCCGTCATAATCGGCCCCGGCGAACTCAAAACGATGCGGAATGTTCTGCACCTTTTCATATTGAGCAAGCGTATCTCGTCGCGGCCTCGAAGGCATGCGAAAACCTTCCAAACCTGCAATCCCCTCCCGTCCGTCGCTTCGGTCCACCGTGCCGGTGTGCCAAACGAGGTTCTTGAGAATCTGATCGTGAGGAGAATAGAGCACGTACAGACGGCTCTTGATCCGTTTCAGGGCCCGTGTCAGGTCATATCGACTCGACAGGCTGCAACTACAGAAAAAGACTTTGTTGACGCCGATGCCCTCCGGAAGAAACTCCAGCGCGAATGCTGCGATCCCCGACCCCGCAGACAGCGCGATGATGTTGATCTCGTTTCTTGGATAACGTCGACGATACTGCCTGAGCTTGTCCGCAAGCTCGGCCGCTTTCTCCTGATTTCGACGAAGGTCCATCTGATCACCGGCGTGGTTCCAACTTTGCCATGTATGAACTTCAACACGGCCTTTGTACCCCGCGTCGCGCAGGCCACCCGGAACATCGAACGAGCCGATGTTTCCAATCGGACCTGCACCGCCGACGTAATACGTAATGCCGAACTGCTCATCGCCCTCCGGCTGTAGGTGGACCACCTTTTGGAAAATGTACGAACAGCCGACATTCGGAGAAGACAGCAAGCAAACGATCAAGATGAGCTGGCGCCGCATCAATGAATCCACTCAACTTCATGTCGCATCGCAAGCATCCATGCATCATCCGTCCCCGGCGGACGAAAAGAAACACGCTAGCGCGCCCCAATTATAGATTCGTCAAAACAGTTGTCGACGCTTCACTTACGACTTGACGACTGCGCTGGAACAGCTCGTGCCGGCCCGTGTCTTCGAAATCTGAGCCTGCTTCTTGCCGTCACGCTTCGCGGACAGCAGGCCCTGGTCGGCAAGCGCCAGCAATTCGGTGTGTGAGGAAGGTTCGTTCTTGAGGATACTGGCGACCCCCGCCGTAATGGAGGGAGTCGGCGTCACGTTCACCATCATTTTGGCGCGTTGAGCAAACAAGGACAAAATGCGATTGGCCGTGTCCAAAGCATTCTCTGCGGAAATGCCAGGCAGGATCAGAACAAATTCATCGCCGCCGTACCGAACGGCGAAATCGCTGGCACGCAGGCACTGCCGGAGAAGCTCACCCACGAATCTGAGGATGTCGTCGCCGGCCGCGTGGCCCTGTTCGTCATTTAGAATTTTAAAGTGGTCCAAATCAAGCATGACGACGGACAAATCATTCCCCGAGGACTTTTGAGCTTCGAAGATCGCAAAATATTCCTCTTCGAGAAAACGTCGATTGTAAATGCGAGTCAGGGGATCACGCAGCGCCTCACGCTGCATCCGTTTGAGGTCTCGAGTGATGCGCTGAGTTTCCTCCGCGATTCTCGAATCCACCCGCCGCTCAATTTGCTGGGCCCGCTCTCGCCAGCCGCTGAGGTCTTCCTGAAGCGCCGTCAATGCACGCGCGATCTCTCCGAGCTCTGAATAACGATGAAATGGATCGGCCGACTGGCTATCCGTGCCTTCAGAGTTCGCGACCTGAACCAGGGATTTCAGAGGGCGCACGACTTCTCGACGCAACCACCAGGAGCCAAGCAATAAACTAAGTATTCCCACAATCCCAACCGGTACGTCAAAAGACCAGAAATGACGCGTGAAATCACCCGACGCCGATCCTTTTTGAAGAAGAATCCCCAACTTCGCCGGACTTTGAGCGTGAACAACGCGCCCGCGCAACGGCGTAAAAACCAAATGAGCCGGCCCGCCGTTCGTCTGGTTGTCCTCGGACAACAATATTGATTGCACCGTTGGTGCGACGTCCTGTGTCGTCTGCCACCCCTCCAACACACCTCGCAACACGGGCGTCACCGCCGCTTGGGCAACGGAACGTCCGGATGAATCCCAAATTGAAACGGCCAGAACATCGGGAAGATCAAGAAGCCTTCGGCAATCCTTTTCCCATCGCTTCGGAGAGCTTTTTATGCCGGTCTCGAACCGTTGCGATACGGCCTGTGCAAAAGCCATCGCCCTCTCGCGACCGGCTTGTCGTGCATCCCGCCGCCGAAGGAACTCGTGAGTAATTAAGGCCGTGCCGGTGACAACCAGAAGCATGCCCAGCAGGCTCATCCGGATGGATGTCTTGACCGATACCGGTTTTGATCCCCACATCCAGGACAGCCTCCCGACAGGCGACCGGCGCATCGCCGCTCGCCATGACCCGAACATGCACCGAGGCGGTCATAAGCAATGAAACCGCCTTCAAAAATAACACCACCTAAACCCTACGATACGAAACGGGAGCCTGCCAAAATGTTGGCATGAGAATCGAAGACACTTTGCGAACATCCGAAAACAAATGCGACAGGAAAGCCTGGAATGAGGTCGCTAACGAAGACGTGCCCGATAAGATGTTTCGGTCGTCGGTCGGCTGGTGGTACCGCTATGACGCGGAATACGCTGCCACCCGCCGGACTCGCACTGCTGCCGAATCGCCTTCCCCCTGGTTTCATCCCGGACCGCTCGGTATGTCCCAAAACACACGAAGCTGCCGGGTGTGTGAGGAATAAATGAAAAGAAATCCATCTTCTCATGTGGCTTGAGCCAAATACGAAAACTACCGCGAATGTGATCCTCGTCCTTCATGATGACGTTCATGATGCCAGCGTAGGATGAAAAACGCTGAAACTGAAATCCCGTGGTCAGCACGGTTCGCGTCTCGCGCCGCCGAATGTTGTAATTCCGCCCGGTCCCGGCCGGAGGCGGACCCGGCACCAAGGACATGATCAACTCCACATCTCCAAGCCCGCCCAGAAACAGGTTGCGCCGGCGGCATCGAAAGCTGATGTTTAGCGCTCCCGCCTCGTCGATCCACCAATATGCTTCCTGTGCATCGTATTCCCAGGGTTTTGCAGGCGGCGGATCGATTTCGCTTGCGTGAAGCGATACGAACTGAATCGTGGCCGACCCCGAACACCCGATGCCACAAAACACTCCGCCCATCAAGGCCAAGCGGATGACCGCCGCGGACCGCGCTGGCTTGGCGATCAATTTGAAGACGACGACCCCGGCAAGGGAAACTGTGCGCACAGCTCCAGGACTTCCCCTTGAACTGATTCGATTACGGCCTTCGATCCTTCCGAGGAAACGACTCGGTCGATCATGTCCGCGATCTTTCGCATTTCATCAACACCCATACCGCGCGTCGCCAGCGCCGGAGTGCCGATGCGAAGCCCACTCGTCTCCATGGGCTTCCGTTCGTCGAAAGGGATCATATTCTTGTTGACGACGATTCCCGCCCGGCCGAGCCAGTCTTCTGCCATCGCTCCGCTTACGTGGGGATAACCCTTGCGCAGATCAAGAAGCATCAGGTGGTTGTCCGTGCCATCGGACACCAGACGATGACCGCGGCTCAACAACGATTCCGCCAATGCCTTGGCATCGTCGAGCACACGCTGCTGATATGTCTTGAACTCAGGCTTTGAGGCCTCGCCGAAAGCGACGGCTTTCGCTGCAATCAGGTGCATCAACGGGCCGCCCTGAAGCCCGGGAAAAACGGCCGAATTGATTTTCTTGGCCCAGTCCGCCTTGCACATCGTCAGGCCGCCGCGGGGGCCGCGCAGCGTTTTATGGGTTGTCGTGGTGACGAAATCGCAGACCGGCACCGGGTTCGGATGGAGGCCTGCGGCGACAAGGCCGGCAATGTGGGCGATGTCCGCCAACAACAGTGCGCCGACTTCTTGCGCGATTTCCGCGAAGCCTGCCCAATCCCATATTCTCGGGTACGCCGATGCGCCGGTGATCAGCAGTTGCGGCTTGCATTGTCGAGCCAGCCGGCGAACTTCGTCCAGATTGATACGACCGGTCTCGCGATCGACGCCGTAATGCGTCACACGAAACCACTTGCCGCTGATGTTCACATGCTTCCCGTGAGACAAATGGCCGCCGTGATCAAGGTGCAGTGACAGGATCATGTCGCCCGGCGTTCGAACCGGTTCCCCCGGCTTCTTTTCGCGCTGCTCAGCCTCGTCGAACCTCGAACCGGGATTCATCGCTGCCAGCAAAACGGCCTGATTCGCCTGACTGCCGGAATGCGGCTGGACGTTGGCATGATCACAACCAAACAAGCCCTTGGCTCGATCGATCGCGAGCTGCTCCACCCGATCCATGTTTTCACATCCGCCGTAATAACGTCGGCCGGGGTAGCCTTCGGCATATTTGTTCGTGAAGACCGAACCGGCCGCCTGGAGCACGGCCGCACTGACATGATTCTCAGAGGCGATCAACTCCAGCGTATTCTGTTGCCTCTTCTCTTCCGCCACGAAAGCTTGCCAAACGTCTGGGTCCTGCCGGGCGATCGGGTTGTCGTTCATCGAAGCCATCACGATTTCCTTAACGTGCGAACAATTCAGTCAAACAATCCATTGTACTGTAGAACCCGCGGCTCGTAAGATCGACACGTTCGCCCTCCATGTCTTGCCCTGCACATCCTATCTTTTCTGCGACAGAGGGCATCCTGTTACAATGAATCGCGAATTTTGGCTGCCGTTAGGGTTGACGTTTGGTCGATGTTAGGATAAGCTATGGTGGCGTAGCGGGAACGGGCGTTTTGCACGGTCCTACGCCACCGGGACGGAGCGGTGGCACGATGACTGTCCATGCAAACGACCTCCCTGTGTGTTGCTTTGGACCAGGCGGCGATTATGCCGAGGCCTGGGGTCCGGCGGTCGGAGGGGACGGCCGGATACGGATTGGCCATGTTGCAGAGCAGCGAATGGATAAGGGTCCGACTGGCTCAGTGGTCCTTCGCTGGCTTGGATCGCTCGAACGTTTTTTTCGAGCAGCCTTTCCCGCAATGGTCCGGGTCGAATCGTCGCTGAATGACGTTCGTCGATCGCATGCCAAGCTTGCCGCGTCCGCATGCGATCTTGTCAGAACAGTGGCCGGGGCCGCCCGGTCAAATCGAGGGCCCTTGCTCATCCTGGGGCCTGAAGGTTTGAACGGGTGCCCCTGGCCGTCAACGAAGGAGTACGTCCATGCCGCCGAAACGCCGCAAAACCACCAAGTCGAGCAGACCCTCACCCAAACGCACCCGATCGCGTATGAAGCGGACGACGCGGCCCGCCACGCCGCGCCAGACCGAAATCCTGACCTTCGTCCGCAATTATGCACACAAGCATGGCTATTCCCCGACCTACGACGAAATCGCCGTCGAGTTCAGCATCTCCAAGGTCACCGTCTTCGAACATCTCAACACGCTCGAAGGAAAAGGCCTGCTCCGCCGCGAGAAGCACAAGGCTCGCTCTTTGCACCTGGCGGAGCATCTTGAGCTTCCCGACGACAAACCGTCATGTTTGCCACTCGTCGGCCGAATCGCCGCAGGCGCCCCGATCGAAGCCATCGAAGACAGAGAAGTGCTCGACCTTGAAAGCCTCTTTTTGTCCCGGCACGAGGTCTATGTCCTTCAGGTCAAAGGGGACAGCATGATCGAAGACCAGATCGCCGACGGGGACTACGTCGTCGTGGAAAAACGGAAAACACCCTACAACGGCGAAGTGGTCGTCGCCTACCTCGACGAGGATGAGGAAGCCACGCTCAAACGCTATTACCGCGAGAAAGGCCGTATTCGTCTCCAACCGGCAAACAGTGCTTATAAGCCAATCTATGCCACGTCGGTCGACATCCAGGGCATCGTCATCGGAGTGATTCGACGCGTCAATTGAAAACCCCGGGCAGGCTTGCCCGGGACTTTAATTAATATCTTCCTCAGTCCAGCCACTTGCCCCGTTGCTTCAACTTCTGCGGCACATACGACTCCGTCACGAAGCTGATGCTCTTCGTCAGCAACGACTCGACTTCCATCTTGAAGCCCTGCTTGAGCATCTGGGCGAATTCCTTTTCCCAGTCCTTCTTACCCTTGAACCAGGGGTAGTTCAGGATCTGCTTCGAGCGCTTGATGTCCTTGTCGTCGATGGCAATCTTCACGTCGTCGGTCAAGCCGAACTCCTCAAAATCACGGCTGCGGACGCCGATAAACTTCGCGTCCGGCACGGCCATACGCTTCGATTCGAAAGCCAGATTGATCGAGCCCTGCTTGATGACGGAGTAGATGTAATACCCCCAAGGGTCATTATCCAGAAGACAATAGACAGGCAGCTTCAATTCCTTGTGCATGCGATGCAGCAGACGGCGTACACCGCGCGGCGGCTGACCGCCGCCGTGCGTCAGGATGCAGTTGTTCTTCTTCCAGAACTTGTCCTCGTTAAACCGTTGCCAGACCGTGTCTTTTTCGACGTGCAGGATGAACTTCGCCTCGCATTTTTTCAACTGAAACACATCCGGTTCGACGATGCTGGGAATGCCCATGCCCCCGGCGCCCATGCGGCGCAGGTCGATCTCATCTCCCTGACTGACGACGGTCAGATTGCCGGCGATGTTTCCCCGGCTGCTGGCGTAGACGTGGAGCTCTTCGCGCAGCGATTCCAACGCGACCTCCAGGTCCTCGATGATCGGGTCGCTTTCTTTCTGATCGTCGAACGTCTTCTCCTTCGTCCCGGGGATCGTGTGCTTACTGAGATAGTACAGACCTCGAATGCTGACGTTCTTGTCCTCGTCGATCAGCTTCTTACATCCGCTGGCGATCAGCAGCGTCTGCATGAAGCTCTTGGCCTTGTTCAGGTCGAAAAAATTGCGCGTCGCCGTCTTGTTGCCCATTTCGATGATGCGCTTCGACTTGCTGTACTTGGCATTGGACAGCGTGCGCAGCGGAATCTTGATCGCCGGATCCTTTTTCTTCGATGCCGTCGTCCCCACCGACTCGGCCAAACCAACGATCTTGCCGGCCGTGGGTGATTTCTTGCGGCGCGATGTGTTTTTCTTCGCAGCTGCTTTTTTCTTCGTTGCGGTTTTCTTCTTTGCCATCCGTGGTTCTCCCTAAATGCTGTATTCAGGCCCATCAAGTCAGCATTATTTCGTACATTACGCCCATTTTCTAGTGACAAATCCACGACCGCAATCTGGCGGAGCTTTATGCAAGGGTGCATATAAATATTCTACGCCTCGCGCTCGCGTTTCACGCTTCCGCGTGCTTTATCGCTCCGGCATACGCGGATATACTACGACAAAACAACATGAGTTAGCTCAAGAAATGGCAACGGCGACTTTCTGGAGGATTTCATCATGACGAAGCTACGATTATTCACCCCCGGTCCCACCATGGTCAGCCCCGAGGCGATGTTGGCGATGGCCCAGCCTTTGGATCATCACCGCACCGCCGGTTTCCGTGAAACGCTTAAACAATGCGTGGAACTCCTGCAATACACGCTACAGACCAAAACAACGCCCATGGTCGTCACCGGCAGCGGAACCGCCGCGATGGAAGCGGGCATCCTCGGCTGCTGCAAGCCGGATGCCAAGACACTGGTCTGTCATTCCGGAAAATTCGGCGAGCGTTGGCGGGACATCCTCGCACGATTCAATCTGCCCCACGTTGAATATCAACTCGAATACGGCCAAGGCTTCAAGGCCGAAGCCCTTGCCCAAAAGTTCAAGGAGAATTCGGACATCAAGGCGGTCATCTTCGTTCATTCTGAAACGAGCACGGCCGCGGTCAGCGAAGCCCAGGGTATGGCGAAGGTCTGCCGTGATCATGGTGCGTTGTGCCTCGTCGATGGCATCACCTCGATCGGCACCATCCCGTTCAAAATGGACGAGTGGGGCATCGATGTGGCCGTCACCGGCTCGCAAAAGGCCATGATGCTTCCACCAGGGCTCGGAATCATCGCCGTCAGCGATCGAGCCTGGGAGGTGATCGATTCGCATCAGGCTCCGACGTACTACAACGATTTGAAAGCCTATCGCAAGAGCATCGAGAAGTCCGACACGCCCTACACCCCGAACAATCAGATGATCAGCGGCCTGAAGTTCACACTGACCCAAATCAAGGAAACCGGGCTTGAAAACGTCTGGGCCAAGTCGGCACTGTTGGCCAAAGCTACGCGAACCGCCGTCGAGGCGTTGGGCCTGAAACTGTTCGCCTCGGACCCCGTCGACTCTGTCACGGCCGTCGCCGTCCCAGGGGGCGTCGACGAAGCTCGATTGCGCAAGGACATGCGATCGAAATACGGTATCCACTGTGCCGGCGGGCAGGGCTCGATGAAAGGCGAGATCATCCGCCTAAACCACATGGGTTATGTTGACGAGGTGGACACCCTCGGTGCGATCGCGGCCCTGGAATGGACACTGGCCGAGCAAGGGTACAAGTTCGAGTTGGGCACAGGCATCACGGCATTCAGCAAAGTGATTCAAGCAAACTAACACTTACGAAAAGCCCCGGGCAGGCTTGCCCGGGGTTTCTTCAGCCCTTCACCAAACGACCGCGCTTTCCATCAGTCGCTTCGACTTGTGAATTCCGCAATGCGACCACGTCTGTAGGGAATTAGAATATGTGATCTCTCCGCGCAAACCCGGCGAGTCATCCGACGTACATACACCATGAGCCAGAAAATGAGCAAGATCAGTCGAACGCTGCGCGACGCAAAAAGTTCTCATCCATCACGAAAAACGCTAGAATGAAAACACGGGCGGTAAGACGATCAAACTGCCTGCCTCGGCGTTCGACATGCTCGACGCCGGTGAATCGAAGGCTTCCTAAGCACATTCCATCCAGACGACACTCAAGTAAGGAGTCCATCATGCTGAAGCGATCCCTGTTTACGGCGTTACTCACCGCCGCCGTTTGCTCCGGCTGGAGCGCCTCACTTTGCGCAGGTTCGGCGTCCAACGAAAAAACGAGAGACAAAGCCGGCAAGAAAGCCCCGAAAACCGGGGACACGGCGCCGGTGTTCGAACTGAAAATGCTGGATCGCGAAAAATCGGTGGCACTTCGAGACTTCAACGGAAAGCGCCCCGTGATCCTGTTCTTCGGCAGCTACACGTGACCGCCCTTCTTACGCCAGGTTGGCGTAATGGAGCAGTTGTATCAGGACAACAAGGACATCGCCGAGTTTTACATCGTTTACATCACGGAAGCCCACGCGAGCGACAGTTCCTGGCCGGTCGGCTACGCCAAGGAAATGGGGATCAAGAAACATACGAACTTCGGCGAACGCTGCGCCGTTGCGGACAAACTCGTCAAAGACAAGAAGCTGACCATCCCCTGCCTGATCGACAACATGGACGATACCGTGTCGAAAGCGTATCGGGCCTGGCCGGACCGTGTTTACCTCGTCGGCAAGGACGGCAAACTCGGCGTCGCGTCCGGCCCCGGACCTTGGGGATTCAAGCCCGGTCTCACAGCAGTCGAGAAGTGGCTGGCCGAGTATCGGAAGGGAGTTCGTTCCACCAAGCCCGATCTTGAAGCGGCGTCCGAAACGGGTGAGAAAGGCGAAATCAAGATCACCGGGGATTTCCGCGAGCTGCGCCGCGAACTCAAAAAGCACTACCGGCGCGCGAACTACAAGAAAGCAATGAAACTCGCTCGAAGGATGCACGAACAGCGTCCGAACGATCTCGACACGCTCTACAACCTCGCTTGCCTGCATTGCCTGCTCGGTCAAAAAGCCAAGGCCTACGCCTGGCTGCAGAAGGCTGTCGACGCCGGATACGGTGATGAAAAACATCTTCTGAATGATTGGGATTTCAAGACCATTCGCTCAGAAGATCGTTTTCGAAAGATTATCAAATACATTCGAGAAGGGAATGAGGACGAGGAACTCGCGGATTCCCCTCCAGCAATCCCTAACGACCAGAAACCCGCAATCCGCGAATCCGAGGTCTACGCCGAATCAAAAACCGGCAGAAAAAAAACGCGTGCAACTGACTCGGTTCTGGACGGCCGGAAACGATCCTTCATCATCGTGGGGTATTCCACGTCCTACGCCTGGCCTGCCATGCTGCAGGACATGCTTGACGCGCATACCGACGGCGACCGTCTTTATCATGTGCTGAATGCGGTGGTCGGAGGCTCGCCGGTCAGGACATGGATTGCCGAAGCCTCGACCGATGCCTACGAGCGAACGTTCGGGGCCATGGTGAAGGATTTCTTCGGCCCTGACGCACGCCTTCGCGGCGATGCCCCTGAGCCAACCGTCGCACTTTGCCAGCAGTCCTTGCAGGCGACGCGAACGCGCAAAGGCCCCGTTAAGACGGTGGACGATCTTGACGGCATCCGGATCGGCGCAGACGCGTTGGAATCGCTGGCAACACACCTGAACGACGAGGGCGTCGAAAAAGTCTACATCGCGATGCACATCTATAAAGAGGGCTATGAACCGGAGGTCGGCAATGAGCGGTTCGCGCTCAAGGCCCTGCTTGGGCGAGGGCATGACTTTATCTTCGAGGGTCCCGATTTGTGGTCGCTGACGATCGGGCGACACCCAGGGGCCTTCACCGAGGATCGGCTTCACCCCAACGAGGACGGCATGAAGATCATGGCTGAGGGGTGGTATCGCACCATTGCCGGCTCCGACGCGCGCGAAGACGTCATCGAAGCCATGCACGATCGCGATTATGACGTCGAAAAAATGATGCGTGAATATCGCCGCTGGCGACGGGACGGAAACGTCGCCACGAAGAAAAAAGAGCAATACCGAGCACGCCTTGGGCTTGAAAGCGAAAAGGTCAAGGTTGTGGACGGCAAAACATACCTCTGGGCGGCCGCCGGACGAGGCGGAAACTTCAAGTGGTACGACTTCACGGGCTCGCCGATTCCCGCAAAAGACCTGCAATACGGCATCGGGAAGGACCGAATCCGAGCGATCGACGACCCGTTTTTTGTGGACCCCGACGACCCGCGTTTGCTCGCACTGCCGCCGAGTCGCTATCGCCCCAACGAACGCCCTGAGGACAATGACGACATCATGGTGATCGGCTACGCCCACGGTGACGACGTCCGCGCGTATCCCGCGGCGCTGCTCGACCACCACGAATTGGTCAACGACCGGATCGGCGGCAAGCCCGTCACGGTGGGGTGGTGACCGCTCGCCAACCTGTCCGTCGTGTACGGACGTGAAAACGGAGAAGAGACCGACGAGTTTGGCGTCAGCGGCTATGTTTACAGGAACGTGTTTCTTATCTTCGATCGGGAAACGGAAAGCCTCTGGTATCCGCTGGACGACAAACAGTGGACGGCCATCTCAGGTCCTCGCAAAGGCGACACCATCCCCTTCATGCAGAAACCGGCTCCCGTCCCGCTCGGCGAGTGGCGCAAGAAGCATCCAAAGACGGTCGTCTTACTCGGCCCCAAGAATGAAATTGAGTGACACAGGCGCCTGTGCGGCGTGGACGGTTTCCGTATAGAATCCGGGCATGTCACTCCCGATGGTTGCCATTGTCGGCCGCCCCAACGTGGGCAAAAGCTCGCTGCTCAACATGCTCGCGCGGCGGCGGGTCAGCATCGTCGACCCGACCGCAGGCGTTACGCGCGACCGGGTCAGCGTCGTCATCGAACACGAGGAGCGATACTTCGAGCTGGTCGATACAGGCGGCTACGGCATCGAAGACCACGACAATCTCACCGACCACGTCGAAAACCAAATTCGCTACGCCATCGCAGGCGCCTCCCTCATCCTGTTCGTGGTGGATCTCCTGGAGGAAATCACACCACTGGACGAAGAAGTCGCAAAATTGCTCCGGGGAATCCGTCCACCGGTCCAATTGGTGGCAAACAAGGCCGATAGTGCAATCCAGGAGCAACAGGCAGGAACACTTGTGTCGCTTGGATTCGGTGAACCCATCAGTATTTCAGCCCTGCACGGCCACCATCGGCGTGAATTGACGGAACGAATCTTCAACTTACTCGGCAACGAGGTTGGTTCAGACGCACCGAGCCCGGTCCTGAAACTCGCCCTCGTCGGTCGACGGAACGTGGGGAAAAGCACGTTTATCAACGCACTCGCCGGGGGGGAACGCGTGATCGTCAGCGAAGTCCCGGGCACGACCCGAGATTCGGTGGATGTCCGCTTCGAAAGATCCGGCCGCACTTTCATCGCCATTGACACGGCCGGCTTGAAGAAAAAGCGAAAGCACAAAAACGACATCGAATATTACGGCTATACACGAGCCCTGGCGTCGATTCGCCGAGCGGATGTCGCATTGTTCTTGATCGATTCGACCGTGCCGATCAGTGAAGTCGATAAGAAGCTGGCTCAGTTCATCGTGAATGAATACAAACCCTGTGTGCTGGTGGTGAACAAATGGGATCTGGCGAAGGGGCGTGCCGGCGCGGAGTCCTATGCCGATTATCTGGAAAAATCACTGCCGCACCTGGCGTATGCCCCACTGGCGTTCACGACGGCAACAGAGGGCCGAAACATTCATTCCACGATTGACGTCGCTCAGAGTCTTTTCAAACAAGCCCAAACGCGCGTGACGACCGGCCAGCTCAACCGGGCAATCGAGACGGTTCTGGCCGCCTATCCGCCGTCGGCGAACAAGCACGGCGCGCAACCGAAAATCTATTACGCGACTCAGGTATCGATTTGTCCACCCACCATCGTATTGTTCGTGAATAACCCGGCTCTGATGCGTGAGACGTATCGCCGGTTTGTCGAGAAGCGCATCCAGGAAACTTTACCGTTCGAAGAGACGCCGCTACGATTAGTATGGCGGGCACGCGAAGGTCAGAGTCGCGCAAAAGCGGCAGAATAACATACATTCGCGCTGCTGTTGGGAGTCGGATGGGGTGAGCATCGAATTTCATTGCGAACACTGTAACAAACCCATCAAGGCGCTGGAATCCACGGCCGGACGCAATGGAAAGTGTCCGCACTGCAAAGGGCTCAACTATATCCCGTTACCCAAGGACGAAGTCGGCGAGCTGCCGCTGGCGCCGATCGATGAAGAGTTTGAGCGGCGCCGAAAACGGGCTGCGTCTGAAGATGCGGCGATTCAGCGAAATCTGCTGCACGATCGCTCCGCGCCCGGTGAAACCGGCCGTCAACGATCACGCAATCTCGATGTCGCAGCGACCGGCACGGTACTGTCAAGAAAGCAAGTCACCTCACTGATTGTCTCCTTCATCGAGGCCATGAGCCAGGGCAACCTGAACAAGGCCAATCAACTGTCAGGCCAGTTATCGAGCCAACAGTCCATGGTCCGCAAGATCCTGGACGAAATGATGACGGAGGACCTCACAGGATATGGCTTGCCGACCCTCCCTCGGCCGGTCCTGATCGGGTTTTTGAAGCAATTACGCAATAAAACGTAATTCCCTGGGGAATAACGTTGGCATGGCTCCGGTAATAGCTATGTTCCGAACCCGTGTGATCCCGGCGACAAGTCCCCTAAATGTCGCCGAAGAGCCAAAATCCCGCCATGTGGGTTTGGGGTTCTCAAATTGCCGTATATGATCCTCTAGTGGCAGGCTAGACTCATACCGTGGGAATGACAGCACCTATGGAAGCGAGTTCAAAGCAAGAAAAACAGCACGCACCGGAAGAAAGGGTGGCCGTGGTCTGTCCGCAATGCCAACGCGGCTACCGAATTGCCGCCCGGCTGTTGGGAAGACGCTTGGCGTGCAAACAATGCCAACATCAATGGCGGGCTCAAGAAGTCTCGACCGCATCGCTGCGAGCGTCTCAGGCCCGCCGAGAGGAAGCTCCGTCGGACTCCGGCCAAGTCGGCTTGGACGTGGACCGGCCGCCCAGCGCAGGCTCAAGTTCCATCACCATCGACATGAGTTGGGCCGGCCAGGAGATCGGCCGCTATCGCGCCGCGTCTCTGCTGGGTTACGGCGGCATGGGTGTGGTTTGGCGTGCCCATGATGACAGCCTGCGGCGGGATGTCGCCCTGAAGATTCTGACTCGGACGCGGGAGGAAGGCCCCAAGAGCGGCCTAAACCTGAACCTCTTTATGCAGGAGGCCCGCGCAGTCGCGAAGCTGCAGCACCCTTCCGTCGTATCCATTTACGAGGTCAACGAGGACCAAGGCCATGTCTTTCTCGCCCTTGAATTGATGGAAGGCGGGACGCTGAAGGAATATGTGGATCGCGAAGGACCGGTCGAACCTCGGCAATTGTTTGAATGGATGATCGGCCCTGCGAAAGCCTTGGCCCTGGCCCATCAACGCGGCATCATCCATCGCGACATCAAGCCAAGCAACCTGATGTTCGACGACCTTGACCACTTAAAACTGATGGATTTCGGCTTGGCCGATGTGAGTCACGAAGAAGTCAGCGAGCGTCTCCGAGGCAAGGCCGTCGGATCGCTGGGATGGGTCGCGCCGGAAACGGCCCGTGGACAGGAAACGACCAATCTAAGCGATATTTACAGCTTCGGGCTGGTCATTCTTTACGCCCTGACCGGCAAACCTTTCATTCATGCCAAGTCACGGTCAGCCATCATCGCCATGCATCGATCGCCTCCGGAGCTAAAGCTAAAACATATCAAAGGCCTGACGTATGAAGGGCGGCAACTGATTCAAGACTGCCTGGAGGTCGATCCCTCGGAACGATTCGAATCCGCCGAAGAGCTTGTCAAGGCACTGCAACTCTGTGCGAACGAAGATCCGGTCACGAAAAAAAAGCAGCGTAAATCGCGCGTCTCAACCGCAGTGGCGGCTTCTTTCATCGGGGCGATCCTGGGCATCGGCGGCACCGTCTACTTCTGGCTCAATCTACAAGACCGTGAAGAGCGACTCAGTCAACCGCTATGGGTCACCAAAGACCCCCAAACCCCCCGGAACACTCCTGTTCGCGGCGATGCGAACCGGACTGCAGAGGCCGATGAGCGACTCGACGAGGCTTCGATCGCCATCACAAAACCGTCTGAATCCACCGATCCGTCAAACCTCCGCGTGCCTTGGCCTGACGTGATCGACGGTCGGGAACTCAAGTTCATCGGCTCCAAGAAAGGCCGAGTGTTCCACCTGCCCTCGGGCCGATGTGGGGCGAGGAAGATCCATGCCTCGAACCTCGTCACCTTCAAATCACTTGAGGAAGCAATCGAGTCGGAGCGACGACCGTGCTCTCACTGTCGCCCTGACGACCAGCCCAGCATCGTCAAAGTGCCGGAGTCCTCTGAGCCCTGATTTCCGCAATCAAACACTTCAAACCCTAGAGAAACCTGTCAAACCGAGTGAACCGGCTCCGTTGATCTCCCTTGTCATGATTTGTTATGATGTGTCTTGAGCGTCGTGCTTATCGGGAGAGAGGCCTCGCCGACCCGCCGCTTCAAAGCGATCAATTCAAGGGGAAAACATGATAAGGGAGATCAGGGGAGTTGTGCTTCTTATGCTGATCGTGCCGCCATTGGCCGCTGCCGCTCAAGCAACGGCAGCCGTCGTCCCTGTCGTGCCAAATACGCAATGGCCGATCACACAAATCACGGATCAATACTTCAGCGCCGTGGCCGGCTCGCCTCGAGTTTCCGGATCAAACGTGGTCTGGCATGGTCATGACGGAAACGACCTCGAGATTTTCATGTACGACGGCAGCACGACACAACAGCTGACGAACAACGACTACATGGACACAGCGCCTACGGTCTCGGGATCCAACGTCGTATGGCATGGCGACCACAATGGACAGGATCGCGAGATCTTTCTGTATGACGGCTCAACGACAACTCGAATTACAAACAACAACACGAATGATGTGGAGGCGGAAATCTCCGGATCAAACATCGTCTGGAGAAATAGCACAGGCGACCGGATATTCCATTATGACGGAACAACCACAACGGAGATTTCAAGCGGAGGAGGACAAGACCCGCAGGTTGATGGATCGACGGCAGCCTGGCAGAATCTGGATGGAGCCGACAGTGACATCTTTCATCGCAATCTATCCACAGGCGTTACGACGCGGATCACAAACAACGGCTATAATGACGATCTTGTCGTCGTGTCCGGCTCACGACTCGCCTGGAGAGGCAATGTCAGCATTCCCGATCGCCGCATATTCGGATATGACGGCGTCAGTGTGCGTGAGATTGCGACCCTCAATAATAACAATCCTGCGATTGCCATTTCCGGGTCGACCGTTGCATGGACGGACGAGGATGTTTTTCTATACGACTTCATTACGGATACGACGACACAAATCACGAATACACCGGGCTTGGATGCCGGCTCCGTGCAAATCTCCGGCTCCAACATCGTCTGGCACGGATTCGACGGCAACGACCGTGAGATTTTCTTGTATGACGGCCAGACAATTACACAGATTACGGACAATGCCGTTAACGATGTCCGCCCCCAGATCGACGGATCGGTGATTGTTTGGAACGTCGGCGATAGCATCTTCGTGGCGGTCCCCGAGCCGACATCACTCTCACTTCTTGCGTTTGCCGGCTTCATTGTCCTGAAAAAGAAGGGCCGGCGTCGCTTGTTTTCCTGACGGACTACGGCCATAGGACCGCAGGGCCGAGACGGACGAACACCACCAACCCGCCCTCTTCCGGTTGCAAGCCACGGCAAAGACGGCCACAATAACGCTCCCCCGACGTTTGGACCTTGTTCCGACAGATGCGCAATCCGCATCAACAACTCCCCGTGCGGCCTTTATGAATCGAAATGGAAACAATATCTCCGATTGCCCGGAAGTACCTGCGATTGCATCTGTGCTATGGAGTGGGCGCTGTCCGCTTTTCTCATCTGCTACGCGAACTCGGCGATATCAATCGGGTCCTCGGCGCCTCGGTTTCGCAGTTGTCTTCGGTCCGCCAGATCGGTCGCAAGAGCGCCGAGTCGATTGTCCGCGAACGTGATCGGATTGACGTCGATCGTGAGCTCGAACTTGCACGACGCTGCCGTGTGCGCATCCTGTGCCTTGCGGACGAAGATTATCCCGTCGCGCTCAAGATGATCAATGATCCGCCACCCTGTCTCTATGTCCGCGGAACACTCCGTCCCACAGACACCGTAGCGCTGGCGATCGTCGGTTCGCGACACTGCTCGCGTTATGGCGCCGAGCAGGCCGAACGCTTCGGCGCACTCGCCGCGAATGCGGGGTTGACGATTGTTTCAGGCATGGCCCGCGGCATCGATTCGTCCGCCCATCGCGGCGCATTGTCCACCGATGGGCGCACGCTCGCCGTGCTCGGCTGCGGTCTGTGTCATCTCTATCCGCCCGAATCGACCGATCTCGCGGAGCAAATCTCGAGCCACGGGGCATTGGTCAGCGAATTGCCGATGGATGTCGGTCCCGACTCCAAGAACTTCCCGCCTCGCAACCGCATCATTGCCGGTTTGGCCTTGGGTGTCCTGGTGATCGAAGCCGCCCGGCGAAGCGGTGCACTGATCTCAGCTCGACTTGCGAATGAATACAACCGTGAAGTCTTCGCCGTGCCCGGGCAAATCGACGCTCCACAGGCGGAAGGCTGTCACGACCTGATCAAGATGGGCGGGGCAAAACTCGTCACGCAACTAAACGATATTCTGGACGAGCTTGGCGATACCGGGGCCGTGTTGATGTCGGAACCCGACTCGACCGAAAAAGCAGCCGAACCGCAATCGCCGGTATCACTTACGGGTTTGGAAAAGCAGATATTCGAGACGTTGAACGCCGAGCCGATGTCTGCCGAGGCTGTCTGCGAAGCCTCCGGCCTTGTCCCTGCAGAAGTGGCCCGTACGCTCACGGGGTTGCAACTGAAAGGCATCATTCGCAGGGTCCGTGGGGATCTCTTCGAACGGGCACGCTGACCGGACGAACGACTACCACCATTGCAGCCAATCCCACCGAGGCTTTTTGCGTGTGGCCTGCAGCTCATCCGGGGTTTCGCCCGCCCGAGCAAACGGATCGTCCGTTTTCGCCAACCATTCCCGCCAGGCGCTCGGATAGTGATGGTGAGTCACGCCGGTCAACGAAACAAGCGACATTTCAGCGGCATGCTGGATCGCAAAGTCCTCGTTTTCCATTTCAGCGATCAAGGCGTCGAGCACCGGCCTCTGCTGAAAGTAGCCAAGGACCTCAATCAGGGTGAGTCGGACATTCTGGGCATTTTCCTTGGGCAATTGTTCCAGCACGGTCGTGACGATTTCGGCCTCCTGGTCTTCCCGAAAAGTGAAGTCATAAGCGACGGCCAGCAAGAGTCGCGCCGCCGACCATCGCACCGGAGCGGGCGCCGGACGGACGTCCTCGTATTCCACGTCGTTACTCTTTAACAATTTCAGGGTTAGAGGAACTCGGTCACCGTTGGCAGAACGGAGCAAGGCTCGTAGCGCGGCGCGACGCACCATGGCATCCGTGTCGGTTCGGGCAACGGTCTCAAAAACCTTGATGGCCCAGTCGGTGGTCGCGTCGGGCCCCTCGGCAAGACCGTTGACCCCTTTCCGCCTGTCATCCGCGCGCTTCGACTCCAGGGCCATATCAAGATAGTCTTCGCTGGCATTGGATCGCTTGAATTTGAATCCGTCCCATCGACGGCCGCCGGAGCAGCCCGAGAGCGCGAGCATCAACACCGCCGAGATGATCAGCGTACCGGGTCGAAAACACCGGGAACCGAATTTCGCCAACCTAAAAACCATTTCATTCACCCGTTATTCGGCGTTCACCTTGACATCGCAGGCAAAAAACTGCTCCGGTGAAATCCAGGTGACATCCACGATGGGATGGTCCAAAAACCGTTGCCCGAGCTCGCGAAACCGCTGAGGGTTGTCGCTGACGTAACAACTCAATCGCCCGGGCTCGTCGGCATCCGCCAAAGCACCAACGGACTTCAAATGTAGAACGACGGCTTTTGCCGTCTGCTCGCCGGAATCCACCAACTGAATGTCCGGCCCCGTCACCTCTTCGATCGCCCCTTTCAAAAGAGGATAATGCGTGCATCCCAAAACAAGCACTTTCGGATCGAGACGCACGACCGGCTCCAAATAGTCCCGCACCACTGAACGCGTAATCGGATCTTCACACCGGCGCCCCTCTTCTGCCAAGGGGACGAACAAGGGGCACGGCTTCTGAATGACCCGAGCATCCGGCTGATACCGTTTCATCGCTCGGCGATAAGCATCCGAGTTGATCGTCGCCTCTGTCGCAACGACCGCGATGGAATGCCCGTTTGCCAGCAGGACCGCCTCCTTGGCCCCCGGTTCGACCACACCGCAAACAGGCACGGACAACGAGGCCTCCAACGCCGGGAGCGCTGCTGCGCTGGCCGTGTTGCACGCCACGACGATCATCTTGGGGTCAAACTGCAGGAGAAAATCGCAGGTCTCGTGTGCGAAACGCGTCACCGTCTCGCTGCTCTTGATGCCATAAGGAACCCGCGCCGTATCCCCGAAATAGACAATGTCCTCATTCGGCAATCGCCGTCGCAGTTCTCGGACGACCGTCAGTCCCCCAATTCCTGAATCGAAGACCCCGATACAGCGTCCATCGCCGATCATCAAACACCATCCCTGGAACAACCACACTGAGGCACTGGTTCCAAAAGCTATCTCACCTGGAGCGTCGTCGTCAAGCCGTGATTTGTAACGGAATCCACGAATCTGCTAAGATATGGCGACCAATCGTTCGGGATCGGGAGCGGCTGCGTGCACATCGGGAGCGCAGTCTTAAAATCAATTGGAGACTGAGATGGTGTCACAACCCAACACCGGAGAGAGGGCCTGTGCAATTTGCCGCCGGAGCTGCGAAGGACAACCTCGCATCAAAGACAAGAAGGGTCGCTATTTCCATCGCGAGTGTTTTGCGAAGGCCAAGGCGAAACTCAAAGCCAAAAAAGCGGCACAGGCGCCAGCGGCGAAACAAAAGGCACAGCCGCCAACCCCGACGGCTTTTGATGATCCTACCCCCTCAGAAGCCTCGCCGGTTCCGGCCATTCCCGTTGCAAGCCCATCCTGTCCAAACTGTGGCGCGATCATTCCCCCCGACAAGATCCTATGCACAACCTGCGGATTCAACCGCCAGACGGGTGATCTCACCCCTCAAGCCCTGGCCGCAGCCCCGGCACCGGAGCCGATCAAGAAAGCCCGATCCCCCAAGGTAAGCGTCTCCGGCGGCGCAATGACCGGTCTCTTCACAAATCCCGCGATCATCTGGGGCGGCGTGGCTGTGCTGTTTGTGGTTCTCTTTCTGGCAGCAAAAACGAGCGACGGCATGGCGGCCGTATACATCGGCGCCACCGTCACTTTTAGTCTTGCAGTCGGCATTTGGCTGATCGTTGCCGCCTTCATCGAAGGAACGATGCATGGCATCTTATCTTTGTTCTGCGACATCTACAAAATATATTTCGTCTATTCCATCAACAGTAACGGCCATTTGAAGATTGCATTTACGATTGCAATCTTGGCATCGATTCTCATGTTTGTGCTCTCGCCGGATTTGCTTCAAGCATGGTTGGATCCCGGAAACTCAGGCTTTGATATCGGTGAAATCGACACCGGTGATTTCTGATGAGCGATATGATTCGGTCTTCAAAACATCCTCGCCCTCGGTTATTCAGCAGAGCAGCCATATTCTTTTCCTGGTTTGGTTTGTTGGCCGCATTTGTGCATCCTCCACACGGACTCGGCGTGCCGATTTGCCCCTCACAATTCGCCTCGGGCATTTCCTGCCCAGGCTGTGGATTGAGCCGGAGTTTCAGTTGCGCGGCGCGCGGCATGTGGACGGAAGCCTTCACATACAATGCATTCGGCCCCCTGTTCCTGGGACTGTGCATCCTGATCGTCCTGGTCAGCCTCATGCCTCGACGCTGGGATGCGAGTCTGCGCGTTCTTGTTCACCGACGTCGTCGAATCATCAGTATGATCACCGTCATGTTCATCGGAGGCTTTGTCCTCCACGGACTTGTGCGCGGTCTATTGCAACTCATGGGAGACGGCACCTAGCGTCGACACATCGCAGGGTTTGCAGTAATCTGATATCGGAGGTGCGGTGATATGAGTCACGGCGAAGACAGATTCGAGAAGCATTTCGAGCGGCAGCGAGACGCGAAAGAGCAATACAAAAAAAATCTGCCCGGTGAAGACGACGAACCGTTGCCGCCTCCGCCGGAACAGATCAAAAAAGGAAAGGATGAGCCCGGCCGCAATGATCCTTGTCCTTGCGGCAGCGGCAAGAAATACAAGCAGTGCTGCTTGAAGGGTTCGAAAGCATAGCCTCTGCCTCTCCAAACCGAGAATCAGAAAAATCGTCGCCCCGAAATCCACCCATCCGACACACCTTGCTGTCGTTGCAAACCCTCCTATCATGAGCGAATGCCGTCGCTGCTGCTGGACCTGCTGTACATTCCCGTCGCCCTGATGTATCTGCCCCTGCTGCTTTATCAGATGCTGGTGCTCAAAAAAAATCGGCGCGGCTGGCGGGAACGGTTCGGATTCGTGCCGCGACGCAGCAGCCGAAAGCCCTGCATTTGGATTCACGCCGTCTCGCTGGGTGAGGTCAATGCCACCCGGAATCTGGTCGCCGAAATCGAATCGCGACTGCCCGAATACGACATCGCCATCTCAGCAACAACAGATACCGGTTTTGCCGCAGCGCGACGGCATTATTCAGACAAACTCGTTTTTCGTTATCCGCTCGACTTCTCGTTCGCAGTGAATCGAACACTAAACCGTATTCAGCCGGGCGCCGTCGTCTTGATGGAACTGGAAGTCTGGCCGAACTTCATCACCCTGGCGACGCGAAGAAAAATTCCAATCGGCATCGCAAACGGACGCGTCACGGAGGAAAAATCGATGCGGCGCTTTCGAATGCCGCTCCTGCGAACACTCGCCAAATCCATGTTCTCGAAAATTGCATGGGTCGCCGCACAGAATGAGACCTACGCAGCGCGATTTGAGGCGCTGGGCGCCTACCCTGACAAGATCCGTGTGACGGGCACCATGAAGTACGACACTGCAGAGATCGCGGATCAAGTAACGGGTGACACGGACCTCGCCGAAGCGATGGAGATCGATCGCACAGCCCCGCTCATCGTAGCAGGCTCAACCGGACCTGGTGAAGAAGCCATCGTGCTTAATGCCTACGCAAAGTTGTTGCCTTCTTTTCCACGGCTGCAACTGGCGATTATCCCACGGAAACCGGAAAGATTCGACGAAGTGGCGAAGATGATTGAGACACACGGCTACCCATGTAAACGGCGTAGCAAGCGACCGGACCACCTGGCGATGTCACAAAAGGCCGAAATCGGAGCTGCCCCGGTGATCCTGGGTGATACGACGGGAGAGCTTCGAAAATTCTACGCACTGGCCGACGTCGTTTTCGTAGGACGTTCGCTCGTGTCGTTCGGTGGTTCAGATCCGATCGAGGTTGCGGCGCTGGCTCGACCCATGTGCTTCGGACCGTACATGGAGAATTTTGCCGAGGCCGTTGAAAAACTCTGCGCAAACGAAGCGGCTATATCGATGCAAGGCGAAAACGAACTTATCACGGCGCTCCGAAAGCTGCTGCAGGGCAAAGCGGCGGCCGAAGCAATGGGGAAACGAGCGCAGGAGGTCGTTCGACGAAACACGGGCGCGACGCGAAAAACGATAAGCCTGCTTCGCGAGTCCGTAGGGTGTGATTTGAAAACAGCCGACACGGCATAAGCGACGCACAACCGATAATGCTCCTTCGCAGACAAACTGCACGGTTCGTGAAAATCACCGCTTGACCAATTATCAGCCGTACTTCTTTTTCTTGCCCAAGGCGCATACTAAATCATACCTTGTAGATCGACGAAAAGATTCTTGAACGGGTGCTTTCCGAAGGGGAAGAATACGCATGACAGGCGTCATCAACATCGCGCTATCGGGGCTGAACAGAAACGCGATCGGCGTCCATACCGTCGCGAACAACGTGGCCAACGTCAATACAAACGGATTCCGCGCTCAACGTTTGAGCACCTCGACCGACACAACCACACCGCGATACGACGCCGCAGAAGCACCCTTGGAAACGGCTTCGGACACACGACCGCCATCCGACGTGGATCTCGCCACGGAATTTGTTGATCTCAAGCGTTATGAGATCGGCTATCGGGCCAACGCCACCGTGCTGACCATCGCCGATCGGTTGAGCGGTGAACTGCTGGATCTCGTCGGCTGAATTCGAAGTTCCCGGATCGGTTGACTACTCGTTGAAATCCGTAACCCCGGCCTGTCGGGCGAGCGTCTTGAGCCGTTGGTAATGCTCCGCCCCCTCTTCGGCCAGCTCCTTGAACAATGCCTGAAGGTCTTTCTGCGGCATGTACTTGCCATGATTGGCGTAGAATCGGGCCGTCTTGCGCTCGGTCTGGAGGACCATCTTCATCACCTCCGCATACGATTTCTCGTCGCGAATCTCGAGCAGTCGCGGACCGGTGACGACCAGCTCCTTGTCTTCCGGCGTCAACACAAAGTCAACATCCGGATACAACTCCGTCAGTAGCTTTTGAAGGCGCTGCTTGTGATCCTGCTCTTCGTCCGCCATGTCGGCGAACTCCTTGCGATGGTCCTCGTTGGGCGCTTTTTCGCAAAGCACAAGATAGCGATAGGCCGCCACCGTCTCGCCATAGGCGCCTATGGCGAGCAGCTTGTCCGGGCCCCGCCCGGCGGCTGCGTCTGGGGTGAATTGATCTTCCATGGAAAGACTATTGTGGTCCGAGTCATGGGAGTTTTCAAGGAACGATGAAGTTTTGTGACTTCTTGCTGGCCATCCGGGCCTCGTCCTCGCTCTCCGGCGTCGGCGGAGGGAAAGCATGGTTGGAAGCTCGAACTTTACTCGGACCGGCTTTTTTTAGAGCATCCAGAACAATCCCAGGCGTCAGAAGCTCAGGCAGGATCTGCGGATCGTTGGGCTCGAAGGGTGAAAAAACAAGATACATCGGCACGCCGGCACGGCCAAACCGCTTCAGATCCTCTTTGATCTGCGGGACAGGCAAAGTGTAGTCCGCCTTGAATGGAATGACGTTGTGTTCCTTCATCAATGCCCTGACCTCTGGTTTGTCAATGGAGGATTTGAGATTGACTTTGCAGTTGACGCACCAGTCCGCGGTGTAATCCACAAAAACGGCATAGCCCTGCTTGACGAGTTTTTGTACACGATCTCGTCTGTAGTGTTTGAATGGAAATTTCTGTTTCCCCCAATCGATTGAAACGACTGCAGACCTAACCGGTTCGCCCTCGGGCCGGTCCTTCACTTCCTCACCCAAGGCAATTAGCTCGTTCCGCTCGATCTGCTGAGCGATGAGTTCGTCGACCGTTGTGACAAGCCGAAAGGGAACCGACCAACCCACGATCACGACGACGAGCCCCAATGTGTGGAGCGCGACCTTTCGCCCCATGGGGTCACCGAATTGAACCTTCCCCTTGATCCAAACCGCCACACTTACTGCCAACAAAAAGATCAACGTCAACAGCAACCCATGATCACCCAATTGACCTCTGACGGTATACAACAGCCAGATGACTGTCCCAAGAAGCAGGAAACCCATCAACGCTTCAAAGACGCCCATCCAGGGGCCCGGTTTGGGGAGAAATTTGAGCCAACCGGGATTCGCCGACAGGACCAGAAAGGGAAACATCATGCCGACACCGACGGCCAGAAAAATGCCCGCGCCTTGCCCGGCCGGGAAATTGCTCGCCGCACCAACGGCGGCACTGAGAAATGGGGCCGTGCAGGCCGTTCCAAGAAGCGTCGCCAAGACGCCCGTGGAAAAAGCGGAGAAAACGCCTTCACCCTCGGCCTTCTCGCCTAACTTGTCAATCACTTTAGGAGTAAAGAGCGCAAAGACTCCGAAGAGGCTGAGCGCAAACGCCGTAACCACGGCGGAGAGCCCCAGGACGACATGAGGCGCTTGTAGCAACTGGCCCCAACCAAACTCCTGATTGGTCTTGAAGTAGAGAAGCGCGATAAAACTGAAAAAAACGAGAATGCCGCCACAATAGGCCAGCCCTAATACGAAGACGCGTCCGCGATCCTCATTGGACTGCTTAACGAAAGAAAGAATCTTGAGCGAAATGACAGGCAACACACAAGGCATCAGGTTAAGGATCAGGCCTCCAATAAATGCCATCAACAAGACACCCCAATAGCCCTGGTCCTGAAACCATTGCTGACTTCTCGCCAAAAAGCCCATTTGCTCAGATGCCGTCGCTGCCTCCGATCTTTCAGCCCGTGGGCTTTCCTTTTTATCAGCGCCAACAGGAGCCGGCGTCGCCTGCGCCGCCATGACCGGCGCGGGCCCGCCCTTCATCTGCACTGGAATCCGCCACGTCACGTATTGCGGTTGGTAACATGTCCCGGCGTCCGAGCAGATTTGATACTGCAAAACGCCCCGGACCCAGCGCGGCGACGTGTCGGCCTCCTCGTCCACTTCAATCGGAATCTTGAAGGCCACTTTGCCGCCGTATTCACTGAGCTTGCCCAACAGCTTGTCTTTGCGGATGTGCGCCTTGGGGTACGCAACCTTGCCGATTTCGAAACCATCCGTCGTTTCAACAAACAGGTAGGCCGGAATCAACCCATCCTGAAGCGGCTTGTTCGATTGCATATGGTGCTTCGACGCGATCTCGACATTAAGGGTCGCACTGAACTTGTCGCCCGGCTCGACGACTTTCTTGTCCGTCGAGCCGCTCAACTTGATTCGCTCCGCACTCTCCCCCGGCGTCGGCAGGGCGTCCCTGGCTTCTTCGAAAAGCTTCTCGTTCGCCGGCTCGGGCTGGCTTCCCGCTGAAACCACCGGCAGAGAAAACGACACTTCGGCGTCACCCGGAATGCAATTCTGTTTGCACGCCAGCCATCTGACTTCGCCCTTCAGCGTCGCCTGACCACCCACTTTGGCGGACGCAGACACCTTCACCGGCGTCAAGAAAATGGCCGTGCCTTCATGGATGAAAGACGTTTCCTTTAGGACCTTGCTGTACTTCGCCTCGGGCACGGGGAACCGGGTCCGACCGATCTGATAACCGTCCGGTGCGCTCCAGTCGATTTCTGTCGGCAGACCGGTATCGCCGGGGTTGCGCCAGTAAACATGCCACTTCTTGTCCATCTTGAGCGAAACAGCAAGATGAAACGTTTCACCAGGGACAATGGCCGCACGGTCGGTAAAGGCCTGGACCGTGACGTGGCCCACCTTCACAGATTTCGTCTTCGTATCGCTTCGCACTTGCCCCGGAAAAGCCCCGACCATGAACAGGATCAGCGGCCAAACCACTCGCCCCCCGACCGACTTGTTTCGATTCATCTTCATCTTAGATTCCAGAACCATTCAGACCGATAACTGAAACTGCGGAAACCACACATAAGACGTACAACGCACCGACCCACTGAAACGCACGTCTTGTGAATCAAGCCTAAGCCTGCGACTCATTTTCAGATTCCACGGTCCCAATTTTAGATTGCAACAGGCCGGCCCGACAACCGCCCTCACACCCTATAACTGTCCTGCTGTCATGAGGTTTCGAAAGAAGAGGACGTCCGATTCCGCTTGACGCATGAGAACCGACCTTTATACTGAGGCGTACGTAGGGTAAGTGTAAACGCCCTCTGGAGTTAGAGAATCTGTCCCCGCAATTGACACGGCGAGGATTAAACAAAAAGGACGCTGTGTCAGTTTGCCAAAGCGATTAAGGAGACTGTTTCCTCCGCATCAATGTGCGGAGGCGGGTGGGGGCGAATATTGTGGGTCAAACCACTTTGATGGTGATGTAGTTTCTCGGTTTCTTAACGGAATGTTCAGCGAACACCAAAACCGAGACAAAAAGTAGGTGCCAGTTTTCCGTTTTTGTGAAGTGGAGTCTCGCGAAGTTAAGAAACTCGCATTTCTTTTGAGGAAAATTCCAGGGCTTGGCGGAACCCTCGACAAGAGCGTTCGCTGCCGGCTTTGAAGCCCCCTGACGGCACACGCATCGCGTCGATTCTGACGCCGGTTCAAAGCGGCTTGTCTCCACTCAATATCCGTCTTCCCAGTTTCCAGATTCGCTAAATCTTGATCATGTTCGGAGTACAGGAAACGTGCATTGTACCGTAGGCACGTGGGCCCTGTTGAAGATTGATGACACTTCAATTCGTCAGAGAGGAAATTTCCCATGGGACCTTTGATTTTTGCAGAGGTCTCGACCCCGTATGCTTGGCTGCTTTTGGGACTCATCCTGGGTGGCGTCGGGATGTTTGTCTTCCAAAGCTATTTGGCAAAGAAAAAACGAGCGAGCGCCGAATCACAGGCGGCTCAAATCGTCCACGCATCCGAAGAGCGTGCCAAGGAGATTGTCAGAGCCGCGGAGGTCGAGACTAAAGCCACATTCCTGGCTCGTCAGGAAGAATTCGAAAAAGAGACGACGAGAACGCGCGGCGAAATCCGCGAAGCGGAGAAGCGCCTGGACAAGCGTGAAGACCAACTCGAACGAAAGTTCGACATGCTCGGCATCAAAGAGCGTAACATCGACAAGGCCGAAAGCAACGTTCGAGAAAAGACCAAGGAGATTGAGGGCAAGTCCAAAGAGATCGACGAGATTCTTCAAAAGGAGCGAAACGAGCTCCTCAAAATCGCCAATCTCTCCATGGACGACGCCAAACGGCAACTCTTCACGCGGCTGGAGAATGAGCTCGAGCACGAATGTGCCGAGATCGTTGCCAAGCGAGTCAATGAATGCCAGGACGAAGCGGAGCAGCGATCGCGCGACATCGTCATCACCGCAATTCAGCGATTCGCCGCAGGCCATACGGCGGAGGCCACGGTCGGAACGGTCGACATCCCGTCCGACGAAATGAAGGGCCGCGTCATCGGACGCGAGGGGCGAAACATTCGAGCTTTCGAAAAAGCGTCCGGTGTCGACATCATCGTCGATGACACCCCCGGCGTGATCCTACTCACCTGCTTCGACCCCGTTCGCAAAGAAATCGGCCGCCAAGCTCTAAGTAAGCTGATCCATGACGGCCGCATCCACCCGACTCGCATCGAGGAGGTCGTGGAAGAGGTCAAATCCCATGTCGAAAAAGAGGTCATCGAAATCGGCAAGAAGGCGGCCATGGAGGCCAATGTTCAGGGCCTGAACCACAGGCTGATCGATTTGCTGGGCCGTCTTCATTACCGAACCAGCTACGGCCAAAACGTACTGCGTCACTCGATTGAAGTCGCCTATCTCTGCCAGATCATGGCCGACGAACTCGGGCTGAACAGCACGCTGGCGCGGCGATGCGGCCTGCTCCACGACATTGGAAAAGCGGTGTCCCAGGAAATGGAGGGCACCCACCCCGCCATCGGCGAAGAGATCTGCCGGAAATTCAACGAACGGCCGGAAGTGTTGAACGCAGTCGCCGGGCATCATGGGGACATCCCCGCGACAAGTCCGTATACGCCGCTGGTCGCCGCGGCGGACGCCATCAGCGCCGCCCGCCCCGGCAGCCGTCGAGAGTCCCTCGAGCGATACATAAAACGCCTGCAGGAGCTTGAGGGGATTGCCAAAGGCTTCCAGGGCGTCAATCAGGCCTACGCCATCCAGGCCGGCCGCGAGGTGCGCGTCATTGTGGACGCCAACAAAGTGGATGACGCCAGCGCAATGCGAATTGCCAGGGACGTGGCCAAGAAAATCGAATCCGACATGACCTATCCCGGCGAAATCAAGGTCACCCTCTTACGCGAAGTCCGAGCGGTGGAGTACGCAAAGTAGGCGCGTCGCCCAAAAGCACGATCTGCGAGGGAAATCTCGGTTTCGCCGATCGAGCCGTGATACAATCTAGCTCATGGAAATGAACGCACAAAGCAGCCACCCGGCCGGGAGCAATCCCCTCCGGGCGGCTTATCACCTCTTCAGCAGCATCCGGCTTGGCATTTTCTGGATGGCGGCGATCCTGGTCTACGGCGCGCTCGGCTCCGCCGTGCCGACGCTACGCCAACGGTTTGAACTCACGGAGTTTCAATACTTCAACCATTGGGTGTTCTTCGCGCTGATCGCCCTTTTCTGCATCAATCTGATCGTCGCCACCGTTCGCCGGATTCCCTTTAATCTGCGCAATCTCGGCGTGCTGACCGTCCACACCGGACTGCTCTTGCTTTGCGGCGGTTCGGTGCTCTATTTCGGCCGAAAAGTCGAAGGCGACGTCTGGCTGGATGCGCCTCAGATCAAGATTTATTCCATTGACCGATTTCGTCAGGACCCGAACCGCGCCTTGCTGAATCAGATCGTCGCCGTCGAGGGAAAAACCTGGGAGACCAACGCCCCCATGCTGGGTGGACGCCACCGCGTCGAAGTCGTCGAGGTCAAACACAACGGCCTAAGAACCGCAAGTGCCGTCAAAGTCAAAGTGCAGGCGCCCGACAAACCGGAAGAAACGGTGGAACTGACGTACGACGGCTCGGATCGGCAGCACGGTCACATTACACAACTTGGAGATCGCATGGCGATGGTCCTGACCCCGGCCACATCGTCAGATGCGTTCTATGACAACACAACACCCGCCATACTGGTGCAGGCCGGCCGAGGCGATCCTGAGTGGATTGAACTTCCGCAGTTACCTTTCTACCACGAACGTTTCGTCGAAAACGAGGAAACTCGCAATGCTCCGTCCGTCGTGAACACAGCGGGACGCTCCGTTCGCTCCAAGAGAAACAATCCGCTGCCGCTGATCGAGCACTGGGCCATGCCGATTCCACTCATCGAACCGGGGACGGCCCTGGCTGAGGATTGGCCGATCAAGATGGAAATCGACGGCTATTTGCCCTACGCCGAGCTGGAGCCGCGCGCGGTGCCCGGCGGAAATGCCGTACAGCCGATCGCCAAAGTAAAGCTGCGCCACGGCGAGTTCGAAAATGAAAACTGGCTGGTCGCCCTGGCTCCCAATCAATCGATGATGGAGCTTCAAAATCAGACGACGGTCGAGTTACGCTGGATCGGCGATGAAACAGTTCTCGACGAAGCCTGGACAAAACGGATCGACGGCCGCCACAACCTCGAAATCCACGTCAAGGATCAGGATATACGCCAGAGCCTCGACGTCCGCCAAGGCCAGACCATCGACGTTAAGAACACCGGCTACCGCCTCACCGTCGAGGAGTTGCGACCGAATTGGCCGCTGATGACACAAGGATTTCAAGGCGCGAAAACACCGATCGCCTTGGTCCTCGTCGAATCGCAGGAAAGATCATTCCAACGATCCGTGCTGCAACGCTACCCGGCATTGAACCAGGATCGCTATCCAAGCTCCCATCCTGAGCAGGCGGGACAAAAAATCAGCGACACGTCCAATCTGGTCGACGACAATCTCGAAATCACCTACACAAAAGCAACCCAGGACCATTTCATGATCGTTGCCGGTCATCAGTTCGCACCGACGGTGATTCACACGGCACCGGGCGGGAAGCGTTCGATTCAGCGTTTGGAAAAGGGAGAGTCCTTTTCGCCCGGCGACGACCTGGAGGTAAGTCTGGTTGATTTCATTGCACAGCCGCGCTTCGAGATGCGTCCCATCGTGATCCCGGAACGACACCGCCGTTCACTCATGGACGTCGGCCGTGGGAAATCGGTTGTGCGCCTGCATCTTGAGAGCACGGACAAGTCATGGTCCCATCGTGTCTGGATACCGTTCAGTGCCTACAATACTCTGATCGCCGATGGAATGATGCCGGTCACCGTGGAAGACGTCCCGGGACTCGGAGAACTGCGATTCGTCTATGGTCGTGCGACACGATCGCTCCCGACGACCCTTTGCCTGGAACGACTGCACACCGAGTTCTACCCCGGTCAAGATCAACCACGGGAATGGACCAGCTATTTTCGCTATACAGACCCTGAAACAGGTCGCGTGAAACGAGGCAAGGCCTTCCTGAACAACACGTACACCATCGGCCACTGGACGCTCTTTCAATCGTCGGCAGCCCGGGATCATGAAACGTTTACGGTCTTGGGCGTCGGCAACCGCCAGGGCGTTATGACGATGCTCGTGGGAAGTATGCTCATCGGTCTGGGCATGGTCTATGCTTTTAGTGTCAAACCCATTCTCGTCCGGCGTAGAAAACAACGGTTCGCCGACGAAGCTCGGCAGAAAAAAGAAATGAACGCCAAGAAACAATCGCCCGTCGCCGACAAAGCGTCTCCGCCTCCAGTCAAAGAAGTGATCTCGCGTACAGTCGTCGCGCTGGCCGTCCTGTCAGCGGTCGGTGCATCTTCGATCGCCAGGGCAGCCGAGGAACCGAGCAATCCCGCGAGTGATCTTGCCGCCATCCAGGACGACATCGACGTTGAAGCACTCGGGACGATGGCCATTTTGGATCAGGCCGGCTGGCGCTACACCACGGTTGAATCCTGGTCTCGAAAAGTCAAGGGAGCCATCTACGGCTCCAAAGACTTTTACAACCTGGACCCGGTCGTGGCCGCGATGGAATTGATGATCAATACGCCGGCGTATCATGATCTTCCGGTCATCTACGTCAAAGATAAAGGCATCCTGAAGGATATCACGAAACACCCTATCCAGGTCTCCGATGAACAGGCCGAGAAAATCTTTAAATCTCGTCGCGTCAGCTATCGATTCCTGACGTCGCCTGCCGTGACGGAACGGCTTCAACAAATCAACGCCGACGTTCTAAAAGCCAGGGCCATGAACCGCCTTTTTGGCGCAAAGCATCATTATGAAAGTCTCCCTCGCAAGTTCACGATCATCCCGAATCCAGTAGGTGACGAGGAAACACCCTGGTCATCGATCCTCAATCTCCTGAATCCGAATGATCGCGGAAAAACCGGCCTCACCGAAGAGCAGACCCAAGAGGTCCTCGACGCATTCCGAGAATTTCGGCAGGGCTGGCTCGACCGAAACGCGGAGGGCATCAACGCGAGCGTCGCCAAACTCAACGAGATTCTTCCAACACTGGCCGCGCCGGGCATCTACCGCTCGCTGGAATCAAGAGAAGCGGAACGGAGCTATCGACGCCTCCAGCTCATGAGGCGCGCATGGTTTTTCTACATCTTCAGCTTTTTTATCTCCATTTTTGTCATGGCCACGCGCTATCGCTGGGTTCGGCCGGTCGGCCTCTTTTTTCTCATCGTCGCGATCGGCCTGCACGGCTATGACCTCTGGCTGCGCTGGGGGGTCATCGGGCGCGTTCCCGTGGCAAACATGTACGAAGCAGTGACGTCCTCGACCTGGATCGGAGCCCTGTTCGGACTCCTGCTGGAGTTGTTTACGAGGAAACGGGTTTTTCTGCTCGCGTCCTCTCTGCTTGGATTCTTTGCTCTGTCACTGCCTGAACTGCTGCTACCCGAGCAGGTCAACAACAACCTCCAGACCATGATGCCCATTTTGGACGACATCATGCTCCGCATTCACACCGTCTTGATCATCGCCAGCTATGCGGTCATCACGCTGGCCTGGGGCGTGGCCAATTGCTATCTGTTCGTCTCCGCCATCCGTCAGCGATCGGCCCTCGCCCAAGGCACGATTGGCGCACAGATCGGCGCCATCATCTGTTTGATGATGGTCTACTTTGGCCGGTTCGAGTTGTCATGGGGCGTGTCTCACAACATCATGAGCCTGTTGGGTGAATACACGGACTCAACCGTCATGGTCACACAATTCCTGGTCACCTTCATCGTCGCGATCGTCGGGGGCTCGTTCCTGTCGATGGGCTTCTTTTCACTGTTGGGCCTTGGGAAAACCGCGACATCAAGTGATTTGAATACCAGCGCCTTCCCCGTCCAACAAGATGTTCTCGGCGAATTCGATTTTTGTCATCGCGTGCTGCTCTACACCGCCGCCGTCTCGCTGTTTGTCGGGATCGTGCTCGGGGCGGTATGGGCCGACTATTCCTGGGGCCGGCCGTGGGGCTGGGACCCGAAGGAGGTTTTCGCCCTGAACACCTGGCTGGTCTACGCCATCATCATCCACGCCAGATTCGTGACCAAGCAGCGTGCATTGTGGACAAGCGTGCTCAGTGTCTTCGGCTTCGCTGCCATGCAGTTCAACTGGTGGGTGGTCAACTTCTACATCGTCGGCCTGCACAGCTACGCCTGATTTCGGAGAACCGATTCAAACCAAACCTCAGGAACAGGAAAATGGTGAAAAAGAACTTTCCGCTGATACTCCTGTTGTGTCTCGCATTCCCGATCTCCACGATCACGACCCGCCCGATCTGTGCCGAGACAGGCTACAGCTTTGACGACGATTCGACCAAGAAGGGACGCAAGAAGAAGAAAAAAAAGAAAAGCCGCAAAGGCAAGCGCACCAGGAAAAAGAAAGACAAAACGGTCTTCCCTAAAGGTCCGCACGAGAAAACATTTCAAAAGCAGCTCGGCGAGGAGTACAAAACCCGGTACACGGACCATTTCGTCGTTCTCTACAACGGCGACGAGCAGGTCGTCAAAGACTTTATCCTGCGCATCGAACAGACGTACAAGTCGGTCGATCGTTTCGTCCAAAAAATGGGAATCCGGATTGACTATCCCAAAGAAAAGCTGATCGTCCTTTTTTGTCCCAACTACGAGGAATGCAACCGTCTGTGCAAGCAGTTTGTCGGAAGAGGGGCCCCGCAAAGGGCCGCAGGACTGTACTGGTCAGGCATCAACTTTTCCATTTTCTATGACATGTCGCAAAGCAGGTCCATGAAAGACTTCGCGGCGAAAATCAAGCGGTTAAAAGAAGAGGCCCGAAACGCCAAAGATCGCAACCAGAAAAAGGCGAAGGCTAAAGAGGCCCAATGGTATGTCAACCGTTCGAAAGTCTACCAGCAGAACAACAATCGCTCGGTCGTCCAGCACGAGGTCGCACACCACTTGCTCTACAACCTCCAGGTGCACCAGTTGGGCAGCCGAAATCCGCAATGGTTTGTGGAAGGGCTGGCCACGCTCTTCGAACCTCCGCCCGGAAAATCGGGCGCCGGATTCTACATCATCAACCAAAGACGCTTGGGTGACGTTCGAGAAAAACTCAAAGAGGAAACACCGGAATCACTAAGGGCCTTCGTCGGCGCAGGAGCGGACCGGAGCGGCATGCTCTCCAGTGAAGACTACGCCCGCTCCTGGGCGCTGGCATACTACCTGTTGAAGCGAAAGCAAAAACAACTCCCGAAGTACGTCGAAATGGTCAAGAAACGCTCTCGTCGGGATACGATGACCGAAGCGGACGCCATCAAGGATTTCGAAAAGGCCTTCGGGACGATTGACAGGAAATTCGTCAACCGATGGCTCAAATACATCGACAAGCTACCGTACGCCCCCAGCCAATGACGCCTCCACGAGCCGCGCCGCCGACCGTAACCACCTTTCAGCAATAAAAATAGATACTTTCCCGATCGGTCGTAGACATTGCCGAAAGCACGGCTAGAGTCTAGAAGTGGTTGGGATATAATAGGGTTGAAATCTACTCTCACACGCTAAATACCACCTCGCACATGGGATAAAGGGATCGCAATGCGTCACTTTGCAAGTCGAACTCCGGTCATATGCCTGCTGATTGCGGCAGCCTTGGGGGCGACACAAGCGACAGGCGAGGTCACCAACATCAGCGGCTCCTCGACAGCCACGGTAATCCAGTTTGAAGGAATTCTGCCGGTTCAGAATGATTTCGCGCAATCGATCGTGCCATTGACCACGCCCGAACCGCCTGCGGTTTCGAGAGCCAGGCTGGGACGGCTTCGGGGAAATGATGAAACAACGGCCGTCGGCCAGGTCGTCTCGATCTTCGAACTCCCGAACCTGGACGGCCTTGGCAACCCGAGCGATCTCGGCTTCAACGTCGGGGCGTTTTCCGATGACGACGTCACCGGCTGGTTCGCTCAGGGGGATGCGAGCGAATCTCGGATCGTGGTCTTCGACGCGGCGGAAGCAGGAGGCAACGTTCTTTTTGGGACCGTCGCGAGCGCCACCAGTCGCGTCTTTCTTTCCGGTGTGCTCGTTGTCGGATCTTTCGATGCCACGAAGGACTTGTCCGGCGTCGAAGCCGCCTTTCAACTGGAATTGATCCAACGACGATCAGGCCAGCTCCCTGCGACGCTTCTCGAAGGCGAAGTCGCCTTGACCGGCGGCCCGGCAGGCTCCGCCGTCATTGATCAGGCCAGCGGCGTCTTCGGCGGCACATTATTGCCCGTGCTTGAAGAGTTGGATGATCTCGGAGACTTACCGGTCGTTCGCATGGTGACGTTCACAGGAGCGCAATTTCCCTATGAATATGACTTCACGGTCGGTCAGCCTTTCGAACTCGAATTAAGATCGTCCGCGCGAGTTCGGACGACGCCCGGCGGCGTGTTTGCGTTTGCCATTTTCGGTCTTCCGCCTGACGAACTGGAATCCATCTTTGAGCGTTCCAAAACGAGCGATCGCGGACGTCAACTCCAGGCCATGATCACTCAGCACGTCGACACGACCGGCCAATCCTACGTCGGCCTGCGGCCGCCACAATTTCTGCTGCCGTTCTGCGGCGCCCTGGGCGTCGAGACGATTGGTGTGCTGCTCGCTGGATGCTGCCTCGTCGCCGTCCGGCATCGAAGGCGTGCCAGGTTTCCGACGACATCAGAGGATGCCAGTTTGCAGTGGTGACAACAACCGAGTCCACAGCCGGTGATGTCATCTTGTGGGGGCTCATTCTGATTGCCGGCATTGCACTTCTGGGATTCGCCGTTTGGCGCGTGCGTCGCTGGTCTTTCTCGACACCTGAAACATCTTCCGAGGACATGTGGTCGCTGCAACATCTGCGCGACCTGCACAAACGGGGGGAAATCTCAGACGAGGAATTCAGGGTTCTGAAAGCCAGGGTGATCGATCAGTACCGCGGCAAGGAAACCCGCAAGGACCGCGCGTCACCCAAAGGGACTTCGGACGCCTAAAATCCGGCGAAAATCAAATATAAAGAGAGTGGTCATACGGAGTCGATAATTTGCGGACGGCACCGTACAATGTATAGTACGTGCGAATTCAAGAGGCCAATGACCATACCTTGCACAAAGGCGTAGAGCGTTGAAGAACGGATCGAAAAGCGGTAGCGGATCAGGACGGGGTGGGTCACGCGGCGGCAGTGGTAGCGGCTCTTCCGGCGGTTCAAAACGCCGGCGTGCAAGCACCTGCAGTTTCTGCGGCAAGACACACCGCGAAGTTGGCCCCATGGTCGAGGGCCCGAATGATGCCTACATCTGTTCGAACTGTGTCGACCTTTGCCACAACATCATTCAACAGGAAAAACGCAAGGCCAGCGGCCTCAAGCCGCTGTTCCATAAGATCCCGACGCCGCGCGAGATCATGTCGTTTCTGAATCGCTATGTCATCGGTCAGGATTACGCAAAGAAAAATCTCTGCGTCGCCGTGCACAATCATTATCAGCGCTTGACGCATGCCGACCGTGCCGATCCCGACGACATCGAAATCGAAAAGACCAATATTCTCCTGATTGGCCCCACCGGTTCCGGAAAGACGTTGCTGGCTCGCAGTCTTGCCCGTGTGCTGGACGTACCGATCGCCATCGGAGATGCCACGACGCTGACCGAAGCCGGCTATGTCGGCGAGGACGTTGAGAACATCCTCCTGCGTCTGCTTCAGGTCGCCGACTTCGATCTGGAGGCGGCCCAGCGTGGAATCATCTACCTGGATGAGATCGACAAGATCGGTCGAAGCGCCGGCAACGTCAGCATTACCCGAGACGTCTCCGGGGAAGGCGTCCAACAGGCTCTGTTAAAAATGCTCGAAGGCACGGTGGCGAACATTCCGCCGCAAGGCGGCCGCAAACACCCCGAACAACAATACATCCAAATGGATACTTCGCAGATCCTGTTCATCTGCGCCGGCACATTCTCGGGGCTTGAGGAGATCATCAAGCGCCGTCTCGGTCGCAAGACCATCGGCTTTGCGAGCGAAGATGCTGCCGAGGAAACCGCCAGTGAACGGACTGAATTGCTTCACCAGGTCTCTCCTGAAGATCTGGTTGAGTACGGCATGATTCCGGAGTTCGTCGGCCGCCTGCCCGCGGTCGCCACCCTCGGACCGCTCGATGAGGAACACCTGGTTCAGATCCTGACCGAGCCGAAAAACGCGCTCTGTCGCCAGTATTCCAAGCTGTTCGAGCTCTCCGGCAGCGAACTCGAGTTCACGGACGAAGCGCTTCATGAGGTCGCCCGTCTCGCGCTCAAACGCGAAACCGGAGCCCGAGCCCTGCGCGGCGTGATCGAAGACTTGATGCTCGACATCATGTATCACCTGCCCGAGGAAGACCGGAAAGGCCATTACGTCATTACGGACGCCATCGTCCGCGGCGAAGAGGCCGCCATGCCCATTCGCAAAGAGCGTCGCAAGGAATCGGCCTAATCCGATAATGCTCGCATGAGGTTTGCTCCGTCAATCTCGAATTACATCTGAATCCACCCGGCCTTGAATCCGATTATGTCCGATAGAGGTTAGGGGACGGGAACGTCCCGAGGTTCTGACCGTAGGGCACCTAATACATAAAGGATTCAGGCGTGGACAACACGACCAACGTGAATGAATGCGTCATGCTGCTCTGTCCGAATTTGAAGTGCCGCAAACTGCTGCGCGTTTCGGTGCAATGTCGCGGCAAACAGGTCCGGTGCAACTTCTGCAACATCACGTTCCAGGTTCCTGAGAACAAGTCGGCGGAGCCAAAGGAACCTTCCAGCTAAACACACCCGGACGCTCAGGGCTTCGCCGTGCGAACCAACCGCCTGCGGTGCTGCTTCAACAGACTCTCCAAACGCCGGCCCAGTCCAGGATGAGTGCCGTCAAACTTAAGCTTGACCGGACTTTCGGCCAGCGCCACAAACCACTTAATCAGGTTCTGATAATCTCTCAGGTCGATCGACTCTGCTGCGATTTTTTTCCCGGCTTCGTCCATGTTGTGGTAGTTCGCCAACGGCAGGCAGATTCCCGTCGCATCGTACCCATAGTGACAGTACGCCGTCGATTCGCAGGTCCCGCCATCCATGAGTTTCCGCTGATAGCGAAAAGACTTGTCTTTTTGCGCAAGTTGTTCCGCCACAATCTGACAATAGGCCGTGGCCGCCGGCGTGAAGACCGACGCCTTGTCGCCGACGCGCAACACGGGTCCGTCGCCAAGGCCAACGCCCGATACGGCCTTGCTGCATTCAACGGCGACAACCAGTGTATTCTTAGGCAGCGTTCGATCGGCCACCGCCGCCAGAGCTCCAACGAAGCCCACCTCTTCTGCCCGTGTGAAAAAGGCGTAGCACGGCACCGACAATCCCTTTCGGCAGATCACATCCAGCATACAAATGATGGCTGCCAAGCCCGCAATATCGTCGCAAACGCGCGCATGAATTCGGTTTCCACGGATCATCGCGTCTTTGATATGCCACATACCCGGGCTGTCGGGCTTCACCGGCGACTTCACAACTGCAATCACTCCCGAAGGCGCATGCGTCCCGAATGCACGAGCGCTGGATGCCGCGCGCCTTGCGTTCGCGTTGCTTGGTGAATCCATGATCACTTTCTCGATCGTGGCCGGCACCCATTGCCCGTCCGAAAAGAAACGAATCTTCGCCTTATCGAAATAGGGCCGTTGAACCCATCCGCGAAAATCCGCGTACACACGTCGCTCGTCCACCATCTTCGTCGCCACAAAACCAGGATGATCCATATGCGCGGCGAACAGCACGGGACGCAACTTGGACTTCGTTTTGCGCGTCGGCTCATATTTCACCAGCATGTTGCCGAACCGATCTCGACGGACCCGCAGTCGTGGTCGCCGCGAGACAAAATCCTCGATGTGACGAATGACATGGGTCTCGACGAAAGGCGCGGTCGGCAGGTTGACCAGTTTCTGCAATATCTCAAGATGTACTTTGGACACTTCTTGTTTCCCTCGATGCCTCAACGTTAGGATTCATTTATCCGAATGTCAGCAGGTTTGAAGACGACCCAATCCGTCCTCAAACACTGCCACTCCTGCAGGAAAAAGCGAGACTATACTACGCGAGCCTCCCAGCTTTGTCCCGGTGGCCTGATCCGCCCCGACCACCGGAAGTACACAACCGATCGCCGGCCCGGCCAATGGAGATCGACCGGCAGAATTTGCCGACTTGGAATTCGATTTCGCCCCTGATCGGAACGTCACTTCGTCGATAACCAAATATGGCCATTGCAATCTCGTCCGATTCCATGACCGTTCCGAAGCAGCCCACGAGAAGCAATTTTTGTTGCGTCGCCTGCGGCCACCAACGATGTTCGAGGAAACCTGTCGTCCGAGCCGATCCTCAACGCGGAGCGCTGGATCTATTCCGCTGTGTCCGGTGTGGACTCATTCAGCAACACCCACGCGACCCTGCGAGCCAACTCACCGCACCGTGCCCGGGACATCAGATCATCAACGAATCAGAAGCGAGTCACTGGGCCCGAGCTGTTCAGCAATATGTCGTTCATCTCCTGCCGTGGGAATCCAAGCCGCCCAAACGATTACTCAACCTGGGGTGTGGCGTGGGTCATCTTGCCGCCTTGGCGCGACGGCGCGGCTGGCGGGTGATCGGCATTGACAACTCACCGGAGGCCGTCAGTCGGGCGGTGGTCAACTTCGACCTTGATGCGCGTGCCGGCAACCTCGCCCGATATCGATCCACCTTGCCGCCCATCGACGTGGCCTTCCTTGGTGATGTGATTGAGTATGACTTGAATCCGGCAGCCTTGCTCGAAGACGTTCGCGCCATACTCGCTTCCGACGGCGTCGTCTGCATCGACACGCCGAACTGGCCGAATCGTTGGCGAAAACTCGCCCGGGCACGCCGGCTGGGCCTGAATGCCTGCCATGTCAATTTGTTTGATGCCGGCTCGCTCGGTTCGCTACTTGGTCGCTCGGGCTTCTCCGACATCCAAACGGGGAGTTACAGCCATTACGGCAATGGTGCGCCGTCGGTGCAATCTGACGCTCGAGTTTCCGTACAGCCTTCGCCGGAACCGACGACCTGGCGGTCGAACCGTTTGTTCAACTGGTTTAAGCGGCGAAATCCATGGACCACGCTCAAGAGCAATCTCCCCGCGACCCTCGACGACGCCCGTCGCCGCGTCAGTGAAATGGCATGTCACCGGGTCGCCTACACGTCGAAACATACTGCCGACAACCTGATCGCCACAGCCCGTCTCAGATAGTACCATTCCGGCCGGTGACCGTTACAACCCTCATCCTGCGTAACCGATATGCACGTGCCGTCGCATGGCTTGTCGTCGGCGCGACCTTCGTCAGTGGCGTTCTCGGTGGATACCATCGAGGCACGAACAATCAGCCCGATTGGCGTGATTTCACGAAAGAATCACGGCACGTCTGGCAACACCTGAACATCCCGCCGAGCACCACCATGTTCGGCTATTTGCCGACGACCTTCTTCTGCCTTTGGCCGTTTACGCAATGGACTCCGCCGACGTTCGGCCTCATCGCCTTCATTGGTTTCAACGTCTTTGCCGCCCTGGCGTCGTGTTACATCCTCTCCCGCTGGTGGTTCGTCGGCGGTGGAATCGATAAGGCCCTCTTTATCTGGCCGATGTTTCTGTTCATCGCACACATTCAACACGTCCTCCAGGCGAATCAACTGACGCTATGGGTGCTGTTGCTTTGTGTTGCCGGACTTACGTTGTTGAAGCACAAGCACGATTGGCTGGGAGGGCTCACGCTCGGACTCGGCGTTTGCGTCAAAGTCACGCCCGCCGTTTTTCTTATTTACCTTGGTCTGCGCCGACAGTGGAGAGCCGTGGCCGGAATGCTCCTGGCCGTCGTTGCATTCGATGTCCTGCCGTCGGTCATCGTCTTCGGATTCGACGGAGCCGTCCGTGAACACCGAATGTGGCTAAAACGAGCCGATTGGTATTCCAACCGGCGCCTCATTGAAGACCCGTACCTTCGGATTCGTCGTCATGGAAACAACTGCGCCTATTCACTGGTCCTTGCACGCTGGCTCCGACCATCACAGAACGCCGATTATCAAATGATTCTCCACGGCGACCCGCCTCCGGAGACCATCAAGAAAACGGAAACGGAACTGCAAGAAAACGAATACCTGGTCCTCGACCCCAAACCCACCCCCGGCACGGACTGGAGCCGGTCGCGAAGTGAAATCCCCGACGTCCCCCGTTTTCGCCTTGCCAATCTCTCAGCGCAAACCGTCCGCCTGATCTGGATGCTTACGCTCGCAATTCCGATTGGAGCCCTTTGCCTTGCGACACACCGACAGCGCCGTGTCGCGCCCGGTGAAAACGGCTGGACGGCTGAGGCCGCGTTGTGGATGCTCCTCATGTTCTGGCCGACGCCCATGATGCGAGACTACTATCTCGCGCTGTCCCTCCCGGCCTACATCGTCGTCTGGCGCACCGTGATTCTCGCCGCCGAGCAAACGGGCAAACTCCGTCGCGCCGGTGCCGGCATCGCCGCGATCGCGTTCTTCTATGTCAGCGTGCTCGCCATCGGTTGGGACGATGCGGTCTTCTACGGCCTCCATCTCGCCACCCTCGCAGGCCTGGCCGGGGCATGCGTCTGGTCATGGCGTTTCAAGAACATATTGGAGAACCCGATTCATCCATCAGAGCCGCACCCATGACCAGGAAGCGGCGGGCGTACTAGGGTAAGGGGTCGAGTCCAGGGTGGCGGGTGGAACCCGCCCTAAAAGCGCTGCGCGTTGTTTCCATTGGCCAACGTTTCGCCTTATATTGCCATGACCTATGCCAAATGAACTGAAATTCAAACTCGTCGATGCGTTCGCAAAATCACCGTACTCGGGCAACGTCGCCGGCGTCGTGTTCGATGCCGACGACCTCTCCGACAAACAAATGCAGGCCATCGCCGCTGAGTTCAACGCCAGCGAAACCACCTTCGTGCTGAAACCCACCACGCGCGATGCGGCCGTGCGCTTTCGATGGTTCGCCCCGAGCAGCGAGGTCAGCTTCTGCGGCCACGCCACCATCGGTGCGGTTCACGCCTTACTTGAGGACGGCCGCCTGCCTCACGCACTGGATGAACCCGGCACCATCCTGCCCATTGAATTCTGCGACGGCATTCTGAACGTTCGCACCGAGCATATCGAAGGCACGACGCAGCCGGATACCATCTGGCTGGACATGCCGCACAGCGAGCCGAAACAGACAAACGTCGTGGTCCTGCCACTGACCCGACACCTCGGTCTTTCGGAGGACATGATCGACACCGGTTTCGTTCCCATCCGGACCCACGACGAAGACATCATGTTCGCCGTCCAAACGCTGCCGGTCCTGCTTGAAATGCAACCCAACATGGGCGAGCTCGCCCGATACTGTCGTAAGGAAGGGTTAAGAGGCGTCTTCGTCACAACGACAAACACACTGTCGCGCTCGAGCATCGTCCAGTCTCGTTTCTTTGCCCCCGCCGTTGGGGTCGACGAAGACCCTGTCACGGGCAGCGCCCACGGCCCGCTCGGCCTGCATCTGGTCAACAGCGGGATCGTCACCATGACCGGAGATCGTGCGGACTTTCATTGCACCCAAGCCAAAGCCGGCGGCCGGGCCGGTCTGGTTCGCGTCGTGGTGACGGAGACCTCGGACGGAAAGCATGTCCGCATCGGTGGAAGCTGTGTCACCACCGCAAGTGGTACTTTGCAACAAACACCCAAAATTTGATCCCTATCAGAGCTCGATGGCGCGTACCTATAAGACGAACTGGACCTCGCAGGATAACACCGTCTTAGATCAGGAGAACCATGCGTCTTCGAAAACACATCGCCGGGATCATGGGCGTGATGGCAACCCTTTGCGCAGCACCGGCTTGCGACCGTAACAACCCCTTTCCTAACGGCCCTCGACCCGACGATGTCAAAGCCGACAACGCCTTCATCGACGTGAGTGATCGTCTCGGACTCGCCGGTCAGATCCGGGGCTGGAGCGGGCTCGCACTCTTCGACTGCGACAACGACGGCGACATCGACATCTTCATCGCCAACGGAGCTGACACGCCCAATCGACTGCTCCGAAACGACGGCTCCGCCCGTTTCGTTGATATCGCCGAACAAACCGGGCTGGCAATGCCGGAAGATCATTGCACCGGCTGCGCCGTCGCCGACTACAACAACGACGGCCACCTCGATCTCCTCGTCGCTCGGCAACCCATCGGCGTCCCCAACGGCTCGCCGCTCGGCGCGGTGCTCATGTTGAACAACGGCGCCGCGAACGGCGACGTCGAGTTTACGGTCGTGCCCTCCGAACAGTCCGGCCTATCAACTACCGTCCCGGCCTTCGGTTTTGGCATCGGCGACCTCGACAACGACGGCCTCCTCGATATCCTGATCTCCGTTCACAACTTTTCGGATACCAACGTCCTCCAGGACCCGATCTATCCCAGCCAGCCGAACCAACTCTGGCAATGCACCGGGATCACCGACGGAATCCCCCACTATCGACGCATCACGATCGCCGGAATCGAAGGCACCGAACAACAGGGCCGATCGCCCGACACCCAAGATAGAACCTTCGTCCCAGGCTCCTTCACCCTTTACCTCTCCGACGTCGACGAAGACGGGCTCCTTGATTTCTTCGACGTCCACGATGTTCCCGGCGGCATCGACTATTTCCACAACGATGGCAACATGACGTTCACCCGACGGCAAACAGATTTGCTGAACACCCACGGCGGCTGGATGGGCATGGACGGCGCCGATTACGACGGCGACGGCGACACCGACTACTTCGTCACCAACGTCGGCGCAGACTTCGTCATCGCCACACCACCGACCTCGTCCATCACCTCGATCCGAACGGCGAACGGCACGCGCTTCCATCGCCTGCTCCGCAACGACAACGGCACCCTCGTCGACGTTGCCGCGGAAACGCCTGTCACCCATTCGTCGGTGCTGCCCCCGTTCAATTTCACCAACGGACAGGGACTCCAGGCCCTCGAATTCGGTTTCGGCTGCACCTGGATCGACACGGACAACCGTGGCTTGCCCGACCTGTACTGGATCGGCGACATGGTCGCCAACCTCGCACCGACCCTCACCTTCGATGGCATCGGCCTCGGCATCACCCTTGTCCCGAACGGCGAAGGCGCGCTGTTCGACGCCCACGGCGTCGGCCGATTCCTCACCAACAACGGCAACGGTTCCTTCACCGACCACACCGCCGAACGCGGCCTCTTCAACATCCCCGCGGACCGCCCCATTGCCTTCGGCCAAAACGAAGCCGGCCGTGCGGTCGCGGCAGCCGACCTCAACGGCGACGGCTACCAGGACCTGGTCCTCACCAACAGCACCGTCGTCGGCACCGACCCCGCGAGCGTCCGCACCTTCCTGAATCCGGGGGGCGCGAACCATTGGCTCACCGTCCGCCTGGTCGGCACGGCAAGCAACCACTTCGGCCTCGGCGCACGGGTATACGCGACGATCGGCAATCGCACCCACCTCGACGAAGTCCTCTGCGCCACCGGCGCCTTCTGCTCCGTACACCCCCAAGCCCACTTCGGCCTGGGCCACGCTACGAAGGTCGATCGGCTCGACATCCACTGGCCGTCGGGGACCATCACAACGCTCACAGATGTAAATGCGAATCAAGCACTGACGGTCGCCGAATAATGCCGCGCACGTGCAGGCACTCCAGGATGAACCGACGGGATTCCCCCACCCTTGCGCGCAGCGCAAAAAGAACGAATGCGATGAATGAGAAAGCCCCGGGCCGTCCTGCCCGGGGTGGTTGGTGAAATTGTGTGCGCTAGCGGGTGAACAAAAAGCGTTATGCTCAAAACCCCGGGCAGGGCGGCCCGGGGCTTTGTGGGTTCTTAGTATAAATCGCGATCGCCGCGAACTCGTTATCGACGTCGCCGACGGCGAGTGCCGGAGCGGAGGAACACGATGCCGCAGATGCCCATCGCGATCGTGATCGGGCAGGGACCGCAGACCGGCGCCCGGTACAACAGACTGAAGAGAATGTTGTAGGCGTCCTCACCTTGCGGACACGGGTCCACTGGCGGCGGGGGCGGCGGCACGACCTGCGGGGGCGGCACCGGACAATCGCCGATCAGAACCGTGGCAGTCACCTCGCAATCGGCTGAGTTCCCGGCCTCGTCGGTCGCGGTGACAACCACACTGATCGTCCCCAACGGCGTCGTCGCATCGGCCCGAAGGTCGGCCAGCGGAATCGACGTCGTCTGACCGTTGATCGTCACGTTGATCGTGTCCGCGTCCACATCAAATTCGGCGGTGAGCGAATCGATGTTGGTGGACAGCGTGATGTTCGCGTCGTCCGTGCAATTATCCGTCGCCGTGAACGTGGGGATATCGAGCTCACAGTTCGCGTTGAAGGACAGGGTAATCGGATCGGTGGGGCAGTCTGTAATGACCGGCGGCGTCTCGTCCACCACGTTGAGCGTCACCTCGCAGGAACCGACGACGACGCATTCTTCTCCGATTCCCCGTTGCTCAACAGCGAATGCTTGAAGGAAGCACTGCTCGACTGTCAGCGTCACCACGGTTTCGCCGAGCCCGATGGCCGTGCCGGCCTCGGGAGATTGCGTCACGCGAAACTCACAAATCGGAATTCCCGGACCTCGGGTTTCGGTCTCGCCGATGATCTCGCAACAGTTCAACAGCTCGACGTCGCCCGTGAGGTCCGGAACGATGGCCTGACAGTTGGCGTCGGCGGTGAGCGTTTGCGGCGTGGTCGGGCAACTCTGAATCGGGTTGATCGGGATCTCGACGAAACAGAAAAACTCGTCACTGCAGAACACTTCGCCGGAGCGAAGATCGCCGAAAATGTCCGTGCATTTCTGAACGAAGATTCGGACAAAAACAGAACCGGAATAGACCCGAACGGTCTCGCCTGGTTCCGGGCTTTGCGAGATCGTGACGATTCCGAAGCCGGGGCAGTCTTCCTCCACGACGACCTGGCCGCTCAAATCCGGAACGGTAAAGGTGCAGTCGGGATTGGCCTGTGCGGCCGGCTGCGTCGTCGGGCACTGCACGGTGATCCCGTTGTCATAGACGGTCAGGGTCACGTCACACGAGCCGATCACTTCGCATTCTTCTTCCCCATTGCCACGTCCCGGCGGTATTTGGTCGAACAAGCAACGTTCCACGAGAAGGCTTATTTCCGTCTCGCCCACGCCGACGGTCGTGCCCGGTTCCGGAGTCTGCGTCACGCGTATGAAGGAACCACCGCGTGACAGCTCACAATTCAGGACCTTGACATCTTCTCTCAGATCCGGCACGACGGCCTCGCAGTTTTCGTCGGCGGCGATTGATCTAAACGGGAACGGGCACTCAATTGACTGTGGGAGCATGACGTCAACTTCCAACTCGCACGTATCCCTTTCGCACTCCCCTTTTCCGTCGCCACGAGGTTCGTCAAAACAACAATCGGCCGTAAACTCGATCGTCAGAGACGTTGAGAAGACCGAGATTGTCGAACCCGGCTCCGGACTCTGACCGATTCTCAGTTCGCATTCGAGGCACCCTTGATCAACGACAACGGCATCTCTCAAGTCCGGCACAGTCACCAAACAGCTCTGATCGGCCTGAAGCGTCGTAGGCTGCGTCGTGCAGGAAACGATCGAAAAACGGGTGTCTCCAGAGACAAGCACGTCCACGTCACATTCGCCGACGGGGTCGCCGTCATCTTGCACCGTCATCGAGATCGTATGGAACCCGGGGCCGAGAAGGGAACCGGGCGCCGGATTCTGCATGACGGTAATCGTGCCGACCGCCGCACAATCGTTCTTCTGCACTTGGCCACGGAGATCCGGCACGATGGCCTGACAGTTCTCGCCCACAGACAACTGAATCGCAGACGGACAATTCTCAAGAAGGTCCGGAAGCTCGACCGGAATGTCGACGCTGCACATGGCCGTGTCACAGTCGCCTTCGGACGTCGGCTCCTCTGTCTCCGAGCACGCTTCAACCGTGATCACGACCTCAACACTGGTTGAACCAGCGGGAACCTCAAACGACCCCGGCAACGGTGACTGTGTCACCGTCGTCCCTTCCTGGCAATCACCCTCCAAGCTGAAAACCACGTCGTTGGTCAGATCCGGAATGTTCACCATGCAGTCGTCGTCGGCCACCAACGTGGACGGGCTGCTGGGACAGGACGTGATCGAGACGTCACACGGCTCCAGCTTCACACCACGAATGCCCTCCGAAAGAGCCATGCCCGCAGTCGGCAGAAGAATCGGCAACAAAACGAGTAATCGAGTCGTGAGAAAGTTCTTGCGATGCATCTGAAACGATCTCCCCAAGGCCATAACAAAATAGACAAGCGGTCCTGGTTTACGCCATCACGACGCGCTGTCCTGTTTTCCTTTAGCGGGTTGCTTCTCTACTTAACGTGAAAAGGGTATGGCTGTGTCGAGGCAGACAAACCCGGCCATCCCACCGTCCGATGGTAAGCCGTCTACACTAGAAAGTAAAGGCATGAGCATTAGATTTCAAACGATCCCCAAAGAAGATCCATGACCTTCCAACCGGGAAAATGAATTACTGCAACGTATTTTTATCGGATTTACGGCAGTCCGTTTTACACCCTTGATGAAATGTGCCGCTTCGCTTTTCGCGAAACGACGCCGCCACGCGCAAGTTCGGCCGCCAACGTCTTATAACCTGCCGCAAAACGACGGCTACTTGTTGAGTGCCTCGTTCTTGACATGCCTTATGGGACGGCCAAGACGCTCGTCAACTTCGACGGGTCCGCGATCCTCCGTCGGTTCGACATCGTCGAAAGAACCTGGCCCCGATTGAAAATGCGCCACTGTGATCCTCGACTCGAAGTAGCGCGTCAGCAATGTCATGAACAAGCGCCGGCACGGAGGAATCAGAAGCAACAACCCGAAGACGTCCGTGATGAATCCCGGTGTGATGAGCACCGCGCCGGCCAACAGAATCAGAAGCCCCTCGGCGAGACGGTTCGTCGGCATGCGCCCCGCCTCAAGTTCGGCGCGGATCCCGGCCATCGTCGCAAGTCCTTGCCGCTTGGCCAGAGCAGCCCCAACAATGCCGGTGACGATCACGATCGCCAACGTCGGGCCGAGCTTCAGAAATCCGCCCACCTTAATGAGTACCGCCAGCTCAATCACAGGCAGGGTCACAAACAGCAACAGCAACAAACCAAACATCAAGTCGTCCTTCCATCCTGGCAGGGCTGACATAACCTAATATTTTCAATGCGATTATAGCACAATCAAAGACGGACGACCGAACGCGGGGCCAGCCGCAACATCAACAATGGCGTTCGCCCATATCAACGGCCGATATCAGTATTGGCAACGATTCACAGTATGGTGAAAAGCGCAGAATTTGCGCGGCCCTGAGTTGGCTCAACACAAATGGCAGATTTCAGCAACGCCCATCGCTTCCAGCTTTCGGGCAGATTGTAATGCGGATATAGTTCGGCCCTGATTTTGGCAGTATCGCTCGTGCCGATCACGCCGTTCTGACAAGACGCCACATTAGTGCCAAATACCTGAAAGAGACGGGATGATCCATCCGTTCAACAAAGGACGCACAGTACTCATCGGTTTTGTCGGCATCCTGGCTGTTGCTTCCATGATGGGGCTCCTTCAGGATTCACGCGTCACACCGGCCGATGCCGAGGGACGAGTCATCGACGGTATCGAATTTGACGGCCTGATGACCGTCGATCCCGTTTACTTACAAGGCGTTGCCGGAATTAAGCCCGGTCAAGCCTGGAATCGCGAAGAGATCGCCGCCGCTTGCCGCCGTCTGGCAGCCACCCAGAAATTTGAAGGAACGCCTTTTGCCGAACCTCGCGAGGTAAACGGACAACTGGTGCTGCTCTTCGTCGTTCAGGAACGGCCGTTCGTGACGGCAATCGAGTTTATTGGAAACGAGAAGTTCGATGCCGGGGACCTGCTCGCCGAAATCGAACTGGAAGTCGGCTCGCCGATCAGCGAGTTCCTCATTTCGCAAGCTGAAGAGCAGATCGAACTGAAATACAAAGAGGAAGGCTACGCATACGCATCCGTTGAAGTCGATCGGGAAATCCTCCGAGACGATCGGCGAGCCCTGTTTCGAGTCTCCGAGGGACCCCGAGTCCGCGTCAAGGAGATCGTCTTCGAGGGCAATACCGCGTTCAGTGACCTGCGGCTCAAGTCGTTGATCGAGACAGCGACCTACATCTGGCTGTTTCGCACGGGCTCCTTCGACCCGGAGACCGCCGACCGTGACGCCGCCGCAATCAAGTCGTTTTACATCGCTCGCGGCTATTTGAATGCACAGGTCGGGTATCGAGCCGATCCCTACGAAAACAGCGAGTCAGACCTGACGATCACGTTCCAGATCGAGGAAGGTCTCCAACATGTCATCAAGTCGGTCGTCTATGACGGAAACTCCGTCTTTTCGGACGACGCAATCCAAACCATGATGAATTCGCTCACAGGGGCCGTGATCGACTCCGACATCCTCAAGAACGACCTGCAAAACATTCAAAGAGCTTACGGCGAGTTGGGCTATCTTTACGTTGACGTGTCGGGCTCACACGTCTTCGACGAGGAAGACGGCTTTGTGCACCTGACCGTTCGAATCATCGAGGGCGACCAGTATCGTTTCGGGCTGATCACGATTCGGGGCAATCGGCAGACCCAGGATCGGGTCATTCGACGCGAATTGCGATTCTTCCCGGAAGAACTTTATGACACGGAAAAAGTCAAGAAAGCCGAACTGCGGTTGGTCGAAACGCGGCTGTTCAACGAAGCCTCAATCAAGCCCCAGGGCGATGTGCCGGGAATTCGCGATGCCCTGGTGACCGTAGAGGAGGCCGACACGACGACAATCCTGTTTGGACTCGGCGTGACCAGTAACAGTGGCGTCGTCGGATCGATTTCGATCGAGCAGCGAAATTTCGATTTGCTGGACTGGCCGCGATCCTCCGAGGAGCTCTTCAAATTCAAGTCTTTTCGAGGCGCCGGTCAGACGCTGCGTTTAAACCTCGAGCCGGGCACCGAGTTAACCCGCGGTCGCCTGGAGTTCCGTGAACCTTACCTGTTCGACCGGGAAATGGGCTTCGGCATGGGCCTCTATGCATTCGAGCGAAGCCGCGATGCTTTTGATGAACGACGGATCGGCTTTACGACCAGTCTGGATAAGCGTTGGCGAGAGGGCTTCCTGAACGGTTGGGCCGGTGAGATCGCCTTTCGTTTTGAGAACATCAATGTCAGCGATACCGACAATTTCACGGCGGAAGAAATTCGTGATGACGAAGGAAACAACTGGCTGACAACCGTCAAAGGCACCCTCATTCGCGACAAGACGGACAGTCACTGGCTGCCGAGCGAGGGCGATCGCCTGAAACTCTCCGTAGAACAGGCAGGTGTGTTCGGCGGCGACCACACGTTCACCAAAGCGATGGGCACCTACGACCGCTACTGGACTCTCAAAACCGATAACTTCGGCCGGAAACACGTCATCCAGCTTGGCGGAACGATTGGCAATATCTTCGGTGACGCACCGGTATTCGAACGCTTCTTCGCAGGCGGCATCGGCTCGATTCGAGGGTTCGAGTTTCGTGGCATCAGCCCGCGCGCGGGAATACGCGATGACCGAATCGGTGGCGACTTCATGCTCCTGACCAACGCTCAGTATTCCTTTCCGCTGGTGGGCAAAACCGTTCGCGGCGTGACTTTCCTGGACATGGGAACGGTCGAGGAGGACTTTGGCCTCAGCGATTGGCGCGCGAGCGTCGGTGTCGGCGTCAGGATTTATGTGAAGTACTTCGGCCCGATCCCACTTTCGTTCGATCTCGCCGCACCAATCTCCAAGGACAGCGAAGACGATACGCAGGTCTTCAACTTCTCGTTCGGCACCACCTTCTAGATCAAAGCCTCGGTCAGGCAAGCCTCACCGGGGCTTTTCGCATTGTAGTTGACACTCACCCGCACACTCGGCCCATCTTCGCCCCGGTCCTCAACAACACCGCCTGAAGCAAACGCAATATGTCGTCACGGGCGCCGCTCTGATGGGAAATCAGCGTCTGACAGGTTCGCTCGCACCGATGCTTCGGCGATGACCATCACCCATCAAACAGCCGGAGCCGACCAGCGGACTATCCGGGCGAGGACGATAGATGCCAAACAGATCCTGACGAAACGCCTCGATGGAAAGTCGGCCGGAACGAATTCCTTGATCGTAATCGGAAATCCGAGTCGGAAGGCTTTCGTTCAACCCGAGCGCCGAAATGCTCCTTCGAAAAACGTCTCTTGAAGACCAACCCTCATCTCCCCTCTTGACGCCATCTACAGTGAAATTCTCAAACGCCCTGGCAGGAAGTGGAGCCGAAGCATTGCAATCAGCAAAAACGAAGGTCGTCTGTGAGCCGGCCTCATCGTAAATGAGCGACGGAACACGAACGAACAGGTTGGAAGCCACCATGATCTTCGTAGGCAGGCGGCCCACCGGATTGACATGAATTGCACGGTTACTTCTTCCGAAACCGTCGAAAACGTTATTGACGATCTTGGTGCGTGCTCCCGAAACAGCCGGACCCGACCGTCTCCGAGTCGGCTGAGGAACCAGTAGCGAATGGGCGGGCCCAAGTAGCAGATTCCTCTCGAAATGCGCATCGACGGGCAGCCCAGCGACCAATCGGTGTGTCTGAGACTGCTTGACACCCTTCTGTGAAAGATCCGGTTCGCCGATCATGACATTTCCAGTCATCCACCGTGAACCGTTGAGAACACAGGTTGTTCCGCCGCGAAAAATGTTGTTCTCAACAATGACATCGGAAATATCGGTATTGAAACAATACCGGCCGTCGTTGTCGGGCGTTGTGTTGCGAATGTAATTGCCGAACACCCGTGTCCGCCTTGCGCCGGAGGCGCGTACAACGATCGAAGCATTAAGACCCGCCAGAAAATTTGACGTGACCTCCGCTCGCGCGTTTGCGACGACAATCGCGGATTCGGCATGATTCCGGTCGACGACGATCGAATCGGCCGCATCGTCGATTCGAGAGCCGTCGATTTCGATCGACACGCGGTCTTTAGAGTTCAGAAAGCGATTGTTTTCGACGCGTATTTTCGAGCGCTCGGAAACGCTGATTTTCATTCGTGTCGCGTCAATAAAGCCACAATCGGAAATGTCCAACGAATGTGACGCACCGACAAGAGAAAACGTGACGGCCGGCTCTTCTTGATTATGCGTTCCGGAAGTCGCAGGTCGCCTGGGCGGCTTACCACCTAGATTCTCAATCCGGACATGTCGCCATTTGACAACCGCTGCCTTATTCCCTCTCTCGTTCGTCGGACGCAAGGGAAAAGCCGACACGCTGCGATTCCGAAGAAAAACAACCAAGCGGCCGGTGTTGGTTCCCGGTCGAGTGCGAATAACAATCGGATCGTCTTGTGTCGCCTGAAAAACAAGCTCACCCCAGTCTTTGTTTTCAGAGCCGACCGTCAGTGTCGGATGTTCGTCGCGTCGGGCCAGCGCGAATTCGATGAGCGTCCCCGGCAGCACCGTGATCGTGGCCCCAAGAATCTGCAGGTCATCGGTGATCATGACGTGGCCGGACCAGGTGTCATCACGATCGACGACACCGCGCAAACGACGCACCGGTGAATCCTCGGCCGGTGCCTCGGCAATGCAAGCGAGCAAACATGGCATGATGAGCGATAGACGAATCACCGGGCTGATGGATCGAAAGGTCATCATTCGCCCCGCAACTCCATGTCGTGAGACTTCAGAAAACGTTTGAAAGTGGCTTGGAAATCCTGGATTTCTTCATCAGTCAAAGTTCGATCATCCAGACCGATCAAGGCCCGAAGCGTAAGGCTGCGCTTCCCGGCCGGAATGGAGCCGCCCTCGTAAGAGTCGATAAAGGATACGCGTCTCTGAAGCGGATGCTCAAAGGCGGCCAACTCCTTTCGGGTGTCGGCATATCGCCGTGATGCATCGATCAAAATGCTGAAATCGAGTTCAGCCTGCGGATGCTTTGAAACGGTCGGCAGTTTTTCGTGATGACCGATCAGGTCCGTTACGGCGGTCAGGCTCAACTCGGCGACGGCAATCGACCAGGATTTAAGACGTTCATCAATTTTTTGCTTGATGGCAAGCGGCAAGATCGTCACTCGGCCGATTCGGCGCTCCGCAACGACGGCTTCCGCAATGCGCCCGGCGTCTTCCCAGGGCTGTGTCGCCTGAGTCGCCTGATATTGCAACGGACGCTCAAGAACTTGTTGCGACCAGCCGTCGAGAATCCGCTGCAGGCGCTTCCACACCTCTGCGTCCGCTTTCCGCCCCTGTTGAGCAACGACGAGACCAAGGCGACGGTGCTGCGACTGTGTCACCTCATCGTGCCCGGGCTCAAAAACAGAGCCGATCTCGGCCAATTGAAACTTAGGTAAATGGTGCCGGTTTCGCTCTGCGAACGCGATCAGGCCCGGAATCAAAGTCCTCCGCAATCTCGGGCAATTCTCCGCCGCCGGGTTCTGCAAGACAATGCATTCACCAGGATCGAAACCGATCGTCTTCACCCAATCGTCGTCGTACCAAATGTAGTCGTGCACTTCCACAAACTCATTGCCGACGCAAAAATAGTCCAACGTACGCTCTTCGAGCACCAAGGCGGGGGACTCCTCCAAGTGTCGTGCCGACACGCGAGGAAGCGCCGGTTCGATGGCGTTGTAGCCGATAAATCGGGCCACCTCTTCGATAAGATCGGCCTCGATTTCGATGTCCTTCGTCGCACGGTACGACGGAGGCGTCACGCGAAGCATCGCGCCACGGCGCTCGCACTTGAACTCGAGCCGCTCGAGGATCTCGATGATCTCTTCCGGCGTCACCGCTTTGCCGATGAATCGCGAAGTGAAGTCGCAGTCAAGCTCAATCGGATGCGGCACCCTGGGACTCGGATGACAATCGCTCAACGTGCTCGCAAGTTGCAGATCGGGAAGCTCGTGGGCGGCAAGCCTATGAAAACGGGCAATCCCGGCGATCGTGTTTTCCGGGTCCAGGGATTTTTCGAATCGCGAACTGGCCTCAGTTCGGTGGCCCATCGCCGTCGCAGCACGTCGAACCGTAGGGGCATCGAAGTTCGCGGATTCGAGCAGAACAGTGCTCGTGCCCTCGCTGACTTCGGTCTCCGCCCCGCCCATCACGCCCGCGATGGCCACCGACTTGCGATTGCACTGAATCATCAGCGTATGGTCCGGCATCGTGCGCGTGACACCGTCAAGCGTCGTAAACGTCTCGCCCGGCTCGGCCGTCGCCACTTCAATGTTGGGAAGCCTCTCACCGTCGAACGCATGCATCGGCTGTCCCAGCTCGAGCATGATGTAGTTCGTCAGGTCGACCAAAAGATCGATGGGCCGCTGACCGCAAAGCGCCAACCTGACCTGCATCCAAAGCGGAGCAGGCTGTGCTTTCAGCCCCTTCATAAGCAAACCGCTATAACGCGGGCAAAGCGCGGGATCGTCAATTTCAATGGGGATCGCGGGCAAGCCGTTCTGCAGGTCGGACGTGGGAGTGACGTCGTAGGGCTTGAGCGGCCTCTTCAGAATCGCCGCCACCTCACGGGCAATACCGTAATGTCCCCAACAGTCCGGCCGATGAGTGATCGATTTGTTGTCGATCTCGATCAGCCAGTCATCAAACGGCGCCGCGTCAATCGACTGACTCGGTCGGTAGCTCGGCGGAAGAAACATCGCGTTCGCGCCCACCTGCACAAGCCCGATCCCCTGCCCCGCGACGATCATTCCCTCGGCGGCACGACCCTGTGGATCGGTTGTCCCGACGGTATGACCACCGACGGTCGCTCCCGGCGGAGCGTACATCACCAGACTGCCTGCAACGATATCCGGCGCAGTGCTCAATGTCGTATATCTCTTGCCCGCGTCGACAATGACGGTCTTGAGTTTGTCTTCACCCGCCTGCTGGCGGACCGACTCAATCCGCGCGGCAACCAGACCGCTGAAATTGGGTTCAACGTGCTCGACGTCCTCGACCTCGGCCGTCGTCGTCGTAAACTGCAATGCCAGCTCCCTCGGATCGAGTCCGGTGGGAATGTCTACGAAATCCTTAAGCCAGTTGTAGGAAATAATCATGATGCCTGGTTCTCGATTTTCGGCTGCATTTTGACAAATCATGTACCAAAAACGAATGCCTGTGAAGTCGCCCCCATGGAACCGCGACATCCGGCCGAAATTCGATATCATGAGTGACCCCATGACATCGAAATGGTAAGATTTCATTGAGGTGATCGAATGATACGCAGAGCCGAAGAGCCCGTCGCACCGTCGCGAAACGTACTCGGTGGTCCCCTGAAAACTTGTTCGACCGAACCGATGACCGGCTTCTATCGCAATGGATGTTGCCACGTCGGGTCGGATGATCTCGGCGTTCACGCCGTCTGCACGGAAGTCACGGCCGAGTTCCTGGCATTCAGCAAAGCCGCAGGCAACGACCTCTCAACCCCCATGCCGCAATACGGCTTCCCGGGCCTCAAACCCGGCGACCGCTGGTGTGTCTGCGCAGCAAGATGGAAAGAGGCCCTCGACGCGGGCGCCGCCGCACGGATCGTCCTGGCCGCCACTCACGAGAAAATGCTGGAATTCGTCCCCCTCGAAGAGCTGAAGAAATATGCCGTCGATGAGGGAGAATAGACGAAAGACGGGGGGGCTATATCGTTGCGCCCGACAGTCGATCCGCTTTCGCCAAACCCCGTAAATCTCCGCTATTGAGAATGCGAATATCCGCAATCCCATATTTCATCATCGCCAGCCGTGTCAGGCCCAGACCGAAGGCGAAGCCGGTGTATTCGTGGGGATCGATCTTGCCATAGCGCAAGACGTTCGGATGGACCATGCCGCAGGGCAGGATTTCGACCCAGCCGCTCTTTTTGCACGTCGCGCAGCCGACGCCGTCGCAGATCATGCAGGACATATCCAACTCAAAACCGGGCTCGACAAAAGGGAAAAATCCGGGCCTCAGACGAACCTTGACGTCGCGACCGAAAACCTCGCGTAGCAAAAGCTTCATAAACGCAATCAAATGCGCAATTGAAATGTCTTTATCGATCAGCAGCCCCTCAAGTTGGAAGAACGTGTTCTCGTGGGACGCGTCGATGGCCTCGTAACGAAAGCAACGACCGGGAGCGATCACGCGAATCGGCGGACCGAAACGCTCCATCGCCCGTACCTGGCAAGGACTGGTGTGCGTACGCAGAAGCCAGCCGTTGGTCAGCCAGAACGTGTCCTGAGCGTCACGGGCCGGGTGCATCTCCGGAATGTTCAGGGCCTCGAAGTTATAAAAATCGGTCTCCATCTCGGGCCCGCCGACGACCGCGAAGCCGAGCCCTCGGAACAGCCGTTCCACCTCACGCTGGACGGCCGTCACCGGATGAAGTGAGCCACGCTGAGTAATCGGCGGTGGCAGCGTAGGATCGAAGGTAGCGGTCTTCTTCTGTTCGCCGACAACATCGGCCTGTCGAAGCCTTGACTGCGCATCCGCGAAAAGCTGCTTGATTTCCTGCTTGGTTTTGTTGATGGCTTGACCGGCCGGGCCGCGCTGATCGGGTGGGAAGGCCTTAATCGACTTGAGCACGTCGGCCAACGGCCCTTTCGTCAGCCTGGTCTCGGCGGAACGCAAGGCATCAATGCCGTCGGCTTCTTGGCGAAGCGCCTCAGCTTCAGCCTTGATTCTCGCAAGTTGTTCTTCCAGTTGGTTAAGATCCACAAGGCTATTTTTACTCGTGGGTGATGCCAGCGGCAAGGGGCGAACGCTTCGTCATGCCGAACCGTCGGGGACGGATCAGTGATTAGGCGGTTTTCCTTTCCATAAGCACTTTGTCATAGATCAACCCGGCAATGACGGCGCCGATGATAGGACCGATCCAATAGACGGCTTGCTGACTCCAGAATTCATTGTGGTTGCCGGTGAAAAAAGCCACGACGCCCGGCCCGAACGTACGGGCAGGATTCATCGAGGCGCCGGTGAGCGGACCGCCCATCAGAATGTCAGCCGCAACCGCCAAGCCAATGCCGAACCCGCCGATCTTCGGAGCTCGAGGATCAACGGCCGTGCCGAAGATGGCGAACACCAAAAGAAACGTAAGGCAGACCTCGATCAGGATCGCCATGCCCATCGACATCGTTTTGCCGTTGTACGCCGGTGTCCCCAATGCACATTCGGCGACAACTTTCGGCGCTTCGCTGCCGCCGCCGACAGTCATGTCCCCGAAGATCACGAAAATGAGAAGACCGGCAACGATACCGCCCGCAAGCTGAGCGACGATGTACTGAATTGCGCCGGATACATCGATACGCTTCGTAATCAGCATAATGACGGTCACGGCGGGGTTAAAGTGAGCTCCGGAGATGTTCATGACAGCGGACACGCCGATGGAAAGCACCAAGCCGTGAGCCATGGCGATCCCCAGCAGCCCTTCGTAGCCGGCGCCTTCCATCGTAGCAATGCAGATCGCCCCGGCGCCAATGAAACAAAGAGCAAACGTTCCGATCGCCTCCGCAAAGAATTTGGACATCATTCGACCCCTGCTTGTTATCTCACCGGTTCTCCCGGTCGTTTATCCTGTAATGTCAAGAGATGCTGATGGAAATCCGCCTGCGGCCGGATCATCGACTGAAACAGAGCCAGCCCGCCCCGACCACGCCATTTTCCGGACTCTATGAACAGGCCCTCCCACTGTCAAGTGCAGAGTTGGCGGCGCGGAGCCTGACTACTATACTTTCCAAGTATTCTCGGGATGATTAGTTTTTCACCGACCGTGTTTTTTCGAATCGCGAGGAACAGCCATGTTAAGAGCCAGATGTCGATTCTCGCTTATCATCATTTTGACGATAACGTTCGCACTCGAAGGCAGCCAGGCCGAAGATGCCTGCTGTTCGTCAAAAAAATCAGGCCAGCCTTCGGAAACACCCACACCGGAGTTCGTCTATGCGGCCAATGCAGGAATGGCGACGACGAACCGGACCCCGCGACGACGACGCAGGCGACGCCCCAAGCCGTACAAGGTCATTGAAGTTAAAAACGGAGGAGTCATCTCAGGAACGGTGAGTTACAAGGAATCAACGCCTGAGGCGACGACGATCGCCATTGTCAAGGACCACGAGACCTGCGGAAAGCGTGAGACCGCCGTGCCGAAAATTCGAAAAAGCGACAAGGGGCTTGTTGCAGAGGCGGTTGTGTACATTGCCGATATCACAACGGGCAAAGCCATTCCGAAACGAAACAAGCCTTTGACGATTGATCAAAAGCTCTGCACGTTTGTCCCCCACGTACAGGCCGCCGTCACCAAAGAACCCGTCGAAATCATCAACAGTGACCCGGTGGCCCACAACATCAAGGCGGATCAGCGAATCTTCACGCTGTTTAATATCCTGCAACCTCAACAAAACATGAAGGCCGTCAAAACCTTTGAAAAGCCCGGCCTCGTCAACATCCGATGCAACGTCCACAATTGGATGAACGGTTATTTGTATATCTTTAATCATCCGTACTATCAGGTCACCGCGGCAGACGGCGTCTTTAAACTGGAGAATGTTCCGCCCGGGAAGTATGAGCTGGCCGTCTGGCAGGAGCATCTTGGAGACCAGTATTTCGAAGTGGAGGTCAAAGCCGGGGTGACAACCGAGTTGCCTGTCGTATTGAAGCCTCAAACTGACGAGGCATCCTGATATCTTTCGACAATTCTAGATGACATCTTTGGAGGTACGATCGATGAAAACACTCACTGGAAGCTTGGCGGCAGCAACCGCCGTCTTTGCCCTAAGCACAGCCATGACCGTTGCCCGGGGCGGCGAGAAGCGACTTGAGCCACTCGTTCCCGTCGTGATTCCCGCCGACAATCCGATGTCGGCAGAGAAGATCGAGCTAGGCAAAACGCTCTATTTCGACCCACGCCTTGCCGGCGACAGCAGCATTTCTTGCTCGAAGTGCCACGACCCGAAAAAAGGCTGGTCCAACGGCGTGCAAATGTCGGACGCCTATCCCGGCACAAAGCACTGGCGGCACGTACCAACCGTGCTCAACGCTGCTTACTTAAAACAATTGTTCTGGGACGGACGCGCAGGAACCCTGGAAGAACAATGTGTGGGGCCGATCGAAGCGCCGATCGAGATGAACCAGAACTTTGCCCACCTTGTCGAAAAACTCAGTGGCATTCCGTATTACCAAAAGTCCTTCAAGAAAGTTTTCAACAGCGACGTCACCATGGAAAACCTGGCCAAGGCCATCTCCGCATTTGAGCGGACGATCGTCTCCAAACCGGGGCCACTCGACCGCTACCTCAAAGGCGACAAAAACGCCCTGACAGCCTCCCAGAAACGGGGCATGACCATTTTCACCGGCAAGGCCAACTGCATCGCATGCCATCATGGACCGTTGTTGACCGATCATGACCTTCACACGACGGGCACTCCCGAAATCGGCCCTTTAAAGACGGAAACCGACAGGATCGCCACGCGACATTTCTTCGCAAAGGTAAACAAATACCCCAACCCGCGGACCGTCGATGCCGACTACGGTCGCGAGATCATTACGAAGAGCCGGTCCGATCGTGGCAAGTTCAAGACGCCGTCGCTGCGTGAGCTTCGCTGGACCGCGCCGTACATGCACAACGGCGCATTCGAAACATTGGAAGACGTGATCGAATTTTACATGAAAGGTGGAGAGAAGCATCCGAATAAAGATCCGGAAATGAAGCCGTTTGAATTAAACGACCAGGAGTTTGACGACTTGCTCAATTTCCTGGATACGCTGTCTTCCGAAAAACCGTTGTTGGTGAAGAAACCGGAACTGCCGAAAAAAGCGGATGGAACTTTCTAGTTGTTGACGATTTGCGACAGGAGCTCAAAGCCCAGGGCAAGCATGCCCTGGGCTTTTTCTTTTCCGAAATAGCCTCATATTAATAATTCAATAAGAGCCTGCACGTCCTCACCGTTGACTTCACCATTGCCGTCGATATCCGAAGGGCAAAAATCCCGTGGAATCGTGTTCCCGACAAGGACATCAACAAAAAAGATGACATCATCGAAATCGACGACCGCGTCAGCATTGATGTCGCCCTTCATACATTTTTCCTGTTCAGTGGGAACAAAAACGATACCGCCCGCCTGATCCAGACCGTCGGCCACTGGCACAACTTCACCGAAGTCCAGCGCATCGCCGTCTGCATTTAAATCCCGAACAAAATAAATCGTTCCCCCGGGATCTCCGGCGCCAATGTAAAGGCCGTTTGCACCATCCGTTGTAAGGACCGTCCCGGCAGTCAATCCACTTGCATACAGAATGACCTCCGAAAAATCGAGGACATCGTTATCGCCCGTAAGGTCACGGAGCTGGACGACCTCACCACTAGCGGCGCGAACCAGGAAACTGTGTTGCCTATCAAGAACAGCCAGATCCTCACCAGGAGCGATGCCTTCGGAATAGCTGAGATTCTCGGCAAAATCAAGAAAATCTCCGTCGCCGTTTCGGTCTTCAAGAATGCGAATCGGGATGTCAAAGTCTAACTGGGCAACGAGAACAACACCGTCGGAACGGAGCGAAACGGCCACGGGAGAATTGAGAAGGTCTGCGACCGTCAGGGCCTCATCGATATCCAAAGCATCGCCGTCCCGGTTCAAGTCCCGCAGAACATGGAGCGTACCGTTCGCTGCATCCGCGAAGAAAACCCGGCCGTCCGCACCCGTCGCCAGTCCGGCCAGCATCGGCGCAGGATCGACCGCAGGAAGTCTGCCGTAAACCAACACTTCGGCAGAATCGAATGCGTCTCCGTCTCCGTTTCGATCCTCCAGCACAAAAACCTCCGCACTTTGGGAGGCCCCTACAAACAAGAACTGGCCCCGAACCGTGATGCGATCCAAGCCCGCGGGGAGCCCATCGGCAAAAACCGTGCGTTCCGCGAAGTCGAGATAGTCGCCGTCGGAATTCAAATCGACCAGCTTCACAACTTGATGAGGACGACTGACGAAAAGAGTCCCCGATTGCGCATTGGCGTAATCGACAACCATACAAGTGGCAATGAACAGTGGTAACGCGACGGTTCGCATGCCCTCTCTCCCAAAAGCGCGAGTCTACTCGAACTGCTGAACATCGGAAATGAGAGAGTGCCATAAGAGGTGGCACTAGTCACCTTAAATCAGCATGAAAAAAAGAAAATAGACGAGACGCAGAGCAAGACTGACGGTGTTGTAACCAATGGACGACACGACGATCGCGAGCCCTTGAATTATGCCGACCACAAGCGTCTCCGAATCGATTGATCCGGCAAAATCACAGCCCCTGGTGAGCCTGTTGCCCTATCAGAAAGCTGCTGTCGATCGCGAAGCTCGTCTGACCTGGAACTGCTGGTCGCGACAGACTGGCAAGAGTTTCACCTTCAGCCTGCGCCGAATTGTCCGGGGCCTGCGACGCCGGCGAAACCAAGTCATCCTATCGGCCGGAGAACGCCAAAGCCGCGAAGTCATGGAGAAAGTGCGCATGCATTGCCATGCGATGAAGATCTGGTGCGAGGTCACCGGCCACGGCCTTTTCAAAAACACCACGTTCCGCCAGTTGGAAGCTCGACTGCCGGGAAACATTCGAATCATCGCGCTGCCGGCCAATCCACTTACGGCAAGGGGATTCACCGGAGATGTCTTCCTCGATGAGTTCGCGATGCATCGAGACGATGACGCCATCTGGTCGGCGCTGTTCCCGACATTATTGCGGGGCGAGGGCGAACTGGACGTGGCGTCGACACCGCGCGGCCAAAAGAACATGTTCTATCGCCTGCGAACAAATCAGAACTTTGAACATGACACCGTCACGTTGGCCAAGGCGGTGTCGCTGAGCCTCGACGTGGACGCCGAGGCGATGCGCTCGGCCATCGGCGACGAACAATCATGGCGGCAGGAGTTTTGTTGCGAATTCATCGATGAAGCAACAAGCTTCATGACTTATGACTTGATCCGTGCTTGCCAGGATGTCCAACTGGATACTCCGGTGGATTGGGATGTGCTGCAACGTCGAGAAGCTGAAGTGTACGCCGGCATCGACGTGGGACGATATCGGGACGTCACCGCAATCTGGCTTTGGGAGAACGCAAGGGCGCAAACCGAGGCGGCGATGCATGAGAACATCTTCGTGACACGCGGCCTGATCGTCCTGGAATCGACACCCTTCAGTGAGCAGGAAGCAACGATCGCACGCGTATTGCAACAACGCGGCGTACGGCGTTGTTGCGTCGATGCAACCGGCATGGGTTTACAGCTCGCGGAGCGACTCGCCGAACGATTCGGTGAACATCGCGTGGAACCCGTGGTGTTCACTGCGGGGCTTAAGAGCCAACTCGCCGGTGGCCTGCGTGTCCTGGCAGAGCGCGGCCAGCTCAGAATCCCTCCGGACGAGACCATTACCAATGATTGGCACTCCATCACGCGGTTGGTGACAAGCGGCGGGCACTTACGCTTCGAAGCAGACCGATCAAGTGGCGGGCACGCGGATCGGTTCTGGGCCGCGGCGCTGGGCATCCATGCTGCGGAAACCACATCCGGCAACACCGGCCTGGTCACGAACGGACAATTGAGATTCTCGCGCAAAGGCGTCTGGTGAGGGTTCGAACTTGAGCCGCAAGTAACGAAAATATGCATCGAACATCGCCCATGGCGGAAGCCGTGGGCCGGATTCCTCAATACTTGTCGATCATATCACCCACGAACAAATCCGGAGGACAAAAGGCATGGGATTCATGGAACGATTCGTCAATGCAATACGCCCGCGTTCGAACGAGAACCCCAGACCAGGAGTCCTGACCGGACGTCACAAGGACCTCTGGCGCGAATATCCCGCTGACGGCCTTACGCCGCAAAGACTGATATCGATTTTCCGACAAGCGGATACAGGATCGCTGTCGGCTCAGATGGCGCTGTTTGAGCAAATGGAGGAAAAAGATGCGCATCTTTTCAGCGTCGCCAATACACGGCGATTGGCCATCACCGGCCTGCCTTGGGAAATCGTATCGGCAGCCGAAATGCCCGGATGGGCGTCGGCGCGAAGCGTGTCCAATGATCGAAAACGCGCAGATGCAGCCGCGGCGTTCTGTGACTCAACCCTGCGAAATCTCTGTCGATTCGAGGAGACGCTGGCTCACCTGTCCCTGGCACTTGGGCGTAATCTCGCCGTCGTAGAACTCGTATGGGAAGCGACGCCGTCCGGACTTCGCTTGACGGAGACGCTTCCCATCGAATTCGAACGCTTGATGATGGACGACACGGGCGCAATTCGAATCCTCACGCAAGAATCCGAGGTTGAAGGAATCCGCCTGCCGCCGGACAAATTCATCGTCCACACCCCACACCCGCAAAGCGGACACGCCATGCGAGGAGGGCTTTCACGAGTCACCGCCCTGTCGTACTTGGCCAAACACTTCGCCATAAAAGACTGGCTGATCTTTGCCGAAGTCTTCGGAATGCCCGTACGCGTTGCACGATATCAGCCGAATGCTACACCGGAAGAGAAACGCGAGTTGCTCGACATGCTGAAGCAACTCGGCGCTGACGCGACAGGAGTTTTCTCCAAGGCCGTTGAAGTCGAAATCAAACAGACGCGAACACCCGGCGAAACGAACCTTTATGAAAACCTGTGCTTCTACTTCGATCGCGAGATCAGCAAAGCCTGGCTCGGCCAGACACTGACCACCGACACGATTCGCACGAGGTCCAGCGCCGGGGCGGCCACGATCCACGATCGGGTCCGACGCGATTTGAGAGACGACGATCTCCGGAAAGAGGCCAACACCATACGGCGCGACTTACTGTCACCGCTGGCCAGGTTCGAGTTCGGCCCGGACGTGCCGGTCCCATACTTCCGTCGAATTCTCGATCAAACACTCGACCCTGAAGAACTGAGCCGCGTGCTGGACATCGCGGTGAATCATTTGGGTGCACGGATACCGACGCGATGGGTCCACGGCGCGTTGGGCGTCCCCGAAGCTCAACCCGGCGAAGCAGTGCTGCCCGGTTCACGAGGCGCGAACGCAGAGCAAGTCTAAAGATCGAACGCACACCAAGGCAAAAAGAATGGAGGATGTGATGCTGGCAAAGACTGAAAAAATAGAGACGGATGTCGAACAGATCGTCCTGGAGGCATCGGCCCTGGATGAAACTGTCGTCGCGGACGAACAAACCGTTCCCAATCGAATCCTGATCGTTCCGGTCGGCCACGTGAAAAGCACCTCAGGTTCGTTCCTCGTGGACGAGGAAGCCATCTCGATGACAGTCGCGTCGTTTAAGGCGCACGGCACGGACCTGCCGATCGACTACGAGCATCAGACACTGGGCGGACCGTATAGCTCACCCACGGGACAGGCGCCAGCGGCCGGCTGGATCAAGGCTTTGACCCAAATCCAAGCACCGGCATCTGTGACCGCCGAAGACGGTACGACCCCGGAACCGGGTTTGTGGGCGGAAGTGTCCTGGACGGCAGAGGCACGAGAGAAGCTGACACATAAGCAGTATCGCTACATATCACCGGTCGCCCTCGTACGCAAATCGGATCGCCGACTGGTCGGAATTCATTCCGTCGCACTCACGAACAAACCGGCAATCGTGGGCATGCGGCCCGTCGTCAATCGACTCGTCACAACACGCGTTCATCATACGCCGGACAACAACACCTCTACCAAGAGTGCAACAATGCTGGCACTACGCGAAGCACTGACCCTGGACGACTCCACGGACGACCGGACCGTCCTGGCCGAAGCGGTGCGGCACATTCAGGTCCTCCGGCGAACGGAGGCTGTAAGGCAGGCGACGGATCGTGTCGCGACGGCCATGGCTGCGGGCAAATTGTCAGTCTGCCAACGGGATTGGGCCTTGAGCCTCGCGGAACGAGACCCTGCTGAATTCGACCGATGGGCCGCATCGGCACCGAAAGTGGTCACACTGGGGCGAACCTCTCCTCCGGGTGAGACCGCCGCCGATCGAAGCACGGTCGAATCGACAGCCAGGGCCGAATGGCGCTCCAACAAGAACTTTCTCGAGAAGTTTTGCAGCGAAGATGCATACGCGGCCAACGCAGTACGCGAATGCCGACTCTAGTTAATCGTGATCCGTCTGCGCAAACGAGCAGGGAACGCAACCGGGACCGCTCACTCAATTCAGTGCGACGCACTGTGACAATGAAGGGAGAAGACGATGGCACTGACGGCAAATCGGGATTTGAATCGTTATGTGGATCAGGAACTGCGCTCGTTTCCAGTGGCAGCATCGGAACACGTCTGGAAAGGCGCCTTTGTCGGAGTGGACCGAACGACAGGATACGTGCGAAACCTGCAATCCGAAGATCTGTTCGCCGGCATTGCCTACGAGGAGATCGACAACACCAACGGCAGCGACGGCGAAGTATCCGTTCGTCTGTATACGCAGGGTGACTTCGTGCTAACAACCCTTGCTGCCAGCCAGGCCTTGCTCGGCAGCGCGGTGTACGCCATCGACAACGAAATTACGACGCTTCTGCCGTCCGAGGGAGCCACCTACATGGGTGTGTTCATGGCGCTCCTCGGCTCCGGCGCAGGAATCGTGCGAATCCTGCCTATGGGCTCGCAGCAAGTGGAAGAAACCGTGACCGTGGCGATCTCAGGATCGACGAGCGCCGCCGTCACACATCCGGTCATGATCCCGCAGCGAAACATCAGAGTGATCAGTCTGGAGGTCTCCCTTATCACCATCCCGGATCAAGGAAACCTCGACGTCGGAACCACGCTGGCCGACCCGGACGAATTGGTCAATGCCTTCAACCTGGCCACACTTTCGTCGAATACACCGGCAGCCCCAATATTGGCATCAAATCGCAAGGTGGATGCGGGCATTCCCATTCTGGCCAAGGTCGGCCAAGCCACGAGCACCGCCGCCGACGGCGGAATGCTGACGATGCGCTATATCGAATTGCCGTAAGCCAAGGTCGTAGCAAACAGACTCGAAAAATGACGAATGTAAATACCAGGGAGCAAGAATTATGGCGGTCATCAGTACAGGATTGTTAACCAAAGGCGTCCGGAGTGATTTCTTCAATCGCATGGAAGCCACGCCGAACCATTTTCGGGACTTGTCGACGCGAATCGTCTCGACCACCGATCAGGAAAACTATCGATGGTTGGGAACCGTGCCGAAGATTCGAGAATGGGGCACGGGACGACTTGCACAAGGCCTGCGGTCGGAGAGCTATTCGGTCGAAAACCTCAAATATGAAGCCACGATCGAAGTCGACAGAGACGAGATCAGCGACGATCAGACCGGACAGATCCGCCTCCGCGTGGGCGAGCTGGCACAAAGAGCCGCAACACACAAGGACTTCCTCATTTCTCACCTGTTGATCGACGGAGAAACTTCGGGCAACAACAGCTATGACGGCGTCAGTTTCTTCAACGCGGCGCACGAATCCGGAGCCTCGGGCCAACAGAGCAACCTTCTGACGTTCGACGCCGTTGACTCGGACGCACCGACCGCGGAGGAATTCAAGGCGGCCCTGGCAGAGGCAATCGCCCAAATGCTGGCTTTCAAAGACGATCAGGGCGAGCCCGCCCTATTCTCCGCATCCGGCATGGTCTGCGTCGTGCCGCCTACGATGCTGTTCACAGCGTCCGAAGCAATCAATGCGACGGTTGTCGGCAACGACACCAACATCTTGAAAGGCATCGCACGCGTGATCTCGTTTCCGTGGCTCACGGACAAATCGAAATGGTATCTACTGAAAACAGACGGGGTCGTACGACCCTTCATTTTTCAGGATCGAGAACCCATTGAACTCAACGCGCTAACGGAGGATTCGGATGAAGGCTTCTTGCGCGAGAAGTTCCTCTTCGGCGTTCGCGCTCGATACCGAATGGCCTACGGCTATTGGCAGTTCGCCGTTCGCACGGACTTCAACTAGCGGAACCACGAATGCTTGGACGGACATCGTCGGAGCCTTCCGGCATGTGCGGGTGCCGGTTCGCAGGCGATCGGTCGGGTCGTTTGGGTGTTGCGGCCCGAGCCGGTCGCCCGCATAAGAAACATGACTTCCAGAGAAATCAGGTGGCGCCGCCATGACCTACGTAACCAACAATGATGTCCAGGCCTGGCTGGGAACACAGGCCTATATCAAACTCACCGACGATTCCGGCAGCGGAACCGCCGACGAAACGAAGGTCGACGAAGCAAGGTTCGGCGCCGAAGGCGAGGCCAACAGTTACTTGGCCACAAGATACAAAGTGCCGGTGGATGTTTCTTCAGAGCCGGAAATCGAGGCCGTCCTGAGGTCGTTTCTCCTTGACCTGGTGTCCTATCGCTTGCACAGCCGACGCCCTCCGGTGCCGGATGATATCGCTCGTCGCCGTGACGAAGCAGTGACCTGGCTCAGCAGAGTCTCGTCGGGCATGGTGCAACTCCCGTCGGCCCTCGCAGTGCAGGAAAATTCGGCACTCGGCATTGTCGGGCGAGCGGTCGGACCGGATCGAGAAATGACCCGCAAAAAACTGAAAGACTTATAAGAACGCGCAAGAAGAGTGAGGTCGAACCGTGTCGCGCCTGGGTGATCTGGAAAATACGATCGTCAGCAAACTGTCACAAGCCGCGATTTCGGGGGAGCCGGCATTTGCGACGGTCCGCAGTGTTTCCGGAGGAAATCGCCCGGCACTGCGCGAGGCACTGCGACGCGAGCGAATGCCCGCCGCGTTTGTCGCGTTCACGGACGAGCCGACGGCACCGGAAATCCGCGATCAAGTACGAGGAGCAAAGTTCGTCGTGCTCGTTGCGGCTCGAGCGCTTCGCGTGGCATCAGACCCTCGTCACGGCGACTCGGACACCGTCGGTACGTTCGGACTCCTGGAAGCCTCACGATCCGAATTGGACAACTATGAGCCCTCCGCCGGCTTTCGACTGGTGAACGTTCATGAGAAGTTCGTCGACGCCGACGATCGATTCGCAATCTACGAATTGCTCTATCGCGTCTGGCCCGTCGTGAATGAAAATCCGTCGCTGATGTTTGACGGACAGGCCCTCGCGGGAAGTGACAGCCGAATGGCACTACGGGTCGGACCGTTTGAGGTTGAACAGACGACATTCGGCTTTTCGGGGAGCAGTGGAATCTTCCGGACAGCCCTGGCCGTCAAGCCGCTCCAGATCCTCTGGCTTGGTCAGGTCCGTGCACCAAGTCAAAGTGGATTAAACACGATCGAATCCAATATCGAAACACGAGTCGTCGGACAGGTTCCGGGAGAAATGATCGACGGATCGATGCGCTCATTCTCGGATTGCGTACTCGATCGATATGTGCGACACGGATCGCGCCGGAGCGAGGAAGGAATGATCGTGCAGGAAGCGGAGCTTCACTTTACGCAGTTGAATCCATTGACCTAGATTCATGAGCTACGCTCCCCAACGAAACAGAACCGCCATTGAGTGACAGATTGTGGCCACACCAAAAAAAAAATCATCGTGGGCTGAAAGAGTCGAAGTGGCCGTGGAGCGTACAACGGGCTCCGGGCTCTTCGAAATTGACGACCGGCTGCGCGCGGAGACCGTCGAATCGCTTTCAGGTCACCAGTTGGCCAAGGCGCATATCACGGTACGGACAGATCACATGTTCACGGAGGCCGACGCACAAGCTCGCTATCATTCCGACCGACGCGTGGTCATTCGCACGAAAGAGGCCGTCTTGTTCGACGGGTATCCAATGATCGGCCGTGTGGCGTGGGACGGTCCGCACGGTACAGTCTCACGTCGTTCCCCAAACAGAGAAATGCGCCTCATATTAGAACACATCGTCGGTCGGACCGGCCGCGACGTTGATGCCCAGATCATCGGTCGCCACGTTCGAGACGCCCGTATTGAAGATGGGTTATCGTCGGATCCGGAAACCTGGAAAGGCGCCTCGACGCTCGCAACAGGCCTGCCGTGCGTATTCAACCTGGACGGCATACCGAATTGCGATCCCGAACCGATTAAGGTCGAGGACGAAGCCGGAAACATTCGTAGGATCCACCTTTTTGCTTACGAGTCCCGCAACGACGCGATTCCGTGGACGTATGCGAAGGCCGTACGGTATCTGCTCCACTTTTATGCGAGGAATTCTCCCATCAACCCGCAAGATGTGCTTCGGCAGACGGAGGCCTTGGCGGAAAAATCACCGGAGGGGAGAAAAGCACTTCAAACATCAAATGACCTGGCCTACTCGCTGCTGGCGCGCCCTGACACACTCGCAGCGGAGGCAACCAGCTTGTTTGAGGCGCTAACCTTAGTAACGGCCGCCGCAGGCGTTCATTTTGCGTTGGAAAGCAGGCCGATCGGTGCCGGCGTGCAAACCTATTGGCGGCTCTGGACGCCGCGGAGCGGTACGATTCGCGACTTGCGATTGACCGCAGGACATGGCCCGGATGGACAACCCGACAACGTCACGGCCGCAACCCCGGCAACAGAGATTTTCGAAACGAACAACATCTCAGCGTCGCAGATTTCATGGGATGCCCGTGGGATCGTGTCGGCGGTGATCGTCGTCGGCGATGTCAAAATGCACGAAATCCAGGCTGAGTTGCTGCCGGGATGGTTGCCCGAAGCGGGATTGGATAATGTCAACATTCCGGACCGTGCCCATGCCAAAGCAACGGCACTGTCTGATGAACAAATCCTGACACTGGGCGCCGCCGCCGATGACGATCCCTGGCATCGCAAGTACCACCGTAACGGAGTGGAATTCCCTGCACATTGGAAAGTGGGACGACTCTGGGTGTTAAATGAGACGGGGGAATATTCGAATAGCGCATACGCCCGGAACGCACCGTTCGACTCCTATTCGCCGTTCGACTTCTCGAAAATCTCATCAGAATCATGGATGCGTCGGCGCCGCCGCATACTCGCCGCAGATCGACCACCCGACCGCAAGAAAAGCGTCGTCGTGGAAATCAGTTTCGACGCAGGAACGAGCTGGGGCGTGATCGAATCCGGCTACAGCCTTCTGACCGATGAGGCGGCGATTTGGTTCGACGCCGAAAATCCGCTCGCCATCGCGCCTGCCAACTCCAGTGAGATGAATCTCTGGTATGCGCTGGTGGACCAGACATGCCGCGTCCGCGTTCGGGCGATGATCGAATCCGACCAAAGGCTGATCGTCCGCCAATCGGCCTCAGCCTCGCCATCGTTGCGGAAAAATTCAATGATTTCGTATTCGCCCCGGCGTTTTCAATTCATTCGGCATCTTGGAGAGGAAGAATCACCCTGGAAAAACAATGAAGGAGAGTCGCGCAATCGGGACGACTCAGAACTCATGCAAACGAAGGCGAAAGGTCTGATGGAAACAGCCGGAGTTCGGCTCATATCCGGTCGGGTCGTGATTCCCTGGCTCGATACGGACTATCGAATCGGCGATCGGATTGCCGGTGTCCGCGGACGCGGCTTGCACCTCAACGCCGACAGATCGCCGAGCCGACGATTCGCTTGCGTCACCGGAAAACGATATCACCTCGGACCAAATCAATTTGAGACGGAATTGCTGCTGAGCCCGGCCGACGAATCAGCTCCGGCCGGCGTGGAGGCATGAAGCGTGGAATCAGTCATCATCACGTTACCCCGTCGACGATCGATTCTGAATGGATACGCGTTCGAAGTATTCGGCGATAACGCGACAGGAACGATCGACTCGCAACATCCCCTGACCGATCATCCGATTCCGTTCTGGGGAGGAATCCCCTGTTCACAAGGGCATCTTTACGATGGTCACTTGGCAGGGATCCACGTGGACCATGTCATTCCGGACGGTCACTTTTCCGGCCGCCATTTGAACGCGGAACACCTGTGGCCGGCAACGGAAGTGTTATTTAAGACAAGGCCGTTGTATTTCGGCGCATTTCGGTTTGCCGCTGCCACAATGGATCAATACGGAAACAAGAACACGACCCTGACAGAAACGGCACAACGGGTCGTAAATTCATCGCCGCGCCCGGCTTCCGCGCTAGAACGCGCTACATTCGATCCTCTTGAGAGACGAATGAGTTTCACCTTTACGCCGTCGCCGGACTTGTCGTCAATATGAAGGAGTAAAACAAATGGCGGACGTTTATCCGAACGAAGCATTTCCGTCCGAATCGGCAGTCGCCCTACTCGACGGAACCACGGACCAAAAAACCGGTCTGCCGTACATCGCCAAGGGGACAGGCCCGGCGAGCGTGCCGAGTTATGAAATTCAATACAATCGCCGACAGCAACGGGAAAATAATCGGTTGGCGATTTTGACGGAGGGCCTGGTCGTAGACGAAGGCGGACTGAAATTCGGCGTTTACCCCTGCAACTACACATTGAGAGGACAGCAAAAACGCTTCCCGGGCGCGACAAACCAATCCATGCCGGACAACGTCACACGTCATGTATACATCGACTCTGCAAACACGTTACACATCGCGGACGCTTATCCGGCCGATTCTTCGATCTTTGTTCCTTTGGCAAAGGTCGTCACACTGAACGGTGCAATGACCATCCAACCCGACATCGGTTATGCCCGAACAACGTCGGAGGCTTTAGTCCCACAACTCGGAGTCACCGTTGCCGGCGAAACTTCAGACACCATTTCGATCACCTTCCAACTCGAAGACCTCACCGGCCATCCGATTGCTCGGCGTTGGCTCGGCGAAATCTGGCTGAGCGACGCGGATTTCGGTGACTTGACGGCCACGGCGCCCAACGGCGGCGTGGCCATCACCACGGGACAACAGTTGGGCTCACACCTCGTTTTGAATAAACACGTAAAAACGATCTCCGACGCCAACGGCACGATCACACTCAACATCTCAGACACAGGCACACCGACATTCTACGCCATGGCGGTCGCCGTCGGATCCACACCGCTCATAAGCACAGCGATCACATTCGAATAAAGGACCGGTCATGATTCTGAAATCGCCAATTTCAATCCCGCCGGACCCCCTGCCGGGCCCGCGTACCGTCGGGGATGCAACCAACCACATCAAGATCAATCCTGACAGCTCGCGGATTGAATACGTGGGTTCAGCCAGGCCCATACACAAACAAATCCTGACTGTGCCGCATTACACGCAGGGCGGCCTGGCCGCGTTGGTCGGACTCCATGCCAATACGACCTTGCAGTATGGCTTTAATGACGGCGTCACTCGGCATCTTCATGCGTTTGTTCCAATACGCGACGACGTCGACGTGGGTGAGGACATCGAATTCAAAGCCGTCACCTATGGCAATGCCGACATCAGCGGACTCACCGTGCGAAACGACATCATCGTCGAAAAAATCGGAAGCGGGGAAACAACCGTGAGTCTCCAGGGCACGGCCCCTTTCGATTTCACTCACCCGGCCGGGACAACCTCAAGAAAATCCATTGTCCGAACACTTTACACCCTCTCGGGAAGCTCCGTGCAATCAGGCGATATGTTGCAAATCGATTTCATCAGAGAAGGCGGCCACGCCAATGACACACTTGGAACTTCCTGGCATATCGTGGGATTGCCGTGGATCGAATTCACAAGAAAGCAAGTATGAATCCATGACCCGAGGAGGAGGCGCAGATGAATGACTGTCTCAGGGTTCAGAAGAATACGACCGAAACAATTAACGCAACATTCCTGGACACTGCCGGGGTTCTCAAGACGGGGCTGACCGTCGCCGTCCGCATCCAACGGGCAGGCGACGGAAAATACCTAAAAAACGACGGCTCCTGGACGGCAAGCCCGTCGACGGAATACACGGCCGCGGAACTCGATGCCACGAACCGTCCCGGTGAATATGCATTCGATTTTGCCATTCCAGATACGCTGGACATCTACAGTATTCGCTTTGACGGCGGGACCGGCGCGGCCAATCGGTATCAATTTGGGAAACTCAAGGCCGTGAATGACGCGGAGGGTGATATTCATATCGCCAAAGCAGTCCTGGCAAATCGCCAGGAACAAAGCATCTCGACCGGCATCGTGACCGTGATGGACGACGACGACGTGACGCCTCTGTTGACAATAACGCCCGATGTCGATGATGAAGAAAACCCGACCAAGAATATTTTGAGCATGAGTTGAAACGCCCGTTTGGTTTCGCCGGCGGCCCACTCGATGAGCGTGTTGAATATGAACCAGATTGAAAAATGGATGCGATACTATCGTCCGCTGTTTCAAGGTCGTTTCGAATTCTTCCGATCCGCCGATCGGCCAAAAAATGAGCCCTGGCATCAGGGACTCAGCATGACAAACGGTCGCTTCTGGGTACGCACACGAGGAGGCCATGATCTACGACGACGCGATGCCGATGGACAAAGTCCATGCGCACAAGACAGGCCGGCATGCGACATTCTGGTAGGGCGTTCAGACGGACCCAACGCCGCGCTTACGACATTTCCGTGGGTCGAACACATCGCATCTCGAAGCTACCTATACACTCTAAGGGCGATCGGCGCCGGCGGTGTCGCCGAACAGCAACAGACATCGAATCTCAGGCTGACCTTCGATGACAGCGGCAATCTTCTCGGGCCGTCTCCGAACACGGTGTGTGCACTGGCGGTTGAATCCGTATCAAACGGGAGATTCCGATTGCGATGGACGTATGATGAAACCGACGAGGAAACCAGCCCGACCGCGTTTCACGTTTTCAATGATGACGGAAGCTCGGGCACCATCAATTACGACGTCGTCGTCGCGACAGTGCCCTACCGAGTGCGGCAGGGCTATTTCCATTGGACAAGCACCGGTTTTGCTCATGATGTCCGAGTGACGTGGAGCGTACGGGCCGCCTCTGATCAAGGTGTTTTAAGCGCCGCCACGTTCGCAATCGACAATGTCGCTCGCGCGAACCTGCCGGCCGCCTCCGCCGGCATTCAAGTGCGTGGCGAAGAAGGAGGTTGAAAATGCCGATGCGATCCTTGGAGGAATTGCAGCGGGATCAGTCAGCGCTGCTGGCGGCGCATCGTGCAAGACTGCAGGCCGCGAGCGGCGGCGAAACGTCACTTTCACCCTCCACCGGTTTCCAATGGGGCAAAATTCTGGAAATCGTCGCCGATGATCCCGACCACGGACCACATCTGATCATTCAGGCATACATCCCGATCGGACGCCCGCCCGTCTTCACCGCTGCGCCGGCCGCTCCCGTCCGATGCTTTCCGTCACCCGGCCGCACCGTCACCGATTATGCGGTTGATGATTTCGTGCATCTGATGCCGACCTGTGCGGGAATCATTGCCTTGCGGCTGGCTTAGCCAGCCGAATAGTCCGGCGCGCCAAACGCCTTTTCGGCAACGGCGTTCAGTCTTCTCCGGGCATGGCTTTGCGCGAATTTAAACGTAATTGAATCCGCCCATCGCCCTGCATGCTGCTCAAAAAGCTCGGGACTGAACAACATGACCGTCGGTTGAAGCATGTGTGTGCTTCGAGCGAGCATGCGCAATAGAATTCGATCGACCAGACTGATTTCCATTTGCTTGAGAACGCGATTGAATAACTTGAAGGGTTGCTGCGGCGCAAGGCTGCCCTCCTTATGCAGACGAAATTTCTTCACAAGCAGCAACGACACGATCACAGCCAGCAGAATAACTATGTAGACCAAGATCAGCTTGACGTCCGTCGGATCAGTTTGCTTGTTGTCGAACGCGCTTCGGAGGCCTCTGATCCGATCATGGTACGGAGATTGAGCCAGGAAAATCGAGTTGATCATGAAAGCACACTTGCCTCGCTGTTCTTGCCCGAGTCGGCCTTGGCGCGTTGGAGTCGTCCGGCCACATGTTTGGCGATAAAAGCGACCCGTCGGTCCGGATCGGATTGAGAGATTTCGAAGACGAGCGAGGCAATGGCGAACAGCTTGAGCTCGTCAACGATTCGCAATATGGCGGAGCGATGATCAGACCGAGTGTCACGAAGCATCGCGATCAGCTCTTTGGCCGCCGTCGGTTCTTTCATTCTAAGCAGACAACGCACAGCCGACGCCCGTACACCGGGGTCGTCACTCTTGGTTTTCGAGGCAACGAGCTTGTCTCGTTGTTCGACTTCCATCTGATCAAGCGAATTGATGGCGGCCGCCTGAACGCTCGGGCTTATATCCCTCAAGGCTCGCTCCAGGATTCGCCGACTTGTCTCACACGCCAGATACCCCAGCGCATTCATGGTCACCGCTCGGATTTCAGGTGACTTGTCGTTGGCACTTGCAAAGATTTCACTCTGGAAATAGTCGCAAACATGCAACGCCAGGATCAGGCGTAGCGCTCGAAGGCGGTTGGCGATGTGCTTGGAGGCGAGCTTCAGCCGGACATGCGTCTCAAAATCGGAGACGAATTTAAAGACATAATGCCCTGCGGTTCGTGCATGCTCAGAATGAATATGCTCGGCGTTTTCCCAGAAGTCGCCAAAGTCCTCGGAGAGCCCGCATCGATCCAGCAATCTTGACCAGGCCTCGGGACGATCCTGCCTGAGCGGCTTCCCTCGCAAGTGCTGACCGACGCGCGCGCGATGGTCCAATTCAATTCTTACGATGCTTTGAACTGCCTCGTCGTCATGTCCCAGCAAGCCTTCCAGCGCGGCCGTTCCGTCCGGCGTTTGAATCTCCGTCAGGGCCCATGCTGCCGCGCGATTGGCTTGAGTGCTTTCAAGGATGAGTATGTTTTCCAGAAGCGAAACCTTCTGTGCATTCGGCAACCCCAAGGGCAGCAGCCAGGCAGGCATTGTGGCCGCGGCATCCTCCGGCAGTTCGAAGATCGCCTCGAAACCGTCCTGCAGCCAGGCGATCTTGCGGATCGAGACAAGGTGTTTCCGAATCTTGGGATCGCGCATCATCCATTGCCAACGGATGAATTCGGCGAAGAACTCTGAATCCCGACAATCCGCAATTTTTGGAATGACCTTTCGCCGCAGTTCCGGATAGCCTAGGGCGACATAAATAAATGGAGCGAACCGCGGCGCGAGTGATCGGCCCAGAATATCCAGCATCGTGCGAGTGAGCGTGCTAAGCTGGGCCGTGTTCCTGCCAAAGACGCTTCCCTCGAATTCGTGGGCCATGAGCATCGAGGCTTCCAGGATCTCCGGGCGATGGTGACTCTCATAATGGTTCATCGCCTCGCCGAGTGCCGTGGTCAAAAATCGCCGCTCATCACAAAGCAGTTGCAGGGATTGGCTTGCCGTCCGAAAGAGACTGCTATCGTGTTCAAGGGCCTCACGCAGCATGCCCGTGGTTTCGGTTCGTGTACGACAATATTCATCCGTGAGAGCGAGCAGCGTCGCCGCCGCCTCAACCCTGACCTTTGGCGAACCGTCATGGATAGCATGACCTGCAAGGTAGGCCAATCGAGGATTCCCGCTTTCGCGCACGATCTTCAAAGCGTTTTGCCGCGTTTGACTGCTGCTGCTTCGAATGCAGGCTCTTAAGGCACCGAAGAAATGGGAAGTATGCGAGACGATTCGCGTCTGGGCCGTAGGCGCCAGCCCGTCGAACAAGGCCGCCAACCCCAGAAGTCCTGATTCATGGCCGCGTTCCAAGAGAATCTCGATGATCTCCGTCTGCACATCCGGCTCCACGCGGTGCAGACCGTCGATAAGGGCTCGATCGGCGGCTTCCCCCGAAATATTCTTGAGGATATCGAAGACTCTCGGACGTTGATTCACTGAGCGCAACCTCACTGTATACAGGCCAATATGAAATGCGAATCGGCCGACCGATGGCATCAAGTTAGCTATCTGAGTGCCGAAAATCGGGCCGCGGGTTCGTCCGCCCAAGATGGGAACTCTAATCCTCTCCCGCCCGAGGAAAACCGTGCACCCAGGCCGGGAGCAACGTTAGTCATTATCGGGCTTCCTGGTGAACCAGAGACCGGGCATGGGATCATGTAACAGGTATTGGAGACAGCGTGATGTCAAATTCGAGAATCTATGTCATGGGTTTGATCTTTTGTGTGGCAATGTTCTGCGTCTTCCTGGCGGGCAGCCAGGTTTTGCGAGGACAATCTCGATCTTCTCCCCAAGGAGACGAGATCCCACCAGTCGCGGCGGGTCCGGCCTATCATTACGTCGGCGTCGAACAAACGATTGCAAGGATAGACCCCGCAACAGGCAAGATCGAGATTCTGTCACAACGCAATCTATCCCGATCCAGCCTTCTTGCAGAACACTCCAGGCCCTGGGAATGGCGAAAGATCAAAGTGAAGTCAAACCGTAGCGGTGGAACAGTGGACTCCGTTACAGGGGGGCGCGGCGCCCTAGCCCCATAGTCCGGCCATTCTGCGGCCCCTAGCCCGTCAAAGTTATTTGAGCCGAATATAACGACTTTTGACTATTTTCGAACCGCACGGAACAAGTCGTAGGTGAGCTGGCCCTTTTTCATAAAGAATTGCAGGGCGTACAGGAAGAGGGTTCGGCCACGGAAGCCGCGTGAAGCGCGCCAACCGTATCTTTTTATTTCCTGGAGTCCGTCAGCCAAGGAGTCAGCAATGGGGCCGGATGCTTCTTCGTGACGTAGCACTTCAAAGCCATGTTGCCGAAAGGCATCCTTGTAATCACAACCGGACCAGAGATGAACGTTGGAGTTAAACTGACTGGGCAGCTTGTTCAGCAACGAGACCGGGGCAAACAGCAGCTTTTTGTGTGTTGTGATATCACCGAGGCAAAGCGTGCCCCCCGGCTTGAGCAAACGGCGGCATTCCCTGATGAAGACGTCCTTCTCTGCATAATGCAGCGCGGACTCCAGATTGAAGATCACGTCGACGGAGGCGTCATCCAACGGAAGACGGTGCGCATCGCCTTGGAGAAAAATGGGTCGATCGACTCGCCCTCTCCAGCGCTCTTCAGCGGCCTGAACATTTGAACCCAGGTAATCAAGCCCAATCACACGACCCGGGTGATAGCGTTTGAAGATCCACCCCGAAGGACCGCCGATACCGCATCCAACGTCGAGCACGGTCGCCGTGTCGTCAATAACCGTGTCGCCGAGGAGTCGCCAGACAAGCGACTGTTGGTGCTCGCTGAAAGTTCCACAGCCGCGACGCTCGGCATAGCCGCAGTTGTAGCCGGTGAGGCCGTGCGCCTGCGCAATCTCCCAATTCGGTCTGTAGTGAGCCTCCAGGGTGCGCTGGGACATGAGGTCGGTTCCTTTGACAAATGTTCGGCGACCCGTTCGGGTCCTTATTCTAACGTTGGCGCGGGGCTCCGGTCCACTGTCGCGCACCGTTAAAATCGGCTTGACATCCTGCAAGATGGACAGGATGGTGGCCCGTGACCAGATGAGAACGAGTCAGGGGTTTTTTTGATGCCAAAACCGGACTTGTCCGTGCAAATCGGCGGGGTGCGCCTGAAGAACCCGGTCCTAACCGCTTCGGGAACTTGCGGTTATGGTCGGGAATATGCTCCATACATGGAATTGAGTCGTCTCGGGGGTTTCACCACCAAGAGCGTCACTTTGAATCCTCGCAAAGGTAATGCTCCCGAGCGAATCGTGGAGACGCCGGGCGGGATGCTGAATGCGATCGGCCTGGCCAACGTCGGACTCAAAACGTTCATGGCTTCCAAGGCGGCCGAGGCTGCCACCCTGGGAACCCCCATTTTCGTCAATGTGGCCGGGCACAGCATTGAGGACTACGTGAAAGTCTGTGAGGCCGTCGACTCTGTAGAAAGCGTGGCAGGGATCGAGCTGAACGTTTCATGTCCCAATGTAAGCGACGGCCTCACATTTGGGACGGATGCGGCGCTGCTCAAGGACTTGGTGTCGGAGGTGCGGGCCGTCGTGAAACGCGGTCCCCTGATCGTCAAGCTGTCGCCCAACGTCACGGACATCACAGTGACGGCGAGGGCGGCCATCGAAGGCGGCGCCGACGCGCTCTCCATGATCAATACCTTCCTGGGCATGAAGATCGACATCCGGACCCGGCGTCCTGTGCCGGCGTACGGCTGGGGCGGCGTCAGTGGCCCGGCCATCAAGCCGATGGCGATCTACCTCGTGCATCGGGTCTATTCACAAATCGCGCGTGCCGCGGGAGTCCCGATCATCGGCATGGGGGGGATCGGGAGTTGGCAGGACGCCTTGGAGTTCATATTGGCAGGCGCGACGGCGGTTTCAGTGGGAACCGCCCTGTTCGTTCAACCGAACGTGCCGTTGGAAATCATCGATGGGCTGGAAGCATACCTTCTCGAACATGAACTCCCCTCGTTTGAAGAGCTGGTCGGTGCAGTAAAGCCGGTGTAATTTTATTCTTTCGGAAGAATAATCCGCCGGCGTCTGGCCGCGTGGACGGCCTTTTCGCGCACGGTCGCCTCGGTGTCTTTTCGATTTTTCTTCACCCGATTCTCCGAGGGTTTGCGCGAGGCACGGCCCTTCGGGACGGTTGATCTTTGTTTTGCGGATCGGTCAGGGGGGTCTGACGTCAAGCGATAAAGATATTGCACTTCAGATTTCGTCAACGGCCGAAATGCGCCGGACGACAACTTGCGGATCGAGAGCTTGCCCATGCGAATGCGCGTCAGCCGGCGAACCCGATAGCTGAGCTTGGCGAGCATACGACGGATCTCTCGATTGCGGCCCTCGCGCAGCGTGATTTCCAGGATCGCCTTTTCGCGTTCTTTTCGAATCAATTTGACGGTGGCCGGCTGTGTCCTGCCTTCGGATAACCACACGCCCTGACGGAGTTTTTGCAGCGCTTCAGGTTTCGGACAACCTTTGACTTCGACGCGGTAGGTCTTCGGCGCCTGAAAGCTGGGATGCGTCAACTTCTGGGTCAGCTCACCGTCATTGGTCATGATCAACAGACCCATGGAATCCGCATCCAGTCGCCCGACGGGAAAAACCCGTTCGCGCACGCCTGTCATTAGGTCAATCGCCCGTTTTCGCCCGGCCGGATCATTGTGCGTACAAAAAACACCTCGGGGCTTGTGGAGCAGATAATAGACAAGTTTTTCGGAACGGATCGGCTTTCGATCGACGTTGACCTTGTCCTTTGCGGGATCGACCAAGAGAGGCAGTTCACGGACGGTCTTGCCGTTGACGGAGACGCGACCTTTCTCCACAAGCGACTCACAGGCCCTGCGCGAACCGAATCCCGCGGCAGCTAGCACTTTCTGTATTCGCTCGGTGGGCATAAAGATGATCCTAATGACGTTTGATTGTAGGCGAAGGGTGCGATAAGCGCCACGTACCGTAGTCTATCATGCGGTTCATGTTGGATCTAAGCGACACGAAGTGACTGACTCGCATGCCGACGAATTTCCAGGTCCACTAATATCCGTCCGCACGCAATCCAGCGGCTGTATTCAAGTGCGGGCGGTGGCGTCCGACGCCTGATTATCAGATCATTCCTTCGTTGCCGTTGCACGAAGGATGTCCCTCGAAACAACGTCTCCGCACAAACGGAACTCAGCAGAGGTGTCGCCTTGCTTCTTCTTAATTCGCGCAACGCCTCTTTGACCAATGTTTTACAAGAATTGATCGTTGCCGGCCAATGTCATCGCCGCGGGGCATCCGAGTTGCTCCTTTTCCCGGCATCGCCATCCGGAAGCGAACCCGCAGCGGCTCGCCAAGGATGATTCAAAGTCGCCACTGAGGGGAGGAAGATGATGGACGAAGATACTTTTCAAAAGAAACTGGCCGAACTGGTCCGCGAAATCGGTAACCTGCCAAAAGAAGACCGTTCGAAGCTGGAGGCGTTGGCTCGTCAAACCAAGCAGCGCCATGCCAAACTCAAAGAGACCGTGAGCAGCTTGCAGGAGTCACTGGATTATCTGCGATTATCGGTCAAGTACCTTCTTTTCGATCTGGAAGCCACCCGTCGAGAGAACGGTTACCTGCGCAAGATGCTGGAAGAGCAATCTGAAGGTTAATCCACCCGGCTCGAATGAGGAGGCAGTCATCTCATTCCGGCATTCATCGCCACGAACAGACCAATACCCATGTCAAAGGGCCGTCCAGGAGGGACGGCTCTTTGCAATTTGGGCCACCTTGATGAGAAACCGTCACCGGTCAACCGTGGTGCGGAAGCGTGATCGTGACGGTCGTTCCCTGGCCGAGCTGACTTTGCAACTTCACACTCCCGCCCATCGCTGCCACGGCGTGGCGCACAATGGACAATCCCAGGCCGGTGCCGCGTTGGTGCCCCGGGGGCGTACCCGAGTCCGATCGCGCTCGTTCCACCTGATAGAAACGTTCGAACACGCGATCCTGATCTTCGGTTGGGATACCGCAGCCTTCGTCCGCGACTTCAATGTCAATTTCGGATGCACGGCAGTGGCACCCGACGCTGACGTGTCCGCCCGTGTCCGTGAATTTGATGGCATTGGCGACGAGATTGTCCAGCACGAGACGAAGGAGACGATGGCTGACCTCGATCGACTCGCAATCCGACTGGCCGTTGACGACCCAGCGAAGGCCCTTGTCTTCCAAGGCATCCGCGAAGCGAGCATGGAGTTCATCGAGGAATTCAGACAATTGAAATCGCTCGACCGGAAACTCTGCGGCGGACGATTCGAGTCGCGACAAGTCCAGCAGATCGCCGACGAGCTCTTCCAGTCGACTCGTATGCCGATCGATCACTTGCATAAAATGCTTGGCAGAAGATGCGTCCCGTGCCGGATCGATTTTTTGAAGTGTCTCTACGGAGGCCCGAATCGTCGACAACGGCGTCCGCAGCTCGTGCGACGCATTCGCCACGAAATCGGTTTTCATGCGAATCGTTTGTGTCAACTCTGTGATGTCCGTAAGCACAACGAGACGGCCCTTTGCCGCAGCGCCGGTCGGGGCCTCTGTTCCCGACAGGTCGATGTCGGAACTGCGAGCCAGAAGATGAACCGTGCCCAGAGGTTGCTCAACCTGCAAACGCAGCTCTCGCACAGATGGAACATCCGACGTCTCGACGTTCAGCAACCTTAAAGAACTGGAGGAATCATCGTCAGCCGCCGTGCTTCTGTTATCGAGGGCCAGCATGTCCCGCAATTCCGGATGCGCTACGCAGGCTTCGACGCGTTGCCCCACCATTCTGTTTAAGCTCAGACGACTGTCGCCGTGATTGCCGTTGTTGGACGGCGGGGAGTTCAAGAGCCGATCCGCGGCGGGGTTCATCAACACGAGTCGGCCGTCAGAATCCGCAACGATAACACCTTCGGTCAGCGTCCGAATGAGATATTCCAGATTCTGCCGCTGACGATCAATCGTGTTCAACTGCGCCGCAAGCGAATCTCGCATTTGATTCAACGACGTCGCCATTTGAGCGATCTCATCATTGCCGCGAACGTTGACCCTGGCGGAAAGATCGCCCTCGGACAAGTTCCGCGCGGTCTCCGTAATTCGGCGGACCGGTGTACTCCATACGTAGGCCAGACCCAGCCCCAGGAATACGGCGGCGACAAGCGCCACAAGGCCGATGCTCCAAATCAGCGTTCGCATGGTTTCGGTTTGTGCGACGATCGAGGGCACGGGCATCGCAACACGAACGGTCCCCAACGCTGCGCCCTCGACGGGCGTCTGCGAACCCGCTTCTCCAGCATCGTGTACGCGAACCGCAACGTACCTCATCTCGCGGTGGACCGTGTCGGACCACCGTTGCATTTCGCCCCAACCTTCTCTCAGCGCTTGAACGACCTCCGGCCGATCGGCATGCGATTCCATTTCGGCCGGGTTTGCGGCTGAATCCGCCCAGACTTCACCGTCCACTGCGATGATGGTCACCCGAATGTCGGCTTCATCGATCGCGCCTAATTCCGCCGCCAGGGCCTGAAGCTCATCTTTGTATGCTTTGCCGAAAATGCCCTGCACCTGATGGCGCAACGTCACCGCCTGTGCCAGCAGTCTTTTTGTCAGGTCCTCGCGATGGGCCCGTTCCACTTCCCAAACAATCAGCCAGACCGACGTGCCAAGGATCAGCGCCATCAAAAGAGCGTTGCCCAGAAACAATTTCCAGAAGAATCGCCCCGGCTTCATGAGTGAACTCACTCTCCGTTGGGTCTTCGAAATGCGTAGCCGACGCCTCGAATGGTTTGAATCCATGCCGTGGCGTCACCGGACGGATCAGCGATCATCAATTTCTTTCGTAAGGATGTGATGTGAACGTCGATCGTTCGGTCCAGGACGACTGCGCTTTGTCCCAGGACCTTGTTCACGAGGCGCCCTCGGTCCATCACGCGCCCGCTCGCGCCCATAAGCGCATCCAGGAGGCGAAACTCCGTCGCCGTCACCGAAACCAGCGCGCCGTTCAGCTTGAGTTCATGCCGGCTTCGGTCAAGAACAAAAGGTCCCTCCTGAAGACTGTCGGATTCCGAGACCTGCCCTTGTTCACGACGAAGCATTGCTCCAACCCTCGCCAGGAGCACCTTCATCGAAAACGGCTTGGGCACATAATCATTCGCGCCCAGCGCGAAACCAACGAGTTCATCCGCCTCCTCCGCCTTTGCCGTCAGCATGATGATCGGAATGGATGCCGTGGACGGATCACGCCTCACTTCCGAAGCCACTTCATCGCCGGACATGTGAGGCAACATCCGATCGAGCAGGATTAAATCGGGCGGCTCTCGCTTGACCTCGGCCAGTGCCACGTCACCGGCCGCGGCATGCCGGTATGTGTAGCCTTCGCGTTCGAGGTTAAAGCAAACCAGATCCGCCAGATCTTGCTCGTCTTCAACTACCAGAATCGACTTTTGATTTTTCATGATTGGGATCCCTCTTTCTCGTAGATCCTGGACTAACATGATAATACTTTTTCTCTTTAATACGCGAGGGTTCATATCGAACCGCGAATTTGTTACCGGTCCTCGATCATTTTCTTAGACTTCGCGATCAGCCCGGCCTTGGTATTCAGGGCATTAGCGGAAAGCCCCTTGGCTCGGGGACACTTGGATTTCACAAGGCAGCCTCGACGCTGCAATACGGTGTATGCCACCAGCCAACGGGGATGCCGCAGTATCTTCTTGCAGGCCTCGGTGCAAAGACTGCAAAGACTTCGCAGCTTCATCGGCAGTTGCTCCGCATCGTTCAAACCGAGGTTCGGATTCAGGCGGATGTGCAGGTCAAGAGGGGCGCGAGTGAACGCACCTTGAGCAGCAAGCGCTGTTTGAACTGAAAACAAAGAACAAACAAGAACACCGGGAACGGGCAAGTTTGTAAGGAATGGAGCAATCGGTATCACGCCGCGCCTCGGATGCCTATTGCGGGCGGCGTCCTTGCCGCATATCGAATGCCACTTTGGAGATCGGCTTTCCGACTCCGGACAGGACCACTAACCATCGACGGTCGATCACATCATGTCACTCTCGGCCTGGTCACTCAACCCACGGCGAGGATTATTAATTAAAACTTAATATGACCGACATTCTGCGTACACAAGCAGCGTGTAGCTTCTTCGGCGGAGAGGGAAAACGGGAAAGAAGCTGGTTGGGGCCTTGGAGTAAAATGCTCTTGGGCTCCAACCAAACATTCACGATCCCCGCGCAGGGCGATGCCGGCGAAAAACGAATCAACGGATACACGACGCATTTGACGGAGGGACTTGCCGGCGCATCGGATCTCTACGTTGCGCGTTTCAGAGCGGCTTCCCATGGGCTCAACGGATATCACGATTACAGCCTCGGAAGATGCCAAGTTCGCCGCGAGCACGCCGGGCGGCGAAATCGCGCTGACATGAACTGCGACGGAACACCGAACGGTTTGGATGTTCAGCGCTTCACCGAGGAACTCCTGTCACCGTAAGTGGCCTCCCTTTTGCAGGGCCTCTCTGCACCCGAGTAAAAATGGAGGCGCCGAGTGTCTTATGAAGCCACTCGGCGCTTTCCGGAGGGGGGAATAGGATCGATGAACCATTCCTTCTATCAAATCTTGGGAAGAGATGCGATGGGGTAAAAACCCCAATCTACCCAGAAGAGGCGGTTTCAACGTCAAACAAGGTGGCACTGGCGGGCAACGAACCGGTGCGGGCGGACTTCAGGCGGTTTCGGGAGGATTTTTTTGAATGTTGATCGAGACGGGATGGCCGGCCGTTCCTTCCCGGGCTTGAAGATAGGCTCGGTCTGCTCTGGGATGATCCGCGAGGTCGGACTCCGTCGGAATCGTCACTTCCAGCCAGGCGCAATCCGTGTGGGCTTGGATACGCCCCTCTTTGAGTGCCGCCGGTAGAACGACGACGTCGCCTCGCTCGAACGACTCGACGCCGCCTTTGCCATATCTCACCTCGCCCCGGCCCTCCAGAATGATCCAGCAGACAGGTTCGGCGTAGGGAATCTCCTGCTCGAATTCGCTCATGAACCGGATCTTCTCGATAATGAAGCTCGGACAGGTCACCAGGCGTGTCACGGTCGTAAAGACGCTGGAGACGTGAGACCGTTTCTCGAATTGGGAAAAGTCGATGTCGGCCCGAACGCAAGCCAGGCCTTGCTCGATGTGAAGGCCGGCATCGCTTTCGGGACGGACACGTCCCCAGTCATAAAGACGATAGGTGATATCCGACGGTGTCTGGATTTCCGCGACCACCACGCCGGCCCCGAGCGCGTGCAACGTGCCGCTGGGAAGGAAATAGGTTTGCCCGGCCTTGACGGGAACTTTCTGCAGATGATCGAGAATGGCCTCGGGACGATCGTTCATGGCCTGGCGCAGAGAATCCACAGACGTCCCCGGCGTCAGTCCGCGATAGATGCAAGCGTCTTGTTCCGCCTGAATGATGTGCCATGCTTCGTGTTTGACACGAACTTGACCGCCGAGGCGCTTTGCGGTCTCCGGATCGGGATGCACTTGAACGCTTAAGTCCTCGGCCGCGTCGAGGTACTTAATCAACAAAGGAAAACGACCGTCCGCGAGTTCAGCCCGGCCCAACAGATCTTTTCCCCAGGCCTCGACCAATTCGTGCAGTGTCTTGCCCTTCGCCGGGCCGCGCGCGACGACCGACTGACCGTTTTCCAGATCGGCGCATTCCCAGGATTCACCAAATCGTTCGTCAGAGGGCAGCTTCTTACCTAAGAGTCGAGCAAGGTTGTCGCGCCCCCAGACTTTGGGCTTGAAGATCGGTTCGAAAATCAGCGGGCACACATCCATCGCGCCAACATCTTAGCGCAGGAGCCCTGGGACGTAAAACCCGCTCCGTCCAGATTGTGCTTTAAGTGCCTGGTTGACTAGTAGTCTGCGTCGCTATCCAGGGCCACGGTGGACCGAGGCGGCTGATGACCGAGGAGCGTGAACGTGCCATGGTAACGGGCGGCCCATTGCTGGAGCTGAGTTTCCTCCTGAGGTTCGACCGTTGCCCGGACAATATGGACGCTGACGGTCTGGTCCTCTTTCAGGCGCTCAAATTGTTCCAGCGCCGCCCAATCCGACTCGCCTTCCACGAACATCCAGATCGTGGTGGGGTCGTACGCGAGCGACGCTTGCAAGAGCTGATCAAGATCGATCCGCTCTGTCGGCCTTACGGCGCGGACCACGTCGTATGCGCGGATTTTCTGCTCAATGGAACCCGTTTCCATCTTGCGACCGGAGGGCCAGGTTTCGATCCCGCCGTTCGTGGCTGTGAGGATGGCGAAACGCTGTGACGTCTTGAGCTGATGAATTCGCGACGCAAGGTGCTCCGCAAGGGCGAAATGAGCAGCCCCGACGTCGGGAGGAATCGCCAGCAGGAACACCACCCTTTGCGCACCAAAAGCCATCGGGACCGTTAGCTGAACCGTTTCACCGACCGGTGGAATGATCTGCACCTGGCGACCGGTGTATGAATCACTCCGTACTGCTTCGACAACGACTGTTTTGCCCGTTTCAGCACCTTCAAAGGCCACGACCGTTGGGGCTTCACCATAATCCTCACCGGCAATGATGACACGACCGCCGGCCGGCTCGGTGTCGACTTCGATCCTGGCCATCTGTGGAGCCAGGACGATGCGCGCACAAACCGGCTCCCCGCCTCCGATCTCAGGAAGTGATACGCGCAGCACGGCGTTGTCATACCCCGGGGCGCTGGCGACGATTTCCGCTTCGCGACCGAGATCGGCTCCGTCCAACTCCACTTCGAGGGGTGATGAGCCCTTTGTCTCGCCGTTAATCGAAATGAGGGCGCGAGACGGATCGGTCTCCACGGCAACCATCGGTCCGACCGGCGCGAGTTCCAGATTCAAACGAAGCTGATCGCCTGACTCCGGGGGTTGCAAATTCTGTGACAACGTGTGGAAACCTTTTCTGCAAACCTTCAGCCTGGCTCCATCCGTGTCTCCGACCACCAGTTTGAGCGGGCTGCGCCCTTTCAATTCGTCGTTGATGAAGATCTCAGCTCCGAGTGGAACGGTCGCAATGTCCAGCTGATACGGTTTGCGCAACAGCTCAATGAACGCTTCGGGCGCCCCCTTGTAGGTCGACAAAGGTTGCCTGACCACGCGATATCCTTCGGCGGAAATCTCGAGGATACGATCGTCCAAGCCGCCTGACGACAGCGGCAGATTCACCTTGCCCCAGACATCCGGCGGCTCTACCGGGATTCCGTCCAGTTTCACGATCGCGGAACTTGGCGAGACCGTCAGGATGAAGGACGCTGAGTCGAGCGTTTTCCTGACGCTGCCGGTCTGACGGCCTTTTTCCTCAACCAGGTAGTAGCCTGAAAACGCCACCGACAGCAGTAAGCCGACCGAAATGCCCCCGGCGACGCCGCGGCGCCAACGTCGTTTTCTCATCTGTGAACGGTTTGGCGCGACGACAGCCTGTTCTGATGGCGAAGGAAACTGTGGGGGGTAAAGTCTGGGCTCCTCTCTTTTCGGCGGAGGAGCGGCCTCCATCACTTCACGATCCGCCATTCGATGCAGTTCCACGAGGTCCGACAGTGCGTCGGCGGGGGCGGGGATCGCCGTTGAGCTTCGCGGCGGCGCAGGTGCGACGGTTTCACGCAACGGCGGCGACGGCTCAAGCGCCTCGTGAGAGGGGATGATCTCGTCGGCATGGAATGACTCTGCCATCGGTGTCGTTATTTGACGACACTCCGTACAGACGCCCTCAATGACCGCTATCGCATCATCAGACGGCAATTCCTGCCCGCATTTTTCACAAAACAGCGGATTAAGCACCTTAACCAAACCCTCCGTGGTTTGATCGCATGCCTGGGTCCACGCTCCGGGGAGACCATAAGACCACGAAGGCCTTCCTACGCGATTCAGCCGTTTGGGTGACCACAGCACTCCCAAGCGTGGCATTCTCGGGAGTTCCACTCCCCATTCATCGTCCCAAGGCGTCCCATAACTGTAGCCAAGTCCAAACTGCACCAAAACGGATCCTTCGTGTCGGGCTTCGTACCCTTCTGGTTTGACATTCCAAGCGTCAAAATAGAACATGACGGAGTAGGCGATGTTTCCAGGTTGCTCGAACTCCGTCGGAAAACTCATCCAGATCAATCTCAGTCACGCGATGCTCGAAGGCGAACGATGGCTCACCTGATGCTTCAGTTTCCAGATGGGCGAAGCAGCAAATTCCCCATTCAAAAACCCGAGCTGTTCGTCGGGCGGGATGCTTCTTGCGACATCACGTTAAAAGACGGGATCACTTCCCGCCGGCACGCCAGACTGTTCAGCGACGGAGAAGGGCACTATTGGATCCAGGATCTGAGAAGTAAAAATGGAATCAGCCTGAATGATCAACCCATTTCAGAAGCCCGCATTCAGCACGGCGACCGCATCGGCATCGGGACCTGCCAATTAACATTATTTGCCGAACCCCTGCCAACCGTCGTTTTGCAGGAAACCTCGTTGGAGACACAGACGGGCGCTACGAGCGCGTGGCGTGCCGACGAACGTCTGGATCTGCCGAGAAAGCGACTGGAGACCCTCTATGAACTAAATGAGCGGTTAACCGGTCGATTGGATCGTGACGATCTTCTGAATGAGCTGCTCGACGTGTGCACCGAGCAACTGCGATTCGAACGCACCGGCATCGCCGTCTGGCCGGGCAAGCCCCACCCGTTGCAGTGGATTCACCTGCGCAATATCGGCGCGGATTCGAGCGGCACCTTCAGCATCAGCCGAAGTGTCGTTGACCGTGCCCTTTATCATGCCGAGCGCATTCTCATCGTCGACACCGAAGAAGGCGAGTTTGATCCGACGGTGAGCATGGTTTCCAACAATATCCGTTCGGCCATGTGTGTTCCGATGGAATACCTTCAGGAAGTGCACGGCGTCATTTACGGCGACCGTGTCTCCTCGACGGGCGGCTATGGCAAGGAAGACATCGATTTTCTCGCCGCTCTGGGCCGACTTGGAGCGATGGGATTGGCCAACGTGCAGCTCGTCGAGGAGATGCGACACCGGCAACAGGTCGAAATCCAACTCCAATTGGCGAGACAGATTCAATCGAATCTATTTCCCGCAGAGCCGCTCGAGATGAAAGGCGTTCAAATCCATGGGCTCAACGACCCCGGCCTGGCCGTCTCCGGGGACTATTATGATTACTTTCTTCGCGAGGACGGCTTGATCATGGTGGTCATTGCGGACGTGGCCGGCAAGGGTGTTCCCGCGTCGCTATTGACCGCCAACCTTCAGGCGGCGATTCGGGTCATGTTGACCAAGGAGAAGCACCTTGTTGAGACCGTCGAGGCGCTTAACAGGCTCATTTGCGAAAACACGGGCGACGCGAGTTTTATCACCGCCATCATCGGGCTGCTGGACCCCGCGAACCGGACTTTCACTTATGTCAACGCCGGACATCACGGGCCTTACCTGATCCGGGAAGAGAAGCACCTCGAAAAGCTTGACGAAGCGGACCCGTGTTTACCGTTTGGTGTTGAATCGAACGCGACTTATCAGCTTGGCAAGATCGAACTGCCGTCGTCACCTTCGACGCTCGTTTTTTACACGGACGGCGTTCCCGATGCGGAGAACGAACAGCGCGAACACTTCCAGGAAGACCGTTTTTCGGCGGCTCTGGAGTCCAATTTCGGCCAGCCGCCCGGCGAACTTATCACGCGCGTTCGCCGTTCCATCAAACAATTCACCCGTAATCATGTACAAACGGACGATATCACGCTCGTCGCGGTGAAGCTCGACTGACGATGTGTGATTGAGAAAAGTAATGGGCGTTTAACCGGCCAGCAGTTCCGCGCCACGGTCGCCGAGCGTGTTGCGAAGTTTTTTCAGCGCCCGTAGTTCGATTTGACGGACGCGTTCCTTGCTGATGCCGAACTCGCGTCCGATTTCATCGAGTGTTCGGGTTGAATCGGCATCACCGAGGCCGAAGTGCCGTTCGACAATGGAACGTTCACGATCATCCAGCTCGGCGAGACTGTCGGCCAACGTGGAGCGCAGATGCTCCTGGGGCGATTCAACCGAAGATTCGACGGCACGGTAATCTCTGGTCGAAGCGAGCACTTCGTCATGCCCGGTGCGGAACCTGTCGGTATGTGTCATCGCCTCGGGCACCGATCTGGCATAGGACCGCATGATCGCCCAAGAGGCATAAGTGCTGAATCGGAAGCCACGAGCGTAGTCAAATTTTTCGACCGCCCGCATCAAGGCGATGTTGCCGTCGCTGACCAGCTCAAAAAGGTTGGCCGCCGCCCCACCCGACAAATGCCGTTTGGCGATGCTCACGACCAGGCGAAGATTCGATTGAATAATTTGATTCTTGATTTCGGTTGCCCGATCAAGCTGTTTGTCAACGTCAGCGACGTCTGTCTCTGTTGCCGCCTGAGGTTTTTTCGCGATTTTCTGTCGCGATTGCTCAGCACCGTGCAGAACAAAGTTCATCTTCCGGAAAAGATGTCGCTCTTCGGTCGCGGTCAGCAACGGTGTGCGATAAAGCTCCTGCAGATAGGCCGGCAATCCACTCGGCACTCGCGTCAACGTCGGATCAGCCTCGGATTGTTTTTCGCGGCTTTCGGGGCCCGACGTCTCCATGATTTGAGAAGCCGCATCCGGGGCATCAAACGACTCGTGATGAATATAGTCAATCGGATTGGATGCGAGCTCTTCAACACGAGCAGCGGTCAGGAGTCGGCGAATCTCTGTTTCAGGCTTGTTGAAGCGCTCGGCCAGTTGCGAAACGTGTTCGCCGTCCACAAATGCGAGGTAAATAACCTCTTTCTCGTCGATCTTGTTCGCCTGTTCCGTTCGATCGAACAGGGCTTCGGCCGGGTTCTCCTGATCAAATCGCCTCAAGGTATAGCGGATGGTCTCCACTGCACGGCCGGTTTCCTCTGCAAGCTTCATCGTGACCGCATGCAGCGAACGTTGCTCCGTGGCGACGAGCTCGCGCGCTCTTGCGATAATCAGGCTCTTTTCCTCGCGCCGCATGAGCTTGAACGACGACCCTCGACGGACAAGCTCCAGATTCTGGGTGACGAAAGACTGAACTGCGCGCGTCGAGAAAGCCAATTTCGGTCCCGAACCATGGCAATCGTACCAACATCCCACCAAACCCCGCTTGCGCCAGCGCGAGATGGTTTTCACGGAAACCTTGAACCGGGAAGCAAGCGATTCGGCGTCGTGGAGCCGTGTCTTGACCGACTCGGCCGGAATCGGATGATCCGCCGTAAGAATGTCCGCAAGATCGATCAGGTCCTCGATCACACTCTTGCCGTCGAGCAAGACGTCGTCCGTCCGTCGCGGTCGATAGCCTGTAATCTGGAAGCAGACGAAGGAATAGGGGTATTCGCGCTTTGGATCGATCAACTCAATCGCGCGGGAAATGCCTGACAACTGGCGAAGCCGGTGCCGCCGTGGCGAGAGCGTCAACTCGTGCATGAGCTGTGCAATCTCTGTGCAGCGGAAGGACTTCATGCTGGAAACCTCCACGAGCGGGCTGGCGTTACTGCTCGTGTTTTCATCAGGAGTGTCGTCGATTCACTCCACGGCTCGCATTTCGGCCTGCGGTGGGCGCCTTCCCTGAAGGCGTTCGGACCGAAAAACGTCACAACCTCGGTCACACTTCAAAGCGCTCTTTCACTAGGATTATCGACGGACATTCTCATAAAGTCAATTGCAGCCATGTGTTCCGTCACGCTGGACAGATCTCGAAAAAAAGAGGATTATGACGCTATCGATAAGTAATCAAAGGACTTAGCTCACCGAATCTTGAATCTGGGATACATCGAAAATGGCCCATATCGAGCCCTTTCAGGCAATCCGCTACGGGACCAATGACGTCAGCTGCCTCGTGGCCCCGCCTTATGACGTTCTCAGCGCCGCAAATAAAAAGGCGTTGCTCGAAAAGGACGATCACAACATCGTTGCCATTGATCTGCCGCACATGCCGCCAAAGAAAGCAGGCCCAGACAGCGTTTACGCCGAGGCAGCCGGTCAACTGACCTGCTGGCTCGACATTCGAGCGTTGATCCACGATGAGCAGCCGTCTCTTTACGCCTATCACCAGACCTACAAATTGGGCAAGCAGACGCTGACGCGAAAAATGTTTTTCGCACGATTGCGCCTCGAGCCTTTCGGGACCGGAAGCATCTTTCCTCATGAGCAGACCTTCGGCGGCCCCAAGGAGGATCGGCTCAAGCTCACCGCCGCGACAAGATGCCACCTCAGCCCAATCTTCGGTCTCTACCCCGACCCCGAGAATGAAGTCTCGAGTCTTATTGATGAGGCCATCCAATATGATCCGGACCAATGGGGCATGCTCGATGGCGTGGAGAACAAACTTTGGGTCATCGACGACCTGCCAACCATTAAGAGCATCCAGGTGCGCTTGTCGGACAAACCCGTCTTTATCGCCGACGGGCACCATCGCTACGGCACTGCGCTGATGTATAAGGAAATGCAGTCGGACGAATTGGGGAAAGTCGCCCCGAACGACGCGATCAATCACGTGCTGGCTGTTCTGGGAGGCATGGAAGACCCCGGAGCAACGATCCAACCCTACTTCCGCACGATTACGGGGCTCTCAGGTCTCACGGCAAACGATTTGCAGGGGGCTTTGGGTGAATCGTTCAACTGGACACCTGCCGTCATGCCGTCAAACGCAGAGATGTTGGCGGAACTCCTGGCGGAAACGGGGCCTCAATCCATGGCACTCTATATTGCCAAGGATGACGCCTGCGTCACGATCACGCCAAAGGAACAAGACATGCTTTCCGCCTGCGAGCCCGAGCGCAAGCCGGAGTGGCGGCAACTGGCGTACACGATTCTGCATCGCCACGTGATCCAGGCGGTGATCGGACCACAGTTCAACGACGGAAAAGAACCGACCATTCATTATCATAAAAGCATGAAAGACGCGATTCAGGATGCCCGAAAGACGGCGGGGGTCGCGGCGTTAATGCCGGCGGTGACCATGGGCCAGCTTCGCGACATCTGCACCGCGGGTGAATTGATGCCGCAAAAATCAACTTATTTTTTCCCGAAATTGGCCACTGGGATGGTGATCAATCCGCTATACTGAAGCAGCATTCCGAGACCACGCAACGCAAAACTAGATGCCGAACCCCGTAACGAGGAGGACACACGATGTCACCAGAAAGACGTCTCGGCTATTCTCTGGTTGAGTTGCTTGTGGTGCTTTCAATCCTGTCGCTATTGATCTCGCTTCTGCTGCCTGCGATGTCCACATCCCAGCGTACCGCCCAACGTCTGGGATGCATGACCAACCTCCGTGAGATCGCGACCGGAGCAACGCAGTATGCGATGATCTCGAATGATTCGATCATCGGGTCACCTTCCGGCTCCGGCGCCTACTTGCTTGATTCCAATCAAGCGTATGGACGCGCCGTTCAGGTCTGGGATTTCATGGGGCCGATGGCATCCATGTGGGACCTGGGAATACTCGAACCCAGCCTCGGGGACACCGGGGGCGTTGCCGCACGGTTCAACAACCTGCGTTCGGCGAGGTCGTTTCTCTGCCCGGCCAATACCTTCATGGCGAGGCATTTCACGGGGCCGGACGCGGGCACCGGGAGAATGGTCAGCTACAACACCGTCCGGACGCAACTATGGCGTGCGAGACCGGGCATCGCCGGCGTTACGTCTATCCCGCCGTCACGGCCCGAGTCGCTTCCAACGAATTGGATCCCGTCACTCGGTCGCATTGGCAACCCCGCAAACAAAGTGTTTTGTGCAGACGGAGCGCGTTTCTCGTCACCGAATATTACGCCCGACTACGACTTGTCCGTAGCCGCCCCTTTCGGCGGAGCGTTTGCGGATGTCGGCTCTTACTCCTCGATAACTCGGTCCTGGAACCGGAGCTGGGCCAATGGACTCCAGAGCGGTATCGACGCTCGGATTTATGCGTTCCGGCATTCCCCCGCGGAGCCGCCGCCCGGTGCCCCCGGGAACGCCTTCAAGCTGAATCTGGCTTTTTACGACGGACACGTGGAAACACAGGGCGACCTCGACTCCACCGATCCCCATCAATGGCTGCCGCAGGGCTCAACGCTTGATACAAGCTCTACGTGGTCGGATACGATCGATTATTTCAATCTTCCCGCGAAACTGAACATCGGCAGCTGAGCGCTGACACATTCTGAACTGAGGGCAATCCGACGTGACGACGGAAACCTTTGATCGCGCCCGGCTTGTTCTCTCGATGGAAGGATCGTCAGCGCTTTATCGTGACGAGCTTTTCGCCGCGCTGGCCGGGTTGGAAAAATTATCATTGAGCGAAGCAGAGGACCTCGTCGCCATCGCGGGTGAAGACGAGCGAGCCTATGCGCTGCGCGATCGCAATCAGTTTTTTGAAACGCTCTGTCAGCGCGCGGATGAGTTCCTTGGTGACGACGACGGCGGCTTTCACAAGATGCTGGTTCACATCACCAAACATGACCGAAGTCATGCGGCTCTGGAAATCTGGTTCCATGTCAGCACGCCGGGCAGCGATACCGGGGGCGTCTGGTTCCGACACATGGTCGTCGGCGTCGACGAATCACATCTCTACGCCGACATGGGGCCGGCAGCGAAGTCGAGCGAAAAGACGCAGCAATCCGATGCGGAATCCGCCGATTAAGCGCTCAATCTCTCGTTCAAATAATTATTAGATCAAAGGATCTTTTGATCTCCTGCATTCCACATCCGTTGTTGTGCGCCCGCATGGTTCGATGATACAATGTCCGCATCGGGACATCGGAAAAGTAGAGAGACAAAATCGGCCATGTTTTCCAGCGCCATGTCTTCCACGGGCGACCACGCTTTGAGCGCCTGCGGTTCGCCATTGCTCGTCAGGCACCGCGGGTGAACCTGCGCCGAAATGCCTCTCGAAAGGAGCACCCAATGAAAACCTACTGTCTTTTTTCGAGACCATGAGCAGGAAATCAAAGCGTTCAACCAAGCGCGCCGCAAAGGTCGCCAAACGACAAACACGAGCGCCCCGGCGCAAATCCGAGCAAGCGACGGGTCCGTCATGGTTTCATGCCAAGCGACCCGTGCTCCGATTTGTGTCATTCTTCGGCATCACGATGGCGACCTTCTTTGTCTGTTCAACCACGGATTTTGCCAAACAACAAGCCTGGCCCGCATACCTGGGTTGGAATGCACAAGTTTCCGCGTCACTTCTGACGCTCCTCGGGCAGGACGTTGCATTCCAGAATCGGACCGTGATGTCACCGAAAGGCTGGCTGTTGATCGAGCAAGGCTGCGACGCGGTTCAGCCGTCCGCCATGTTTATCGCGGCCATTCTCGCGTTTCCCGCCTCCGTCCGGGCAAAGGTGATCGGGATCATTGGAGGCGTGCTCCTATTGGCGATGACAAACCTGGTTCGAATCATCAGCTTGTTTTTCGTCCAGCTTCATTATCCTCGGTTCTTCGACTTGATGCACATCGAAGTCTGGCAGGTCGCCTTCATCACTTTGGCGGTCGCGCTGTGGGCAATGTGGATCAGGTGGTCGGGACGATTCCGTCAAGCAGTGCAATATGTCGGCGCGTAAATCAATCGGCGGGTTCGTGCTGCGAATGACACTCTTTTATGCGCTGTTTGCAGCACCTTGGCCGGGCGTTCAAGAAGCCTATTCCGCCACCTATCGGGCTGCCGCCAGCTTGCTGTTCGCGTCGTTCGGAGACGGCGGCACGGTTCGTTTTGAAGCATTGTCCGGCCAGGACGGGAAATTCGACACGGAAATCATCTTCGGCCATCGACGGACGAACATCGAAGGCCGCTTGCCTAACAACAGTCGAGTTTCAGGCTACCTTCCTACGATTCAAGTCCTTGCGCTTGTGCTGGCCACGCCGATTCCGTGGTCGCGAAGATGGAAAGCACTGTGTTGGGGTCTGATTCTGGTCAATGCCTTCGTCGCTCTGCGAATGGAAATCCGGCTGCTTTTTTATTTCAGCGCGGAATCTCCCATGCATCTCTATCAGCTAAGCCCGTTCTGGTACGAGGCCCTGGGACGGACCTACGAAATCATTGGATACGGGCTTCCCATGACATTCATCGCGCCCATTTTCATTTGGATCTTCGTCACTTTCAGACGGGAAGACATGGAGCATCTGATCGGCTCGCGAGCGAGCCATGCGTCATAAGACGTGGGCCGGCTTGGGAAGGTCGTCATGGACCTTTTGTTGCTGCGATTGCTCGCCGTCGAAGCTGAAGAGGACCATTTCGTCATTGATCAATGCCTGCATATGAACAGGGCGACGCCAGATATTCTGGACGTTTTTCAAGGTCTCGACGGCAAACTTGATGTCGAGATCGACGCCGTTGTATTTATGCGCCAGATAGAGCTCACCGCGATTCGCGTAATTGCCGTCGACCACGTAGATGTAGGGCTGACCGTGATTGGTCAGCATGAAGAGCAGTTGCGCCTTGATTTTCTCGAAATCGCGATTGACGACGACCATTCGACGCGTGGACGGATCGTAGCGATAGTGATACATCTTGAAACGATCGGCGAACTCGGGTGTCAGGAACTCGTCGATAAAAGTGATGTCGTTGTAAATTCGCCGAACATCGAAGATCTTTTCCCGGCCCAGGCCGAGTTTTTTGTCCCACTTGCGGGTCTCATCGATCGAAGCACATTCCTCGTACTCCTTGCCGAACCGTCCCTTGTTCCAACGATCCTCGATATCGCGAAAGAGTTCGACACCGATTTTGTAAGGATTAATCTGCCCCGGGGGCATGGCGACCGTCCCGCTATGATGATCGGCATAGGTGATGATCTCATCATCGCGGAGAATCTTGGTGGTCATGAGTCGGCTGTGCCAGAACGTCGCCCATCCCTCGTTCATGATTTTGGTCTGCCCCTGCGGGGCGAAATAGTAGGCTTCCTGCCGGATGATGGAGAGGATGTCCGCCTCCCAATCCTCGAGCGGCGCCTGCTCCA
>JAKSDK010000399.1 GCA_022360095.1 Phycisphaerales bacterium
GAGTTACTGCTTTTCTCATTGATCTGTCATTTTCAAGCAATAAAAAGAGCTACAAAACTGATTTTAGAATTCATACTACACAAAGAAAAGAATTTTGTGAGTGGCGGCAAATTTCGGTACGTTTTTTTTTTTTTAATTCAAACATTGACGTTGTCAGTTTCCCTGAGACTAACTTCTTAACTCCAAACAGTGAGATCGGGGAATCCTCCTTAAAACAGGGAGTCCCCCGGCAGAACCGGGGGACTTGGCAAACCTAGGGGGGCTGATCAAAAGTTTGAAATTTCTTATGTGTGCCTTACAAAGGATTTGGATAGATAGGAATTAATTTTTTTTTTCTGATTTTGAAAATTAAGAAGTTTTGTTTGGCTAGGGCTCCAATGAAAGGGATTCCTGATGCCACAAATTCATGGGCGTCAAAATGTAAAATTTATGCCCAGCAATATCAAGGAAGTGACTGTCCTTCTTACAAAGTGATCAGTATTTACTTTATTCAGCTAATACAGTTTAAGGAAGTGTAAGTGCGTTTAATTTTGTCCCCTAAAAGTTCGCAGTATCCCACCATTAATTATAAGTTTCCGATTAGCCTGTTTAGGTCACCATTATTCTTTTATACTTGTAAAATTTCAGCAAAAAAACGTACGTGGCGCTTGTTTTAATGCTTTTAAATTTTCTCCTGCTGTTAAATGAGGATAAGGGTATTTAATATGCACGAATTACTTTTTCAACCCCTTTGCTTCCTCATGCAAAGTTATTTTCTCGGTGGTGATATCCATCTGAACTGAGTTATAGCTGTGGAAACTTTTTCTACCAAAAAAAACCTTCTCGCTAGTAAGAAGTGGAGACTTGTTTTCACGTTCCCCACTCGATGCACTGAGAAAATACCACTCATATTCACAGGTGCACTTCGATCTTGATAGCTCTTAAAAGGTACGTTATGGACGATGCCAATAAATTACGCAAATCTCGTAGCCAATAATCTGAAATACTATCTGAACGCCAGCATTACAAAATAGCTAGGGTAGAAGAAAAAGCAGTTTCCGTGAGATATCGAGAGGTCTAATCTCTTCAATAATTGAAATATCTGAAAAACCTTCATATTTTGGACTACAGACGCGACAACACTGACAATGAACATGATGCTCAAGACTATCTTGCATCAGCTTTTCTACGGAGACTGCTTCCCTCATGACTGGACCGAGAGTAAGCATACCTTTGTTCGTTCTTAATGCGCTTTATGGAAAACTGAGCTCACATGAGTTACTTCTCGTTATGTGCCTAGCGAATGTTCAATTGTATTTAGTTTAAAGAAAATTGTGTTTTGATCACCCTCACTTATAAAAATGTACTTTTCCCCAGTGAAATTCAGTCTTAGATGCTACTTAAAGGCTAACTGACGAGACATTCCTGATGCTTTTTTCCGCAACTATTTTTGAAACTCAAATTTTAGAGGCTCTTTCAAGACGATAATAGCCAAATATAAGAGTGCAATGTGAAAGAGGCCAACTTTCCTAAAACGAAGGTAAGTTAATAGAAAAAACGTTGAAAATCTCAGACGAATCA
>JAKSDK010001105.1 GCA_022360095.1 Phycisphaerales bacterium
AGACCACTAAATTTTGCGCAAAATGACGTGCCGTGCGCAGCGTCGGACAGAAACACGAACTTCAATATCTCGAAAGAATCAGGTGCACCCAACGACTGTTTTCTGTAAAATATCTGTTGGGAGAAGCAAATATTGCCTAGAATTGTCTTTTGCTTGAGGACGGCGAAAAGTTTCTAGATGAAATTCACGTTCAATTTTCGGAGCTTATCCAATAAATTCCCTACGATTTTCTGACTTTTCTGAAGTTTAATTTTTCAAATTTTACTACCCAGGTTACACTTTTTATCTTAGAAAAAGGCAACCTAAAATTTTCAGATTCTAAAATGAGATGGAGAGAGGCGTCAGAACAATTCTCACTCATTCTCATTCTTAAATTGCGCCTAACATTCTCGGGAAAGTAATACTTAAGCCCTTGTAATTTCGAAAAGACTTCAGTTCCCCTTAGGACGACCGGACAGATTAAAATTTTGTAGGGCCTCTTAGAATGTATTTCTAGAGATCTAAAAGTACTTTGGATAGCCTAAAAAGTGTTTTCAACGTATTTTGGAGGAAGCCGTCGTTAAGAGCCCCTGAAAAATGCTATGTCAAACCGCTATTTCAAATTCTTTATGCAGTCGAACAGCTTCTGAGTTCACTATTTTCAAGGTATTTTTCGCTTACGCAATCGAATTAAGTTTCATCTATTTTTATAAATGACGGTGATTCCTGTTATTTCTAAACAGATGGAACAGTGCCCGCGTATAGGTAAAATCGTTGCTCGTTGGCACTTAGCGATAATTATAACTAGTAGTAGAATATATGGAATACAATCACGATATAACGAAAGCTCTCGTTGTAGTGAACAAATTCTTCCTGCCCCTTGGCCTTTCGTGATATCGAGGTTCCACTGTGCAAGACTAGTAAAGGCTACACCGGATTACATTAGCGCCGGCACAAAAACCATGTCAGATAGAGCTTCTGCTCACACATGAACGGTGATTTCGGCCCGATTTGGATAGATAAGGTGTTCATATACCGGAGAGCTTTTCATGACACGAAGCTCGGTTAGCTGTTCGTTTCTTCTTGGCCGGGAAATC
>JAKSDK010001221.1 GCA_022360095.1 Phycisphaerales bacterium
ACAACATTATTCATATTTAAGTAACATGAGCAGACCTCTTCCATATTTCCTCTTTGCCAATTTTAATAATGAATGTTCTTAGTTTTCAAAGTATGGTCAGAACAGTTTGTGCTTAGAAGGTGTCTTAAAACAGTATGATCTTTAGAAATGCCATTTCATATGCCTAGTAAGATGCTACTGGTAATCAGGGGACGTGGTGACACTTTGAGTTGGGGCTGATCAATCCCAGGATTTTCTAACAAAGCTTAATGGTGGACAATTTTTTTGAGGCAGAACATTTGACTTGAGATGCACTAGTAGTACTGGTATCCAACTTCTTTCAAGGTCCAGCTAATTGTTTTTGATAATGTTGTTTAAATAAAGGTTCAGCATTATGAAAGACTCTCTCCTCTGACAGTAAGGCCTCATCATAGTCTAGGTAAGATGTTATATAGCATGTGTGCTTCCTTAATACTGGTGCCAGTTTTCTCTTGAATTAGCTTGGAAATCAGCCTGATTCTTGCATTTGGATTGTTGGGTTCGTTCTGTGGTTTAAATTTTTACAGCTGGTTGAAGCTAGCAATGTGCAACAAGTTTTCTCACTCATGAAATTACAATGTTTAATGTTTATACAAAATGTGGTCACAGGTTAAGTGGTCCAAAAGTCATCTCTCCCAAAGTTGTCGTTCAAAACCAGAGTTAGGTTGCCCAACATTTTATCAGGTGTAATGCACAGAGAAATAAAGTTGAATGAATCAGTGTGTGGAATATATGCCACTTATTAACTGAGAGTGAGGTCATTACAGGGAAATCTCAGACAGAGACCTTGATGTATTGACTGAGTAATAATGAGATCAATACATCAAGGCCAAAGTCGGAGATTTCCCTGTAATGACTGAATGGATCAGGTTACTTATTAAAATAAGTTATTTATTATATTGCACTCTTTGAACTGAAATGAACCTGGCGGTGTGATTGAAACCACAAGACACCATTTCTTTGACAATGAGAATTTTGGACCTGAGCTTGCGATCAATTAAAACCAATAACTGGGCAGCGGATAACTTCTAAAAAAACACGTCAACTCAATGAGTTGTACATTTGTACCCACAATACAGTCATGTGACACAGGTCAGTGGATACCTGTCAATTGACCATAACACCGATGGTCCACTATTGAGTTAAACACAGATTGAGTTTGCCTTGGACACCTACCTAGTAACGCCCAGTCATTGCAAGAAAACCTTGCCCGCTTAGCAGCCAATCAGAGCACGTGTTCTATTGTAGCTATATACCAAGCCTCCTTCTTTAAGACATGATCGGATGAAATAAGCGCTATAGATGTGTAATAGGACGTTAACATGTCGTTAAGCATGACAAAATTTCAGACAACACAACTCAGCATATCAGTTGACTTAACTATAATTTTGAAGGAGATGACTTTTGGGGAACTTGTCCTTAAACCTAAATTGCTGCACCTTCATGCTTTAATATCAGAATGCTGTCTTATTTGACATTTTTTTTAAGATGGAAGGATCAGAAGAGTCAAGCCTGGAGACTGTCTGGTAGCTTTTTCTCAACGAGATTTGTATCAGTTAAGAAGAGAGATTGAAAAGAAAAGTAATCAGAAATGTGCCATCATTTACGGAGGTCTTCCCCCAGGTAACTCCTAAAATTGTAAGCTGTTGTGTATGATTTTAACAACTCATGCTAACATCATGTTTAAATATTATTTCTCTTTTGAGAGATCGTGTATTTTTCATGGAAAACGTTTTTTTTTAAAACATTTCTCAAAATAACAGGGAATTTTAATGTTGCTTAAAACACATGCAAGCCCACACCCCTTTAGCTGCTCGTCTACTTCGAAAAACATCGAAGAATTATTTCATGTGAAGAGGCTGCCATATTGACGTCTTGAGGATTGCCATTGGAGGTTTCTGCTGAA
>JAKSDK010001619.1 GCA_022360095.1 Phycisphaerales bacterium
ACTGTGGTGGAACACTCGGGGGATTGCCGAATTTAATTCTGTTCGCTGTCAATATTCACAGTAATATAATAATAATTTACTACAATTCATGCATTAAGTTCGGCAGATGTGAAATGCGACGTTTGAATCAAAAGTCGACCCTAAGTCGAATATTCGACTGTTTCGGTCGCAGATACGGCAAACGTCGCATTCAATTTAAACAGTCGAATTTAATTGATTCAAACGTCGCACTTCACATGCATTTAACTCTCGCGTTAAGTTCGGCACATGTGAAATTCGACGTTTGAACCGGGCCTTAAACGCGCGAAGAGTGGACTCAATGAAAATATGTCTTTGAAGCGACTCAACTCTTATTAAGATGGGAATCAATTTCCTGATGCAGCGGAACGAAAAATGCTTTGCAGCGAAATGACTTGTAGCGAAACGACCGGATACCCTCTTTGACTGGCGAAGAAACTTAAATTAAAATTCTAAAAGGTGGTATGCACCTGCATAACCTTGCATTGGTCCGAGAGGTTTTATTCGCTCCAGGTTCTTTGTCTTTAACTTTCAAAGAAAATAATCACAAAATTAAGTGCCTTATAATGCAAACATAGTGCCGGTTCTTTTTCATTAAAAAGACTGGATGAGGCTACGTTCTTCTTTATCCGCTTTCATTCGTTTTACAGATCATTACTAACAGGTACAATTCTTTCTTCTTTACACACTAGCTATCTTAACTGCCCTTATTTCCTCAGAGCCTGCAAGGTGGGCGAAAGAGTAAATTGTGCCTTGGCGCGTGCACTCAAAAGAAAAATAAGAGACTACTCACTGTCTGTATCTTTACCAAAGTTTGATTTTTTAGTTGACCAACAAGCCCTTTCTGGATGACCAGCAAGCCGAGATAAACGCTCGAGTAAAAGAGGCTTTGTACTGATTGGCCAGCAGACTCATTAGCATACAATTCTTTGAGTTGTTTGTTTGGCCAAAACTAAACGATTTTCGTTCCTAAATTTCGTTGCGAAGCCTAGCTTGTCCAATCAATATAAAATAAGGCGAGCAATATAAAAATCATTGGTATTAG
>JAKSDK010001373.1 GCA_022360095.1 Phycisphaerales bacterium
GTCATCCTTCATTTTCCTCAATATTTTTGACGTTTTGACAAACGTGTTTTACTTAATTGATGTAAAGAGGTTTCGTTCGCAGACTCAGTCGCTTGGCAGAACCACAAACACGTCTTCATGATCCTTTCTTGTGAGGTAAAAAGGAACCTGGCATATATATAACCTTCCCCTTGTCCATTCTGGACAAGTCCCCGGCGTTGATCTCATTACTTGACAAAAGAAGGCCAACTAAAAACTCCTATTGTCTTAAGCTAATTTTTTTGCCTTAAACATGAGCAAATAAAACTCAAGAAATTGTAAAATAGTCGGTGAAGCCCAAAACTTGTTTAGTCACCATGTGGTTGAGAAAGCAAAAGCTTGAATTCTGTTGGGTGAAATTCTTTTTAAAGCAACTCGCAGATAGGTGTGGCATACGTCTAAACGTTCTGGCTCAACCTGTTTTTAGACAATTCAGTACCTTTCCGTTTCAGAGATGTTATAGGCATGACATATGAGCCAAGAACTTCTGTGATGAGTTGTCCTGAGGCACTATCTCTCTTGTATCGCCAGCCCCGTTTTATGTACACTAGTTATTGTAGCGGTGTTTTGTGAAGTTTGCATTTTCAGCCCCTGTTCTTTTCGTGTCACCAAGTAAATTCTACGCTACATAGTTCTTGAAAACTACTTCAGAATTAACTGATCGATGAGTTTCTGCATATAGACCCTTCCGACAGAGCCAATCCATAATGACAGTCAGGTGAATACACTTTTGTTTTTATTAATACTAAATCAGCCACACTAATATAGTTCTCAATATGAAAAGCGAATATTAACGTTAAAAGCCGACGTTTCGGTCTATCAAAATTTGGAAAAATATCTTATATGAAGCAAGGTTAGAGCTGATTTTTAATGTAGAATAAAGGACATTTATCTATAGCAGGCCTCCTTTTTAGAGTGGATGTATCGCAAGCGCCTTAATTTTTATTTTACTATATTTTTCTTTAGAGAAGAACGTAATTCACCCTGGCCTCGGTCCATCAATTTGCCATCCAAGTCGCAAAATAAGTGCAAGACGGACCATAGCAACAAAAGGAATGTCGCCCAATAAGGGTCTAAAAATGAAAAAGTCACGGAAGCCGGAATTATTCTTCCATGGTTAAAACCAA
>JAKSDK010001243.1 GCA_022360095.1 Phycisphaerales bacterium
GTAGGCGGCTTGTGCAAGCTCGGCGACGTCATCGAAGGCCAGCTTGACGACGCCGTCTTCGTCCGTGACGCCGAGCCCATCGGTCGCCTCGCGAGCCCACACACCCTTTCCCTGTTCGATGATCGGTCTGGCCTCGGCGTTGATTTCAACGATCACTTGATCGTCCGTCGAAATCGCATCGCCGTAGACGACCATGCCGATCGGAAAACCGCCGGTGTACGACGCCCAGGCACTCGCTTTATCCCACCACGCCTGCTGGCCTTCCAACAAGGTAATGCCCGCAGCCTTGTTGATCGTGAACACGCCTTTGGTGTAAACCGCACCGAGTTCACCCGCCTTCAAGCCGGATCCCTTGACAACACCAACCCGGCCGTCCGGCAGCAGTACGATGTCACCACCCGACCGGTCGACGGTCGGCGTGTAATCGATCTGAGCGACCGCATCCTGATAGATTTGAGCTTGCATGATTCGTTTCTCCCGATGTCACCGCCGTAGCGGTCAAGATTTCTGCCAAACGGCTTGAGTCGCCGTGAAAACTACGCTGCTTCTCCGGTGCTCTTGTTGATACCTCGCCATTCGACCGCAGCGACGCCGGCGTCATGCCAGGACCGCCATCCCAGGCCGAGCACGTTGGGCGGATCATGTCGCTCTATTCGCGGTTGCCGGTTGCCGCGGAGATAGACCAGAATCAGGCTCGGCGCTTGATTCTGGTCCGCGACCAGATACCAAGCCTTATCGCTCGCATCATCTAATCGCGGCTCGATGATGGGTTCGAGTGTGCGGGCATGGATGTTCTTGTTGCCGGTGATCTCTTTGGTATTCGATTGACCATCACTGACAACCAGCAACTCCGTCGACTGCAACAGTGTCATGGCGTCATGCTCAAGATCTGTCGGTGCCAAAAGGAAACGAGGCCGAAGATTGAGATGCTGTTTATTGTTCAACCCCTTGATCTTGCGCATCGCTGTTTTGGCGGCACTCAGACTGGTTGGACTCAGTGCGCTGCCAGCACCGGTGATCAGGTTGGGTTGCTTGTGAGCATCAAACAGCTTCTTGCCGTCCTCTTTCATGGTTGGACCGGTTCCACCGTTGCTGACCAGCAAGGCATAAGCGATGTCGTCGATGTTGCGAGACATTGAACGACCGATACCGGACGGGATGCCGACAAATGCGCGAAGATCATCGTTGATCCACATTTTGCGCGTCAGCACAATCATTTTGCCGTAGGTTTCGGCCGAGTAGACTTCTTTTGACTCGGTTAGCGTATCGTGTTTGATCTCACCCGAATCGCCGATCTTCTGCACGGATCCGAACTCGCTCATCTTGATTTCGCTGTACTCGCGGAAGTCCTTAACTTCGCGCGTTCCAGCCCAACGCAGAAACGTCGGAGGATGCTCCTGGAAACCCCGGGCAAGACTCTTTGTCATGGTGTCCCCGAGGATCTCCGGAAAACTGTGTGTCGTTAGCGCGACCTCAAACAGTCGGTCCACGCTGATTCCAAACTCCTTGCCCTCCAGTTGAGCACAGAGACGACCAAGGTCGTGAAAACCAATGCCCTCAAACTTGCGAGCACGCTCGACTGCTGTGCTGTCATCGAAATTGAAGCCTTGGCCCAAGAGCAAAGCCGTGGTCATGTCGGCGCTGAAGTCTTCGCGATTGTCGCGAACACTTGTCACACTGACCGGCTTCGCCCGATCACGAAGATCATTTAGGAACGCCGTCTTCGCCCGTTCGAGGTCCCAGTCTTCATCGATCGCCTTCTGAAGTAGCTCAGCGGAAACCTCGGAGCCGGCCAGCTCGCGAAGCTGCTGATGACGATCAAGCATTTCCTGACGCCACTTCTTCTTTTCGTCGTTCAGGTCGACACTCGGCTCGGGCGGATCAGCCACCGCCGCACCACCTCCGCTTAGGCCCTCGCTCCGGTTTTTTTCGTCCTTGTTTTCGTTTTTCTTTGGTTCCATACCAGTCTCCTGTTTGGGCCTGATCTCCAGCCCGTGGTTGTCCAAGAATCGTTGCACGAATCCGCTGACCCGAGCCGGGTCAACGCCAAGGTTCACGACCTCGGGCCGTGAGTCAGTCATTCCAAGCGCGTAGGAAGCAATGGCGTCTGCTTCCGCCACAATCTCATCGCCTCGATGAAATAAACCGTTGGGATTGGCCGCAGGACTATCGACGGCATCCACGGCCCGAAGCTCCGCCAACCTCGCATGGGGAAGATTCTTCTTGTTGTCCGAGTCCGGAGACTGAAAGCGACCGTCTTCATCGGAGTGCTTCCCCTGGAACTCTTCTTCAGCACCGAAATCAGGCCGGAACGAGATCGAGTTTCCAAAGGCCTCCGGATCCTCTTCGGCCAACCCCATCACGTAGTCAGCAAGATCGCCATCAGGCGTTTCGTGTGCGGATTGGAAAACGTGCAAATCGGCATAGACGATGTCGCCTTGGATTTCGGCGTTTCTGTAGCGTCCCAGCGCCTTACCCAGGCCGTCACCCGATAGGCTTGGGTGCGTGAATCGACTCTTGATTCCTTTGTCTGCACTATTGATCGCATCGCGTGTTTGCTCAAGCATCGTGCGATCAATCCACATCTCATGCCCCAGCGCTTCACCGCGCGTTATGGCGGCTGCCCCCTTGATCAAACCAGCCCCAAACTCACCGCCATCGCGAACAATGGGAGATACCTGCGCCTGACGAAGCCCTCGCACGACGCCGGAGCGATAAAACTCAGATGGTTGTTGAAGTTTCGGCTTCATGTTCCAACTCCGGCCAGCTCACTCATCCTTCCGTTTCCGTTCCCATTGGAGGATGGCTTACCATTCTTCGGTGGAGGCTTGCTTTCAGAAGGCACCAAGCCGAGTTCCTCCATCTTTTCCTTCTCGCGAGCCAATTGCTCAAGGACTTCCATCCAATCCAGCCCCTGCCTCGCGCACTCCCGCTCAAGCGTCGTTTGGCCGGCCTCTTTTCTGGTCTTTCCGGCCGTGGCGTCTTCACGCGGATTGACGCTGGCAAACTCCGACCACGTCCATCGCTCAAGGATGCGCATACCCAAGGGAAGCGGTTCCAATTCGCCGGCGAGAATCGATTCAGTGGCAATGATGTTGAGTAGGCGGCTCAATGAGCCGCGATTCTGCCCCCCACGCTCAACGCGAATACCCTGGTGAAAAACGTCTCGCTCCAATCGCGCGGACGACCACGACAACCCACGGTGATCCAGATTGACCGTGGATAACGGAATACACTTCGGCCGCCCCATCTTGCGGGCCTGATGATCCATGAACTCACTAAAGGTGTTGGAGGGTTGCTGCGGATTCACCTGTCCAGGTTCATAACCCGGCGGCAGAAAGCTCTGAGTCCCGCGCTCAATGTCGGTGATCTCCTCGACCTGTTGGAACTCGGCTTCGGCGTTGCGCGTGAAGAAATAGACGCTCAATGACGCCGCCGACCGCGCGGCATCCATGACTTGCTGTTCGAAGTCGCGCGCATCTGCCGTCGAGGGAAGCGCCCAGTGAAACCAGGGAAGCCCCCGGAACTGACCCGGCTCGAGGACTTCAAAGCCGTGGATCATGTCCTTGGCGGGCACGAATTGAAACTGCGTCGAGAAGTTCGTCAGTTGATTGGGCTTTTCGGCCTTCTGGAGGTAATAGCCGAGAGGACGGCCAGTCGGCGTCAAGCGAATCCCCATGAACACGTTCTCGTCGCTGATCCGGTCAAAGGGTGTTGCCAAGCGCCGTGGATGGTGCGAGAGGATGCGCGTTTTGATCGGCGTTCGCGCGTCTCGATCCGTGACGATCTGCCAAAGGTAATCGCCCGCCGTCGCCGTCGTGTTGATGGCCAGCCCGAGCAAGTCAGCTCCGGAATGAACGCCGTTCAGATCCGGTTTCGCCCACCATTCTCGCCAAATCTGCTCAAGCGTTTCGTTCCATTTCGAGTTGGGGCCACCGCGCACGGTCAACTTGGGACCGTCAGGCCCGACGAAGTCGTCTCGATAAGTCTTCAGCATCCCCTTGAGGACGGCGTTGTTCATGAATTCGTGATTGCACCGAGCCCGAACTTTGGCGAGATCACTGGAAATTGTGGCATTGATCGGAACATCCTTAGCGTCAGCCCAATGCGCTTCGTTGAGCCGATTGGTCCGCGCGGCATCCAATCCGCCGACAGAAAGCGATGGGCGCGATCCGCCGAGGATCCCCTCGGAAACCATGGCCGCTACTGTGAGGAGTTGATTGATCATCGCCGGATCCTTCCTCGCGAAGCCGCGATGATCATCAGAAGCCCGACAACGATAAGACCTGCCGGCGGATAGACCATCCAGCAGCCAATACCAAGGGTTGCTGCTCCGACGATGGCCAGTATCAGCCGAATAACCTGAATGAAGCGTTTGTGTTCTGCCTCGCTGAACTCCTTTTTTAAGGCCTCCGCGATAGTAGCCTTCCACAATCGAAGCTTGGACTTAACGTGCTCTAGTTGGTGTTGTTCGTTCTTGCCGTCCATGGCTCGCCCTTCGCTATGTGGCTCCTAGAAAACGAACTTTGGTCCGCTGTATTCCCTTTTTTGAGGCCGTTTCAGTTCGCTTGGATTGCCGAATGGATTCGAGAAGCTCGGTGATCGTTTGACGCCAGGTGATTTTGACGCCGCTCTCCATCTCGATATCCGGGACCCCAGCCAACACCGCCTGAGCCTGGAGGGCCTCCAACTCCGCATTCGCGTAGTCTTTCCTTGCCAAAGCGGCCCTTGCCGCAGTCAAATGAGACCTCAAATCGGTGACTGATGTAGCCATACCCTGATCATGGGCAGGCTAGGTGTGGTAAAACAATGGGGTCGTTACCAAGAATTGGTAACAACATGAAGATTTTTTCTCTGAAGGCTTTGCCGATGATGTTGTTAGCACTGGACGCGCGTTTTTTTGTGAATTAGCTCCCTGAGGCAGTGCCAAACGATTTTATCAGACGAAGCTAGACATCAACTTGTAACAACGCATAAGATTTGGGTAGAATAGCATACGATTGGCAAAAGAGGGCCCCTCGCAACGAAGGGTCCCGACTGGGAGTCGGGCCTTCGCCAGCACTGCGAGGGGCCGAGGGTTACAGCCAGCCAGCGGAGCATCCCGTTTGGCATTTCGGGACTTCGCTGGCTGCGCTGTTCGCTTACCTTACTATACTCCTTTGCAATCCTTTTCCCAACTTTATTTATCACAATCCCCCTAATTATGGGACGATACTGCAACGACCTATAATATGGACATGCATTAGGCTTATTACTACAAAGGAGATACCGAAAACTGCGCATCGAGTTGTATTATTATCGGAGCCGAAATGGGCAAAAAAACAAGTCACAATGGTGACTCAATGCTCTTGAAATTGTGTCCGCAGTCTCCGCATTTATGATACCTAGTAGGTCGTTCCGTCTTGTATGCTGGCACCCGATTACTGCCACAACTTGGACACCTGATAATGTGATAGACGACTGCGTCAACATTCTCTTCAGGCTCGGACTCAACCAATTCCAGCCAAGTCCGATTGCAATACCTGCACTGTCGCCGTTGATATGACCGACCCAAGCGTCGCTGCTCGCCGAGAACATCCGAATGCTGACACGCACACCCCGGACACTTCGGACCTCGAATCTGTTGAACTTGGAACTGCAACGCACTCGCTTCCTGCGACTAATCAACCATCCTTGATTACCTTATCGATCGCTGCCGACCGAACCAGCTCCGCACGACCTTGACTTGGATGTCGCCAACTTCGATCGCCACGAATTTCACGCCACACGACAGCGCAGCCGAGATCTGCTCGGCCATACAGTCCAGAATGTGGTTTTCTCCCCTTTTCTTCCAAGTCCCCCGGGTCTTGTCCCATTCCTCCGCACAAAGTTGCTTGGCGAACTGATCGCGGAGGTAGTCGGGCATATCCTCCGGCAGGATCAGTGAACCGGGTTCACCAGTCGGGACTGCCAACAGTTCGCGTACATAAAGCTTGGCCCGGTTCGTATTGATCTCGTAGTAGCGCCGCTTACTCTTCTTTTCGATCGTCACAGCATGCGCACCCGGCCAGACCGGCACCTTGCTCCTGGCTTTAGCCTGGCTGCCTTCGACGGGAATCCACGTCCCAATCCAGCGTCCTCCGTTACGAAGCCGACAGAAGTTCTGCACCGTCTCTCTTAAGAACCCGCAGTCGATAAAAACCTTCGTCGCTTTGACGGCTTCAACCAGGACCTCGCCCTTAGCTGTAACAACAGGCCATCCCTGATTGTTCTTCGTCCAAAGCCCGTCGAGCGCGCGTGACACTCGTGATTTCCAAGCAGCTTCTTTTTCCCGTTTGCTGTCGAACTCACGCCGGTCCGCCTTGTTGCCGAATCGCCCCACCTCAATCAACCAACACGTTCCGGTCTTCAAGTTCCATACACAGACGACATACCAGATGTATCCCGCCTGAACGTCGGCCGTGATGATCAGCACGGCATCATCGGTGTGAACGCCGGCTTGCTCAGGGATCATGCCCCAGTGATGACCGGCAGAGGCGTGCGCCTTGACGTCCTCTTCGTCCGGTGCGTCTTCGTCGGCCTTCGGTTCCGCCCACGGGATCGTCAGGATGTTCTGTTGGAAGTCCTTGAGCTTGTCGGGGTCACCCTGTCTGCTAATGAACTCAGCGGCAAGCTGACCCCAGGTCCTCCCCCACGGCCAGTACAAGGCGTTTGTCCAAAATCCGGCTATGTTCGTGCTTCGCTTCGTTCGCGGATAGACGGTGGCTTCCTTGAGGTCGATCTTGACCCCATCAGGCGGAGGCTTCGTGACCCAATCGACATCCGGGGGCATCGAGACCCACCGATGTTCTTTCAGCATGAGCGGAAGATCGTCAAAGGTGATCGGTTGATCACATTCACCCGCACACTTCAGCCATGTATCGTTGATCGCAGCCTCTGGATCTCCATGGTCAAACTGCATCCGATCAAATTCGATCAACTGGAATGTTCCACAAGCTGGACACGGCACGAATGGCAAGAAGAACGCCGAACGCTTCATCGTCCGCCACAACCATTCATCCATGATTCCGGCCGTGCCGCAGTAAACGAGACAGGTCTCTTCGGCGGGATACGCCCCTGTTCGTGTTGCCGCGTAGTCGGCAGGATGGCCGAATCGAGGGCCAATCGTTGCCGGATAGGCTTGTACGTCATCGCATACAACCTTCGGAGCCGTCTTTTGCGAAAGGTTTCCGGCACTCTCAGAACCAACCGTATGCAGATGCGTGTCGTTCGTGAATTTCCTAAGCAGACGATTGCCGCCGAGATCGGGGTTCTCGTGGAGCAGCTTCGACAACTCCGGATCTGCCTCCAACGCCTTCTTGAGCTTGTTATCCCAAGCTGCGTTGGCCAGCTCCGCGTTGCCAGCTACGTACATTGCCGGGACGCGAAGATGGTGAAGCGCGTGCAAGAGAACCGGCATCACACACGATTGCGTCTTGCCGGCGGCTTGAGGAGGCCCCAGGACGGCTACTTTTGACCACTTCGTATCATCGATCGCCTCGATCATCGCGGTTTGCAGAGGAAACGTATCCGGTGACCAGGGAACCGGTGCACCACTCTGACCAACCAACGGGCCCTCGGTGATCTTCATGTAACGCTTTGCCCACTCCAAAATCGAGAGCCGTTCACGCGGACGCAGGATCTCCTGGACGTGATCGGAGAGGAGCGGCGATAGCAGAGTCGTGGTCGTCATTTGATCAGCTTCAGTCTTCGTTCGTTACAAAAATCCTCGATGACCTTCATGAACTGCCGACGCTCCGCCCCTTGGAGCCGCGTGGACAACTCCGCCGGCATTGTTTCGAGCTGGCTGACGAACTGCTTGGCCAGTTCTTTTTCTCGATCTCGCATGGTGTTGACGTCCACCAACTTCTTAAGCTCCTTATCAACGAGCATTTCCTCACGACGTGCTTTGGCTTCCTTGAGACGCTGATCTGCCGTAGGACGACCTTTGGCTTCACTTCCATTTCCAGCGCCGCACTCACGTTGACGCCACCACCGAAACCAAGCCGCGAGGTCATAGCCATATTCCGTCTTGGCCAACTCGCCGCCGGCCTTGGCTTCCCATTCCTTAATCGTGGTAATTGACACACCGAAGAACCTGGCCAGAACGTTCTTCGACCGCGCAAACAAACCGTCGTCAGATCGCCTTGCTGATCCGTTTTCGGGAGCGCCGCCGCGTTTTCGCGTCGCTTTCGCCCGTTTCTTTTTTGTTTGACGCTCACGCTTAGCCATCCCTCAGTCTCAAATCAGCAGCAGCAACCCCGAAAAAAAACAACGTGCGCAAAAAAACCGTTAGATTGCGGGGGGTTCCCCCCTGCGGGCCTCGCCTCGGAAGGACCCGCACCCATAAGCCCTTGATTTTGCTGCACTTACATTCCTTCGTATTGAGGGGTAATTTCGTCTTTTGGGCCAAAATCGTCATAAGTCCTTATTTTCTAAATCCCAAAATTGCCATAAGTCTTTAATTCACGTAACCCGAAATCCGTCATAAGTCCTTATTTTCCGTAACTGGAAAACTGACGTAAGTCTTTATTCTAAATACGCAAATGTGGGGCTCCCGTGTGGTTCATGCCTCATGCTCCCTCTCATCACAGATCGCCTGCAATATGGCACGACCCGTATCGATCTGGATCGCCTGCCCAATGTGTTTGCCCACGGCAGTCGGTGGACCAAAGAAAACATAATCATCAGGGAATCCCTGCAAAGCCGCCGCTTCTTGCCATTCAAGTTGACGGCGAAGATCACCATCAACAACAACGCTATCGACGTCACGACGACTGCTCCAAGCGCACACTGTGTGTGACTTACGTCCGGGATCAAACCAAGAATGATGATCCGCACTAAAATACTGAGAACGCTTCGGTGTCCGCCTGAGCACCCTAGTGCCGATCCGGTACGGCCCACGCCTCAAACAATCCGCCAATACACGACGATCTCGGCCAGCTTTCGGTTTCGGAAACTCGCCGACAAACACTCGTTCGCGCCGCTGAGGGCCGTAGCCGGCGGCGTCGATCTTCTGATACGGTGTTAGAATCGGAAGATGATCAACGATGGCGTTCACATCCTCCAAACACCACCATCGCGGTTGGGCCTCTTTGACTATCTCCATGCAAGCGTCGAGCGTTCTATGCCAATTCGTTAACTCCTTCTCGGTGACCTTGCTGTGATCCGCGATATCGCGCCACTTGGAAATCGTTTCGCAAGGGATTCCACCGAGAATCAAATCGACCTTTGACCTTAGCTTCGAAACGGCGAGCGGGATATTGCGGACATCGGCAACAATCGGCTGCACGTGCGGATGGTTTAGTTGGTAGGTCGTGAGTGCCGTAATGTCGTAGTCGATGGCGGCAATGATCCTGATCGGAAGGCCGCGCGCTGCGCACGCCCAACCGCCAGCTCCCCCGCATAGATCAATTGCCAACAGCTCGCCACCGTTGCGCATTACACCATGCCCCCCGCTATTAACTCCTGAGCCTCCAACCACTCATAAGTCCACACCCCAATGTTGATCGCATCTCCCATATCTCCACCCGGATCCTGGTCGATCGTGTACTGCGGAAACAGCTTCATCATGAGCGCAAGCCGCTCTTGCTTCGGCACACCACGAGTCCAGATGTTCTCCTGCACCGGTATGACGGCCTTCATGTCGAAACCAAGAAGCGAATACGCGGTGTCGTACATCATTCCGACGGCCATGCCATAGACAGCCAACCCGGCACCCATGGATCGCGCCCGCTTTTTGTCCGCCACTTTTCCAGACGTGATCTCCACGGCCACAACATCCGGCTTGGTCTCTTTGAGCAGCTCACGAAGATCGGAGGCCATGGTGATGATCCGAAGAATAGCCGGATCCTTCTGACACTTCGGCTTGAGCAGACCAGCGTCAATGAGACGATCCGGTCCATCCATGACGGCGTAGCCGGTGAGCGTGCTCGATGGATCAAGACCTACCAATCTCATACCAACGCCGCCTCCGTTGCCGCCTTCGGAAACTGCCGTATGCGCAAATCGTCGGGCCACTCTTCGATGTTCCCGCCTTTGCGATGGTTTAACCTGAGTTTGCGGTGACAGCCGTATCCTTCCTCCGGATTCGATCCGAGTTGTTTCACAAACACTGGAACGCCGGCCGCTTTACAATCATGAACGATGTCACGAATCCAAGTCGCTCGACACGGTCGTGCGCCGGGTCCGGATTCACCACCCACAATGACCCAGTCAATGGGCGATTTCACGTTGCCGTTGCCCCAGAATGGATGGTCAACATGCCCGACTGATTCATCGCAGTAATAGCCGCATGGAATGGCGCGCCCTATGTCGATCGGTTCAAGCAACGGCTCACACGACAGGAAGCGCACAGCGGCAGGACACCAAACAAACTTAGGTATTCGATCGTTCGCCTCATGCTGGCCTTCGACGGAAACACCAAGCCACACGTTCGGCCAACACTTGAGCCAATCTTGCGCTGCCGCTTCGTAACTGATTTTGTCGGCTGGATAATTCCAATAGAAAAACTCACGCAAAATATGAGGGCGCTTGGTCAGAATCTGGAACGTATGCCAGTGACACTGCCCCATCGTCGTGAACACGTTGGCGATAAATTCAAACGGTACGTGTTCATGGAAAAGATCGCTCATGGAGTTGACGAATATCCTGCGAGGCTTTGTCCACTTGAACGGGATCTCCAAAGCACTCTCGTGACACTTCACAACACCATTGAAATGACCCTTCCCGACCAATCCCTGGTATTTCGGTTTCTTCATCCGTTCGAGGCGTTTGGTCATCGGGACGGCGTAGCAGTTATCGCAGCCCTCGCTGACGCGCGTGCAACCCGTCACTGGATTCCACGTTGCGTCTGTCCATTCAATGTCGCTCTTGTCTGACATCAGATCACTCCGAGAACTCAGTCGGGAAGTCGACGCTCTTTCCAATTTCTCATGGACTCCGCACACTGGTACGCTTCAAGCACTTTTTGAGGATTCACTTGAAGCTTGGCTGCCATCTCGGCCCAGTGTTCGACAGCCATCGGAGCGATCACATCTCTGGCTCTCAAAACAAAGATTGGTTCGTCGTCAGCAACTTTTTCAAGGGTCTTATCAAACTGCTTCAGCGCCATATCGATTTCTCCTCTTCGAACGATCTGATCTAAAATCCACACCGCCGCTTCGCATCCCGAAACCGCTCAACACTCCACTCCGCCCCCGTCTCTCTTTTAAGAAATTCCGCCACCCCCGGATCTCCGAGCATCGGTTCACGCCCCAGCTTCTTGGCAATCCAGTTGACTAACTTCGCGTCTTTATCCGCTTGCGAAAGCTCGACGCGCTGTGCTGCCTGATGCCCTCCACCCTCCGACTCCCGATCCTCACCATGGAAGTGCTGCTTCAACCGCCGATTCGCCAGGTCCTCGTCGGCCTGCGTGATCAGCAGCCACCGACCGTTGTTCACGTTCCCCGCGAAGACCCTGCACTTGTCGATCGCCTTGCCCCAGTGAAGAGCGTGCTCGGCCATAGCCACGAACTTCAGCCGGCCGGCCTGGCTGTCCTCGACCAGCTCCCGGCGCACGCTGTCCGCATACAACTCCAGGAGCCGATCGGTATCGGTGAGGTCCTCGATCGAGAAATGGCGGATCCGGGGTCGCCTCCGACTCTGGCCGCTGCAAGCCCCATCCCCCATGGATTTCATAGATCCATGAGGAGATGGTATAGGAGATGGTGGTGTCCCACTTTGAGACGACCCCCGTCTCACTTTGACACGACCCCCGTCCCACTTTGACACAACCCCCGTCCCACTTTTTACGTCAAAGTGGGACGGGCTGTGATTTGGAGCATTCGGCCAGATGGTGACCTGATCCCCCGGAGCGATGACCTCCGGACGGAGGATGCCGTCACGGCCGCGGATCATCCGGCGCATTTCACGCCGGCATCGGCGGTTGTCGAGTGCTCCGTATTGGCCCGGGATTCCGTATTGATTGCCGTAGTTGCGGCTGCCGTATGTGCCGCCACGACCCAGTGTGACGACGAAACCCAGGCGTTCGAGCTTGGTGAGATGCCTCCAGAACGCGGAACGGCTGCAACCGCACGCGCGGAGCAGCCGTTCGCCTCCGAAGGCTCCAATGAGCGATCCGTCTGAATGGGGGACATCGCATGAATTGGCGATACCCTGAAGCGTCTGCCTGAATGGTTGGCGTAGACGCTGATACTCGGCGTGCTGAGTGATCCACGCCGGTAGATGATTGTGCCAGCGATTTGCTGACTGATGATGTTTGAGTGCGGCGTTATCGCCGTGGCATTGCATCTGAATAGCCTTCCCTGGCTTGATTCCCTTCCATGTGTGTCATCGTCCCCTACACAGGCTCCTTGGCGACCCTCTGACGTCTTAGCCACGTTCCTTTCATCTGCTCGAAGCGTTGAACGGCTTGCTCTCGCGTGAGTTCGATCGCCCCGCGATCGACGGCCTCTCCCCGCTTCCGTTCGGTTAAGTCATAGTGCGGAAACCACGGTCTCTTGTTTTGGAACCACCCGCGCCTAAGGCGGAGCATGCTGGCGAACATATGCAGTTCAACTTCCGTGTCCGCGAAGAGGTGACACGCCTTGGGCCACCGCCAGCGACGGTTTTTCATCGATACCATGAGTGGGTCAACATAGACCGCCATTTCTTCTTGCTCGTCTCCGATTCCTTTACACCTGAAAAACCTCGCGCGGGAGCACCGCGTTTGGGTCGGCCCCCGCGCGAGTACCAAACAGCAGGCATGTGCTAGCTACTGGGTCATCGAGCACCTCCTTTCGTGGGCCACAAGGATTCTGAAGCTTGATTGAGTTCCGCGCAGAGGCGCGCGTATTCAGTTTCGTCACAGTTATCGAGAGCGCGAAGGCAATCGCGTGCTTTGGCGAGTAGAGTGCGATCGGGCACAGCGTCGAGAGGCGGGTCGCCCGGGCCGAGTCGGTTATTGTTGTACCATTCGGTATCGACGATGGATTGCTCCAGCTCGGTGATGATGTTGTTGAGTCGTTCTCGTGGGATCATGACCGCTCTTTTAGCCATAGGGAGTTAATGAATAATCCAGTGAATGATTGCGCCGATCGCGAGCATAATTGACACGTTGAACAACCTAGCTACGGCGATTTCCCATAGCTCCTCGTCCTGGGTTTGGCGTCCAAAACCCATCAGAAGAAAGCTCTTCATCACGCCTAGGCCTACGCAATCGTTGAGTGATAAGCCAATGAACCCGAATGGTTGTGACACGAACCACCACCAATAACACTTGAGAACCAGCGCAGAAATGACTATGTCAAGCGGCACCAGGAATATCAAAACCATCATTACTTTCGCCATGGCTCCCCTATTCGTTGATATCCAGAAAAACCACGTCATTCCCAAGCGTCTTTAACCCATCCAGGCGAGACACATTCGAAACGTGAACCGTTCCGAAAAACGGGAATTCCATGTTGGTGTCGAGGATGCAGTTGTGGAGAAAGATCCCGTCAGGCAGACCTTCGCTGCTGTTTTGGGCAACGGCTTTGCCAGGGTGCAAAGCGCGAATGGTGGCGTTAAAGACCCTTATCTCTCCAAAGACCAGCTCAACCGGAGTCGTTGTGAGCGACACGAGTTCGTCGATGTAGGCGATGGTTAAATCACCGTCCGACTCCAGGGTTAATCCCTCGCTGCTGAGTCGATGTCCATGAATCGTGATCGTGCCGCCCACGTTGTCGATGCCGCCGTCCTTGGTACACACGGTCCCGGTCCATCTCAGTTTCAGGTTCAGACCGCTGTTGAAGGTCGTGAACGCACGGCCGAAATGAGACGCGCCTTCATGGAACTCGATGCAGATGTTGGAAGCTCCGGTGAATCGCCCCAGGTTCTCGTTGTTGGTCGCGATGCCGGTGTGATTGAAAACGCCGTGGCCTTTGACGGTGTAGGTCAGATCTTCCCCGCCGTCGCCCCAGATGTTCACGACGGACGACGTAACGACCGCTCCCGGATAGAAGTACCAATCGACGAGATGCTTTCCGAGGGTCGATTGGATGTCGTAGACGCCCGCTCCGACGACGATCGTATCCCCTCGGACGGCCGCGTCCTGAGCAGCAAGCAATGCGGCACCTCGGGATGCGTTGGTGTTGGATCTTGGTGGGAAAGCCGTCCGGCCGCCGTCCGCGTGCTGGAGGATTGGACCGACACTGACTTGCTTGCGAACGACGGGATTCATGGATTGGGATGCAGCGAAATGCAATGGGGCGATTGACAGGCAGACGAATAAGATTGTCTTCGTTGATTTCATTTCTCAGCTCCTTTCAATGTTTGTCCTCCTGACAATCCGCACATCATCCACCTGGATGAAGCTTGCTTCTCACCGCCGCATCCTTGGCTTCAAGCAACTTACGCAGAGCCACCGTCCTCTCGGGGCCAGGTTTAATGCTTCCGCATAGGCTCGTAGCCAAGTTGAAAAAGCCGACCGATACCTCCTGTAGATGATCAGGTAGGTGTTCATAGGCAAACCACTTCATCATTCTTTCTTCATCCATTAGGGTTTCCTTTCTACGTAACTTTCATTGAGCATCACATTCACCTTCGATCTTTACCTTCCAATGCGTCCGCCCATTCGCGGTACGCCTTTGCTCTTTCCGGCTTCAGCTCCTCGCATGACTCAGCCAACGCGCGCAGCCGCTTGATCCAGCCGCTCTTGGACCAGCCCTTCGGAATAGGCCAATGTTGTTTGGGCTTGGCCGCCATGCTTGAAGACGCTTACTTAGCCTGAAACATTAGTTGCCGCTTCCAGTTCCTTGGCGGACTCAGTCATCAACCCAAGCGCTTTAAGATCCTTCTCGCCAACGATCGTGCACTTGTGCACACGAAACTTCCCATCGGTTGAAATTGGAATCGCAGCGATATCTTCGGCCGTGAACTCGGCGACAAGAATCCGGTAGCCCTCTCGCCATTCGCGTATGCACCAATTCATCGTCGCCAGATTGATGCCGGCGCCGCATTCAACAGTGTCGTCCACCTCTGCGTCTTCGACGGAATAACTGCCGTTGATTTCGTATTTAATTCCCCCGTTGAATGGGCCGTATCCTTCGGCAGTCACCAATTTGTACGCTCGGATTTTTCCGGGCTGATCGACCAACATCTGAAGTGGCGTGCAGCGCCACTTGTTAAGACCAATCGCTCCCGACGGGTACGCTCCCGACAGGTACGCTCCCGACAGGTTCGCTCCCGACAGGTCCGCTCCCGACAGGTACGCTCCCGACAGGTACGCTCGCGACAGGTACGCTCGCGACAGGTCCGCTCCCGACAGGTCCGCTCGCGACAGGTACGCTCGCGACAGGTCCGCTCCCGACAGGTTCGCTCCCGACAGGTTCGCTCCCGACAGGTTCGCTCCCGACAGGTTCGCTCCCGCCTTGATTGCGGCCTCTACCGCGAGCTTCAGGGACCCGACTTCCACTGAGAACAGAACCGACCCGGTATGGCGATGCTTGATTTCAAATTTCATCTATTGCCAATCCCTTAGCCCATAAAAGACCTTTGTAAAAAATGCCCCCCGCCGCTCGTGCTTGAAGACCGCGTTTCCTTTGATGAAGGAAGTGGGTTGAGCGGCTGGGGGCGAGAACCAGAAAAACACGCCCGGGCGACTGAGCGCCCGGACGTGCGGAGGGGGATCGTCGGCCAAGTCTCATCATCTCGGCCGACTCAATGAAGAAGGACGTTGATGCTCTATCAAGGGGGACTAATTCTGTAACACTTCGAACGAATAGCCCCCGATTGGGGCTACCAGAAGGCATACGTGAAGCGTTACAATATTGTCGTAAGCGGTTATGATTAAAAGACTGGTTTTGTGCTTTGGGAGCAGGAGGCCGCTGGTTCGAATCCAGTCGCCCCGATTCGTCGAAGGCGAATAGAGCAGGAGAGAGTAGAAAATAGAGAGTAGAAACTTCGAGCGCGGACCCGCCGTCCAACCCGGCCGGGACTTGCGCCTGCTCTCCTGCGGTCTCCTGGCGACTCTCTACCTACTCTGATGTTCGCATTCGAGAACTAGCCTTAAGGGCAGATGAGCAGCTTCGAAGAATACAAGAAACAGTTCGACTTGATCGCTGAGGGCCTGGACAAAAAGAAAAAGAAGACCAAGAGACGCCGCTCGAACGGCGGCAAGGGCAAGCGGGCCTGAAGTAAGAAAATCGCCGGGGCAAGGGAAGGAAGACCATCATGGCCACCTATGATGTCCGCTGTCCTGCGTGTGACCAGCTTCACACGCTTCAAGAATCAGATCTGGGGCAAAACCTGGCCTGTGGTGCATGCGGTGCGCCGTTCAAGTACGACGAACCACTAAAGAAGGCGAAAGCCCAGGCGAAACAGGTCGAGCAAACCTCGCGTGCGATACAGAAGCAGGCCGCATTGGAAGCCAAAAAAGCGAAGGCCGAAGCAGAAACACTCAGAAAAAAACTTGACGCTGTAGAACAAGGAGACGCCACAACAAAGACGGACGCTGAAAAGGAGAAAACCGTCAGCCTTGTTACCGTCAAATTCGTCGGCAAACCATTGTGGATTGCTGCAACGATCGTTGTAGCTTTGGCACTGGCCGTGATTCCGTTCGTGCTCAACAAGAACAACAAAGCCGGCACTGAGAGCCTTCCCGGACAAAGTCCGATGGAATCCCCTTCGTATGCAATTCAAGATTCAAATGAAGCTGACGATCCAAAACCACCATCAGAATCTAGCTCGGAGTCGACATATCAGGGAATTGGATGGTCACTGAAACAGATCGAAGCCGGCTATGGCGCCGAGAAGGGCTGGTACTGGACACAGAAAAAACGCAATGAAACCGGATTAGGCATCGATTGGATCGCCGAAAACACCAACGTCCCCGGGTTCTATTATCAAGTCGGTGGCTTACCCGAAAATCTGGAATGGTTCGCCGCGATTCTGCAATTACCGATATCAAGCGACACCACCAACACCGAGATTAAGTTTAGCATTACCATCCCGGTTCGGATGGTTGCCAATCTAACGGACGAACAGAATTCAGACGAGCTGTACAAATGGATGGGTGAAGTCTGCTCCAGGTTCGCTGAGAACTCATACCAATCACATAAAGAGTTCACCGTCCATAACGGCAAAGTGATAATAATGAAGCTTGATCTCAATGAAAACGTACTGATGACTTCCATCAGAGTGCAAGCGAAGCTGGAGTGAAAAAACGATTTGGCATGTCATCCTGAAGGCGATGGCAAAACAGGGCAAACGCCGCTCGCCTACATGAATCAAAAAATGCCCAACTTAGACAAGTCCTGACTTTAAGAAACTCCGTTGTCTTCGTCCGTCTCAGCAGACAGATCTTCTTCGTTTTCCTCCGGAGCCGTCTCCCCCGGTTTTTGACTATTGGTGGCCGAATCGAGATAATCTTCGTGTCGGAGATACATCTATGCCCATCGAAGTAACATGTGAGTGTGGGTCGGTGCTGAAGGCGCCGGATGAATATCGGGGTCGAACTGGTAGGTGCAAAAAGTGCGGAAAGACGCTGCTTATTGAAGAAGTTCACGAACCAGTTGTGCTGGATGAATCGCCAAGGGAAAAAAAGCAGTCGACACGCAGGAAGAGAGAATATGCCGCCGTTGATTCAACATGCTCGATCATGAAGTTTTTCGCGATCCTGTCTCTCATTGTGGGTGCTATTTTTCTTGTGAACGGCTTGAATGGCAACCAACCGGAGATGGGAGTGGTTGTTTTCTTTTTCTGCCTCGGCAACGCCATCTGGCTCCTGTCCATCGCCTACGTCGCCGAGATGCTTCGAGATATGGCGATTAACGTGAAGAGGATGAGCGAGAAGGGTCAGACGGGGATTTAACAAATTTGAGGGAATGTTGCTAAGCCGTCTTGCTTGGGGGCGATATTCTTCAATCCCCATCCTATCAAACTACTCCCTTTCTTCCTGCGCTTAACGGGGACCGGAGGATGGATCGGTGTCCTGGTCGAGCAAGGAAAAGACTTGAACGATAAGAAAGAAGCTCGCGCAACTTACCTCTCGATGAAGCCGTTCGGCGCAGATTAGAAAAATGGGGGCAACGAAGGTTGTGGTGGACTCGTCTTTGTTTGTGCGATCCTGTCGCACCCACAACGAACAAAGACACCCAAAAGCGACCAAGCACGTATCATCAAAAAAAAACTCGAACTTTTTTCCCGAAACACCTCTTTTTCGCGTCCTATTACATGGAGGTTCTACGCTGCTCCCAGAATTGCCCCTGAAGCGCCGAGCCCGCGCTTAGGTTTCGGGGGCGTGACTGCAACAATTGGCTCTCCAATTTTTGGGGATGGAACATTATCGCGCGGTATTGTCGTAACGCCCTGAAGCTTTGAGAGCCTCTTTTGAATGCTCCTCAAGCTATGTCATGCTCCGGCTTCGTGCGATCTACGATCATTTCACGAGATGAAAACGTCTTAGGAAAAGAGGGGCAGGATTGCGTGACCAAGGAATAGAAACTCACGAAGTCTGAGCATGCGTCGCAAGGCCCGGAACCTGCCATGAAATTATCGAGAACACGGTCATCGTGCATTCTCGAATACAAAGGACTGGAAATGTATTGGAAATCAACCACGCTCTGCGTCTCAGTTCCTGTTGCGTGCATATTCATCGGAACGATCGATACTCGGCGGAAACCTCCATGTAGAGAGGATACGCGAGTGTGGTAGCGTTTTCTTCCTCTCTTTCAGTTTCCAGCGAGATTGCCTAGATCGTCGAGAGATTGTGAATATGCATGCAAGACGGCTTCTGATACTATCAAGTGCTATCCTGTTCGCTACTTCGCCAAGAATAACAAGTGCGATTGACGATTCATTCGTACCGCGCGACAAACCTATCAAAATCTTACCTAAGAACCCTAATTACTGGCTCCTGTCGTTAGGCGTTAACAAGTTCGAGGATCGTGATCTTAAAAACCTGAATTATTGCGAGAATGACGCGACGGATATTGTCAAGATCCTCACCGGCCCCAAAGGTGCATTCCTACCTGAACACACCTATCTATTGACGTCCCTTAAAGACAAGCACTTGGCATCCAGTGGCGTTCACCACAGAGCGCCGACCGCGCGCGCCTTCATGGAGTGCCTCGAATTCATACTTGACCACGTGAACGAATCCAGTGTGGTGTTGATCTTCATTTCGAGTCACGGAATAGCCAAACCAATAGAGAAAAGGCAGCAAAACCATTCTCTAGAGGCTCCGACACGGTCCATGTCAGAGTGGCTACTGGCAGCACACGACAGCAATATTCAATCGCCTGAAAGCTGGATTGCGTTTACGAAGATCACAAGATTGTTTCGCGACAAGGTACTCTATTCAAGAATCATCATTGTTGACGCGTGCCAAACCGGCGCGCCGCCCGAAACACCCATTCAAGTCCAAGGGAAAGACACGTATCCGATCGAAACTTCCGCGGTGACATCCCCTGCCTACAATGCACTGGCGTTGCATATGCCGTTTCATGTTGAAAGCGACGTTATTCTTGCGAGTTGCAGTCTTGGGCAGGAATCCTTTGAATTTCCGCAAGACCAATCGCTAAACGACGACGACACGCTCGTTCCGCCACCAACCACGAATGGTCTCTTTTCACACTACGTCCTGCTCGGATTACAAGGATTTGCCGCAGGCAACGATTCAACTGTCATGGCGAGCCATCTTGACTCATTTATCAAGGATAATGTGCATGCCTACCTCGCCGCACGTCCGTACGTCCAAGAGCCCTGGAGCCATATCACTGCCAAGGGCAGTGCTCAAGTGCCTCTATGCAAAGCAGACACTCGAGCTGCAAGACAGCGGATTCTCCAGGCAATCCGGAAGATGATCCGAAACGGGGACTTTCTTTCGGCCCACGAGGCATTCAAGAAAACCTGGTACGTCGTCATTTCACAAGACCTTGTCACGAGGAACAAAATCGATCGCGAACTTCGTGATGCCTGGGAAGCCGCCATTGACAAGGCCATCGACGTTGATCGTGATGCGGTGTACGCCGAGAAGCTATTGCGTGATTACGAAGACGCCTACAAAGGCAATGAAGGACCGCTTCCTAAGATCATTAGGCGCAAGATAGACGCATTGTTTGAGTGCAATAACCTACGGCATGATATCCAGTTGCAGATCGACCGCAGGGCGGGGACGACGCTCGTCAAAAATCTTCGGGACTACGAGAGAATATGTACGCGAGATGATTTCTGGAAGGAGGCGAACGCGGCGCTTGAGAAGATTCGCGAGGAGAACAAGTCGAGAGTTCTCGTGTTGGCGCAAGCACGTGCCGGCGATGAGATCATACCGCTTCACCAACTTGAGTCCACATTGATCCAGCGACTTGCAAACGGGAATGCACCTTTGCAGTTTGTAACCGGCAACTTCTCGAGCTCTGAAGAAGATTCCAAAGTGCGCGATGCCGCCTTACAGCGCAATACGCCCGCATTGTCAGACGCCGTCATTACGCAATGCGGGTACGTCTTGATTTTGAACATTGACATTCAGCACATCGGACCGCAAAGCCATCACGGCATTCGATCGCAGCGATATGAATGCAATTTCATCCCTATGGTGTTGAACGCCAAAACGCGCCAATTGCGGACGGGGCAAATAATTCGCAAGGGATTCGGCATCACACGGTCGGGATCGCCGGAGGCTGGTGCGCAAGACGCCATCGACCGAATCCTAGATGCCCGCGGGCAGCACACACTTAATTCGTTAACGTCATCGATCGAATCCGCCCTTAACCAGGTCATTGAACAGGAGAGGAATTAGACATGAAGAACCGATGCCAGACTTGTGCTTGGAATGAGGATGTGACGAACTTCAAGCATTATCAAAAGCCGGCAGTTTTAGGGTTGGCCGCCCTACTGATCACAACGGTCTCCTGCTCCAAGTCGGCGAGGATCGACAAAGACGAGATCGCTCAAATGCGCCGCAAGGGCCTTGCTCATTACACTGTCGGCATTCTCATTGAGCCCCATGCGTGCGATCCTCATTCCAGCACCACGGTGAGCAATGCGATCGCCGAGTTGTTATTCGACAAGTTCCCGACATTCACCATCGTTGAGCGTCAACATCTCAAGAAGGCCTCGGATGAGCTCGAGTTCCAGCAGTTGGATCTTTTCAATCCCTCAACAACGTTGGACTTTGGCAACTTCAAGGGAGCCGACTCTGTCATCTATGGCCACGTCAGCCGATGGGAATTCAGCAAGAGTGAACACACCCAGAGTTTTCCGTTCTATACGCATCATTTTTCGATTGAAGATTTCGACGTCGCTTTTAACCTGAAGTTGTTCGAGGCTTCGACGGGACGCCTGCTCGCCGCCATCAACGCTGAAGGCGACGACCACGACGGATTTGGCGAGGCCTGCGAGGAAGCGCTGGAAGATGCAATGCCCAAACTCGAACGACAACTTATCCGCCATCAGCCGAAACGTCTGACTCAGGCAATCCGTTGACTTGCTCAGCCCGCGAACCACGTTACGAATGTGCAACATTCCGTCTTAGCCTTTTCAGTAGCAATTTGTAGCTCCGGAAGCAAATCAGGGCTCGAAATCGCGAATCACGGCGAAACAATCGCGAGGAGAATCCTTATGGTTAGAGACCATAACCAAAACAATGACACCAGACGACAACATTACGTCGTCTTGCTGGTCGCCTTCATGCTCGTCACGCTAGACAACCGATCGACCGTTCGTGCGGCGACGGACGAACCGGCATTGCCTCGCAAACTCGCCTTGCTTGTAGGCATTAATGAATATCGATATCCGCTATCTAAGCTGTCCGGATGTGTCAACGATGTTCATGAAATGCAGCGCGTTCTGCGCGACACTTATGGATTCGCGGAAGGCGACATCAAGACTCTCACGGACGCTGAGGCGACGCGCGACAACATTCTCAAGGCCTTCAAACAGCATCTCATCGATCGCGCGAGTCCGGACACCGTTGTCGTATTCCATTATTCCGGCCATGGTTCCTACACCAAGGATGTCTCCGGCGACGAAGGCGACGGCCGGGATGAAACCCTCGTTCCTTTCGACCGAAGCACGGGCGGCGCTTCAGACATCACGGATGACACGCTGGGAGAACTCATCGACGCGCTGACGAAGAAGACAAAGAAAGTGACCATTATTCTGGATTGTTGTCATTCCGGCACGGCGACGAAGGGGGCGACGAGCCGTCATGCGCCCCCTGATCCGCGCACGCCGCCTGCTCCAAGACAGCGGGAGAGAACGTCCGGTGAACGCAATACAGATCTGGCAATCGGCTCACAAGACTGCGTGCTGCTCGCGGCCTGTCGATCCAACGAGTCGGCGCGTGAGTATTCCAACGAAAACGGACAACGACTCGGTGCATTCACGTACTTTCTGTCGCGTCGATTATCACGATCCAAAGATAACGAAACCTATCGCGACGTGATGGACGATGTGACACAACAAGTGTCATCATGGCATCCTTCGCAAAATCCACAAATCGAAGGCGCCGGGCGCGATAATCTGTTCTTTTCGGGAATCCGGCGGGCCGCAGAACCACATGTTCTTGTGGATGAGCAAAATGGGAAGATCGTCGTTCGCGCCGGTGCGGCGAGCACGATGGCCGTCGGCACGATTCTGGACGTCTATCCACCTTCGACGAAAAAATTCACCGATCGCCAAAAGATTGCGACCATCGAAATCACCAACGTAAAGGTGGCCAGGTCGGAGGCGAGGAAACTGCGTGGGGAAACAATTCGCCCTGCCTCGCGCGCCAGGATCGTCAAACAGGTATTCAAGACCAACCCGCTGAAGGTCTACTTCGAAGACGCGACGGAGATCGGCGTGTTGTCGGAAATACGAAGTTCATTGGAAAGCAAACAACCCATCGACGCGACGAGCCGACATTCACCCGTTTATTCCGAATACTTTGAGCTGGTTGCCGATCGTGCTGATGCTCAGCTCCAGGTTTGCAGCAACGATCACGGCATTCAGATTAAGGCCGCCGACGGGTCTGTGAGAGGCGCCGCTATGCCGACAAATGACCCGACGACCCGTCAGACCGTGCTTAAGAAATTATATGGATGGGCAAAGTGGCATAATGTTTTGAACCTCCGAAACCCGAACTCGGATATCGACGTTCGTTTCGACGTTCACCCGGTGAAATCAAAACTCGGTGGCGCCGATGGCCGAACGGTGGAGATCGGCGAAGAAATCGAGTTCATCGTAAAAAATCACAGCGGAGGCGAGATCTATTTAACCATTCTTGATTTGCTGGATGACGGTAGCATCAGCGTACTCTATCCGAGCGCAGGCGAAACAACGCCCATCAAATCAACGCCCCAAGACCCTTGGCAAGCGAAGTCGACGGTCTATCTACCGTCTCACAAGAAGAAGTCCATCGATAATTACTTACTGATTGCAACGCGCGAACCGATTCAAGTCGATTTCCTCCGCCAAAACAACCTCGACAAGGCCGCTGAGATGCTGGAAGCGGCCCGAAAAGCCGTTCGCAAGGGCCACGATCCATTTCAAGACGAATTCCTGCAGCTGCTAGGGAGAGCGTCGATTGGAACAAAGAACACCAGACCGATTGAGGCGTCCTTGCACAACTGGGCAACGGCGCGCACATCAATCACCGTCGTTCGCCGTTAACCTAAGTGCAGCAATTAGGGAGGTTTCTTCTGATTCAGGCCTCCACGAACCGTGGTAACGCTCACAACTTAGGGAACGCTCAGGGGATTTTTTGCGTCTACTATAGAAGCCAGCGTCATCTCCCTGACGCGCCACCTGATAATCGGAAGGTATCGATCGTACTACATCGAGGTACAAAGTATGACAAATCCATGGGTTGCAACGGTCGCCAATATGATGAACCGCCTTCCGACCCCGGACGGGAACCGGTATGCGACGGCCATCGTCCACGGCTCTTTGAAAGTGCTTATTTACGCCCCGCGCCAGAACGATCCACAACAACCGCATGAGCAGGACGAAGTCTATGTGGTCGCGAAAGGGAATGGACAATTTGTTCGCGGCTCGGACCAGATCTCGTTCGAAGAAGGAGATGTGTTGTTCGTTCCCGCAGGCATGGAACACCGTTTTGAAGACTTCTCAGACGACCTTGTCGTTTGGGTCGTGTTTTACGGCCCCAAAGGCGGCGAGCAGCCAAGTCCGTAGGGACCGGAAAACTGGCTTTGCATCCCACGAGGACGCGATCGACCAGCACGGCCACCACTTGCCATTCACGGCATCACAAAAGTAGAGAGTCGCCATTTCGAGGGCAGCCGCGCAGTCCAACCAAGCGAACTTGCTCTCCTTTGGTCTCCCTTCCACTGAGGGTTGAGCCGTACCACTGCTAATCACGCAACGTGTCGCGATAGACTTCCAGAAAACGCCGCTCGGCGTCCACGGTCCCGATCAGGACGAGTTCGGCATCCGCAGGAAGCGGCGCATGGGGGTTGGGATTGATGTCCATGGAGCCATCTTTGCTGACCGCGATGACGTTGCAACCTGTTTTGCCGCGGATCGACGACTCCGCCAGGCTCTTTCCTTCGAGGTCGGCCGGCACGCGTAACTTCAGGATATCCAATCCCTCCGCAACCATCAGGATGTCACTGCGTTCCAGCAGATTAAAGGCCGCATTCGCACCCATCGAGGCGTACGACATGACAGAGTCGGCGCCGGCGCGATGCAACGTCGCCACGTTTCGCTCCTGCGTCGCGCGGCTGACAATCTGAACATCGGGGCGCAGGCGCCTGCAGTAAATCGTCAAATAGATGTTCGTGTTGTCGTCGCGCGGTGTGATAATGACCGTCGGTGTTTTCTGAATGCCCGCTTTCTCCAAGACCTCCAATTCCGCCGCGCTTCCAACGACCACCGGGTCCGAATTCGAGACTGTCAACGGCTCGCGGTCGACGATGCAAAAGTCCATGCCGCGATTGGAAAGCTCTCGTGAAGTCGCTTGCCCGACCCGGCTGCCGCCGATGACCAACACTGGCGCGCCCGACACGTTGTAGATCGCGAAATGCTCGTCGTAATTGAGGAGTTGCTCCTTTGAGCCGGCCAGCACGAGCACGGTGTGCTCCGTAATCATCGTCTCCGGTCCGGCCGGCAAAAACTGCCCGCGGTCCCAGACGCCCGCCACCGTGACACCCAGTTCGTTGAGCCGGTTCTCGCGAAGGGTCTTGCCGACCAGCGGCGTTCGCGCTGCGTTGGCCTCGGCGATCAAGAGCTGCTCCACACGCCCTATCACGTGCGTCATGGCATCGCCGCCGATTGCGCGGCGAGCCAGCGAACGCCCCATCATCACGTCCAGCTGCAGCACATGCGACGTGCCCGCCAGTTCCAGAATGTCCACCGAAGCCGGATCCTTGGCCGTGGCGATGATGGGGACGTTGGGTGCGACCCCGCGCACGGTGGCTGCGACGTTCGTGTTAATCGTATCACTGGCAGTGGTGGCTACGAGTGCGGCCCGATCGGCCCGGACGCGCGAATAGGTGTCCGGGTCGTCGAGGTCGCCGAGAACCACGTTCATTCCCAAGTCGTGAAGGTGGAGGGCCTCGTCCAACTCTTGAACGAGAAGCGCATAGGGATAACCGAACTGATCAAGCTTGCCGATCAACGTCATCGTAACTGGATCGTAGTTCGTCAGCAGCACGTGTCCCGTGGTTTCCTCCGGAAGGACGCGAGGCGCTCGGGAAGCGGCCTGGGCCTCCACCCAGGGCGCATAAAAGAACTGGATAAATGTGAAAGGCAAGAGGATGAGCATAAACATCGTGCCCGAGACCAGCACGATAATCGAAAACACACGGCCCAAGTCAGTTTGAAACGTGATATCACCAAAACCCAATGTCGACATCACCGTCAGCGTCCAGTAGACGCCCGTTATCCAACTGTATTGAACACGCTGCTCATGATGCCGGTACTCCCACGCCATAATGTAGTGGAAGAGCACGCTGTAGATGGTGACGATCACCGCCAACGTGGCGAGCATGCGAAGGAGCAGGCGGATGTTGCGCCGCCCCCGACGACTGCGAACAAAATAACTGAATTGGGCAGTAAAAATCTTCATAAGCGAAACGGCCCGGGCGTGACAAACAAAGAACCGCCGGGCCCGCCGCATTCTATCACCCAAGATCACTTTGCAGAAGCTCATCGCCAGGCCGGGAATACCACGGCCGGCAGGGTCTGGGCTGAGCGTATTAAGGAATTGATATTAACGCAGGTTGGCAAGTCTTCCAGGCGCGAACACGCGAGCCAGCACGTTCCATTCGTCAAACTCTATGCACTTATGAAATGCCGCAGAAGCATCGTCACGGCGGCCCTCGATGTTGGCCAGGATTCCAACAAAATAATACGCCTCGCAGCGCTCGGCATCGGTCTTGGCTGAGGCGATCATCTCCTTGGAACTTGCCGATTTTTCAAAGAGTGCGAAAAGCGACCTGGACCACTCGTCGAGGACGTACGCTTCCGTTGCCGGAACATCCAAGATCTGTAATGCTTCGTCGTCTTCCCCAAGCTTCCTTAGAATTGCATAACGTGAAAGATCCGCAAAGGCCGCCGTCTGACCTCCCACCCTTTGAAGGCGTTCATATTCGGCGATCGCCAGATCGGCCTGTCCTGACATTTCGTAGGCGAAAGCCCGATTCAGCAAGAACTCTCCTCGACAAGTGGCCGTGTCTTCAATCATCGGTGACAGATCTGCAATCGCCTGTTTGTAATTCCCGAGAGCGATGCTGACATGCGAGCGTACCACAAAAAATCTAGGATGATTCGGATCGAGCGCATACGCGTGCTCCAAGTCTGCAATCGCATCTCGATGTCGCCCGATTCGAAGGTGCGCGAGGCTCCGCGTCAAAAATGCGTCTGCCGAATACACCGGATCGTATCGTTGAATAATGTACGTGCAGTCAGAAATCGTCAGCTCGTATTGCCGATCCTGCAGCGCCGTAACCGATCGACTGTGATAGTCGGCAATGCGCGGGGTCGGCGATCGCTCGATCGCTCGGGTAAAGTCGGCCACTGCCTGACGATGCTTGTCTGCAAAAAAATGGGCAATGGCGCGACCGCGATACGGAAATGAGCGACTGTCATCCTCCCCAAGCATCGCGATGCAACGCGAGAAACTTTCAATCGCTTTCTCATACAACCCCGCCCGGATGTATCCGACGCCGCGGTCGTGATAGGGCAAGGGTTCGTCGGGAGCCAGATTGATCGCCTTCGAATAGTCGGCTTGCCCGCCGCTGAGATCGCCTGAAGCCATTCGCGATGATCCGCGGACAACGTAGGCTTTGGCCGTGGCCGGCTCGAGTTGAATCGCGACGTTGGCGTCGGCGATCGCCTCTTCATGGTGATTCGCCTGGAACTTGGCTTGAGCGCGAAGATGCCACCATTTTCCATCTTCCGGCTCCAGCTTGATGGTTCGGTCAAAACACGAAATCGCCTCTTCATATCGGTACAAGCCATGGAGGGCGTTTCCGCACAATCCATGAGGCAGAGACCACCGGGGCCGTAGCAGCGCTGAGCGTTCGGCGTCTTTCAACATTTGCTCGTACTGTTCGACCTGATAGTAACGCACGGCTCTTTGAACCAGGATGTCGACACTTTCCGGCGCAAGCGCCAAGGCGTGCGTCAATAATTTGATCGCTTCCTGAGGCGATGGAGCGACCAGCGAGCGAACGAGATAATCGTCGGCCGTCTTCGGTTGAAGGCGTTCGAGTCGGGATTGATGAAACCTGGCTCTTTCAAGATTGCTACGGGAATAGGCCGTGGCCAGAGCCCGGTGCGCCGTCCAGGCGTCCGGTTGATCTTCCAGAACGCCTTCCCAAAGCCGGATGGCCTCTTCTCTCCGGTGCAGATGCGATAAGAAGTGGGCGCACAAGACGCGTGCTTCAACAGAAGAAGGCTCATTCGCAAGATATTGCTCCACCCTGCTTAGTCCGGCTCGGTATTCGCCCCTTACGAAATCGGCCTTGGAGGTCAGAAGTAACGTGTGCTGCCGTTGTGCTTGCTCCGCATGACGGGCCGCTGAAGCCTCGTCGCGAAGCGTTCGATTGACCATCGAAAACGAAGCCGCAGTCAGGACCACCACGGAGGCCGCCGTGATTACGGTGGCCTTCAAACGGTGCCGTCGAATAGACCGTGCGACGCGTTCGATTACGCTCGGCTTTCGCGCATGGATCGGAATGTCCATGAGATACCGCCGCAAGTCATATCCGAAGGCCTGCGCGGATTCAAAACGCCGGCTGGGGTCTTTCTCGATAGCGGTCATGCATATCGTCTCAAGTTCTCGGGGAACCCGCGGCACGAGGCGGCGCGGTGGCGCAGGGTCCGTATGCAAAACGCAATTCAGTATTTCTTTGTCCGTCTGTGCGGTGTACAACGGGCGAAAAGTCAGCAACTCATAGAGCGTCGCGCCAAGACCGTAGACATCAACCCGGCGATCAGTCGCGTTGCCGTTGCCGTTGATCTGTTCCGGACTGGCATAGCGGGCCGTGCCCAGAAGCGAGTTTTCGCGCGTCAAGGTCGGCTCGTTCGCGACGTGCGCCAGCCCAAAATCGCTGACCATCAGGCGACCGTCGCTGGACAACAATAAGTTGGACGGTTTGATGTCGCGATGCACGACACCATGCTCGTGCGCGTAATGGAGTGCTTCAGCCACTTCGGCGATCCACAGCGCCACTCTCCGAAAATAGGTACGCAATGCCTGCGTTTGGCTACCAACGCGCGTGCCGGCGGAATCCTTGGTATCGGAAAGACGGCTGCAATCGCTCTCCGCAATCAGCGGGAAGTAAAGCGCTGCATCAAGAACCTCCGAATCGCTGATCTCATCGATCATTGCCCGCAACGAGCGTCCTTTGACCAATTGCATGGTGTAATAGAGGCACCCTTCGACTTCCCCGAATTCGTGTATCCCGACGATGTTGGAATGGTCGAGCCTCGCGATCAGCGCCGCCTCGCGGCGGAAGCGATCGGCGGCATCGGGTCGCATCGCACTGAGTAACGCCGGAAGCACCTTGACCGCGACAATCCGATCCAAACTCAATTGTCGTGCCTCGTAGACGATCCCCATCCCACCGCGACCGATCTCGCGCAGGATTTCGTAGTCGGTAAGAAGTGAGTTCAGACGCGACAGGGGAAGATTGATATCAACTTCGAGATGCTCACGAATGCCAAGGGCTCGGCGAACATCATTCGCTAAGACATCTCCGACCTGCTCACCCTGGCTAATCCGATAGCAATGCTCGCACTCATCCAAATGCGCTGCCAACGCTGATTGTTCTTTGTCGCTTAGGACGCTTTGCGGAGCGCGGCGCACCTCTTCAGCGCGAGGACACACAACAACTTCGGCCCCTTTTGTGCGCTGCGCCGTCTTGCCGCCGAAGTTTGTGGATGCCATAGAGGACCTCTGAGCCTGGAACCGAGAAACCGTTCGATATCCGCACGAGATGAAAACGGCGGCCCCGATACGGGCCCACGCATTTCACGTCAGATGTTTAACGTCACCGAATCAACGTGATAGAGCGCCGCCATCCGTTTGCGCAATAGCGCAAGTGTCTGATGACGGATCACGTGGACATGGCCGGCTGTCATCCCCAGCTCCTTGCCCACGTCGGCCGCTGAACGACCCTCCACAACGTACATGCGAAACGCTCTCATACGACGCGGTGGAACATCCTGCTCGAGCTGATCCAGGCACCACAGGATGTCCTGAAGTTCCCATTCGGCATCCCAGATGTCCTCCGTCGCCGGCGCCTCATCGACAAGCTCTTCGCAGAGTTCGTGATCATAAATGATCGGTCGCTTGGCTCGAAAATGACTGGTGATCAAATTCTCGGTAATGCGACGAATCCATTGCCTGAAACGCCCACGGTCACGATCGTAGCGAAAATTACCGATATGCCGCGAGACGTTCAACATCACCTGCTGCACGATGTCGTTCGCGTCCTCATTACTCAGACCTCGGCGACGAATGACGCGAAAGACCGGTGGAGCGTAGCGTTCGAAAAACTCGCGCCACCTGGGCTGGTCTGAATACTCCGCCAACTGGGCCAACAGCGACGGACGTGTGTCTGGAAAACCTTTGGGCTTAAGCATGATCTTCAATCGCAGGGGATTGCTGACGGCAGCGTCGCCCCCCGACGCCTGTTTCCTCGATTTTACAATCGACCGCGGCCGATTGGAAGATTTCATACGGACACCACACAGAAACAAAGAAAGAAAACCCTGGTGACTTATTGCAGCAGACGAATGAACCGGTTCTCGCACAATCCCTAAGGCTTCATTCGTCCCACTCCCCTCATAGCATACGAGGACCATCGACGACTCTTAATGGTGAACGATGCGCGGTTGGAGAGTTATCGGCTCCGGTATATCAGCCTTGAACGATCGATTCTGATGAGCGGACGGGCCATTGGGGTTAATCGAGGAATATTATTTTAATGTCGTATTAAGCCGTGCCCCGCCGTCGCGTATGGCATATTCGGAGGACATTACTCCGGTCTTCGCTCTCGCCCGATCTGATCGGATCGCCTGAGCAAAAAGCGACAAAGCGCCACGCAGACCGGAAGTGCTCTCTTTGCGCCAAGCTCCAGGAGCCTGGCCGCAAGTCTGCATGAATTGGGGAATCAAATTGAGTTTAAGTGGGGTTGCCCCGGTATGGGGGCCAAATTAGGAGGAGAAATGCAATGAGCATCGGACGGGTTAAGAGCACGACGGCAAAGCGGATCCTTGTGGCAGCCGTAGCATTAGTATTGACGGCGTCAGCACGGGTTTGCCTCGCGAATGTTGTGGCGGCTGAGCATATACCGGCGGACCAGGTCTTCTCAATGAATATCCATACAAACAGGGTGGCTGCCCAGACGATCACGTCGTCTGCCGCTGGGGAGATTGTGTCCGTCGTACTTCCGTTGTGGCACTTCGAAGATATAGACTTCCCCCCAACGGCAGACCTTTCGATCGAGCTTTGGGGTGTGGACGGCAGTGGCCTCCCTGACGAAACGGATGTCCTGGCGAACCGAACGGTAACGATTGCCGAGGGAAATCCGGACTCATCCACCCTTGTCTTTCACACCATCGACTTCTCGGCAGACGCGATCAACTTGGATATAGGAGACGAGTTGGCCATCGTGGCGCTGAGCAATTCCGCTCAGGGTATCACAGCTTGGAATTGGACAATGACCTTCGACGGCAATCCCTACGGCGGTGGTGAAATGTTCGTGGATAATCTTGACGGCAACGGCTGGATCCCTCGTATCAATGATACGGATGCCGACCTGGGCTTCGTGCTCAATGTGACTCCGGAACCGTCTTCGCTGCTGCTGCTTGGCCTCACCGGTGGGCTGGTCACGCTCCGACGTCGTTCTCGTAAGAACTAAAAACGTAAAAGGTGAATTCACCAAACCGGGGCGACTAAATTCCTGACGCCATGTCACATTTCGCCGTGACATGGCGTCAGGGTGTGTTTCAAGATCGAGCCAAGGAGCAAAGATTGATGCGCTTCAGACCGATTTCGACAATCACCGTATTATCCATAACGCTATCAACTATCGCCCACGCGGCGACGATCAACGTCCCCGCTGATCACCCGACAATCCAGCAGGCCATCGACGCGGCGATTAACGGCGACGAGATAGTCATTGCGCAAGGGACGTATCTTGAACACATCGACCTGCTCGGCAAGGCCATTACACTTCGCAGCACCGACCCGAACGATCCCGTCGTCGTCGCTGCAACGATCATCGACGGCGGCAACGACCCCGACGCGCCCGGTTTCCCGCAGAACAGCGGCACTGTGGTCTCCTGCAAAAACGACGAAGGCCCGGACACCCTCCTGCTCGGACTTACCGTCACCGGCGGCGCCGCGCCCGGCGTTCTTGACGGCGGAGGGCTCGGTGCCTTCGAGGCCAACCCCACCGTCACCAACTGCCGGTTCGTCGACAACCATGCGGCGAATCCCTCAGCCTTTGGAGCAGGCGCCTTTTGCGGTTTCGGCGGCAGCGTAGTATTCACCGGCTGCGAGTTCATCGGCAACTCCGGTGGCCGCGGTCCCGGCTTGTACATCGCAGACAGTCCGGTGTCGGTCATCGATTGCCTGTTCCGCAACAACACCGGTAGGAGCTTCGGCGGAGCCTTCGCCACCGTTGCCAATCCCAGCATCACCCTCAGGGATTGCACGTTCGAAAACAACACCACCACCGACAACGGCGGCGGTGCGTACCTGAGCGGCAACATCAACGGCGCCGTGATCGAGGTCACCGACTGCGATTTCATCGAGAATAGCTCGACGGAAGACGGCGGCGGCGGGATGTACATCACGCGCGGTGACGTAACGGTGACCGGCTGTCTGATTCGTGACAACTCCGCCGACTTCGCCGGCGGCGGTGTCTCCACCAACTTCAACACGAGCATGACCATCACGCAATGTACGTTTGAAAACAACAGCGTCACCAGAAGCGGCGGCGGTTTGAGCATCTTTTTGGCGGAGTCCTCGATCAGCGATTGCCAGTTTTCAGGAAACACGGCGCTTGGGTCCGGTGGCGGAATGAGTCTCGGCGGTTCCGGCAGTACACATCGTGTCACCGGTTGCACATTTGACGGCAATGAAGGCGACGACGGCGGTGCGGCAGCTTGTACTTTGTCGTCATTCGAGTTTGAAAACTGCACCGTGATGAACAATCACGCAACGAACGACGGAGGAGGCCTGCGGTTCTCAAACACGGCGTCGGTCACGCTGACGAACAACAACTTCGAGCTGAACTCGGCCGATGATTCCGGAGGCGGTGTGTCCATGTCCGCAGACGCGATGTCCGTGAGAAACTGCGATTTCACCGGAAACACAGCAGGGGGAAGTGGCGGCGGTTTCCGCAACGGCACGGCTGGGGCGCTGAGTGAAGTGGTCGGCTGCACATTCATCAACAACAGCGCTACCAGATCGGGCGGCGGGGCCAGCGAGTTCGCCAGCGGCGCTACGGTGCAGTACGTCAACTGTGTGTTTCAGGGAAACACCGCCGCCGACTTTGGCGGTGGCATAAACGATTCGTTCTCCGACGCGAACGTCTACGCCAACTGCCTGTTTGTGCAAAACGATGCGACAAACGGTGCAGGCATGTCCTTTCAATGCGCCATGGGAACCGTCGCGAACTGCACCTTCACAGATAACGACGACACGAACACCGCCGGGGTCCTCTTTCTCACATGCAGCGGGCCGCCCGCGGAACTTGTCGTCGCCCGCAACAACCTCTTCTGGGCGAACACCGCCGAACCGATCTTCCTTGGGCCAAACACCATACTCGACATCGCCCACTCCGATGTCGAGGGCGGAGAAAGCGCCGTCATCCCAGGCGGCGGAATTCTCGACTGGGGCCCCGGCAACATCGACGCCGACCCCGTCTTCGTCGATCCCGACGGTCCGGACGATGATCCCAACACGATCTCGGACAATGACTACCGCCTCGGCATGGCCTCGCCCTGCGTCGACGCCGCCAACAGCTCCGCTGTGCCCTTCGGACTCACAACCGACTTTGACGACGAGCCGCGCATTATCAACGCGCTGAATTACCCCGACACCGGCATCCCCAACGGGATGGGCCTCGTGGTGGACATGGGCGCCTACGAAGCGGCGCCGGACCTCTGTTTCTCGGGCGACGGTGACGGCGACGGCATCTGTGACGGCCAGGACACCTGCCTCAACCGAATACCGGGCGACGTCAACGGCGACGGCGTCACCGATGGCGACGATGTCGCCCTGTTCGTCAATGTTGTACTCGATCCTGGCGCAGCCACCGCCGACGACCTCTGCGCCGCAGACGTCAACGAAGACGGGGGCACCGATGAATTGGACATTCAGAACTTTGTCCACTGGTTGATCAACGGCGCGCCCCCACCGGGCACCGGCGCCTGCTGCATATGCTGCCCGCTCGACCCCTGCGTCGAGGGCGTTACGGAATTGGACTGCCGCGGCCTGCTAGGTGGACACTATCAGGGCGACGGCACGACCTGCAACGAACCTTGCCCGATGGGTGCCTGTTGCTTTGACACCGGGCTTTGCATCGAGCTGACGAGCATCGCCTGTGAACTCGCCGACGCTGTTTACCAGGGAGACGGCACGGTCTGCGAAATCGATCCGCCAACGTGCACGCCGGTACCCTAGAAAGCGTTCCCCATTCATCGCCGGAATACGTCGCGCTGAAGGTACATCACCTTCAGGCGAATTTCGTCACACATCGAGCAGATCGCCCTCGATTCAGGCTTGTAGGAGGCTTATGCGAAGTGTTACAATAGTATTGTTAGTACGATAGGGCCAAGATTGTGCTTGGGAGCAGGAGGCGGCTGGTTCGAATCCCGTTGCCCCCATTTGAATCGCAAATCATGAATCTCCGAAACTCAGAGAAATCGATGTGGAAGATTCGAAATACGACGCGACGCAGATCCTTCTTGACATGAATGCCGGAGACCCGTCGGCCTCGGAAAAATTATTTCCTATCGTCTATCACGAACTGCATCGGCTGGCGAGTTCTCACATGCGCCGGCAGCGATCCGATCATACCCTCCAGCCCACCGCACTTGTCCATGAAGTTTTTCTTCGACTTGTCGATCAGGCCAAGTCCACCTGGAAAGACCGGGCTCATTTCATGGCCCTGGCGGCAACGGCCATGCGACAGATCCTGATCAAACATGCGCGAGGCAAGAATACGGCCAAGCGAGGCGGAGGCTGGAATCGGCTCACGCTGGATGAGGCGGTCACACCTCACGAAAACAAGACATTGGATCTCATCGCACTGGACGACGCGTTAGTCAAACTGCGCGAACTGAGCGAACGGCAATGTCGAGTCGTTGAGCTCCGGTTCTTCTGCGGCATGACCATTGCGGAAACGGCAGAGGCATTGGGACTGGGCTCCACGACGGTTGAGGACGATTGGCATATGGCACGAGCGTGGCTCGCGCTTGAACTGCGAGAAGGCGCGTAGCCGTGAATCCGGAACGCCACCAACGAACTTCTGAAATCTAAGCGACGGCCCGCAACTCTCCGAATCCGATGCTCGAGCCTATCTGGGAAACGTCTGCGCGACCGATTCCGATTTACGCCGTGATGTCGAGATACTGCTGGCACAAGACACATCCGCATCACATTTGCCTCAGACGGCTCAAGTGAAGGAGGATTTGGAACGAATCGCGGCCGAAGTTTTCCGCAACGGAGAAACGCCGGGCTCCGTCGACAAGACTCTGACCGCCGTCAAAAAAATTTGATCGACTTCTATGAATCCAGCGACAGATCGAGCGATGCCCTGCCCTATCACAAACGACCGCAGCGACACGGCGACCATTAAGGCAAACTTACGGACACGTGGCGCCGCTCAGCAGATGCGTCACGAATTCGTCGATATCATTCAGGTCAAGACCGCCAATGCCGTCAACATCGGCACAGTCGCAGTTCGGACCGATGCCGAAAAAGCAGTCAACAAAAGCCTGAATATCAATCCCGGTGATCTGAAGGTCCTGGTTCACATCGGCCAGACACTCACAGTCTTCACCCCCGGCAAAGGCAACGGACCAGAAACCGCCCGCCAATTCGAACCCGCCGCCGGCGATCGGCATGTCGAACGACGACGCATCCGTCTGCCCGATCGTGCCGGCCAGCTCAAAGGTCCCGCCGGTGCTGACCATCTGCCCACCGCCGTCGACGGTAAGCCAGTCGATCGTCATCGAGCCGGCATGCGCCCCGGAAACGACAAAAGAAATGAACGAGCCTATCGCAATGAATAAACATGCACGCATTGGATTCCTCCATTCAAGCTAGTCACCAATGGTCACATTGTCTCCGGACGGCACCGTAAGAGTGACGTTCTTGTTGATGATCAGATTCTCGGGATAAATTCCATCCGCAATGACGATGACTCCGCCGACCGGCACGTAGTTCACGCCTTCGCCGACGGTGCGGAAGGGGTTGGAACTTGAGCCGTTGCCGCTCAACGGATTGTTCCAGTCGACATAAACCGGATCGAAGCAAGTATCCAGACATGATCGGCTGTCACGATGCGCCGTAATCGACGCAACGGACCGGGAGCCGAAAGTCGTGCTGGCACATCCAATAGACGAACACATGACGCCGCAATCAGCATCGGGAGGACCGCCCGTGCAACAAGTCGGATTTCCCATCGGGCAACCTCCATTGTTGCAATGACACGCACTCCAGTTATGACCCAATTCGTGTGCGGTCAGAATCGTGCGCTCGGTCAAATTCATGCTGAAACGCGACTGGGACAGACCGAACGATCCACTCCCCCCGCTGCAGTTGGCAATATTCACATTGCACATCACGCCGACAAACGCGCGTCCCACGAACGTGTCGTCGAGATCCTTTCCCGTCATCAGATGATTGACGTCGCTGGGAAGCAGCGGAAACGCGTTCCACGAATCCATAAACTCACACAAAAGCGTACTCGAATTCGTCGACGTGTACGGATCGGGCTCCACAATCCTGACGATGATTCCGGTCATGGCGTAACAGATGTCCACCTGATTCTGATAAATCAGCCCGACCTGGTTCATCACCATCTCGATGTCACGGACGGTATTCTCGATGGAAGCCCCGTTGCTCATGAAGAACTCAAAGTCCGCGTCAAATGCGATTTCGGTGCGCCCGGCGATTCCCCCCGAACCCCGGATCTCAGCATCGACGCCTTCCTGTTGGGGCGCGGGTTCTCCCTGTGGCGGCATCCGATGTGTTTCGACCATGCTGCAGGAACCGTTTTCGCCAAGAAGATCGGATGCTCGGTACACGGTGTACAGATCGGCCGGTGCATCCGGAATCATGGCCTTGACCGGCTCGATCGACCACAGTTCGCCATCCGCCGCGTGTACAATCGCGTGGAGACGGCCTTCGACGACGCTGGCTGCGACGTGTGTTTCGTTTTCATTCGCAAAACGGCCGCGATAAGTGGAAACAGGCGGGAGGGCCACATCAACAAACGCTCCGGTGCCGTCGGGAACAAGCACCCTGAACCCAGGATCGCGCATCGAATGGGCATGAAGCCGGAGCACTTTCTCCTCACCGCTCAACCGCACACGAATCCTCTCGGTCGCCGTCATGTCGATGCGCTGAAGATCAAGATCGGCGAGCCCCTGCAATTCCAGAAGGCGCTCCTTGTATCGCTTTCGCTGTTCGGAGCTAAGACTCCCCGCATCGGTCGCTTCCATACGATCGACCGCGGTTGGACGGCGATCGGCCGCACCGACCGACCTGTTCCTCTCTGATTTCGGATGGACCTGGGCGCTGACGATTCCACCCATCAAACAAACAAGCAAGGAGACACTTGGCAAAAGTCGGTGAAGTTCATTGATCGTGTTCACAGTCATTCTCCTCATCTCAAACTATTGGAGACTCACCAGGACGAGCACCAGACCGGTCCCTGCTTCGAGCGAACTCATGGCTTTCCCGATGATCGCGCCCTGGGCGCGTGTGTGGTCGGCGACCGCCATGCCATGCCCCGGTGTTTCGGAAGTGGTGAGCAGATCGCCGGGGCGAATGGGTCCGGATGTCGCGTCGCACAGAGTCCAGACACGACCGCTCATGGCGACAGGCGGCGCATCTTCATGTCCGGGAAGATTGCCGAGCACGATGCCGACGGAAAGACCGTTTGCACCGCTGACCACACCGGCGACGCGCCGGTTGTAGGCGCCGCGCGCAAGGCGAAGCGATCCCGGATGATCCGGATCAATTTCCACCACCGTCCCGGGCTCGACCGCTTCGCGAACTGGGAACTTTTCGGCCAGGTCGGCCCCCGTAATCCTGAGCACTTTGGTGGACGTCACGCCGTTGGAGCCGTTCAGGAAAATGGTGTTGTCTCCCGTGCTGTCCTTAAGAGTCAGAACCGCGCCTTGGCCCGAACCGTCCAGTCCGCTGATGAGGCTGACCGTTGACGTGCCGTTCGGCGTCAGAAGCTCCACCGCCCCGCCCAGAACATCGAACAGGCGCGCCTTCCCGCCGACGTCGAGTTTTGCGGCCGGCGACGTTGTCCCGATACCGACAAGACCGGTCTCATCGATACAGACCATGACGTCGTTCGTCGCCTGATTCGCGGCCGATCCGTATCGAATTTCGAAGTCGGGCCCCACGGTCGCGTTCGATGTGCGTCGTCCGATGGTCCACTTGTCCTCAAGCAGTCCCGCCCCATCCGTCTCGCCGAACGCCAGGGTGGATCCGAAGGTGCCGCCCGCGCTGCTGTACAAACCCAGCACCGCGTCCGCATCCTCGACGATGATGTCCTCGTTGTTTAATGCGGTCGCATTCAACGAAAGAGAGTTCTCACGGACATGCGCCCGGCCCAAGGGAGATGTCGCACCAATACCGCAGTGCCCGCCCTCATTAATTCTGACTCCCTCAGCTGCACCGGGAGCGCCGGCGGTCGTGCCTGCAACGATAGAGATCCCGCTGTCAGCAAACCGAATGTCACGACGATTCCCGTTGGCGCTGGTGGCGATGAGTCCCGGCGCACCCTGGGGTGTGGTAATCCGCACTTTCTCCCCGCTGCCCGTATCGACATCGAATCGGGCGGTTCCGATGACGTGCAGCAGATCCGTTGGCGATGTCGTTCCGATGCCAACCCTACCGTCGTGCCGAATGCGCATCTTCTCTTCGAGGTCATTGGACGCGACGTTCGAAGGATGCGTATAAAAAGCGATACCCTGACGATCCACGTCGTCCCCCGTCTGCAAAGCGGCCATAGCCGCGCGTCGCGAGTTTGGGTTGTTTCCGAAACCGATGGACGCAAAGACGTTGCCCTGACCTGCACCGGTAACGTTGTCCGTCAGAAGAAGATTGTCCTGGTCGCCGGGTGTGGAGCTCAGATCAAAAAGCGTATCCGTATCGATTTGCAACGCCGCTTTCGGGTCCGCCGTACCGATGCCGACGTTGTCGGCGGCATCCACGACAATCCCACGAGTCTGAAGCGCGTAGGGCACGGGCGTCGCTTCCTGTCGCGGCAAAAGTGGCACGCCTTCGACGGTGATCTCAAGCCAACGACATTCGTTACTGAATGCCCCGGCGCCGAAATCCAGCTTGATGGTGAAAAGACCTTGCGAGACCGCAATGGGCGATGGATTGCCCCCCATACCATCGAACGTCAAGGTGGGCCCGATCTGACTCCCGCCGACCTCCGCATCCCAAAGCGTGAAAATGAAATCAAACGAGCCGTCAGCAGGCGTCCCGCCGTCCACGAGCCGCCCCTGATAGGTAAAGGCCGTACCCAACGGACCCGCCGTCACATGTTGAACCCCCGGACCGCACAAGATCAGCAGAATTGAGGTCACAAAGGCAAGTTTGCAGTGTTTCATGAGTATCCTCCTTATAGAAAGATTCAAACCAAATCCCGAACGTTCGATCTCAGGAGAAAGTCCGGTGTCCGCTCCCTCTCTCGATTTGAGCAGACCCATAGGGAGATAAAGTCCAGCCGCGCGATGCGCGCTTCGAAATCCCAAAAAATAAGATTTCTGATGCAAGACAGCCTGTTTCGACTGGCGAACGAACGCGATCGTTGCTCAAACGATCGCAATCGCGTAAACTATTACCGTTACAGACCTTTTGGAAAAAACCGTGTCCGGAGATCAAGACAAACTGGAATGCATCCGGCGTGCGATCGGCGGCGATCAAGTTGCGCTGACTGTTTTGCTGACGGAATCGGAAACGCGTTTGCAGAGCCGGCTCAGGCCGAGAATGCCTGCGGACCTCCGCAGCACGCTGGATGTCGACGACCTCTTGCAGGAAATCTATTCCGACATCTTTCGCAACATCGAGAGGTTTGAGCCGCGCGGTGAGGATTCGTTCGACCGCTGGGTGGCCACCATCGCGCTGAGGCGTCTTCGGGCAGAGATTCGTCGCCATCGTGCCGCGAAGCGTGGGGGCCGCTGCACGCCGGTGCGACACGCCGGAACCGTCGCGGATGAATCAACGGTCACGCTCCTGAATCTCATCGAAGCGTCGGATCGCTCCCCAAGTCGGACTGCGGCCGGAAGCGAGGCCGTGGCCGCAGTGGAGGCGGCGATGGGGCTGCTCCCGGAAAACTATCGCGCAGCCGTGCGGCTGGTCTATTTGGAAGGCAGTACGGTCGCGGAAGCGGCCCGGGCATTGGGTCGTTCGGAACGGGCGATTCACAATCTCTGTCACAAGGCCAAAGAGAAGCTGCGGAACATGCTTGGGCCGCAATCGCGATACCTGAGCAGTTCGGGCTGACGATTTCTGCAAATCGATGCGATTTTGGAAGGGGCATTTCGCATCCTTCCTCTTAAGCGTCCATCGGGATTCTGCCATGAAGGATGAGTCCTCCATAACCGCAAAGAAGAACGAACGTGTCCGGCGAACCATGGATGTCGTCCGCGACGTCGCCACGCGTCGAATGAACGGAGAGGCCCTCAGCGATGCGGAGATCATGAATGCGCATCCGGAACTATTGCCGGAACTGAAACAGCAGCTTCGGACACTGGGGCGCGTTGAGGCGGGCCGTCACGATGCAAAAACGGAGCCGACGGTGACCACGGAACCCCACGATGCTCATCATGCCTCAGCCGTGCCGTCATTATCCATTCCAGGCTATGAAATCCTCGCCGAGCTGCACCGCGGTGGACAAGGTGTGGTCTATCGGGCGATTCAAGCATCAACCAAGCGTGAAGTCGCCATCAAAGTCATGAAAGAAGGACCATTTGCCGGGCACACCGACCGAGCCCGTTTCGATCGCGAGGTCCAGATCCTCGGGGGCCTGGACCATCCGAACATCGTCACCATTCACGATAGCGGCTCATCCGCCGGCTCCTCCTATTTCGTGATGAACTACGTCTCCGGTCCGTCGCTTGACGAATACGTCCAGCAAACGAAACCATCCGTCGAAGAAACGCTGCGCCTCTTCGTCGTCATCTGCAGAGCCATGAACGCCGGGCACATCCGAGGTATCATTCACCGCGACCTCAAGCCCAACAACATCCGCATCGATCCCGAGGAGCAACCTCACATTCTGGACTTCGGACTGGCACGCGACACCAGTGAACACAGCGCCCCGTTGATGACGGTCACAGGCCAGTTCGTGGGAAGCATGCCGTGGGCCAGCCCCGAACAGGCCGAAGGCATTCCCGGAAAAATTGACATTCGAACCGATGTCTATTCGTTGGGTGTGATTCTTTATTATTTACTGACCGACAAATTTCCGTATGAGGTCACCGGAAACATGCGCGACGTACTCGACAACATCCTGTACGCCGAACCGTCCAGACCCGGTACCATTTGCAGAGAAATAGACAATGAAGTCGAAACCATCATCCTGAAATGCCTCGCCAAAGAGCCGGAGCGGCGCTATCAAAGCGCCGGAGCATTGGCCGATGACATCGAACGCTATCTGACCCACCAGCCGATCCTGGCAAGGGCCCCGAGTACGGTCTACCAACTCAAAAAACTGATCGTCCGACACAAGTTACCCGCGACACTCGTGATGATGTTGTTTGTCCTCATCGTGGGTTTCGCCATTGGCATGAGCATCCTGTACAGCCGGGCGACGTTTGCCGAGCAGCAAGCCCGTAATGAAGCAGGCACGGCCAACGCCATCAGCGATTTCCTGATCCAGGATATGCTTGGATCGTCGCCCCACCGGGTTACACAAGGACGGCTGCCCAGCGTTGAGGAATTACTGGAGAACGCATCGGCACGCGTCGAGTCCTCTCTCGACAAACCCCTGATCAAGGCTGCCGTTCTTTCTGCCATCGGCAATGCTTATCTGAGTTTTGGGCGGAATCAGATCGCGGAGAAGCACTTGCGCGGGGCTGTCGAAATCTACGAGCACGAATACGGAGAACGGCATCCAAAAACCATACTCGCTCGCATCGCGCTCATGCATTCACTGTTTCGACAGAATAAGCGAACTGAGGGAATGCAGTTGGCTGAAGAAACGTTGGTCCTTGCAAACGACGGACTCGGAGAAAACCATAAAATGACCCTTCAGGCTGCCGACGAGATTGCTTTCGCATGGGCGCTCGGCGGAAAGATCGACGAGGCCAAGGCCCTCTACGACCGGACATTTCAACGGCGATGCCGAGTCATGAGCGAGGACGATCCGGCGACCTTGTCTTCGATCGACCAATGGAGCACCGTGCTCCGGGCCGCCGACCGAACCGAAGAGGCCGAGCGTTACGCGCGCATGTGCCTTGAGCGATTACAGCGCAAGTTCGGCCGGGAGAATTCGTGGACGGTGGATGCCATGGTTCGGCTGGGCGAACTACTATCAGATCGCGGCCGGCTTACGGAGGCTGAAGAAATTCTGGTCGAAGTCTGCGAAACCTGTCGAAACGCCTTCGGTCCGGACGACATGAAAACCCTGAACGCCGGGATATCCCTCGCTCTACTTTTCAGACAGCAGGAACGAATCGACGACGCGACTGTCCTCCTTCGACGCATCGAAACGGACAGTCGGCGCGCGCTCGGCGATGATCACCCGACCAGACTAAAGGCGATGCAATACTTGGGGAGTGTCCTGTGGCGCAAGCAGCACTATGCCGAAGCCCTCACCGTTGAAAGTGAGCTGCTGGCGTTGCGAAAGAAGCTCTACGGTGACCAGGATGCCCGAACCGCCGTCTCAATGACGTCCGTGTCCTCGACCCTCCACCAGCTTGGACGATACGAAGAAGCCGAATCCCTGCTTCGTCGGGCACTCGACATTCAACGCCGCAGCAAAGGTGATGTATCCTGGTACCTGCGCTGGTTGGCCAAAACACTCGTCGCCCAGGGAAAAATGGACGAAGCCCGGCCTTTCGCGGAAGAGCTGCTTGCATTCCGCAAGAAAATGGTGGATCACCCTGAAGCGGACGCCGACCAACTCGGCATGTACGCTCGGGAGCTTCTCACCATCAGGCCCGCCGACATGCGTAATCCCGGGCTCGGCCTCGAGGTCGCACGCAAGGCACTGGAACGGAGCTCCGGCCCGAATCATTCCGTTCGCCGACTCTTAGCGCTGGCCTACAACGACACCGGAAACTCAGCCAAGGCCATCGAGATCATGAAAGAGGTCCTGGACGCCTGCCCCTTGGAACACTCGCGCGCGCGCGAAATATTCCAAAGGGATACGGTCCGATTCCTGGAGGAGTCCAGTCAGCCGGAAGCGGCCGAAGAGGTCTACCGAAACACGCTTGTCAGGCGGCGTGAGCAGTATGATCAGAACCATCCTGACATCGCCCAGGCATTGGAAGACCTTGGCGCGATCCTGGTCCGGCACGACAAGCTTGATGACGCGGAGCCCATGCTCCGTGAATGTCTGACAATCCGTGAATCCGCCCTATCGCCTGACCACTGGCTCATCGGTTGGACAAACACGCTCCTTGGCACGCTGCTCACACGCCAGGCCCGTTTTCAAGAATCAGAGCAACTGCTTCTAAAAGGCCACGATCAAATGCGAGATAACCACAACGCCCCAATCGAAAAACGGCAGGCCGCACTGGCGCGTCTCGTCGAACTTTATGAGGTGTCGGATCAGGAGGACAAAGCGACAAAGCACCGAAAACGCCTCCAAGACAGAACAACACCACAGACCCCGCCGCCAACACCGCCATAAAGCTCGCAATGCCGACTTGGGCCCGATATCTGAAATTCTCAACACGGTACGCCGAATGTCTAATAAAACACTTCGGACCTCCTACCAACCTTAGGGGCATCGGCTTATAGCCAAATGGTAATCCCGTAGAAACCGATGATCATCGGGACTCGGCCGGAGTCTGAGGATACATCATGAGGAAGTTCCGAGACGTACTCCTGACCGCAAGGGGAATCAACAGTGAATCAGAAGCAAGCATCATGGATGACGGCCATCAAAGGTTTAGTGCGACCTCTATCGTTATGCCTATCGATCGCGATACTGCCCTCTCCTTCAATCAGCCTCGCGGGCACCTTTAAGGGTGCCGCGATTGAACCGGCCGATGTTTTCATGCTCGTCGCGGAAATCCGATCCGAAATCGAGACCATCCGGTTCGAAATCGGAAAGCCCAGGGCAGATCAGCTTGAGATGCGTTTCGAAAATGTCGCCCCGCGCGAAGCCTTCTTCCAGGCGGTGACGTTATTCAAAAAGGCCAATCGCCTCTGCCCCGAAATCACGCGGGAACAACGCTCCACCCCGAAAACACCGGCAGGCGAGATCCACATCGAACACGTGCATTGGGTCGTCGAGGCCGCACTCGAGCGAGTCCGGAAAGTCAAGGCACATCTCGACCTCACAACGCCGTGCGCGACCATTCAACGGGATGAAACCAAGACGACAACCGATGTGCTGCTTTCGATCATTCGTGCAAACCGCCAGCTAAACCTATTACTCGATCATGAATTCTCGCCGCGAGACGTCTTTCAACAGGTGACGCTCGCCTTGAGCTATTCGACCGGACTGCGAGCACATTTTCCGGGAAAGCGAATGCCCTCGACACCGTTGTTTGAACGAGGAAAGAAGCCGGCCGATGTTTTCCAAAAACTCCTGGGCTGCCTGAAACGGGTGCAGAAAATTGCCCTGATATCCGGCGTGTCTACGCTGAAATTCGACGCCACCAGAGTCAACGTTGACCAGGTTTCGCCGAGTGATGTATACGACATCGCTTCGTTGATCGTCGCCGAGCTTGCTTTTCTCCATCGCCGGCTGGAAGGCGTCGAGCCGCCTTACGAAATCTATACCCCCGGTCGGAAGTTTCCGTCCCACGTCTTCCAACGGGCAGGCGTCTTGGAAGCCCAATTGGCCGATCTCGAAAAGCTAGCCGGAATGAACCCCAATTGGTTGCAATAGACGAAGCACTGACTGATGAGCCGACCACGGACGAACATGGACTCAGCCTCGAATACGACCGGGGGATTGCGCCGAAGGTTTCTTCGATCCCATTTCGCCATCGCGGGTCTAGGCGTCGGAGCGCTTCTGATCACCCTCGGTGTGAACCTCTGGCTGAATTGGAAAACAGAGCAGTTCGCCAAAACGGAAGCGCCGACCGTGCAGGTTTCAGCAATCGCGCTAAACGGTCTAGAACGGTCATTGTCCAACCTCCGCGGCTGGCTGCTGCTGGGCAATCCGAAGTTCAAACGAGAAAGGGAAGCGGCCTGGACGGAACAACTCTGGCCGGCGATGGAAAAACTCCGGACCTTGAGCTCAGACTGGACCGATCCTCACAACAACGATCGCCTGGCCAGAGTCGCGAATACGCTTAACGAACTGCATGAAGTCCAATGGTGGATTGAAGACATAGGACGATGTCCCGGCAACGAGCCCGCACGACTTATGCTGGACCGAGAGATTAAGCCCGTGGCTGAAACGAATTTCCAGATCATCACGGCACTGATCAACCTTGAGCGGACGATTGAAGGCACCCCTCATCGTAAACAGTTGCTCGCCTACATGGCCGATTTCCGCGCCTGGTTCACCCGTTCATGGAGCGCGTTGAACGAGTTTGTGGCGGTCCGGCATCACGAAACGGCGGCTGATTTTGAAATCGGACTGCGAAACGCAACCAACCACATCCTGAAACTGGACCAATTACGCGGTCTGCTCGACGAACAGGAAAATGAGCTGCTTTCATCACTGTTGATGGAATTCAGTGCCTATGAATCCCTGGCCAGCCGGGCCATCGCCCTGAGCAAGTCTGAGAAATGGAATGTTGCGCGTCATCTTCTAGCGACCAAGGCGGTGCCTCTGGCGCAAGAGTCGGGAGACCTCCTTTCGGCACTGTCGCAAAGCAAGGCCAATTTGATGCAGTCTGAAGCATCCCGAATCGACAGAATGACCAACTCCGCTTCGATCCTGTCCCTGGGACTCGTGGCCGCCATGGTTCTCGCGGCGAACCTCGTATCCAGACGCAATGCCAAACACCTCGTCGAGCCGATCTCGGCATTGGACCAGGCAACCCAAAAACTGGCCGGCGGACATCTGAAGGAAGACATCGCCGTCACCAGTAAGGATGAGCTGGGGAGTCTGACGCGTTCTTTCAACGAAATGCGACGATCGCTCGAAAAGGCGTCACGAGAACGTGAACAAGCCGAGAAAGAATCTCACGAAGCTGATTCGCGGGTCCGCGCGATTGTCGAGACCGTGATCGACGGAATTATTGTGATCGACGAGAAGGGCATCGTCGAGTCCTGCAACCCGGCCGTCGAACGGATCACCGGTTATACGGCCCATGAGTTCGTTGGACAAAACATCAACATTCTGATGCCCGAGCCGTACCGAAGTCAGCACGATGGTTACCTCGTCAGGTACGTGAACACCGGCGAGAGGAAAATCATCGGCATCGGTCGCGAAGTCGTCGCGCAACGCAAGGACGGAACCATCTTTCCAATCGAGCTGGCCGTCAGCGAGCTATGGGTTGGTGACCGCCGTCTCTTTACCGGAATCATGAGAGACATAACGGAGCGCAAGCAGTCCGAGGCGGTGCTAAAAGACGCCAAGGAAGCCGCTGAGGCCGTGAATGAAGTGAAGAATGAATTCCTCGCGAACATGAGCCACGAGATTCGCACACCGTTGCACGGCATTCTCAGCTTCGCGAGATTCGGCAAGGACAAAGCGCTGAGCGCCAATCCGGAAAAACTTCTCGACTACTTCGAAAAAATCGACGGCTGCGCCCAACGCCTGATGGACCTGCTGTCAGACCTCCTGGACCTGGCCAAAATGGAATCCGGCCGAACGCAATACGAATTTAGACCGGCGGATTTGCATACCGTTTTGCGTTCCGCCCAGAATGAATTCCAGTCGCTGTGCGCCCATCGGAACATGATCATTGAATACACTGAGCCGAATGCCGACCTTAGGCTGACATTGGACGAAAACCGAATGATGCAGGCCGTCCGCAACCTGCTGAAAAACGCCGTTGAATTCTCTCCCGAAGGTGGAACCGTGCGGATTGATGTCCACAAAGACGATGAAGGTGTCCGAGTATCCATCCGAGACCACGGCATCGGGATTCCCGAAGACGAGTTGGAAATGGTCTTCGAAAAGTTCGTTCAGTCCAGCAAAACCAAAACGGGCGCAGGCGGAACAGGCCTGGGATTATCCATATGCAGGGAGATCGTCGAGGCCCATCAGGGCCGTATCTGGTGTGAGAACCATCCGGAAGGCGGCGCCGTCTTCCACCTGACGCTCCCGTGGACGATACAAGAGGGTTCTTCCGAGATGCACCACAAGATGAATAACTCCGGCAAAAAAAGGGAAACGATGAAGCGAGAAGCTGTCGTCGAAATCTCGTAACTGCGGGCTTTGCGACGCCAGACGTGTCACGCGCGATGTTGAAAGGACGGGTTGATCGATGCGAAAACGAATTTTGATTGTCGACGACGACAGATTTAATCGAGAAATCCTGCGCGAGATTTTCGAAGACGAATACGAGCTTGCTCAGGCGGCCTCGGGAGAAGAAGGTCTGGCCATGTTAAAGGATTTCGGACCTGACCTCGTCTTGCTCGACATCATGATGCCCGGCATCGACGGATACGAGGTGTGCCGACAGATCAAGTCCGCGCCCGACGGTGATCGAACCCTCGTGGCGCTGGTTTCGGGAAGAGCGTCCGCGCAAGAGCGCCTCGAAGGATACAATGCCGGCGCGGATGACTATTGTGTCAAACCCTTCGATCACAGCGAGTTGGCCGCGAGAGTCAAAATCCTATTTCGGTTGCGTGGCGCACTACTCGAACTGGCCCAAGCAAATGCCAAGACTCAAGTGCACAGCACAAACCTGGAACGACTCGTCCAGGAGCGAACTGCAGAACTTGTCGAAACACGCAACGTCACGGTGTTCGCGCTGGCCAAACTCGCCGAGTCCCGGGACCCCGAAACCGGCGAACATCTCGAACGCATGCGCAGCTATTCCCAAATCCTGGCAGAGGAGCTCGCCGACAGAGGGCCCTATGCGGACCAGATTGACGAAACTTTCCTGGCGCACCTCCACATGTCAAGCCCGTTGCATGACATCGGCAAGGTTGGCATTCCGGATGTGATCCTTCTCAAACCGGGAAGACTGTCGGCTTCGGAATTCAAGATCATGCAACGCCACACCACCATCGGCGCGGATGCACTTCGAGAGGCCGCAGGACATACCAAGTCCGGTGGCTTCCTTCAGATGGCCGTCGAAATCGCGCTGGCTCATCATGAACGTTTCAATGGAAGTGGATATCCGAATGGACTTTCAGGGACGGACATTCCGCTGGCTGCGAGAATTGTTGCACTTGCGGACGTCTACGATGCCCTCACCTCGGTCCGCGTATACAAAGCCGCTTTTGAGCCGGAAGTGGCGAAGGCGATGATTGAAGAGGAATCGGGCAAACACTTTGATCCCGCCATCGTCGATGCCTTCCGCGAACGATACGACGACTTCCTTCAGATCCAAAAACAATATGGCGCCGCTGTCGAGGACAACGTCCCCGCTCAAGTCGGCTGAAGGCGTCGTGATCAAATATGGCCCTCTAAGAATGGACGACACAGCATGGCAAAGACTCCAAAAATATTGGCTTGCGACGACGACATGCTCAATCTTGCCGTCGTCCGTGAAATACTCCAGAAAGACTACGAAATCGTCCTGGTGAAAAGCGGAGAGTCGTGCCTGGCAAAGCTATCGGAGTTTCAACCGGACGTCTTGCTGCTGGACATCATGATGCCGGGAATGGACGGCTATGAAACATGCCGCAGGATCTTGGCGACGTCGAACGGCAACGTTCCGCAAATCATTTTCCTGTCGGCCAAGGCCTCCACTGAAGAACGATTGATGGGATACGAAGCCGGCGCCGACGACTATCTCATAAAGCCTTTCGACCACGAGGAACTCCGAGCCAAAGTTCGTATTCACGTCAGATTGCGGCACGCGCTTCTGGGATTGACGGAGGCGAAAGCCGAGATCGAAACCCACGCGGAAGGCCTGGAAAAGCTTGTGGAAGCGCGCACCGCAGAACTGCAAGTTGCAAAAAAGCAGTTTGAGGTCATGGCCCAAAAACTCGCCGACACGAATTCAAAACTCGCCGAGTCTAATTACGAGCTTGCTTTGCAGGCCCGTCATGATTCTCTTACCAAGCTTCTAACCAGGGCGGCGTGGAACGAAATCGCCCAGCGCGAGCAGGACCGATCCAGGAAATGCAAGCACCCCTATAGTATGGTGATGATTGATATTGACTATTTTAAGGCCTACAACGATTCACAAGGACACGGCGGTGGAGACGATTGTCTTCGCAAAGTGGCCAGAAGTATCGCGAACACGTGCTCCGACGGCGAATTCGCGGCCCGCTACGGCGGGGAAGAATTCACCGTCCTCGCTCCCGAAACCAACATCGATGCCGTATATGCCCTGGGCAACCGAATCCGAAACGCGGTGGAACAACTCAACATTCCCCATCCGGCGAATCCCGCGAATGATCGGGTGACCGTATCCGTCGGCGTTGCCAGCGGGGTAGGCAGCTCTTGGGAGGAACTCTTGAAAGAAGCCGACGTCGGTCTCTACGTCGCCAAAGAGAAGGGCCGAAACCAGGTCTGCCTTCCGCAAACCACCGTCAACGTGCCCCTCTGACCGGCTTGCCCGCCTCCCCTTTCGCGATCGATGAGAAACAGGTGTCCCCTGCCAAGCCGACACAAGGCCGCATTCGGTCTGGTAATCATCTATAATAGATCGATCGATATGAAGAGTTCGCTGCCCCAGTTTTCGTGGATCGCCCTCGTCGCCTTACTCGCGTCCTTTTGCGATGCCGGTCAGAAAGTGATCGGATCCGACGCGCAAGAAGACGGCCGAAACGCACCGTATCAATGCGATCTATCAGAAAAAGAAAAGAAATGCGTCGAAGCGTTGACCAAACGGATCGCCGATCTGCGCAAGCAAGGCCAATATCGCGACGCGATACGGGCAGCGGAAGAGATCTTTGTTATTCGTACAAAGATTCAGGGGAAAGAACATTGGAAGACCTCGGATGCGCGCCGGGTCGTCGAGACGCTCAAGCGAATCGCCGAATTGCCGATTGATGTTCAGCTTGAACTACAAGGCGCGGATGAAACCGGTGAGGACGAATCGGAACCGAACGCACGACACCAAATTGAGATTCGATCGCGCCTGATGGGCCAAAGCCACATCGAGACCCTGACGTGGATCAGCCGCCTGGCATTTCACCTCAGACATGAAGGGAGAATGTCCGAATCCGAACTGCTCTACCGCCGCGCGATCGAAGGACTGCGACAAACCATCGGCGATGATCACCCGGACACGTTGCGTAACTTGAGCCACCTCGCCATGATCCTTCATGAACAGGGTGAATTCGCGTCGTCCGAACGTCTGTTCCGACAGGTGGCGGAAACTCGACAACGCGTCCAGGGCGAGGATCATTCGGACACGCGCGGCGCCATGCATAACCTGGCCTGCGTTCTTTTTCTCCAAGGTAAATATGCCGAATCCGAAACCTTGTTTCGCCGACTGCTCCGATGGTTTCGTGATCAACACGGCGAAATGCACGGCTTGACGTTAACGACCATGGGGAGCCTGGCGGAAGTCCTCCACGCTCAGAAGAAATGGATCGAAGCCGAGGCGCTGCTGCGCCGCCGATTGGAATTACATCGCCAAAAATATGGCAAGGCCGATCCGGACATACACACGATGCACTCGTTGGCGAGCCTTTTGCATGACAAAGGCGACTTTGCCGAGGCCGAACGGTTTTATCGAGATACGCTGGATGCGCACCGCAACACCAAAGGCATTGAAGACAAAAAGCTTGTACAGCTGATGAATAACTTGGCCGAACTGCTTTACGCCAGGGGACGTTTTTCCGAGGCCGAGGCCGTGTGGATTTCCGCCACCGACAGCTTTGAAACGGTAAGACAACGGATAAGTTTCGACGGCTTCAAACGCGTGCGTTTCGCATCACAAGTATCGCCTCTGCCCTCACTGGCGGCATGTCTTGCGCGCAATGGAAAACCCGTACAGGCCTGGCAGAGGCTCGAAGCGAGCCTGGGACGAGGAGTGGTCGATGCAATCGACGTCGTCGCCGATCGGATGGCGGAGACCCTCACTGCGGATGAACGCCGTCGCAAGACGCAACTCCTGGCCCAATTGAGCAAGCTTGACGAGCAGATTTCAATCCTGTCAACGAAAAACGCCGACGAACAAGAACAACGGCTTCTGCTGAATGTTCGCAAAGAGCGTGATACGGCTGAGGCGAAGCTCGTCACTTTTGAGAAGGAGATCGCAGATCGATACGGCATCGTTGCAGGAGAAATCTTCAAACTCTCACGCATTCAGCGACACCTCGGACCGGATACGGCCATCCTGGCCTGGGTGGACGTCGGACCGCATCCGAAGGCCCTTGATCCGAACGGAGATCACTGGGCCTGTGTGGTGCGAAACGAAGGCGAGCCGCGATGGATCAAATTGCCTGGAAGTGGCGAGGGTGGAACGTGGACGGACAAGGACGATCAGCAATCGGCTCGCGTGGCATCCCTCGTCGCCAAACGTCCAAGGGAACGCCCGGACGCGCATGTCGAAACGACGTCGCTTTATCGCCAGCGCATCGAGCCGGTTGAACCTTGTCTTAAGGGCGTCAAGCGACTGATCGTGCTCCCGGCAGGCCGAATGGGGGCCGTGCCGATCGAAATGTTGACGGACAAATACGCCGTGAGCTACGCACCTTCCGGCACGATGTATGCCTGGCTAAAGGAGAAAACGTCGAAAAGTCAAAGCATCAATGAATCGAAGCGTCAAGACGGCATTCAGTCAGCACCCGGGAATGCGACGTTACTGGCTCTAGGGGACCCGCGTGTTGAACAGGGAAGTGAATGGGGATCTCAGTTCGACGCCCTGCCGGGTTCGCGACATGAAGTACGAACCATTGCCGCACTCTTTGGTGATTCGACACAAACGAGTCTGCTCCTGGGCTCCCTGGCGAGCGAACGGAACCTTGAGCGACTGTTGGCTGACGGCAAACTCGAGCAATTTCAATACATACATCTTGCGACTCACGGCGAGCTGAATGACAAAGAACCGTGGCGCTCGGCGTTGATCCTGTCACAGGACCGATTACGAGACACGCCCCAACGCGTCTTCAATGGCGGCCTCTCCTACGACGGGCGATTGACGGCCGAGCAAGTCGCCCGAACCTGGAAGCTCAATGCCGACCTTGTCACACTCAGCGGGTGTGAAACCGCCTTGGGCCGAACCGAAGGAGGAGAGGGCTTTCTCGGCTTTTCCCAGGCATTGTTCGTAAGCGGCGCCAGAAGTCTGGCCCTCAGCTTGTGGAAGGTGGATGACAAAGCGACGACATTGCTGATGCATCGCTTCTACGAAAATCTGCTCGGACGGTTTGATCGGCCGCGGATCGTCTTGGGACAAAGTTTTCCATCAGGACAACCGATGCCGAAGGCGGAGGCCCTTCGGGAAGCAAAGCAATGGCTCCGCAGAGGCTCCCCGCAGCGGAACCGGACCACATTGACCAATCTGGGCTTCGATATGGTGGAAGAGCGTCTCGCCATGGCTCGGGGAGGAATCCGCATCAGCCGAGAAAAACCCCGAATCCCGTACGACTACTCGGACCCCCACTACTGGGCGGCCTTTGTCCTCATCGGCAATCCCGAATAACCGGCGATTTTCATCGCGATGGCCGTTGTCTCGGATATCGAGCAAAGACGGCGGCTTAAGTCTGCTCCCGCTGCGCGAAAAGTAATCCACGGTGATCAGGGGGATGACGGCGTCACCATCGTGATCGGCGCGGATTCTACGACGCAATCGAATTGTTCTTCGATACGCTTGTCGAGTTCTTCGACCTGTGTCAAAGCCTTCACAGGGTCCTCACTCAGCAAGACCGGGGCATGCTCAAATTCATCAAGCCGGTTGACCAGGCTTTCTTCAGCGGAGACAAGCAGAGCGTAGGCTCGCCGTGAAAGCGGTTCATTCCTTTTCTCAGGAGGCAGGACGCCGTAGCGTCCGAACACGGCTTCGCCCTCAACGCGCTTCTCAGCCAGTAAGGTCAACTCCCCTGCCAGATCCAACACCAGAAGATGAAGGTGCGCCGCCTCGGCCACCGTGACTCTGACCTCGAATTCCCTGTCGGCGAAATCCGCTTGCCCCGGCGCGCGCGTGGGATCCACATCCAGAACCGCGACGGTCAAATCCAATTTCTGCGTCCCCCCCAGAACAAAGAAAATCGAAAACACCGCGGCAGTCGCCAGGACGGTGAACCCCGTCAACCATAGCGCTCCTCGAGAACGACCGGGCGCCGGGATTTCGTTCAACGCCCTGAGAACCATGCGACACACCGAACATGCCTCGATGTGACTCCGGATTGAATCTCGCTCTTCAGCAGAGAGCCTACCGTCCGCATACGCCGACAGTTTGATGTCATCCGGGCAACTTGACGAATGCAACGATTCGTCTGCCACGATCGTGGACGTCGCCAAATCCAGGAGTGCATCGGCCCTGTCGGCAGCAGCCCGACAACGGCCACACGTCTCAATGTGCTCGCCGATCTCCGGGTCTACAGCATCACCCAGCTTGCGAGCGGCAAGCCAATCTGATATTTCCCGAACCGTGAGGTGTCCTTTCATGACCTAATCCATTGTCCCGTCATCAAAGCGTTCGGCGAACGAATTTGCGGCCGTCCGCTCTAAAACAGGTCCTTCTGTTGTAAACACGCCAGCACCTTCTGATTGGCGTCGCACAGCGCACCGCGGACTCGGCCAGGCGTGATGCCGTGCAGAACGGCAATGTCCGCCGCGCTCATTTCATTAAATCTGACCAATCGAAAGATTTCTCTCTCGCGACCCTGGAGCAAGTCGGCACATTCACGGACAGCGGCCATCAACTCCGAAACCTCACTCTTAGCCGTCGGGTCCGCTTGAGGACTGTCACTTGACGGGGAAGCAAGTGATTCAAGCTGCTGAAGTCGATCCTGTCGAAGTTTCAATCGCTTGGAATGTGTGATCGCCCTCCGAGTGCAAATCACCGCCAACCAACGGGTAAAGCTCGCCAGACGGCTGTCATACCGAGGCAGTTGCTGATAGACCGCATGCCAGACCTCCTGCGCCACTTCCTCGGCGATGTCGCCTCGATATGCTGGAAGCCGTTTCTGAATATGTTTCTGAACGAAATGTCCGTAGCGCCGATAGAGCGTCTCGAAGGCATCCTGGTCGCCCTGGGCCGCCTTGCCGATAATTTGATCGAGATCCTGAGCCACCGCCTGGGTCGCCCCTCCACAGCTGACCGCCATTCGCCTGCACCGATTCAGGGTATCAGGAATCTCCGGAAGCTTCCAGCGTTTGTTCGATCTGAAGACATCCATCCACATCTACTTACATTGCTTGAGGGCCTCCTTGAGACACTTCGTCACCTTTGCCTGATAAAAACGGTCCTTCGGATTCCTCTTCGCCGCATAGACATCCGTCCCCATGAAGTCCACCGAACACAGATGCTGTTTCGAATGTCCGCCGTCCCAATTCAGACGCTTCCAGAAACCCCAGCAACATTCCTCTTGGCATTTGTTCCATTCAACCTGAAGGAGCATCTTGAAGCCGCGCGTCTTGGACAGGTTCGCGCCGACGTTGGGGACGGCCCTGAGCACCCTCGCCAGCATCTTGCCCATCTGGCCGATGCCCGGACGACCTTTCGCGGATTCAAGGATCTTGGCCGTAATCTCAATCGAAGACTTCAACCCCTCTACACGTTCCTTTTTCCAACCGATCGGCACGGTGGCTATGCCGGTGACGCGACAATTGCCGATCGATCCTTCCGGTGAGCAAATGTTATTACAGAACATTCCAAAAGGATCGCCGTACGTCCATGGGTTGCCCCCAGCGAACGCAAACGCATTTCCGAGCGAAACTTCATCACCCCATGTCCCAATCGAGTCACGCGTGATGAAGCGTCCCGCCGTCGGATCGAGATACCGCGTACGGTAGTAATACCAGCCGGATTCCGGATCAAAACGTCGCCCCGTAAACAGGTACGGATTGCCGATCACGGAAGGATCGCCCGCGATTGAATTGAGCGTGGTCGGATCGACTGCCCGTCCATAGTCATCATACTCATAACGCTCCACCACGGTCCCCGCACCATCGGTGATCGCCATCACGTTGTAATAATCATCGCAGTGGTAATAGAAATCTCCGCCACCCCGCTGCATGTTGAGGACTTCGTCCACATAGAGACCGTACACGTACGTGGCTTGAGTCGCACCGAGGTCGTTCTGCTCCTCGATGACCTGCCACTCATCGTAAAAGTATCTCGTCTCCGTCGGTCCGCCGCTCGTACCGTCGGCATCGAGAACCCTCGTGATGCGCCGGCCGAGCGCGTCGTAAGCGTACGTATGGCGTTCGCCGGTCAGCAAATCCGAGTATTCGACCATCTGATCGCGGTAATCGTACGTGATCGTGTAGTTGGGCGCGGCCGAGGTTGTGCCCAAAACGAGCTCGATAAAACGCTGTACATCCAAACCGTTGATGATGCCGTCGAAATTTGCGTCCGATTCGCAGGAAACCGGTCCGCCCGACAAGAGGCTCGTCACAAATGGACTCACGTCAGACGGATTCACCAACAAGTCTCCGTTGACATCGCCCTCAAGGCAATTGAACGACGACGCAAGATTGCCGTTGGAGTCATATCGACGATGATCAAACGAAGTCGTGGTGTACTGGTTCATTGGAAGGTCCGCCGGATCGGGTGCTGCCGCGTTCATCGCATACGCCCCTGGCTCCGAACCACCGGTGACCTGCGTCCGATTGCCCACGCCGTCAAACTCATAGTCCGTGTCTCGAACCACCGAAGGCGCGGTGTCCGTCGCAGTTGCTCGGCTCAGACGATAGACCGCGTCGTAAGTGTAATCATGCGTCAGCTCCGGACTGCCGAGACGAACGTCCCGGCGCTGTTTCTTGTTGAACATGGGATCCCAGACATATGTACGGTCGTCGACAATCGCTCCACCCGAGATCACCGAGTGCGTCGTCCGAATGATCTGCTTGACACCGAAGTCGCCTGCGGGATTAGGAAGGACGCCGTCATACTCGTAGTCGGTCCTGGTTCCGTTGCCGTATTCACGGCGCTCGACACGATCCGGCCCGATGTAATCATACGTTGCGATCGTGCCGGCGCCATCGGAAGCCGTCTTCTTACGGTCCAGTTCATCATAGGTACAGGTGATCACGCGCCCACCGGGATAGGTGCATTGCGTGCCATTACCGACGCCGTCATAAACCGACGCCGTGGTTTGCCCATTGAGTGTCTCACTCGTAATTCGCGAGAGCGAATCGTAGCTTCGTGTGACGACGGAATCGTCATCCTCCGCGCGAACGATGCGAGAGAGGCCGTCATATTTGAAAATCTCAAACGTCGTATCATTCGAAACGCCGACACCGGGCACAACGGTATTGTTCGTCATGCGATCGAGAAGATCGTACGTCCCCGTGGCGACATTGCCGTTGGCGTCGGTCGTGCCGACCTTGTTGTCGTGAACGTCGTAACTGCAGCCGTGGGTCGTCCCGTCAGAATGATTTTCGTCCGTCAAACGGTCCAGAGCATCGTATGCATAAGACGTCGTATTTCCCGCATCGTCGGTTTGCCCCGTCAGGCGCGACGTGTCATCCCACACCTGAACGGTCGTAATGTCATCCCCGTCCCCGTCGGCGCCGTCGCCGTCCAGATCATATCGCGTCGTCACCAATCGGTTGATGCCGTCGAAGTCAAAACGGATTTCGTTTTGGTTCGCGTCCGTCTGAACCGTAAGATTGTTTCGGGAATCGTATCCATGGTTGTTTTCGTTACCCGCATTGTCGGTCGTCCGGATCAACCGGTCGAGGTTGTCGTAGACATGGGTCGTCACAAACGTTTCGTCAGGATTCAGCAGGTCAGATTTCTCCACTTCCGTCACGGTCACAACGTTCGAGTTGGCATCGTAGCCGTGAGTGATGGTGTTGTCCTTGTCGTCCGTAACCACGCTGCGACGATTGGCCGTGTCGAAGACCGTCACCGTTTCGTGATTGTTGTCGTCGAGGATGCGGATGACCTGTGAATTGTCGCTATAAAAAGTCTGCGTCACCGATTGACCGTCTCCGATCGCTACCTGTGTTGCCGTGTCAAAAAACTCCTCGACGGTATGGGTCATCCGGTCCATGGCGTCATACTGGAATGCCGTTTCGGACAAACGAATATTTCCGGCACTACCCGGGATGTCGTCCAGCTCGCCGTCGATCCGCAGGGATTCCCGATTGTGGTTGGCGTCATACGTCTGCGCTGTCACATTGCCCATCGGATCGGTCGTGCTGACCAGCCTGTCATATCCGTCGTAAGTCAGCGTCGTAACTCGGGGCGCATTCTCCAGGCCCACACTTAATGTCTTCCGATTCTTGTTCCCGTCATAGTCGACTTGCGCCGTGGACTGGTCTGCATCACCCTGAGCACGGATAATCTGAAAAACCAGATCGCGCTCGTCGTACAATGTCCGCACAACGTTGGTCGGCTGGTTGCCGTTTGTCGCCTCGCCGTTGCGCACCAGCGTCTGATTTCGATTGGCGTCGTATTCGAACTCGATGACGATGGATTCACTCTGAGGAAGCGACGTGCAGTCCAGGTCCACCGCCGTCAGGGCCGCATTGCCGACTTCCTGACAGGTCCGTACGCGATGGTTGAGAATCTCATATTCATGAATCGTCGAGAAGTGCGTGTTCGCCTGAAGCGATCCCTGATCATCGATGTTTTCGACGTCCACACGGATCACGTTGTCATTGGCGTCGTAGAACGTATCACGTTCATAGCGCACACCGCTGCCATCGGTCACCTCGCGCGACGCCTCGCGCACGACCTGATCCAACGCATTAAAAACAAACAGCGTATCGTGACCACGAGGGTCGACAATGCGAGTGACGTTACCCACCAGGTCATACTCGTAGGTTGTCGTCAGGGCGAAGTTGGGAGCGTCGATGATACGATTCTGAAGATATCCCGACTGCGGACCGGCGGCATAATAGGTGAATTCATCTCGCCGGCGATGCGCACTGCCGTTGTCGGGATGCACGTGAGCCGTCAACTGTCCAAAGCTGTTGTATTCGAAGTCTTCGACAATGCTTGGAATCCGATGCGTCGTTTTTGTACGATTGCCGGCGGAATCGTATTCATGAGTCGTGACGTTGCCACGACCGTCGGTATGGCTCGTCACAAAATTCGTACCACAACAGCCGCCGAAATCATCGTCATAGACGAATAACTCAATGATTTGCGCCTGGTCGCCGCCCAGCGGACCGGGAAGGCGATGATGTTCCTCCAAGTTCCCCTGCGAGCGCCGGCTCGCATTGGCGTCGTCATAGACGAAGATTTCCTCATTGCCGTTGGGATGCACGATTCGCGTGTTGAGCGAGTCATTGTTGAACTCGAACCGCGTCTCGAAAAACGGCGGATCGCCGGCACGAAGCTGGCCTGTCGGACGATTCGTCGTATCAGTCGTCACGTCGTCCGCATTGGGAGCCCGGCCGGTGTAGATACGCTGCATCACCCCGCGATTTCGGTCGTCGTAGAAAAACTCTTTCACATTGCCGACCCGATCGTTGATGATCGTCTCAATGACGGCGAAATTGTTCGACACATCGGGGACGATCGGCAGATAAAAGAGGTCGACGATGTCGCCTGGATTCCCCCACACCTGACGCACCATCCGGTCGAAATTGATGTTAAACGGGTCCTGCGTATGACGCGGGTCCGCCACCGCAACGGTGTGAGCATAGACATTGGTCAGATAGGTCTGCCCCTTCGGATCGGTGATCGTCAGCAGGTCATGATTCAGCGCCTCGTCGGCAAAGCCGGTCGTATAGGTATAGACCGTGGTTTTACCTGTCGGAAAGTCGTTCCCATTCGGTGTACCGGTGACGACGGGCGTCGTGACCGATTTCAAATCTCCGGCGGAGCCCCCGGCATCGCCGTCCTCGTAATAGTCATAGGTGACCGACCGGCCGATCCAGTCCGTCACCGATTCAATAAGCCCGTCTGCATTATAGGTAATTTGGATATCCCGATTATGACCGGCTGTATCGAGCGTATCGTGGATCGTCACCAACCGGCCGTTCAGATCATAGTCGAAGCTCATCGTATTCCCGTTGCGGTCGACGATGGAGCTGATCTTGCCTGCATCCGGATTCGGACCGAAAGCATTGAAGTTCCACGTACCCGTGTCGGGAAAAGTGACGGTCAACGTGTTGTCCGGATTCTGCTCGATGGTCCGGAAGAATTCCTCCCGTGCCCACGTGCCGTCCGGTTGCATGAAGTAAATGTCGGACCGTGTGTGGCCGTCGAACAACGCCAGATGCGGACCGCACGGTTCGAGTCGAATGTTGTAAGAAAAGTCCCAGCCGTTGCCCATTTCAGTCTGAGGGCCGAATCGAGACCGATACTTCCGGGTCCAGACAAAATCGAAGCCACGGCCGGGAATCCGGAGGTCAACCGTATCCAGATAGAATTCTCCCGAGAACAAATAGACCGGATCGATCGCAAATCCTTCCTCGTCGTCCGGACAATCTTCACACTCGCACGGCGCCGCAGGCGGTTCATGTTTTGTTCCCGGCTCAAAGGGCGAAGGCGGAATGATGAAGTCGGCCCCGGTGACTTGGATCACGTAATTCCCCGTGTTGCCCCCGCCGTTCCACCCTTCGATCGGGAAAAAACCGCCTGAACCGTCCGGCCCCGTGATCTCGTTCTGAGGATTCTGGTCGAAAATGAAACCGTTGAAATTGCCCGGATCGTTGTCAAAGCCGGAGATGGCGACGAAATAGAGACCGGGCTGCGTGAGCAGATTCTGACCCGACGGACCGATGTTGATAATGCAGGATTGCGACGTCGGCGGACCGATCGGACAGTCGTCATTCGCGGCGATGCCCTGGCCGTTGAGGTCAAACAGCCAGAGCTGCGTATCAAAGTTGGCGAACCCACCGTTGACGCCAGGCGTCGTTGAAATGGAAAAGTTGTCCGGGTCCACAACCTCGACCAGGAACATGTCCTCAAAATCCCCCGGACCGGTCACCCCTTGGATACCGAAAACCGGCCCACATCCGAAGGCCGGCTGATCCATGCCGGGAAGACTCCCCGCATCACCCTCCTCAATCCAAATCTGACCGTTCGCTGCAACCGCGAACACCAACATCGTGGCCAACACCACGCCGGCTTCAATCATCCTACGCATGTTTCAAGGCTCCTTTGGGATGGGCCGTGAGCAGCTTGAAATACAAAACACTGCTTTGGCATGTCATTTCGAGAGGCTCTACCGTTCCAGTGTTCCACCTTCGAGACGCTGCGCTCGGGGTTTTTGAAAACTAATTTCGAAATCAGATGATCGGGATCATCGTTTGCCGAGGCTGACATACGCGCTGGCTGAGCTTGTGATATAATGGCATGCGTGGTTAGGGGTTAAGCACATCGAGGTGCCATGGCTGTGAGCACTGTGCCGGATATCGAATTAATGGCGTTGATCGCCACAGGCGGCCAAGACGCGTTTGCCGCTTTCTACGACCGGCATTCCGCACGCGTATTCGGACTCCTGCTTCGAATACTCGGAAACTCCGGCGACGCCGAAGACGTCTTACAGGACGTCTTCTGGCAAGTCTGGTCACGAGCCGAACAATACGATCAGGACCGTGGCACGCCCCTGGCTTGGTTGGTCCTCATCGCCCGATCACGGGCCCTGGACCGCCGCCGTCGCCTGATGCGGGAGCCGAACCCGGTCGAGGAAACCCCCGAGGTTCCCCAGGATGCTGATGCCGCAGCCGACGTCGAGTTGGCCGAGGGTGTCCTGAAGGCCCGAAACGCCCTGAGCCAACTTCCGACCGAACAACAGGAGGCAATCCAATTGGCGTTTTTCAACGGATTATCTCATAGCGAGATTGCCGAACGGACGAAGCTCCCCCTGGGAACCGTAAAAACCAGGATCCGTTCGGGGATCACCAAATTGCGCGATTTGCTCAACGCGAGCAAAAAGGGGAGCGATGTCGACTGAAAATCCACATCCCGACGCCGCCGAGCTTGCGGCCCTCTTCGCCGCCGGAGCCCTCTCGCCCGACGAACGGGCGAAGTTTGAGGCGATGCTGGCCGACGCAGACTCCGGCTGCGCAAAAGAGCTCCAGGCCCTATCGCCGGCCGTCGAGGCATTGTCTGACGCGGCCGGCCCGGTCGCCGCCCCCAAGTCTGTCCGCGACGCCCTTTTGCGACGAACCCGGGAGCAATCACCCCAGGCGACCGCCGAATCGTTCTACATCCAAAGGGATAATCAAGGCGAGTGGAAAGAGTTCGGCATCCCCGGGGCGCGCATGAGGACGCTATTCGTCGATCGCGAGCGGATGGTCAAAACGTTTCTGCTTCAAATGGCGCCCGGCTGCGAGATCCCGTCACACCCACACGACGACGTTGAGGAGTGCTACGTCATTGAAGGCGATCTCCACACCGCCGACACCGTCCTGAGGCCGGGCGACTACATGCGCGCCCCTGCCGGAAGCCTCCACGGCCGATCATTCACCCAAGGTGGCTGCCTCATGCTGGTCACCGCCGGCGTGGATGAGCACGAGTTGAACTAAGAGATTTGGGAGTAAAGAGCCATCGAAAAACGCCAAAAGCCCCGGGCGCGGGTTTCGAGCCACTGAAAAAACACCAAAAGCCCCGGGCGGTTTCGAGCCACTGAAAAAACGCCAAAAGCCCCGGGCAGGCCTGCCCGGGGTTTCAAGCCGCCCCACGCCCGAACGGGAGCAGCGCCTACGAGGCCTCTCCCAGACCCCGTAAGGCGCCGGACTCCCGTTGCGCAAACGATCAGCCAACGGCCCTTACCGGTTTGCCTCATCGAACTGAAGTAGTGGAATGTCACCGCCTGTGGTGACGGCCGTGTCCAACAGCTCTGTCAACGCCTGTTCCGTGACGCACCCAAAAGGCCTCTTTCCCGAATCCAACAGCGCAAGAGCATCCATCTCGGCAGGGTCGGTGCTGCGGCGGATTTCCTTGAGTACATCGAACTCGACACACCGATCGGCTGCAGGATCGTCTCCTCCAAAATTCCCAAAGTCCGTGCTGCACCCGATATTGAGAAAGAACGCACATGCCAGCAACGTGGCGCCCTTGACCAGGCAGCCGACGCCGTCAATCAAATTCCTTTTCATTTCTTTTTGCGTATCCATGGTTCTGACCTTTCTTCTTCGAACAACACCTCAAATGTCACAGCAGGATTGGATACGCACCAAAGACCCGGTCGGATTTGGCAAAAAATTAGTGTGATACCGGGCCCGACCACTTCGACGCCTGCACAAAGAAAAAAATGACATCGGTAAATCCGATTCGCTGAAACCGGCGTAATTCAGAACATGTCGCGACGTACTTTCAGGATTGGTCACCGTGACCGGTCAGGTGTCAAACAACTTTGGAAAGGTATGAACAGTGAAAACGAGAATAAGTGCGATTTACATCATCGCTTTCGCCGCGGGCATGATGACGGCAAACACCGCCGGAGCCGCCAGCCATAGCGATGCGCCGCTGATCAAGCAGGACCCTCAAGCCAATATTACGGACGTCTATGCGTTCATCGGAACCCGATACAACGATGCGAAACAAACTGTGCTCAACGTTATCGTGCAGGTTCGCCCGTTCTCAGAGCCGGGCGACGGACCCCATTATGACCGGTTCGCGGACGATGCGCGATACAGCATCCACATTACGAATCCGTCAACGGGAGAAACCCTCACGCGTTACGATTTCCGTTTCTCCGCCGTGGACCGAGGATTGAAGAACCTCAACACGATCCTTTCATACGGCCTGGGCACCGAGGCCGGGCCGATCATGACGATCGATGACGCCCGGCAGAATTTTACGCAGATCTACAGAGTTCGAAAAAAGACCGAAACAGGAATCCAAACAATCGGAACAAACCTGTTAACGGGAATACCGAATGTCGGTGGAAACGTCACACCAGCTTACAATGACGCAGACGGTCGAGCGGTTTCCGGAGCGACTGATTTTGATTCGCTGGATGTTTATACCCAGCAGGCCATACAGGAACTACCGTCAGGTGAAGTCGTTTTTGCCGGCCCCAGAGATGACGGATTTTACGCCGACATTCCGGGAATCTTCGATCTGTTGAACATTCGAATCCTGGACAACAACGGAAATCCGAACGACGGGCTCGGCCAGGACGGAAACGGCGTCAGTGGATTCACGGGCTTCAACGTCTTGTCCTTCGGAATTCAAATCCCGATCGAAGATTTGAAAGCCTCGTCTTTCTCCAGCGTTTTCTTCGGTGATCAAGAGGGCGTCGGCGTCTATGCCTCCGTAAGCCGGAGAGCCATCCGCTTACTAAAGAGAAACGGAACTCGCCTCAACGCCGGCCCCTTTGTTCAGGTCAACCGAATGGGCAACCCCTTGTTCAACGAGGCCTTCGTCGCCCTACCCGACAAAGACCGCTTCAATCGAAGTTCGCCTAAGGACGATATCAGGAACTTTGCCACGTACGCGGAAAATCCCGAACTCGCGAATTTGCTCAACCTCGTGCGAAACACGAAATTCGTCAGCAACGGACGGGAAGACCTCGTGAACATCTTCATTCCCGACGTGCTTCGCGTCGTCACCACGACAGGACCGGTCACCCTGTCCGGACAAAAGGGGTTCAGTCGTCTCGGTTTCCTCGGTGAGGATACGACGAACGGCGTCTCCAGTGGGTTTCCGAACGGACGCCGGCTCGGAGATGATGTCATCGACGTTGCACTCACTGCCCTGGCCAGCGGGCCGGACTTCAACGAGATCACCGTCGTCGGCGACAACGTCGCAGAGAATGACATCCCGTTCCAGCAGGTTTTTCCATACGCGGCGACACCCCACTCCGGTTCAAACAACCGAAAGGACCCCCAAGAATAACCCCTGCATTGGGGAAAAAGGGGGAGCGGGTTGAGGGACCTGCGCGGGCGCGATCGCCCGCGCGGGCCCTCGCCTCAAACAGAAAATCTTCAACAAAGGAACCCTAATGATGAAGTATGCACTCATTTCCATCGCGATCGTAAGCGGTCTTTGTGGAGTCACGAAAGCCCACGAATTCTGGATCGAGCCCCAAACTCACCATACAAAACCCGGAACCGCGATAGGCGTCGGGTTAAGGCTCGGTGAACGCTTTCTCGGAGAAGTGTTCCGAAGAGATGATGCCTTGATTGACAAGTTTGTCGCCGTTGGCCCCGACGGCGAGCAACATATTGTCGGTCTTTCCGGCGCAACAACAAGCTTCGCCCGCTTCGATAAACCAGGCGCTTATGTCCTCGGATACCGAAGCCATCGCACTCCCCACGAAATGGATGCTGATCGCTTCGAAGCGTACCTGAAAGAGGAAGGCCTCGGAGCGATCATCCCGCAACGGGCCAAGCTCAACGAAAGCGACAAACCGGGACGAGAAGTTTTTTCGCGATGCGCGAAATCACTTGTTCTTGTCGGCGATACGAGCGACCGGGGCTACAAACGAAAACTCGGCTTCCCTTTGGAGATCGTGCCGGAGTCAAATCCTCTCACGCTCAAGCCGGGAAACAAATTGCCTGTCCGAATCCTGTTCAACGGAAAACCGTTGAAAGACGCGAAAGTCGTCGCCGTCAGCAAACAAACGCCGTCGAAAATGCAAACCGCCCTTTCAAACAACAACGGCCTTGTTCACTTTGAGCTGCCTCGCGGCGGTGCCTGGATGATCACAACAATCCATATGACACGTGTGCCTGAGTTGGCAGAAGCCGACTGGGAAAGCTTCTGGGCATCGTTCACGTTTGAAATCACCGAACCGAACGAGACCACCGCAACGTCACAAGAAAGATCCAAACCGGCGGCTAAGAACGGCGACGACGGTAAAAGAGCATCGCGACGGGAGGTACCAGGAAAAGAGCCGGCAACGGGCCACAGGGCAAACCGAGCATCGGTGCGGATGCCTCACATGGCGGCTGCTCAAAATCGATGCACGCCTCCGCCACAATCTTGCCGTCCGTCGTGATATCGGTGGAAAGGCCCAGGAAACCCAGCGCCGTGGCCGCTGCGTCCATAGGACGAAGCTGTTCGCAAAGCACGCGGCCCGGCGCGATATCAGGACCGTTCAAGATAAACGGGACAAAACGATCTTCCGGCGTATTCAGAAAGTGTGTCTTGTCGTGCCCGCCATGATCGGAGGTCACGATCACGAGCGTCTGATCCAGAACACCTTTGTCATCCAGCGCATCGAGGATGCGCCCCAGGGCGGCATCCACGCGGGCAACTTGTTCGAGGTAGGTCTCGCTCATCCAACCGTGCCGATGACCCGCACCGTCAGGCTCGCCAAAATGAACAAACATCAAACGCAAATCCTGATTTGAAACGGCCTCAATGACATCATCGGTGAGCGCATCCTCGTTACTGACGATGCGCCAGACATCAACACTGCCCTCTTCGCAAAGATAGGACAATTTGCCTTTGCTGGCAAAGAATCCGACACTCAGACCGGCCGCTTTTGCGATGTCGAAAATCGTTTGCGAGGAGACACGCCCCGGACGACTGGAATTGAACAAAACGCCGTGGTTTGCGATGCTCTGGCCGGTCACCATCGAGGTATGGTTTGGCAGCGTAACAGGAGGAAGCTCCGCCAATGCTGTCGCCTGATAGCTGCCGGTTTCGATCAGCCTCTGCATCACCGGCGTATCAGTTGCCGGTATGGCGTCCGGACGAAGCCCGTCGCAACTGACAAGCAGCACCCGGTCTGCCGTCGTAACCACGCTCGCGCCGGCTGCGTTGGCGGACAGTCCCAAAACGAAAAGCGAAAAGACTCGAAGGAACATGGATCACCCCGCGAGGAATTTCCATCCAAGGACCATATTCCTGTTTCGGAAAGAAAAAGTCAAAACCTTGATGAACTATCCGGCAGTCTGCTGACCCGAAAGTGATCACGACGTTCGTTGACCAAAAAGATAGTGCCCCACTCCCCACTGTTGCCCGTCTTCGTATCGAAACAGTTCGGCGCATGCCAGAAAGAAGAGCCTCCAGCGGACAAACCACTTACGCGCTGCGTTGCCGTAGACCCGCCTCAGCACGGGCATGATGGACTCACGATGGGCATCCAAATTCGCCAGCCAGGATTCCGCCGTCTTCGCGTAATGACGTCCATCGAGATACCACTGTTTTTCCAGCGAGAGGTCCTGCTGAAACTGCGGGAGCAGATCCACCGACGGCATCATTCCACTCGTAAAAAAATGTCGGCCCATCCAGTTACCCGCTCCGTTGGTCTCGAACAAGTACGGATAGCGCTGATGGCAAAAAATATGAACAAACAGTTTGGCATCGGACCGCATCCATTCTGCGATTCGGCCTAATAGTGCTTCATAATTTCGCATGTGTTCGAACATTTCGATGGACACGACGCGATCAAACGTTGCATCCGTTGAAAAGTCGTTCATATCACAGGTTACGACGCGAACATTCCCGAGGCCGAGCTTTCGGCACCGTTCCTCGATGAATTCACGCTGCGAATGGGAGTTGGAAATCGCCACAATGTTTGCCTTGCGGTATTGTTGCGCCAACCAGAGCGAAAGTGACCCCCAGCCGCAACCGAGTTCCAGAATGTCCATCCCGTCCGCGATCTCGGCGCGCTCGCAAATGAGTGACAAGGCATGCGCTTCCGCCTCGTCGAGCGTAAGCGCCCCCTCTGACCAATAGCAGCCGCTGTACTTAAGGTGTTTGCCGAGCACGAGCTCGAAAAACGCGGCAGGAAGCTCGTAATGCTGCTCGTTCGCCTTCTCCGGCATCAACGCAATCCGGCTGCGCCGTAACTCATCGACGAAACGCGACAATCGATTTGCATCAAAGCGAGCGCGCTCCTGCTCGAGGCGCTCGGCGTTCAAGCGACGAATTCCCCAGCGGACGACCGTCTCCGGGACGAACCCGCGCTCGACCAACGGCATTACCATACTCAGGCCTTGTAATCGACTCATGATCTCGATTCCTTTGGAAACCAGGGGATCAGCGCACTCGTCGTTCGTTGGTATTCCCGATAGGCGTCTCCGCGACTCTCAATCGCCCGAGCTTCCGTCGGCGGAATTCCCGTCACCTTGAGAATGAGGAACAACATCAACGCGGGCGCAAGCAACGTCACCCAGACATACGGAGAACCGGCCGCGAACAAGACGTAGCACCACCAATGCATCCATTCGAAAAAATAATTCGGATGCCGTGAATAGCGCCACAGGCCGACCTTGCAAACTTTGCCTCTGCTTTCAGGCTGCCGTCGAAACTGTTGCAACTGCCGATCCGCAATCGATTCGCCAAGAACCGCAATCAACCATACACAGACCGCGGCATAGTCCGTCCATACCAGGACGCCGACCGGATTCATGATGGCGATCAGAAAGACCATGCCAAGCAACCAGTCGAGCAGCCCCTGTGCCTGAAAGAAGAAAAAGAAAAAGGTCTGAATGTTCGCGGTCCAGTTCTTGCGGATCGTCTGATACCGGCCGTCTTCCTCGCCCGACATGATACGATCGACGATCAGGTAAATAGCCAGCCTGAACGACCAGATCGCCCCCGCGGCGCCGACGACGTAGCGCCGCGGCGCAGGTCCGTCCAGAGCAAACGCATACCATATTGCGAGAATGCCAAGCAGCGCCGTCCAGCCGACATCGACGATACCCGCGTCGTTCGTGCGTCTCTGCACAAGCCATAACCCGAGCATCACGGCTGCCACAATCGCCAGGGCAATCCAGAGCGCCGTCGATATGGAAAGTCCAAGGGTCATCTCGTCACGCGGCGACGGTATCAGACGCCGCTCCGTCACCCTTTCCGCGAATAAACCGTTGTGCAAATCTCGCAGACATCCAAACGAGCACCGGCGTAGCCACCGCCCACACTACGGCCACCGCCGCCCCGCCACGCCACATCCCCGGAGGCATGGACAACGCTTCCAACCGCGCACCACCGACATACGCCGCCGCGCCGCCGAAGGCACCGAAAAGAACTGAGAGGACGTATCGGCCGTGGAGGAATTCGAGTGTCAGGTTCAAGCTTGTCGCGAAGTTCACCCACAGGGCAATCATCCAAAGCGGAGCGATCCAACCACCGATCACACCCGAATCAAACGCGATCGCACCGAGTTGCATCAGCGTGCCGTCGGCGACGATCCCCAAGATGCCGGCCACAAGGAGCACAAAAACGTCACGAACACGATCCGGCGTCAAAAAGAAATGTAGGAGCAAGTGCGCCGCGACGAACACAGGCCCGACAACAAACGATTCCGCAGCTGCGCCCATCACACAAATGAACCAGCCCGCCTGCATCGCAACGAAATTTACGATCACGCGGTGTCGTCGATTCATTCGCCGTCTCCATTCGTAGGATCATCCAATAAAGGCAGGATCGGACGACTGCGATTGTGAGGTTTCGCGAACAACATCTGCACGCTGCCGATGTAGCGCTCCGCAAAACCGCCTTCGCAATAACATAGATAAAACTCCCACAACCGAATGAACCGATCCGAATAACCCAATGCTCGAATTTCCTTGACGTTTCGATGCATCTTCTCGCACCATTTGCTGAGCGTCTTCGCATAATGCGGCGTCAAGTCCTCCAGATGGGTTAACTTAAGATTCGTGTGCGCAGCCACGCTTCGACAAATTCGTTCGATGGACGGAATGCAGCTCCCGGGAAATATGTCACGCTGGATAAAATCGACGGTCCTAAGTGCAGTCTCATATCGATGATCGGAGATCGTAATCGCCTGGATGAGCATCTGACCGTACGGTTCGAGCAACTCGGAACACTTGCGAAAATACGAATCGAAATACTGATGGCCGACCGCCTCGATCATTTCGATGGACACCAGCTTATCGTACCGACCGGTCAACTCACGATAGTCTTCGAGCAGCACACGAACACGATCATCCAAACCCGCGTCCACGATACGCTGTTGTGCCAGATCACGCTGTTCCCTCGAAATCGTCGTCGTCGTGACATGGCAACCGTAATGCTCGGCCGCATGCATTGCGAAACTACCCCAGCCCGTGCCGATCTCAAGCACACGATCCCCCGGCCCGAGCTTGAGCTTCCGGCAGATGCGGTCGAGTTTCGTAACGGATGCATCACGCATCGTGGCATCGGGCGATTCAAAGATCCCCGCCGAATAGGTCATCGTGTCATCGAGAATCAATCGGAAGAAATCGTTGCCAAGGTCGTAGTGCGCAGCGATGTTGTTCCGGCTGCCGCTTCGTGAATTCCGCCGCAACCAGTGATAGGACCGATTCAGGAGCTCGGTGAGCCGCGCCCAGCCGCCGTCGGTCGCATCCATCAATTCCATTTGCCGGACAAAAATACGAATGAGTGCCGTCAGATTGTCACAGCTCCACAACCCTTCGGCGTAACCTCGCGCCATGGCAATATGGCCACCCAATACCGAACGACGATAAAGCTGCGGCGAATGCACAGTCACCGTGACCGAAACCGGAAATTCCTGCGTCACACGGCCGAATACGTGGCGATCCTCACCGTCAATCATCGTCAAGCATCCTTCTCGTATGCCCGACAACATGCGTAACAGAATGCTTCGACTCCACCGATCCAGCCACGTATATCGCCGCCGCGGCGTCTCGACCGACTCGCGACACGTCATTGATGCATTCATGCTGATTTCCTTGCCATATCAGTTTTGGTCTTGGGGTGCGGGAAAAAAGGCGCGCGTTTGAACCACAGCCGCGCCGCCTGCGCGTAGATCGCAGCGACGACGCGGACCGTCATCAACGGATAACGCAGCAACAGCCGACCCAATGCCGACGGCGTGATTTCGCGCCGCTCCATCGTCATCGAAGCGTCAAACAGCTTCTCCCCGTGATCGAAATTCTCCATGAATACACTGAGCCGATCCCCGGGCACTGAGAAACGCCAGTCGTACTCGTGCGTCATGTCCATAAACGGCGACACATGAAACTGCTTTCCGAAGCGATGCCGGTGCATCCGATCACTCGCCGTGATTTCGGTAGCGTCCAACACATAACAATGCTGCTCGTTCCAAGGCGTGTTGTTCACCTCGGCGACAATCGTTTCAAGCACTCGCCCGTCTTCGCCGTAGCAATAGTAAAAGCTTACCGGATTGAAACAGTAACCCAGATAGGCCGGATGCGTGAGTAATCGAATCGGCCCCGCCGGACTTCGCTTGCATCGAGCGGCAATAAGCGTGCGAATGGATTCGTCAAGCGGCGTCCCGTCATCTCCGTGGTGGTCCCGGCGCCGAAAATTCGCGACGCCACGCCCCTCAACGGACCACAGCCGAGTACCGCTAAACACTCGGCTGAGTTCGTCAAGATCCAAATACATCATGAAAAGGCGATAGCAAAACGAATGTTCAATCGGAAGAAACCGTCGATGCCGGACTTCACCCTCATAAATGCAGCTCTCCATACGCTACAGCCCCCGTCCAAATTTCTCACAGACGGCCAATGCGCTACGCACACCATCCTCGTGAAAACCGTAGCCCCAGTACGCACCGCAGTAGTAAGTACGGCGTACGCCGTTGATCTCGCGATGCCGTTCCTGCATCGCGAAGCTGTTATGATCAAACACCGGATGATGATAGACCATTCGCCGCACGACACGCGATGGATCAATCTCCGGACAACGATTCAGCGAAACACAATAGGGCGCGGCAGCTTCGAAATTTTGCAATTTGTTCATGCAATACGTAATCGAAACACGGTTCGACGATTCTCGCGGCCGGTGGTAATTCCAGCTTGCCCACGCCTTTTCACGCATCGGCAGCACCTGACGGTCCGTGTGCAACACGGTATCGTTGCGCTGATAGGGAATCGCCCCCAAGACGGCTTGCTCCAAATCGCTCGGGTCCGCCAGCATCCGAAGCGCCTGATCACTATGCACTGCAATCACAACACAATCGAAACAGTCGCTCAGCTTCGCATCGGTCGTCAACTCCACAAACTCACGGTGCCGGCGCACACCGTGGACAGCCGTGTTAACCCGAATACGATCACGAAATGATCGCGTAATGGCCTCGACATAACTGCGTGATCCGCCCGTGATCGTACGCCACGGTATGCGATTGTTGACCTGGAGAAAACTGTGGTTATCGAAGAACCTGACAAACTGACGGACCGGAAACGTCTCGAATCGTGACGGTCCGGAAGACCAGATCGCCGCTCCCATGGGAACGATGTGATGCTCGATGAATGCGCGCGAATATCGCCGCTCTCTCAAATAGTCACCCAATGTCACGCGCTCGAAGCGCCCGTTGCCGTTCAACACCTCGCGCGATTCGCGATAAAAACGTCGGATGTCCGACAGCATGCGATAAAACGACGGCCGCAGCAGATTGCCGCGTTGCGCAAACAATGAATCGAACGACGTGCTCGAATACTCAAGGCCCGTCGCCGCGCATTGCACGCTGAAGCTCATATCACTCGGTTGCGACTGAACACCGAGACGATGCATGAGCTTCGTAAAATTTGGATACGCCGCCTCATTGAAAACCATGAACCCCGTATCAACACCCAAACGACGATTGCCGGACATGACGTCCACCGTATGCGCATGCCCCCCCACACGGTCATCCGCTTCGAAGACGGTGATCTCGTGATCGCGCTGAAGCAGGTACGCCGCGACAAGACCCGAGACGCCACTCCCGACGATTGCAATGCGCATAATGGGACTCCGCCAGGCCGATCGTGCGTCGATGCGGATTCCGACGCACCGACCACCGGGCGAAACCGTCGCAAAGCGACCGCCGCCGGCTCTCTAGTCTTCGCGGCCGAACGCGATTTGGATTCAAAGGACACGCTATCGGTTGGCAAACCAGTCTGAGAATTGTGATGATGGGGCTTATAAGGTCCGATTTGGACTTATCACGGCTCGCCCGCCTCGGTCTTCGCCAAAGCCGGCGGAGCAGGGATGATGATCATCTGCCCGATCTTGAGTTCGTGCGGATTCTCGATCTGACGGTTGGCTTGTAAGATATGAAGGACGAATCGGCCGGAATCATAATAGTATTCTGAAAGATGCGACAACGTATCGCCCTCACGAACCCGATGCCGCCTCGGCCACGCTGAGCGGGCACCCGTTGAGCCGGCGGGTGAAACGTCTTGCTCCGGCCCGACCGATTCACTCGCCGGAGGAGGAGCAGTCTTACGATCAGGACGTCCCACGCTGGGCCTCACCTTGGCGGAGTTGCGGTCAGCCGATGGGCCGGCCGAAGTCCCGGGCCTGCTGGCGTTCTCGTATTCGGCCTTGATCGTTGAAGCAATGTCACGGCAAAGTGACTTGGTCAGTTGGCGTAGGTTCCCAAACGCTTTCATGTCAGGCGACACCGCCCACACAATGTCGCCCGACTTCACATCCACGCAACGAGCCGAAAGGCTGAGCTCCGCGGAAGGCCAAACGCCGCCCACTTGATGAAAACGATTGACGTTGCCCATCACCAGCACATCGGCATCCAACAGGTCGCCCGCCTTCTCAAGACCGTGCTCCTGGACAAACGACAAAGCGGACGACTCATGCTCCGCGAGAATCTTCCTCAGCTTCGCCCGTTCCGTCACACGATACGTCCGGACGGCGACCAGCGCATCCGTCAGTAACGCCGCCACGATCTCGCCATCATTCGCACTCCCCGCCTCGCCATCGGCATGGTCAAAAGGCAAGACCGCAACGCGCTTGTGGCGCGGACTGGAATAAAACGCATCCCCAAAACTCACCGGCCCGGGGCCGCAACCCGCCAAGGTGGCCAGGACGATTCCGCTTATCGAGGCAAAACGGATGGTTGGATTGGACATTGCCGTTACCTGCCCTTGTTGATTCTGAGAATCACGATCGTGTCGTACGGAAACACAATTTGACCGTCGCCACTATACACCACACCGATCGGGCTCGCCAGACCGATCAAGCAGGGCAACGCGATTTCGCCTTGGAACATCATCAAGAGTGAAACAAGAGGGTGGACGTAAACTCATGCACCGAAGATATGACCAAATTAGACCGTCGGTCGTCGTACGTGCCGGACGGGCCAAAGGCGACAAAGGCAGGGCCGGTGCCGAGAATTTTAATGAGTCCGGTCCCATGAGAGTGTACTCAGAGTGCTCTTCATCGTCAGGGACAAAGACATAGCAAATGGAGCAAGCTCCAAGCCCCGACTTTTCTCCCAACTTGCAAAGACACACCATCTTGATGCCCAAGGCCCGCCGCAGGCCGATGTCATATTGCTTCTTGGCAAAGTCGGCATTGGATGCAGGCAAGGGGGCTTTTATCCAATACCCTCTGCGATGGAACGCCACGTCTTCATGGAAAACCCATTTGATATTGTTGCTGTATCCGGCTTCCGGGAGGAACTTCAGGAAACGTTCCAAAGCTGACTCAAATGGTTCTGTGATAGGCATGGCATGGATACCAGGTTTCTTGCTATGGATGGCGAGAATTACTGCTCCACAAAAAGCGCTTCGGCGGTCTCCACACGCGTCGCTTGAATTAACCAGGACTTGAGCTTGTCCGGGTCTTTGCAGGTTTTGATTCTGGTGCGCGTCGAATCATTCGTCGTGATGCCTCGGGCATCCATCAGCTTGAGAATGCCCGACGCAAGTCGGTCGGCTTCCTTGCCAGAATTCGGATTCTCCGGTTTCTGATTGAGTTCACGCACGCGCAGCCGGTCCCCCGTCGCCCCCGCAACCTTGCGATACCACGACTCCGGATAACCGGGATGGGTCACTTTGCCGTGCTCGTCCTTGACGTTTCCGTCAAGATATTTCCAGACCAGAAACTCACCAAGCCTTCGCCATCGCTTCACAACCGCGTCCCCCTGCTCAACGGAATACGCCGTGAGATAATCGATGGCCTGACCGGGTGATTTCTTATACAGCACTTCCGCCGCCGCCTCGATCCGAGGCTGATCGGCGATGAACCGGCCCTCGAGGTCGCGCTGCACGAGCCGAACGTCCTCGATCATGTCGTTGTAGCGCAAATACGCGTAGTTCGAAACGAAATTAAACGTCCAAAACGCCGAGTCCCACGTAAACTCATCAAACGACCCGGTCCCCACCGCATAGCTCCGCGGCACCTCGGTCATGCCGCAGTACATCGGCACGTATACGGTACTGTAAGTATCATCAACACCGAACCAGAGCACGCCTCCGATCGGGTCCGGAAGCCACGAGCGCGACTGAGCGACGAAGGAAAAACCGGTCTGTTGCGTGGAGGTCGCCCTTTCGTTCAGATACTCCTTCTTCCCGACTTTCCACGTCAACGGACGCCACCGATACGGAAGTTCATAAGGCCCGGCCCCGATATCCTTGGTCATGTCGAGTTCAGTGTCCTCGAAGTGATCGCGCATGAGTTCCATCACGTCCCGCACACCGAGCTTCTTCTCCGGCTTGATCCAAAGGGGGAGCGGCTCGGCATTGTCCACACCGGTCACCCAATCGACAGAGAAAGTCTCGGAGGGCGCCGTACGCCGATACATGCACCACACCCGTGAGTCACAAAACCGCCGATCACCAAAGTCCATCGGTCCGTACGCGTCCGCAAAACTGAACGCTTCATCCGACCCGTCGAAGTACCCTTTCTTCCTGGCAAACGAAATGACATCGGGGGCATACAACGTGTTCTCCGGGTCGTCCAACGGAAACTGCCGGATACGAGGCGTGTTCGCGTGTCCGGAGATAAAGCCGTCGGGGATCTTCCGCGCGACCCATACCGCCCCCTTCTCATCCGGCCCCTTCCCGATGATCTCAAACAGCCAGGCTTCATTCGGATCGGCGATCGACATACTCTCACCCGAACTGTAATACCCGTACTCAGCCACGAGGTTGGTGATCACTTGAATCATCTCCCTCGCCGTTCGCGCCCGTTGCAGACCGATGTACATCAGACTGCCGTAATCCATGATCGCCTTGGGATCGCGCAGCTCCTTGCGCCCGCCCCATGTGGTCTCCCCGATGGCGACCTGATGCTCGTTCATGTTCCCGACAACGGAATACGTCTGCTGCACCTGCTTGATCTTTCCCAGAAACTTGCCCGTGTCCCATTCATGGACGTTGAGCATCTCGCCCGGCAGATGAGACCGAGCCGGCGTGTAATAAAGCTCACCGTAAAGAACATGGGCATCGGCAGCATACGTAATCATCGTGGAGCCGTCGGCCGAGGCGCCCTTGGTCACGAGAAAGCTGGTACATGCCGAAGCGGTCCGGCCTGAGATAAGAACGCCGACGACCACCAAAAATGCGATTGAATTCACTGGCCTCACGGGTTTCCTCCTGTCGAAACGGATCGCCCAATGTCTTGACAAAGACACGAAGTTTGAAACGTCGATCACCTGAAATCTCATTTTGTTCGAAAATAGTATAGCATCTCAGCGAGACGCCGAGGTCGAATGCGTCAAAAAGCCCCGGACCGCCCCGTCCGGGGTCTGAAGCAAGTGCCTAACGGAACCGGCCTAATTCGCCTCCGCGTCCGTCTCATCGAAATGCGACTCCGGCTCATGCGCGCCGGCAGGAATGCGGACGGATTCGACCAGTGCCACCACACGCTGCGACGGCGGCGACGTCATCCGCGAGACGAGCAACGTGACCGCAAAATTAAGCAGACACCCCACGGCCCCGATGCCTTCGGCGCTGATGCCGAAAAACCATGCCTCCATCAGCGGCCCGTCCGTGCCGAAGATCTTGTCCGACCGATTCAAAACGATATAGACGGCCGTAAATGTCAAACCGACGATCATGCCGGTGATGGCCCCCGCCCGGTTGGTCCGCTTGTCGAAGATGCCCAGGAGGATGATCGGAAAAAAACTGGCCGCCGCCAGACCGAAGGCGAAGGCCACGACCTGGGCCACGAAACCGGGGGGATTAATTCCGAAATACCCGGCAAAAACGATCGCCACCACAATCATCAACCGCCCCACCAACACCCGCCGTCGTTCCGGTGCGTGCGGGTCGATGAAATGAATGTACAGATCGTGCGCAACCGAACTGGAAATGACCAGCAACAAACCCGCTGCCGTCGAGAGTGCCGCGGCCAGACCGCCCGTGGCCACGAGCGCGATCACCCATGGCGCCAGCCCGGCCACCTCAGGTGTCGCCAGGACAATAATGTCCCGGTCCACCACGGCCTCCTCAAACCCGCCGTCGTCCGCACGCAGTTGAATCCGCCCGTCGCTGTTTTTGTCGTCGAACGTAATCAAACCGGTCATCTGCCAACTCACGGCCCAGTCGATGTCTTGACGGACTCCCTGAGCATCAACTTTGCCAAGATGATAGATCTTTCTCGACGTCGCTCCATCGATCCGAACCGTGTCGATGCGTTGCACCTCGGCCTCATGCAGCGTCTCGATCAGGTTGTATCGTGCAAAGGCGGCCAGCGCCGGTGCCGTCGTATAGAGCAAAGCGATGAACAACAACGCCCACCCCGCCGACCATCGTGCTGCCCTCACGCTCGGCGTCGTGTAAAAGCGAACAATGACATGAGGCAGACCCGCCGTTCCGACCATAAGCGCCAGCGTAATGCAGAACACATCCAGCTTGGACTTGGTGGCGAACGGTCGCGTGTACTCGGTAAACCCGAGGTCGACTTGAATCGCGTTGAGCCGTTCGCCGATCGTGCTGAACGTCAGGCCCGCCTGCGGAATCGAGTGCCCGGTCAACACGCGCGCGATCGCCACCGCTGGAATCAAAAAGGCAACGATGAGCACGCCGTATTGAATCACTTGTGTCCAGGTGATGCCTTTCATGCCGCCGAGGACCGCAAAGAACGCGACGATCACCATTCCAATGACGACGCCCTCCCAGATCGGCACTTCCAGAAAACGACTGAAGACGATCCCGACACCGCGCATCTGCCCCGCCACATAGGTCATGGAAACGAAAATCGCGCAAATCGCTGCCACGATTCGCGCCGTCTCGCTGTCATAGCGCTCACCGACAAAATCCGGCACCGTGTACTTGCCGAACTTACGCAGGTAAGGCGCGAGCAATAGCGCGAGCAGCACATAACCGCCCGTCCATCCCATCAAATAGATGCATCCGTCGTAGCCGAGAAAACTGATCAGCCCGGCCATCGAGATGAATGACGCGGCCGACATCCAGTCAGCGGCCGTCGCAGCGCCGTTGGCCATGGCCGGCACGCCGCGCCCCGCGACATAAAACCCCTGCGTCTCGCGCACCCGACTTCGCCAACCGATGTACAGGTAAATGAGGAACGTAATGGTGACGAACAGGAAGGTGAAGGCACGGGTCGCTTCAGGGCCGGACCCGTCGAACGACGACAGGGGGCCGGCGCCGAGCACCGGAGTAAACCATCGTGCCGCGATCACTCATCGACTCCGTGCTTGCGATCCAGTCGATCCATCCGCCACGCATAAACGAAGATCAGGACCACGAACACATAGATGGAGCCCTGCTGGGCAAACCAGAACCCAAACGGCAACTCGCCGATCTGCCAGGCGTTCAGCCGCTCGACGAACAAAATGCCGAACCCGTAAGAGACGAGCGCCCAGATCGCCAGCAACGCGACGATCAACCGCAGATTGGCCCGCCAGTAAGCACGCTTATCCGGCTCCTTGTTTCTGCCCTTTTGCTGCGGCGGTGGATTCATGTCGGAAATGCTACACGAATCATCCTCCGGTCGAAATTGCACCGAACCTGAAAGGAATTCACAAGCTCGATCGGATCACCGTCATCGACCTTGCGCAACCGGCTGTTTTTCTTTGGCCTCGCTTTTTTTCACCCTGGCCAGGCCGTCGAGCAGCGATCGAATCGCCTCGTGGTTCTTGGCCGTTTGAACGATGACGAGCGTGTCATTGAAAACCGAGATCTGACCGATATTGCCGCCGTTCTCCATCCAGGTCGACGGATCGACCGTCTTCTGAATCACTTGAATCAACTCCGGCGTCCTTCGTGCAGTCAACAGGGTATGTAAGCTTCCGAGCAATCCGTCATAGCGGTGGGCATCCTTGGTCCCAGCCCCCTCGATCTCGTACAGTGCTCGCACGACTTTCAGTCGGTCACCGGGAGACAGTTCGGCCTGCACAAGATCGGCGCAGTGATACAGTCGGGTCTCGGTTTGCCGGCCCAACACATCTTCAGTGCCAACCATCAGGAGTCCGTCGCTGATGGCATACGTGAGAATCTCCCCACTTTGGCCCGCGGACCGTAGTGCCATCCCCAACACCGTGGAGATCCTTACATCCCAGAGATTGAGCGTCACCTCGGTACCTCGGTCGATGCCCACGTTTTCCATCGATGCCCAGTCGACGAAAATATTCACGCCTGCGATGTCCCGCACGAAATTCAAGATCCCCTCCAGGCTCTTGGAATCAAACATGACGTCAACCCTCTTCTTAAGGGCGAGCCGAATCTCCTCGTTTCCAGAATAGGTCGGCTGCGCAATCCGGATCGATGCAGACGGAGACTCTGGGGCCACTTCTTTCGCAGAATTCTCCGCGGACGTCTGAGACGGTGAAAACGGATTGCCCGGCTGAGGTGGCATGAGGAACGAGGTCGCCAACGTTGCCGTCACGATGATAGATGCTGCCAATACCGATCGCATGATCCATCTCCTTCCTTGGCCGATTTGGCCAAAGCGTTGTGCCAGGACCGCGGCATGGCCGAAGTCCTCCAGAATCCGTGAAACCGCCTCATCGGGCGGCATACCTTCGTCTAACAGATCACGAAGTTGGGTTTCGATGTGATCTTCCAACTCCGCACGAATGGCGTCACGATGCCGCGGCCTGAGCCGCAGCGCCTTTTCAATCTCATCGAGGTAGTTTTCAAATGCCTTACGGTTCACATGAATGCCAACTGAACCACGGTCTCATAAGGGTCCAGACAAAACGAAACGTCCTCGCCCGACCGATTCGACCTGTGTCCATGCACAGCCGCCTAGGTGCTCGGCAGCACAGGAGAAAGCAAAGCGTTGATGTAATCGGAAAAGGCATACCACTGCTGGGCCTGGTTTTTGAGCTTGGCACGCCCCGCTCTTGTCAAACGGTACCATTTCCGCCGCCGCTCTCCGACATCTTCCCAACGGCTGGTAATCGCGCCGGCGTACTCCAATCGGTGAAGAATCGGATAAAGCGTCCCTGCTTGTACCTTGTGCCGATCATGACTGGCCTCGCGAAGACGCTTCAGGATCAAGTAACCATACTTCTCCCCGTCCGCAAGGGCCGCGAGCGCGACCAGATCGATACTTCCCCGCAAAAGGTTGGAATTGAAAGTCATCGTCGTATCTCGTCCACAACGAAGGTTCCCATCAATATATAGCGTCACTATATATAGCATCGATATGCAATCAAGTCAACCACCTTGATCAATAGTTCTTGGCGCAACCCCAAAAGCAAAAAAAAAGCCCCGGGCCGCCCTGCCCGGGGTCCTACGGATGTCCACGATCTCACGAAGTTCCCGCTCAAACACCAAACATCATCCGTCCCCTGATTTGGCGTTTCCCCGAAGCGCTCTCGCTTTCCGGCGATGCTCGGCGGCCTTCGCCTTGTTTCCGAGACCCCGTTCATAAAGTTCGGCGAGGCGGCGATGCGCCTGGATGCTGTTCGGGTTTTGCTCCAAAGCAACGTTGAAAGCACGGGCAGCCCAAGCCAAGTGACCGGTTTCAGCGAGGGCCAGCCCCAAGTGGATGTGCGTCAGTGGACGATTATGCAGCAAGGCAATCGACTGCATGTGTTGATGAACAGCCTCTTCCGGACGATTCATCGCTCGCAGCGCGACGCCGAGACCGTCGTGTGCAACCGCATCATCCGGGTCGTGCTTCAGCGCTTTGCGAAAAGCTCTCGCAGCCTCCCTCCACCGAGTTCGGTTCAAATAGGCACGGCCAATATGCGCCTGCAATCCTGGTAACAATGGAGAACATTTTTCAGCGGCCCGCAGGTTTCTCAAGGACGCCTTGTAGTCGCCGCGGCGGAAATTGATGATTCCCATATAGTAATTGGCTTGGGGCGCGTCTTCCTCGTCCTGAAGAAGCTCCTTGAGGGACGCCTCACACTTGTCCAACTCGCCGAGATCAAGCCAGCACGTCGCGATCATGATCTGAGTGCCCTTGTCATCCGGCTTCTTCTCAAGAATCGTTTCCCATTGCTCGAGTGCCTCCCTGGGACGCCCCGTCGCACTGTAAACCTGTGCAAGATTACGCATCCGATCCAGGACGACGTTTTCGACCTTGTCGGTTGAATCAATGTACCCCAGCGCCTGAAGACGCTCCAGGATCTTCTGGGACGCCCACGGGTCGTCCGAAACGCTATTCTCATCATGTGTCGCGACCGCGCCCTGATGCGCCGAACCGTTGCCCTCGTAAGTATCCACAAAGGTCGGTTCATGCTGGTGCTCTTCGAGAATCTGCGTTAGCACATGTCCGTCCATATCCTTGGCCGGCGACAAGCCGAGCAACCAAAGCACCGTCGGCGCAACGTCGAGCAAGGAGGCCCCATAGACCCGCTCATCTTTCTTGATGCCCGGCCCCCGAATGGCCAACATTCCATAACGCCGGTGCCACGCAACCGGACGACCGTCCTTGATCTTGCTCGATCCCTCAGGTCGCAGGTGATCGGAATGAAACCCGTGGTCGGAGAGAATGATGATCGTCGTGTCGTCGCCGGCAAGCTGCATCATCCTGCCCAGCATCTTGTCGTGAAACTTGTAACACCCCTTCATCACATCCTTGTACAAATCGAAGTCATGATCGCTGACGTGCGGCATCTTCGGCGGATAATATTCCATGAAGACGTGCCCGAAGCGGTCGATCGTATCGAAATACACACCCAGGAAGTCCCATTCCTGCTCCTGCATAAGCCACGTCGTCACCATCTGCACCGTCGCGCATTGAGCAAGCATGACGCGCAACTCATGAACGTTTTTGTCTTTGCGCGGATCAAGTTCCGCGGCACGCGGAATGAAATGGGCAACCTGAGCCTGGGTCGTGATCGCGGGATGAACGCGAAGCTGGCACGCCTTGTCAAGCAGTTCCGCAGGATAAACCGAACCCTTCACTTTCGGCCAAGGCTTGTTCGGCGCGTCCACGGCATGCGGAAAACGATCCGTGACGACAAAACCGTTGATTTTCTCCGCGGGATGACTCGCGAACCAGTTCACAACGCCGGCTTTCAGCCCATGATCGGAGAGAATGTTCCAGATCGCCTTACATTTTCTCGAAGTGCTCGTCACCGGACGACATTTGCCCGTCGTGCCGTCCGGCTCGGCAAAACCAAGGATGTCGTGCTTATCGGCATTCTTCCCCGTGGCAATCGAAGTCCAGAGAATCGGCGAGAGCATCGGCGTCAGGCTGGCGACGTTGCCCATCATACCCTCATTGACGAAGCGCTCGAGGTTGGGCATCTCCCCTGCCTCGATCAATGGCTCAATCAGCTTCCAATCAGCCGCATCCCAGCCGAGCAGAAGCACACGCTTTGTCAGACGCTGCATTTGAAACCTCGGATGAACTAGGACGGCTTCCTTCCTTCGATCGCAGGAGGGACCCGCCACACATAAAGTACGCGTTGAACACCAGTATACTGAATAGTGAATCGACCCCGGTACCACCCAAGCAGTTCCGGGATCGATTCTCAGTGATAAGGAGCGGTAATGTGAGCTACGAAGGTCCTAAAAACCAGAGAGCGGAAAGCGACCTTCGCCGATCAATTACTCAGCAACTCGTCAACCATAATCTGAATATCAAGACCATCGACCTGACAGTCGTCGTTCAAATCCGCAATCGGCCTTCCCGTGGCATCAACGGTCAATCCCGCCGAGTTCTGTGGACAGGCGTCGGCCGGATTAACGATGCCGTCATTGTCCAGATCTTCGTCGCACACGTCGCCGATGCCGTCGCCGTCGCCGTCCTCCTGACCGGGATTGGGAGTGGTCGGACAATTGTCCACGTTATTCTGCACACCGTCGCCGTCGCAATCGTTCGGATCACCCGCGACGGGTTGGACGGTGCCCGATCCGGCAAGAATGGGCGTGTTTGGCGTCGTTTCATATCCCCACGCAAACGCATCCAGCATCCCGTCGTTCAAGTAAACCCCGATCCAGCCGTAGTGCGTCCCGTCGGCCAGTTCCATCGCGATGCCGAGATAGTTCTTGACAGGGCTGTCGTTCAGCGCTGAGCAGATGGTGCCATAGGGAGACATCGTGTTGTTGTAAGCCGTGCCGAATGAAAAGATGAAGTTGTAATAGCTGGGAACGTTCGTGCCGGTTTTCTCGGCCATCACATATTGACACGTGGCGTCCTGATACTCCAGTTCAAGCTGGCTGTTGAGGTAGGTGTAATAAGGGTAGCTGGGAAGCGCCACGTACTCACGGCCTGCAAAGACCGTCGTATCCCGACAATCGACCGGCGCATAATAGGCATCGTAGCAGTAACCGGCGGTGATCGTGCGCGCAACAAACTCAGTCGAGTAGCTGGACGCCCCCGGAAAAGCGGGATCCGGTTGGCTGAGATAGTCTTTCGTGACATCCAGGGTGCCGAAAACGAAGGTGCTGCCCGTGCTTTGCCAGTTGAAATGACAAGGTCCCGGCGGGTTCTCGAACTTAATCGGCTCGCCGTAGGCCTGTGTCCCGCCGGCAATCGCCACGCCGGCCGCCAGGGCCTGCTTTGCCCGAGACTTATGAGCGCGGGAACGTCGTCGTCGCTCTGACTTCTTCTTCTCATGCCGAAGTTTCTTGGACATCATGAATCCTCCAAGGGTTGGTGCAAGTCCCTCTCCTTTATCGGGGTTCGCTTGTTACGAGTCCGCCACTCTTTTTTCGTCGAATGAAAACAAGAGCAAAGGTGGACCCCACAAACAGGCCCGGGAACCGATCTGATAAAGACAATCCCCAAAATGCGTTCACGCTGCCTTGTCAGATGAATCCCACTTTCAGAAAACCTCTACGACCGAATGACGGCCATCTAAAGCGAGATTCAAAAAAAGACATAGATAGTTTTCAAACTCGAATGAGCACGCCGTTTCATGCATCGCCGGACGTGCATTCTCGGGCGTGGCGGCTTCCCCCCGCTCAACGTTCATCCACCACCGGATTCGGATTCAGAAGGGCCTCGCGTGGGTCCGGACAATCCCGACGCACGCGGTTTGAGCTCTTCCTTCGAGTTGCCGCTCCCATCCCCGGGTTCCCAGGTCGGATAACCGGGAGGAAGCGGAATCACGGCGCCGCCCTCGCAGACGCGAAGACATTCAGGCGCACTACACTGAGGGCAGGTGATGAAGTTTCCTTCCTTATTCGCCTGCACAATCTCCCTGGTATAGTCTCTCAGATTCATTTGAAAAACGTTGTCGCAAACGCCGCATCGAACGTCGCACATCACATCGGGGTCAAGGCTTGCGATAAGATCAGCCTGATAGCCGACCCTGCCTCTGTCCCAGCCAAAATAAAGCGACAGACCCGTTGAGACGACCAATATGCAAAGCAAGATCTTCATTGCATTGCTTCGCTTCATCATCATTTGATTCCCTTCAAAATGCCTAAGAGATACACCGCCTCATGACCTATTCTTCCACAGGGTCCTGAATCGCGGGCGCCGGCATGGCGTCATAGCGAAATCCGGAGCCGCGCATCGCGATCTGATAGAGCCCGGGAGTGTTCCCGTCGTAATCCTGAAACTGAAAAGGATCGTACAAACTACGTCTCAAGCAGGTGATCGACGCCGCGTGCCCGTCGGCGAAAGCCGCATTGAATCGCCCGACTTGCTTATGCCAGCCGGGCACGTCCGCGGGGATCGTCGGCGGACCGTTTGCTCTGCGCCACTGAATTGTGCTCATCAACGCATTTCCAAAAGGATTCTCGTGAAACAGCAACATCTCGCCGGTTTGAGGAATCATCGTGGACGGCCTGAGAAAGCTGCCGATCTTGAACATTCCGCCGAATGACAAGCCGATAAAGTCACCCCTGTAGCTGTTTCCCACGGCCTTGAAAATCCCGTCCTTCTGGAAAACAACAGAGTCGATCTCATTTGAAAGCTGCCAGTTCGGCGTCTCAATCGCAACGCCTGAATCGGAAGGACAATGAAATAATTCGAAGCTGTTTCCGTTCCCGGCATATTCGTCCGGGATTTCCGTTCCAAAGAGCATTCGATTCAGCGGGCGCGTCTGCGCTCCGGCGCCGGGCGGCCCCCAGATTTCCCAGCCCATGCGGCGCACCCCGCCGACGCCGTTCGCACCGCCGAAATCCCAACTGCCGTCGTTCACAAAAGCGTCCGTCACCGTCGTGCACCCCTGCAAGCGATCGTACGCATCTTGCAAACTGTACGCCGACGCAAGAGCAGCCTGCTCTTTGAGGTTCGCCAGGCACTTGACTTTACGCCCTCTTTCACGAGCCCCCGACAGCGCAGGCAAAAGTATCGAAATCAGCAGAGCGATGATTGAAATGACGATCAATAGCTCGATCAGTGTAAAACCTTCCCGACGATGTTGAGAGCTTGCCATGTGCTGAACACCCCTTGATTTCCCGACCGAGCGTCGTGGATCAAGCAATCCAGGCCGCCCGGGTCATGCAAACACACGATGAGTCCGCCGCGATGACGGAATCAGAGTTGATTAAACAATCAGAACACCGGTGGAAACCACCTCAGTTCAGGCACCTATACGGTGCGATCGGAGCGATCTAAAACGAACATCGCCGACAATATTGACCATTATACCACTGCCCGATGGGACACGAGGTTCATCCCGGCTGATCAACCAATACATTTTCGGACAGTCAAAAGAAACCCTTTTAGATTCCCATGCACCTCCCGTATAAATGATGAAGGTAGCCCGTATTAGGCCGGGACCGTCTCGGACGCCTGACCGATCGGGATAGCCATCTGGCAGATGCCGCGGCAGAAAATAGGATACGGCCTTGCTCGCTTCAAACGAATTTCCGGATACGCATCCCTCCATGCTCGCGGCCATGCAGGCTGAGAGCGGAGGCTCCGGCTGGCTGGAGTTCTACCAGCGATATGCGCCGGCGGTGTTTCGCGTCGCGCGCTATCGGGGACTTGATCGACACGATGCAGAGGACATCGTGCAGCAGGCCATGCTCTCAATATCCCGTCACATTGACTCGTTCGAATACAGCCGTGATCGTGGATTGTTCCGAAACTGGGTTCGGCAAATCGCTGAAAACAAAATCATCGATTTTCTTCGCAGCCGTCGCGCAATCAGCCACACTTGCGAGTCCGGCGCTGAACCGCTCGATCAAAGCCCTACGCTCGATGAACTCTGGACCCGTGAGTGGAAACTTCAGGATATTCTCTTTTGCATCGACGAATGCCGGCGAGATATTGCACCCAGGACCTTCGACGCCTTCTGCATGTACGTCGTCGAGGGGGTTTCCGCGAAGGAAACAGCAGAACGCACAAGAATGACCGTTGACCAGGTTTACGTCACGCGGAACCAGGTTCTGAAACGAGTCCGCAAACTGATGGCCAAGCTTGATGCGGAATAGAGACCGACTCAGGAAGATGCCGGCCTTCCAGGGAACGAAAGAATCGGATCAAATGGACGAAAACCGGAAAGAACGACTTGGCTCCGGGCTTCTGAACACATCGCACACCGACGAAACGCCCCGGAACGAAGTGAAGGCGGATCCCGCGAACTCGATGGACGACGAACTGGCCGACGAGATCCGTTGTGCCCTGACTCTACGATCAAAACACCGATTCGACATCGCAAGATCCGTCACGAAGCTCAATCAGCTGTTCGAAGACTATCAGATTATTCGCGAAATCGGCCGTGGCGGAATGGGGATCGTCTATGAGGCACACCAGGTCAAGCTCGACCGCAAGGTCGCCTTGAAAATCCTTCCGGCGTTACTTGGCGCCGTGCATCCTGAGACCGCGGATCGATTTCGGCGAGAGGCCATGCTCGCCGCACAACTGCAGCATACGAACATTATTCCCGTGTACGATTTCGGTGAGGTCGACGGCACGCTCTATTATGCAATGGAGTTAATCAACGGCCGTTCGCTCCGAGGAATCCTTAAGGAAATCGAGGAAAGCGGTGCCATCGATGTCGTGTTGGGCGTCACGTCCTCGGACAATAACGCCCCCGCCGCCGCTGACGCCTCACCAACGCGCGTGGGCGCATCGAATCAATCGGACCGAGCTTACTTCAGACAAGTGGCATCCTGGATCGCGGAGATCGCCGAGGCACTCGAGTATGCCCATGATCGCGGTGTCATTCATCGAGATGTCAAACCCTCGAACTTACTCCTCGCAACCGGTGGACGGCTCATGCTTTCCGATTTCGGCCTCGCTCGGCCCGCGCAAGACGCCACCTTGACGTTCGACCAGGCCGTCATGGGAACTTGCCGGTACATGAGCCCGGAACAGCTTGACAAGGACGAAGAGGACATTGATGGGCGTTCGGACCAATACAATCTCGGGGCGACACTCTATGAACTGTTGACGTTCAGGCCGATGTTTCCGGGGCGAGACCAATGGGAGATTATTCAGAGCATACTCGATGACGAACCGACTCCGCCCCGAAGGCTTGTCCGCCAGGTCCCACAGGAACTCGAAGTCATCTGCCTCAAATCCGTCGCGAAGAATCGAAGCGATCGATATGCAAACGCCCAGGCACTGGCCGACGATCTAAGACGCTGGCTCCTCGATCTGCCGATAACGGCGCAGCGCCCCCCCATCGCAACGCGCGCGATCAAGTACTTGCGCCGCCGGCGTGTCGGCACCCTGCTTTCTCTCCTGTGCCTGACGATAAGCATCGCCGCCGGCGTCTACTACACGAAATACCGATCGTCACAACGAACCGTGATTGTCGCGGAGGCACGCGCCGAAGAGCAGGTGACAAGACTCATGTTGTTTCAGGCGCAGTCCGACTACAACGCGGTACGGCTTGAGACCGGTTTGAAACGCGTCGAAGCAGTCTTGCGAAGACAGCCGGATTGTATTGAGGCGCTGCTGCTTCGCGGAAAGTTCCTGAGGGCGCTTGGACGCAACGACGACGCAATCCGACATTTCAAGGAAGTGGTGGACCAACGGCCCGATCATTGGGCAGGTCATTATGCCCTGGCACTCGCTTACAACCAGGCCGGCAACGAACTGGCGGTGGACCATCGACGAGAAGTCGAACGCCTAAAACCGGAAACTGCGCCCGCGTATTATCTGAAAGCACTCTTTGAAACCGACCCGCATCGGGCGATCACGCTCCTCAACGCCGGCCTGGATCTTAGCCCAGGCCGAATAGAACTCGTCATGGCCAGGTCCGACCGATACCGGGAGTTGGGACGATACTCGAGCATGCTGGTCGACGCCGAACAGGCGGTCGCGCTGAAACCCGGCTGGTCAAACTCGCATGCTCGCAAAGGGCAGGCGCTGTTTCTCTTGGGCAGATTTCAGGAGGCGATCCGAGCCTATAGCCGTGCAATCAGCCTGGATCCCAAATTCGCAATGTGGTGGAGCAACCGTGCATCCTCGAGTCACGAAATCGGAAACTACATGGAGGCCATCGCAGATGCCGAAATGGCCATCAATCTGGACCCGCATGAAAGCCTCTATCACATCGTGCGAGGCCGGGCACTCACGGCCTTCGGCGATCGGAAAGCGGCCATGATCAGCATCAATCGGGCCATTGAGCTTGGGCCTGATGAAGCCCGGGGATATCTTGAAAGAAGCGTCCTGCACGAATACGACAATCGCTGGGAAGACATCATAGACGATAGTAAATTTGTGATTCAGTTCGCGCCCGCGGACGTTCGGGGATATCATAACACTGCGATTGCCCTCATGCGGATCGGGCGGTATGAAGAAGCGATTAATTCGCTCACGTCCGCACTCCATGTCGCACCGGACGAATGCAACCACCACCGCATTCGAGCTGAGGCCTTCCTCTTACTGGAACGCTATGAAGAAGCCATCGCCGATTTGCGCGAGTTCACGCAGAGAAACCCCGCACATCGCTTCTCCGCAATGCAATTGGCGATCGCACTGGAACTCATTGGCAAACCGGACGAAGCGGTCTTGGAGTATCAGCGCGCAGCCCAGGCCAAGGAATCTTCGCTACGGGCATATGCTCGCCTATGGAATCGCATCCTGGAGTTGAAACAAGGCCGATCATTCGCCGCCGGACTCAGATGGACCACGGACGATCCTTCTGATCGCAGATCGGCCTGGATCACGGCCTTGAATGAAATCCTGGTCGGCCGCGCAACGGCGGACGACGTTCTGACAGAATCGTCGACGGCATGCAAGGTCTTTGAGGCTCATTATTGCATGAGCGTCCGTGCGGCCTACGAGAAAAAGCGAGAGCAGGCGGCTGAACATCTCCGAATCGCAATGACACTGGGCCGATGGCGACCGAAGGGCCTGACGGTACCAAAGAGCGAGTCCTCGATGGATCTCCAGGAGGATTCCACAACTCCGTCCAGTGAAATCATGCAGAGTGACTTGTCACCATGACAATCCGACGCCTGGCAGGACATGCACGGCATGCCTTACGGAGCGACGGTTTGCGCTCCAGTCTTGCTCCCATCATGACCAGACACGAGAACTGGAATCGTAGCGCGAGTCAGTGCGACGCTTTCCATGCCACGCTTCAACTCCGAAAGCTGTCTCGCGACTTCTTTTTCACGTCGCATCTTCAAGAAAAATCGGTCCTGCGAATCGCCATACTTGCGAAAGCGGGCCTCCAACTCAAGGCTTGAGCGATAAGCCTTGCCTCGAAGGCAAATGGGAGCCAAGTGAGAAGCTGTGCTGATTGAATCGAGGTTGATCCTGATGTTCCTTTCGTCAAGGTCCCAGTCACGCACTTCATAAAGTCTGAGTTTGCGATCCCAAGTGCTGCAACAAGCAAAGAGCCCCGTCTTGTCCGGATTCAGTTCGAGCCGGCACCAGGTTTCCGGGCCGTCATTCATCTGGCCGACATAAACACCGGCAACATCCTCTGTTAGCGGTGGAGCGGCTCGTATTGTCAAATGAGATGCACAGCCGACTTGGAGAAGTAAGATGGAGTAAAGTGCAACTACACCTTGCGCCTTCATTGTTTCTTCCGTCAGATGACGCCTCCGAAAAACAGACAGCCGTCAGCCCTGCGGACCGCCAGCCGGCTCGATACGCCGACGAACAATCGACAATACGGCAAATATCGTCGCCTTCTTATACTCAGGCAGGGTGGCCGCGTCCACCCTGCACGAGTACCCGAGTTATGAATTGATTCGTCTCCTCCCGCATACTTGCTCAGCGCGTGCACTCCAGATCTGTGCATACGTCAGCAAATTGACCACCGGAGAACGCGTCGAGCACGGCGTCGATGTCGTCAGGCGCAACAATCCCGTCAGGAATGCACCCCAACAGATCCGCACTGTACAACGTACACTGCCCTGTGAATTCACCGACCGACACTTGGCTGGCGCACAAAACGTCGAGGATACTTACAAAACCGTCGTTATTCACGTCACCCCACATCCAAGTGAAGTCCGCGCCCAGGAATGTAAATACACCCTGCTCAACGAGCTCAACCGTGTAGTGCGTGTCGGGAACGATGTCTTCGCCTTTGACGATCACGGTACACCACTCACTCGGCGTCAGGCATGCGGCATCTTGCGATCCCACGAGCTGTGAAACGCCGTTCGCGTCAGGCGCTCCAACATACTGCCCCACGCCGCACGCCTGAACAACGATGTTGTAGCAAGTCGACGGGTCGAGTGCTGGATCGGCAAGTGGCGTAATCTCTAAATACCGACTGCCGATGGCCGACACCGCGGACTCACAGGCATCCCCTTCGCCGTCCGAATCGCAATCCACCTGATCAGGGTTAAACACATTGGGACAATTGTCACACGCGTCGCCAATGCCGTCCCCATCAACATCCAATTGGTCGAAGTTCGACATGAAGGGACAGTTGTCGCAAACGTCGCCGACCGTATCGTGGTCCTCGTCGGACTGATCATCGTTGACGACGCCTGGACAGTTGTCGCACGGGTCACCGTACGCGTCCCCGTCGAGGTTCTCCTGGCCGGGATTGACGTCGTACGGACAGTTATCGCCTGACGGGCAGATATTTTGTGGATATCCGGAGTTGCCGATCCCGTCACCGTCCGTGTCGACGCACGTATCGCAAATGTCCGCGACCCCGTCCCCGTCCACGTCAGGACAAACATCCGTGAATGCCTCGCCTGAAAAGGCCGCAGGAACGGCGGTAAGATCAAGAATGTTGACAACCCGGTCCGGCGTGCAAGGACGAATGTCCGTCGAGTACCGCGTGCACGTGTCCGTGAACGTCCCCGATACTGCATTGCTCATGCACAGGATGTCCAGAATCGACACGAAGCCGTCGCCGTTCACGTCACCCCACTTGAACGTCGTCGCCTCGCCCAACAGAACCTCCGTCGCCCCGGCCACCGCCGTCACCGAGTATGTCGTTTCAGGAAGGATCTCCGCTCCCGTCACGTACACCTTGCAGTCCGACGCTGAAAAACACGCCGCCCCGGACTCGTCGGAGACAAGCCCTGAGATCGCGTTGCCGTCCGGCGCGTCCAGCCAAAGCGTCGTGGCACCGCAGCCGTCCACACGAAGCTTCCAGCATGAACCGTACGCGGGATCGAGAGACAGCAGCGACACCGCGAGATAACGGCACCCCGCTGGCTGAACCAAGGGCTCGCAAGCATCGCCCACGCCGTCCCCGTCGCAGTCCGACTGATCCTCATTGGCCACCGACGGGCAGTTGTCGCACGCATCGCCGATGAGGTCCCCATCGACGTCAATTTGGTCGTCGTTGGGTTCATTAGGACAGTTGTCACATGCGTCACCAAACGCGTCGGCATCGGCATTGGCCTGGTCATCGTTCGCGACAAGAGGACAGTTGTCGCACGCATCGCCGTGCGCGTCCGTGTCCGCATTCTCCTGGCTCGTGTTCGCGACGTTCGGACAGTTGTCGTTCAGAGGACAGGTATTCTGCGGAAACCCGGGATCGCCCACCCCATCCCCGTCGCTGTCCACACACGTATCGCACACGTCCGCCACGCCGTTCCCGTCCACGTCAGGGCAAACATCGGTAAATGAAGTTCCGTTCGAGGCATCTGTGGCCGCCAGGATGTCGCTCAGGTTAATGTTTTGATCCGTATCACACCCCATCAAATCAGCGCCGAAAAACGTGCAGTTGCCCACAAAAACTCCGCCAAACCCATCCGTCACGCAATCGATGTCTGCGCTGTCCGTATCGCCGTCACCATCGGTATCGCCCCAGTTCCAGGTCTGAGCAAAACCAAGACCCACAGTCACAGTGCCATCCGTGCCCAACACCGCATAGAGACGACTGGGTATGATTTCTTCCCCGGTGATGTACACCTTGCACCATTCAGTGGCCGTCTTGCAAGACGCGGATGACTCGTCGTCCACCAGCCGCGCAACTCGATTGGCGTCCGGCTCACCGACGTACCGATCCACGCCGCAACCCTGGACGATCAGTTTCCAACAAGCACCATCGCCCAGCGCAAGCGGCGAAACCACGAGGTATCGGCTGCCGACCGCGGCAACCGCCGGCTCGCAGACGTCGCCCGTCCCGTCACCGTCGCAATCGTTCAAATTGGGATTCGGTACGTCAGGACAATTGTCGCAAACGTCGCCCACACCATTATTGTTGCTGTCTTCCTGATTTGGATTGAAATCCTGAGGACAGTTGTCGCACAAATCGCCGACACCATCAGCATCGGTGTCAGTCTGGCGAGGATTATCGTCATAAGGACAATTGTCGCACGCATCGCCGAACTGATCACGGTCGCTGTTCTCCTGACCGACGTTGGCGATCTCTGGACAATTATCCGGAGCACAACCGCCAGGTGGCGTTTCCGGATCACCGAAGCCGTCTCCGTCGCGGTCCACGCACGTGTCGCAAACGTCAGCAACACCATCCTGGTCGACATCCGGACAAACATCGGTGAACGACTCACCCGAAAAAGCTGCAGCAACGGCGGTAAGCTCAACAATGTTCACAAACCGGTCCGGCGTGCAAGGAAGGAGATCCGTCGAGTAGCGCGTGCAGGTGGCCGTGAACATCCCCGATACGGCATTGTTCATGCAAAAGATGTCCAGAGCAGACACGAAGCCGTCACCGTTCACGTCTCCCCACTTGAACGTCGTCGCCTCACCCAACAAAATCTCCGTCGAACCGTCCACCGCAGTCACCGTGTACGTCGTCTCGGGAACGATCTCAACACCCGTCAAGTAAACCTTGCA
>JAKSDK010001837.1 GCA_022360095.1 Phycisphaerales bacterium
ATTCTAACCTTTTATTAGTTCACCTTCGGCTGGAACATCGAAGAAACGTTTTTACGGTTAGAATGGTAGAACCGACTGCTCTCCAAGGATGATGTTGCTATCAGGGTAAGATAAAGGATCAGTGTTTTCAAGGAAACCATCAAAAACACAGGAAAAAAAAAATAAAGACGTTACACTGATGGGATTTAAAAACGTACTCAGAAATAAAAGCCTTGCTGAAATAAAAGAAAACTGTACTCTCGAGGGACGTTCGTACTGTGACGTCTTAACTTGCTATATGGTATACCCGGTAGGCCTCTCGGGTAATTTACAGCACCCCCTATCCCCCCCCCCCCTTCCTCCCCTCTCCCTTCTATTTGCTAAGGAAAGAAACCCTGGGAACTAAGTACCTCTATATTCGTCTGATCAAAAACATTTTGATATTTAACTTTTCTTGAAATATAAATAGTTCACATCATTGTCAGGGGCTTTTTATTTGTGCTTAAACGAACAGGCAAGTACATGTGCAAAAAACTGTTTTTGATACATCGATATTGTGCGACAATACGGGAAATTCTCTGTTAGGAGATGACATAATGAGTTCAATCTCTCTGATCTTATTTGTTAGGAAAAAATAATGAACAAGATTTTTACATACTGTAAGACGTTTTCTTTTATTGAAAGATTTAATGCCATATTGAAGCAAACTGCACTGACATGAAAGAAATACAACAAAGATGCTATAAAAATGTAATAACGGGAAGGTTTGACAAGAATGTCAATGATACAAGTAAAAACATTTTATTTTTTCCAGCTGTTTGAGAGATAATCCACAGTCTCAGACAAAAATAGTTGGAACACTTAGACCAGACGCTGTTTTTTTCTTTCTAGTGCTCCCCTTGTCCCTCTCAAACTTGTTTATCGCGGTTCAGTCACCAAACCTTGTACACCAACATTGAGGGGACAAGGAGACACAAAAGTGTCCCAACAATTTTGACTGAGACTATAGTATGCCAAAGGGCATGGAAAGAGGATATGGACGCGTGGGAAGCACGAATGGTGCGCGAGGAAGGAGGAGGGGGGATGCGCCTCTCCTCCCTTCTCCCTCGCGCGCGGTCTCGTGCCTAAACTCACTTCCCTTCCCTTTCGAACCCTGGCACGCAGGCTATAGATAATCAAGTTATC
>JAKSDK010000603.1 GCA_022360095.1 Phycisphaerales bacterium
AAATAGATTTATCATTAGCTTCGCTTGGCGGATATTAAATGTTCATGTGAATGCCTAATGAATATGGAGGATGGCGAAATTTGAAAATTCCACCTTCAACACCTGTCCAAAAAGTAAATGAGTCGTGCACATTACTTCCTCGTAGCAAACGTATTAGTGAATAAAATTGATGACAGCAAAATCATCGAAAAATAGTGCAATAAATCTTTGTTTTTCTCTTTGTGAAGTTGCAGCTTTATGAACAAGGATCAGATATACTGGCACTATCTCGGATTCCAAGCCTTTTGTCAACGATCACATTATTATACTTAAACGTTGGTGGGAGAGAGGGAGTAAACTGAAGGTGATGCGTAGTTTAGGCTGATGATTAAGCGTCAACGAGAAAGTGCACTGTTCGCATTAAATGTTGTTGTAGGCTTTCTGGTCAAATGTTTTGCTTTTTTCCAAAGTTAAAACAGACAATATGTTACATTAGCGGGCAAATAGTTCATCAGCGGTAAATCTCTGGCCTCATCGTTTTCTTCAGTGGGCGGATCGCGGAGTCACGCGATTGCATTTTACATTTTATCATCCCTGAACCTGTTGCTGCGTTTTATTTCAAGCCAATGTTACCGTCTTGTTTTCCTTCACATTACTTTCCATACAAGTTCAATTGTAGCTCTTGCCAAAATTCTAGCTTCAGCACTCACTAGCACTTTTTTACTTTCAAACTCCCACAACACTTTCACAATTAAATGAAAGATCGATGCTCCGATGGTGTGACGAAAGGTAATTGTTTGTAAGTATGGTCCTTATTCCTTAGAGAGCCAAGTTGATGTGAATATCGAAAATTATCTAACGTGTATTTTAAATTCAAATTGGTGTAGTTACTCATATACTGCATACCGCTTTAAATTATTTAGTTTTTCAATTTTGACATTTATGTTTTAGATTCATTTACATTCCAAATCAGATTTGACCAGATTTGGATGGATTTTTCGATAGTCTTACATTTTTGTTAAAAAAGCTTAATCAATGAATGTTGTATACTTCTCAGTAAAATCTTCGCAACCTAATTTGTCCTTGATACATTTACTCTTAATGCCTTCTTGCTTACCGAAGTAATCATTGCACTGGCTTATCCAGTATTGCTTAGAGGCATGACTTTCGGCACACCCATGGTCACAAAAGCACAAGACTTAGAGGCACATAAACAACATTAAAAATGAAAAACTTGGTCGGTTCTTTTTAAACATATATCAGGTCAAAGGAGGTCATAAGGGTGCCGGATAAAAGGGAAATCTCTTGGAGATTCACGGCTAAAGGAATTAAAGACTAAGGCAGATTCAGTCATGGGCTTCCTGGTACTACTGTCTATATTTACCTTCATTTGGGCTGGTAAGAGATAACTTTCCTTGAATTAAAAATTGCAAAAAGTA
>JAKSDK010001680.1 GCA_022360095.1 Phycisphaerales bacterium
AAATAAGAATCAAGGGTGCTTATTGCGGCTAATGACGAAGACTTAATCAGAACGGGCCAATCCTAATGGACCTTTTTAGCTAGTATGTTTCCATGTGATTTTCTCAAGGGAGTTTTGGGTTTTTTCTTTTCAAAGTTACTGCAAGAGAAACCCAGGCACGCGAGCTGCGATAAATGAGGGTGTAAGCCCGAGAAGAAAATCCCTCATTGTAACATAATGTCGTGGTTTGCAATTGCGGTAGCTGAGAACTAGACGGATTTTAAGAAAAAAGGCAGACTGCAAGCAGTCTATGGAAGGTTTTCCTTCGAGAATCTCTTTTTCCACCCCTTCATGTCTTGTTTCATGACCGAAAATTGAAGTTTCTTTCTGCTGGCATACTGTAATAACCTAACGAAACTTGACGACATTCATTCAGTCCTAGCGGTGTGCAGGATGTTTGTCACATGAAACTAGTTTAGTGGCCTTGGCTTGTCTAAATTGGGGCATAAAACAATTTTGTTTTAAGGCCTTTCACGTTTTGCTTAGTGGCCGAAAAACTTTAGTCTCTTTTTCCTGACATACAGTAATTAATAACCAAACAAAACTTGGCGACATTCTTTTTATTTTTTATGTCTTCATTCGTGCAGCGCCTCACCCAGTGGATTCTTCGATAGCGTTCAATCTCGAAAGCAGTGATTATTTGCTCGTCCGCCATTCATAGTGCCCAAGTGTTACATGCAAATGTTGCTATTGGAAAAACGCATGCTCTAACGACACTTACTCCTTACTATTATCACCGCCTCGGACTCCGCGTCGGACTCCGCCTCGGACTCCGCCTATTAATCAAAACCCACCTTAGGGCTTCCGCCAAACCTTAATTTGGAAGACTGGAAAACTAATTGAAAATGGTACGGCCAACAGAGCGAACGACCTGCAAACCTCTGCATCAGTTATTATGCACAGGCAAGTAACGTCAGACGAATACAACAAAAAGCCTGGTTCCCTGGCACCGCTGCAAAAAGCTTGCCTTTTTCCAGTGGGACTTAATTAAGTCTCCTTTGAACAAACTGAGAACGAATTAACGACTGTCGCAAAAGACTTAACTAATACAACATGCACCAAATTACCACAACGAGTTGGCAAATGTAAACAACTTATACC
>JAKSDK010001668.1 GCA_022360095.1 Phycisphaerales bacterium
CTTTTCTCGCTAGAACCGGCAAGGTTACTTGTCCTGTAGCCGTGACCGAGCGGTTGATTAAGCTTTTGCCACTAGCGTCTCGAAGACTCGAAATGTCTACTTTTTTCTCATGCTACGGTGGAGCAGGCTAGTTCATTCCAGAATGTTTACACTAGTTCTTTTGGTGAAAGTCCTGGTAAAACATAGTGGAATATTTTAAACGAATTTAAAAGCGTTATTAAGAGGTCGTTTCCTTTCTTTTCCTTTTGTTTCGGTGCTTTATTTCTCTTTATACACTTTCCTTGCGACTTTAAACCCATCACCTGTATTTTTAACATTTATTTCTTTTCGGTAGGTTTCATACGGCGAAATGGTCGGATGTGATAATCCAGATGTAAGTACTGGACAGGATTACTGTCGTGTAATTCAGTCACTATGAGATCTTGAATATTCCACTTAGAAATATCGTGATAATAGTAAGTAAAGACGTGAATTTGTACCATGTGACCAAGTTTTCCCCTTATTTTCCGTTTACTCTTTATTGCTTCTACACAAAAATATGTAGTTTTATGACAGTTTCAACCATAGGAATCGTTCGGGACTGTTTTTATCTGTTTATTTTCTATTCTGAGAAATTCTAACTGGAGTCTGACGTTTGCCGTTTGCGGTAATTGTGAATCTCTCTGATAAATCACAAAACCAGGAAATTTTGTCGACTTTTTCACAACCATTTCCTTGGGTTAGCTCTTTTCGGACTTTTTCGGACAGATTTCCCTCCCTTTTCATAAACTTCAACTGGTGAAATCTCCACCCTTTTATAATTATACGGGAAGCCTGAAATTGGTACCCCTTTTTGGGTGGAGCCTCCCTGTGTGTGCCATTAAAGGGAGTACGTTCCCCCCGGCGATTTTAAGGCTAGAACAGATTGAATTTTGATTTGTCTTAGGACTACATTATTTACCGACTCGTCCATAACCATTGTTCCTTGTTTGCTTCCAGTGCCCGATCGAGTGGTTCCATTACGGATGTGTTGGACTTACA
>JAKSDK010000998.1 GCA_022360095.1 Phycisphaerales bacterium
TAGGAGATGATCTTGTTGTATAGATCCGGGATGGTGGGGAATGTGTCGCAGTTACCCTTAAAGGCTCCATACTCCTTGTAAAGCTCGTTTACGGCCCTAACCAAGAGGGACTCGCTGCCTGAGAGCAAGTCATTGTATTTTGCGAATACAGAGACAAAGGCAACAAGCCAATGCTGGGGATCTACTGATGTAGGGACCTGAAGCGGGTTGAAGATGAAGTTTTTTTCAATATTGAAAATATTGAGGTCAGGGATTAGGTTTAGCAGACCGCGCAGCTCGGCTTTGTCTTTATCAAAAATCAGGCAGTTAATGCCGTTCTGTACGAACTGATAGACCATATGCATGAGCAGCACACTCTTGCCTGCCCCAGAGGAGCCAAGGATCACGGCATGCTGATTGAGGGGGTCTATCCGGGGTCTAAAGTCTTTTTTCTCTTGCAGGATTCTTCCAAGGTACAGCCGGGTTTTCTGGTCGTATTCATAGTCTTGGTTTGTGGTCGGGTTAAAGGGAAAGTCCAACATCTGCTCATAGGCAAGAATTGGATCGATCCGCTTTTCCAGGGCATGGAGCAGTTGAGGGCTTTTACTCATGACAGCAGACCGGTAGAGCTTCTGGAAAGATTCGTTGCCCAGGAGCTTTCCTTCGTGCATCTTCTTCAGGACAGCCTGTACCTGATGATTGAAGTGGAAGTCGCTTTGCTTATTTGTCATCGGAAATCTCCCTTGAGAGGAACCTATGGATTCCGCCGAAAACGGATCTAATAAGCCGTCCTGCAAGCAACAAGCGGTAACAGTGTGGGCAAAGTACCATTTCTGCCACTTTCAGCACCTGCCCGTCTGGGCCTGCCACTTCCTGAGCAACTCTCCCTACTCTTGAGCAAGAAGGGCATAGCGGCTGAGATCGGCAATTAATACAAGCAGTTGTCGAGCATTTGGCACAAAGGTTTGCTCCGCAGGAACATTTTCCTTTCATATCTTCGGGCTTAGTAACCCAGTGGCCGCAGTCAGCTTTGTATTGAGTGATGGAGCGCGCCGTGACTGGAGTACCCTCTGAATCAAAATAGGTGGTCGTAGTGGAGCTGAACTCAGGGTTTTCCCCAAGCTCCTTCACCACATATTCCGTTTTTTCCTCGGCTATCTTCTCGCCGTTTTTCAGTTCTTCTGCACTGAAATCTCTTTCCTCCATTTTCAAAA
>JAKSDK010000133.1 GCA_022360095.1 Phycisphaerales bacterium
AAGAAATATTGCCTTCATTGCGGGTTCTTCTCGAACACAAAGCATTTTCACAAAATATAGGGAACCACCAAACGGTTTCCTCTTCAACGAAAAGGTGAATATTCGATTTTCCAACGGTTTTGGTACTTTAGAACTTAGGTTCCAGTTGTGTGTTTTATAGGCAAAGGTTGCCATCGCGTGATTGAAGCTTATGTTCATTCATGCTTTTGAAGTTTCTAGGTTTCTTTCTTTCGTTTCTTTACTGCTGTCACTCCCTTCCTGTACTTTAATATCATCTCCTCGTTTTAAAGTGTATCTGGGATGTTTGGCAAACAAAGAAAAACCACTATGATTTAGCAGCCTCTCTACTTTAACAGATCATGGGTAATGATGAACTGGAATGCATTTCCGAGTTCCAAAAACTCCCACTTTCAAACTGAGGCTAAGTGCAAAACCTTCCTTGGGAAAATGAGTTTTGTCTGCATGGTTTACAAAATCATTTTCATATCAGTGACTTTGCACCTAGCCTTGCTTTGAAACAGCAGCTCAGGGGAAACTCGCAAATGGCCTCTTCAGTTTGTTGTATGATTTCTAATCTTTTCGGGATCATGATTCTCTGTTTGAGGCCTCTGAAGCCTGAAGAGAAGCAACTTATTATCAATCAATAGTTAATCAAAATGCTCTCATATTCAACACCTGAGGCATGGAGTGAAGAGACATACTGTCAGTCTATTGTATAATTTGTAATCATATTGCTGCATTTTCAGCCTCTGAAGCCTGGAGAGAAGCGTCAGTGGGAGGAGTGGGAGGAACCTTGGTACCGCTGGTGGGCTCTGATTCTTGTCGTGATACCTGTCATGTTTTATTACAAACCTGATACAAAGTGAGTAGCCAGTTTTGATGTCTGGTCATTTCAATTGCAAAGTCTAATGAAATCGGTTCACTTCAAGAGTGTTGGCACTGGCTCGCAGACAGTATAAGTGGAGGTTAAGTTTGTCTTGTGACACCAGCTAACCAGAATGAAGCATGCACAAAACTAGCACAATAATTCTTCTCTGAAAACTACAAACGGTGAAGTAGAAGATCATGATTTAGTTTTCTGTTTGCTTCACACCATTACATTGCGAAGATCAAGTGGCCACTTAAATTAAATCTATTTGGTATCACTTTCCCTTGCAATGTGACCTAAGTAGCCCGAGTATTACCAAAATGGAATCTGTCATGTACTACTACTTTGAACTTTTCTTTTTCCTTTTAAAAGTTAATAATTCATCTTTTTACTTGTTATAGACCTCAGACTTGGGCAAGGAAGCAAGCATTAAGGATTGTTGCTGAACGAGATGCTGTGTATGAAGCAGCTGCTGCAAGGGGCGAAGTGGTTGAAGAGGAAGAAGCCGGTGATGTGGTGATTAACTGGAAACCTTTGATGTAAAACCTCTTTGTGTTGAAAAGAGAGAAATATTTTTCAAACTTGTCACAACATAAAATCATTCCAGATAATTAATTTTAGTGCTGTTGCTGTGTGAAATTTAAAGTAAAACTTTATGTTTGGCTCTTTTGTAAATAAAGAAATGTCTACC
>JAKSDK010001925.1 GCA_022360095.1 Phycisphaerales bacterium
ATTCTTTGTTTTCACTCAAGTGGCCAGCATCTATGCAAATTTATTGCAACAAAAGAAAGCGTTTACATAAGAAAAGAGTTCAACTCCCACAGGACTGGTTTGGGACAACAACATGGCCGCCGTTTCATTATTTTGGGACACAAACATGGCCGCCATGACGTCATGTGAAAACACACAATATACGCACGAGTTACTAGTCAGAGCTGCCTCCTCGGGATTTCGCCTTCTGGGCGAAATCCTTGCGGGGGCAAAAATAGCAACCTCGTTTCCAGGCAGCAGCGCGGCATCCTAGCTGTTTAATCATAAGTAGCTTAAGCATAAATAGTTCTCTGCAATTCGAAGACGAAATAGCTGAGTTATTGACTAAAACGGAAAGGACGAAATGTAGGAAAACACAAACCATATAGCTCAATGGATGTCTGATCTACCGTTTTGAAGGGTTTCGGCATGCGCAGTTAAAGAAAAAACTATCTGTTTAAATGCATAAACGGCACCGAGAAAAGGATGTTGAAAAGGTAAGGCTGTTAAGATCTTAAGGAGATATTCTTAACGTAAAATAACAAAACAACTATTAAATTCGGCTTTCGTATAATATAAAGAATAATGCAGATCTCGGAGGCTTACACACCCTTGATCAAAAAATTAATGTTAAAATGAATTTGCTTCGGTTTACCGGGCTGGCTCGGTTGTCATGTAATTGCAAAGTTTTTTTTTTTCTTTTTGCGTCTAACTAAGGTGCCGAGATCTCTGCAAAGCGATCGCGAGCCACCCCGGCTCATGTAATCAGGCACGAAGTTTTATTGCCAGATTTTACGCCCTCCTTCTTGACCTCACCGATTTTTCAAAGCCCCCCGAACCCACAGACACCCAAAATTTCAGCTCTCCCCCCACCCCCGCAAAAAATCTTCATACCCCCGAGAGACAATCCTAAATAATAAACTTAATAACATTGAAAATACGTACAAGTATGTTTTCGACTAATCATAATTATAAGATTTCACAACCACCACTTCATGTCAACAGTAGTACACTATCCCTTCATAAAAAAATTAGCACGCCTAGCCACCCACAAGTACCTCACTGCCACGCTTAAAAGCACTTTTACCTTCCGAAGCAATGTTACTACATATCGAATTCTATGAGGAACCAGTTTCACTGATTAACAAATTGCAGCCATTATCTTACCAATCCACGCCTTCCTCAGTCACTCGCATCGTCTCAACCAACCCGTAAAATATAAAACGTTACTGCACTACTCACACATCCCTAATACACTTAAAAAACTTCATATTCGCCTGGTACAACGACACCCAAATATACGCCCCCATAGCGTCTTGTTGCCCCGGCAGGGATTGCGCCCAGAAGGCGAAATTCCGAGGAGGCACTCTAGTAACTTTCATAACAACTACTCCACAGAATGTCACTGATAACAAGTAACGCAAAAGAGTATCGAAGTGTGACTGCACAATAAATGCCACAAAATCTACCTATTGTAAGCTGTTCCTTCGGGATTTTTTGTGTTTTACGTCATCCTAACCATTTCGTACTTGCGAGCGCAAACAATAGAAACGTCATCATTACCTACCGATGCCTCGC
>JAKSDK010000648.1 GCA_022360095.1 Phycisphaerales bacterium
TAGTGATGAGCCAAATCCAACTCCTAGGTGTACACTGTACTTTACAGTTGAGGAGGAACAGAGCTTTACTGAGGAAAGGCCTTTCATCCATCAATAGACTGTAAACAGTCCCTTGGGATTGTAGTGCTGACAAGCAATTTAAGGAATGGGTGTAAGTGAGAGGAAACAGAAAAGGAGCCCCCCCCCCCCCCCCAATTTCACCTCTTGGTCCATTTACTCATTTCAGTCTTGCCAATCCTCCACTTGACTCAATGGAAAGAAACTGATTGTAGTTTATTTTATTAGCAGCCCGCAAATATTTCTGTCCATGAGATCACTGTTGGATTATTGAATTTAGATCCTAACTTTTACTTGCTCCGAAACCCTTTTCAACATAATGACTAAGTGTTCAATATAATGTTTCATTTAGTGCAGTACTATTGAAACATTTTGGATACTGTCTTAAGCAAGGATAATGTTTCAAAGCAATATTTTTATTTATTTTAGTCTTGTTGACAGGACATTTGTCTGTAATGCCCATTTTAATGTTATGATATATATTCTTTTCAACAGATACCTGAATTTATTGAGCTCAAGAAGAGACTTGATTGCTCTCTACATTTTGCCAGTGTCAATTATGAAAACATGGTGTTAGATGCTTTTCTTAAGGCAAACTGGTAGGGTCATTCTGTTACACATTTATTATTCTTTATTTTATTTTATTTGCCATACAATAATAGAAGATGAATTACCCAATAATATAGGAAAAGGAGAAAAAAGAAGTGGCAAGGAGACCTAACAGAAAGTTTAGGAGCTTATGAGAGGTTAGGCCTCTTTGAACTGTGGGTTAGAGCTGTACATCAACTGAAGAAAAGATGGTGAAAAGTCAAAGATGGAAAGATTTATGAACTGTTTTCATATTTACTTAATTACATAATCTTCAGTATTTTCTCAAAAGAGGAAAGGGATTGAGAGTTGTTGACCTCGTTGTCAAGTGAATTAAAAAAACTTAGGTCCATATCATCCAGTACATCCAGTATCATGTCATAGAATGACTTTCTCATAGTGCACCACATCAACTCTTTCACAGGGAACCCAGGGTCCCAACAGACTCCTCAAAGCCCAATTTGTAAAGATTTGTATGGGAATTTATTGTGAGTTCAATAAAACAATAAAAATACA
>JAKSDK010001078.1 GCA_022360095.1 Phycisphaerales bacterium
GTAAATCCCCCACCCTACTACCCGTTCATCGACCCGACGATCATCTTTTTGTGTATTCCATCGGGGAATGCAGTCACGAGTTTGGCACTGTTTGGAGCCATAACGGTTGGGCTGGTAAAGTACTGCCTTTTTGCAAGTAGAGGCGGAAATCTATAGCGGACCTCTGGCCTAGCGCTCTATTATAGGTCAAAAAATATTGCAGGTCAGTGTACGATGTTCACGAACGTAAATTGTAAATGAAACAAGGCAAGAGGCATTTCTGATTAGTATCGTTTGCTAGGGTAAGGATAGCATTGCTGACTTCTTGTTCACAGTACAGTGCCAGTGCATGCTAATCGGAAGTTTTAGGAAATCTCACATCAAATTCATTTCGAACAAATTTTTATTCTGTTCACTCGGCTGGTACTAGTCGTGTTTTCATGAACTGCTAGATGAATTGAATTTGTTCACCTGAACTGAATCTCGTAAACCAATATCCTCTCATAGAAAAATTTTTGATGCGCATTTTTTAAACTACTTTAACCACCTCGCAGGTAAAGGTCACTGTCATTATTTATTTTTTATACATATTTGACATACCCTTATGCAGTTTAAGAGTCAACGTTTTTCTTTTTATTTCTATTCGATACTGTTTACAGTAGCGGATGGCGAGAAAAGCGATCGGTCAAGTGTTATTAACGTCGATATTTCAAAATTCTCAAGTTTTCGAGTAGTTGAACGCCATGCTGCAGGAATAGAGAATTTTAAAGTTGTCGCAAAAATGTAACATTATGGGGTGTTTAACTTGTTACATTAACGGTTCCGGATTATCGATATTTGTATTCCTCGATTTAAAAAATGCATCTCCGTAGCAGCGCAAGGTAAAAATTGAAACCACGGCATCATGAAATATCTGTAGAATGTGGTGCAAAGTTGTTTGATCTCAGAGTGGGAGCTTTACGAGTGAATTTAGTTGAATGCATCCATGTGGAAGACCGCTGCTATTCCTTACATGGCATAGCAATGGGCATTAGACATTATTTTAAGTCACGTGCACAGCCCAATACTCCTATTGAATCTTGATGCTTTCGGCTTTACTCCATATACCAACGCATTTCGAGTAATCCCTGCGCAAGGTCGCAAGTGCAGCCGCA
>JAKSDK010001533.1 GCA_022360095.1 Phycisphaerales bacterium
ATTTCACAAACCCCCGATTAATTTAGTTTATTTGACAGTAAATGAAATATTATGGAAGGAAAAACGATTGTGGTCACATTCAGTAAACTGGTGTAATCTGCAAAGTCCAAATTCTGCATAATTATGGGCGTGGCTGGTCACGTGATCTAAAAAAAGAAGTGTTTAAGGTCCAAAGTGGTTCTGGTCTTAAATACAGCGGACTAAGATTAAAATAAAGGAAGATACTGGAAAAAAACAAGATCAAGTCATTCTACATTCTACATCTTCAATGTCACACTTAACATATCGCTAAATCGTCATTGAACGTTAAACAAGTTATTGCCGTTTTTCAAATGTTTTTTCTCAATAGTGCAGATATTGTACCTTTACTCAGATACAGAAAATGCTGACTTGATATCTATACATTACCCAAAATTCTCTAGGTCGTTCTTCAGAAAAAAATTTTTTTTCCATGTGCTGACCAGAATATTCATTTTAAAAGTGCGATAAGGAGAAAGGGCAATTAGACGCATTTTATTGCGACGGTTATTATGACGATTATGATCTTCACGTAATTAATATATAAAACAGAAGTGAAGAAATGACACAATGAGTTGGATCACCCATATTTCGACCGCACAAATCAGTCTTCTTCACGGTGAACGAAAACCATTACACAGGAATTTCAACTATACGCTACTACCAGTTTGAAGTGTGCGTGCTACGACTACAACCGTATCTACCAAGAACGTAACACGCGTGCGCAAAATAAAGACAAAAAGACAACAAACCTTACATACACGTGTGTGAAGTACAATAGGTAAAACAAGTACTACTATAAACCTTAATCTTATGTACTACTTTCGTCTCCGTACTCCTCGATTTTGAGTGAAAAAAAAGTCACTGTCATTAAGCCCCTCAGGTCTCAAGGACCGGAGTCTATAAGCCCAGTGGCCTTCTCTGACCTTATCTAAAAGCTGAACGCCATCATCTTGAAAGCCATGGTGTCCAGGACAAAATGCCTATAAATAATGTTGTCACTTTCGCTATTTGCAATGCACATCCTGGAATGTGCTTTGAGGCGGCTTTTATGGTTGTTAAATCTCAACCTGAACTTAGTGGTGGTAGAGCCAACATACTGTACCCGACAAACCTTACAGCTAATAATGTGGCCGAGAAAGTGCAGGAATACGCCTTATATTAAGGACCTTGGTTATTACAATGATTATGACATAATTCCAGGTCTGTACTTTGCTTACTATGATATAGCTAAGTTTGAAATGAATATATCAAAGACTACTTACGTTTTTTCTTTAAATTGCGATTTTTGGACACTGATAAAGCCTGGCCTTACCACTTACTCAAAACAGTAAGAGCTTCTTTTTTCTTTGAACATTGAATAACTAACCTTGCCATCATTAGCGTGGTCTGGGCTCGACTTACTTGTTGGGACGGATATATTTTTGAAGACATAAGCAATGTTGAAAACTAGAATTTCCCAGTACTCTAGTCTGTATCAAAATCATCATCAGGTTATCTGTTGTTGATTATTTCTAGGATTTACAAAATGGTACATGGCAGTGTAGGACAATAACGTGGTAACGTAAGGAATTGGTCATTGTGACCTAAAAAAGAAAATGATTCTATTAGAAGAGGCTCTTTTGATTAAAGAAGTACTGAGAAACGTTCATGTCCAATCATCTCCATCATTATCTGGTGGATCAAGTTGACAAAGGTTACATCCTCAAGAGAAAACCTTGATGCGGAAAGTCTACTCACCTGAATAGCCCATTTGCACGATGACGTCACGCGCGCTGTGCATTATGGTTGTAGTAGTAAAGACCGCGAAAGTTTAAAAAAAAATGGCGGCAACTGATGCGAAAAGTCATGAAAACAAGGACATTCAAGGCCACTCAAAGTCCG
>JAKSDK010001465.1 GCA_022360095.1 Phycisphaerales bacterium
CTGAAATGGCACTGGAAGTTATGCGCGTGCTCGCCCACCGTCTTGAGAAGACAACCCGCGATTTGGCCGAAGTGCGCGCTTCCCTGCCAAAAAACGGTAACGGGTGAGGGCGCGACCAGGTGACGCCCGATTTTTACATTCGTTTCTGGGGTGTCCGGGGTTCGACGCCGGCGCCGGGCCCGGACACGGTTCGTTACGGCGGTGAAACGACATGTTTTGAAATCGGAGCAGGGGATCGCCTTTTGATGATCGACTGCGGTTCGGGAGCCCGAAAAGCGGGCAATTCACTGGCAGAGCGGGGCCCCCGCGATCTCGACCTTTATTTCACACATACCCATCTTGATCACATTTGCGGCATGCCGTTTTTTTGTCCTGCCTATGACGGAACGTTCCGGATCCGATGCCATGCGTCACACTTTCTTGATGACACGCTATTGTCAGAGGTGATCGGCAATCTGATGGCGCCGCCTGTTTTCCCGCTTGCAATCGATAAACTCAGGGCTCTGAATTTCCTGAACTTCAAGATCGGCGCTACGTTCGATGACCCCGGCGGGCTGAAGATCGAGACCTTGCCGCTCAACCATCCGGGGGGCTGTTGCGGGTACAAATTTACATTTAACGGGAAAACAATCTGCCTGATTACCGATCATGAACATGGAAACCCGGCCATTGATGCGGCCATCGAAAAGTTCGTTCAAGGCACCGACATTATGGTTTATGACGGCATGTTCACGGACGATGAATATTGGAGTTATGCCGGTTGGGGGCATTCGACGTGGCAGGCCGGCGTCCGGCTCGCCAACAAAGCCAGCGTGAAAGTGCCCGTCATTACCCATCACGACCCGAGCCGAACCGACGATATGCTCGATGAGATCGCCGATTTGGCCGAAGCAATGCACCCGGGCAGTGTTATGGCCCACGAAGGCATGGTGCTGGCGCCGTAAAGGACTATCACAGCAAAGTCCTCAATCCGTGATGACTGTTTGAGTCTTTATCAACCCTGCGTAACCGTCGAAGTTTAGGTATTTAAATCTTGATCGGCCGGACTATCCTATGATGAGAGTCCAAGTCACGACCGTTGATTCAGAGACGTTTTCCATGGCAAGCAACGATATCAACGAGACAGGTCACACCCTCGCTCCGGATAAGTCTGCAAATGATGAGAACCGGAAAAAAGGGCTGCTTGCATCGTTGCGCAGCCGAGCAGCCGTCACGCGTCTTCCGGCTCGGGTTCAGGAGGAAATCCGGCAGCGGGAATCCTCGGCAGAACAACTGATCAGTTGGGTGCAGCTCTCGCTGGTTATTTTCTTTTCCGTTCTTTACTCGCTTGCGCCAAGAGCCGAAGGGTCGGAAGGATTTAACTTTGTGCCGCTCGCCCTTGGCGCCTATTTTCTGTTCACAATCATCCGCCTGGTCCTGTCCTATCGGATAGAACTACCCAACTGGTATCTGTATATGTCGGTGGTCGTTGACGTCCTGCTTCTGGTTGCGATCATATTTTCATTTCACATCCA
>JAKSDK010001870.1 GCA_022360095.1 Phycisphaerales bacterium
AGCTTAAAAAGCAAATTCAGTTTAATTCCCTTTGCCTACAATTTGATGATTGGATACTCTAAAAAGAATAGAGAAAATTATCCGAGAGAGTGCTTTTGATGAAAAGAAACAGCCTGTGAACAGGCTCTGTGTTTGGGGAAAGGGTGAAAAAAATCGCGAGGTTCACAGGTTAGAAAAGAAAAAGAAGCCCGGGTTAAAATTTAACCCTGGGTTAACGCTAACCGGCGTTCGAACAACTGAGCCAAGTCGGACTTTCACTGACAACCATAGCCTACGTAGCAGGCGCTTGGAAGTAGTGGGCGAAAGAGAGAACGGGCGCGCGCGAGGGAGACACGAGAGAGGTGTCGTGTCCTGTCGTGTCGTGCGTGTCTGCTTTTCGCGCGTCCGTGTTTTCGTGTGCCCACTACTTCCAAGCGCCTGCTACGCCGGCTATGACAACCACCTCTCTACAAAGGAAACTTTTTTTGTCCTAAAGGTGGCCGATGTGGAGAGGTTCGAATGAATTCACAAACTCAAAAAACTCAACCCAAACTAAAGATACGCAAATCACCAACGAGTTGATTCAATTATTAGCACAAAGAGGCGGGAAAACGTTTCGCTGATGTTTAACGTGGGAAAACGTGTCGGGGAAATTGGCGGCTGGTGACAACAAACGCGGGAAATGTGTCGCTGAAAAATTAGACGCCGAAAAATTTGGCCGCTGGTGCAAAACGCGGGAAAAGGTGTCGATGGTGCGAACGCATGTCATCGGTATCGCGCGTGGCCAAGACGCTAAATAAGAGAAGACAGTCAACAGGAGCTAACAGAAAGGTACTAAAATAACGAAAATGTGTCTAGTATAATATGATAAATTGCAACGTTTGTTCAGTGTATGTTCAATTTCAACGCTGCTCATTTCTACACTCACTCACCTTCAAAAATCTGATTAGTTTGTGAATTTCCCAATACTCTGAAGTAAGCTCGAGGTTAACCTTCAAAAAGGAGAAAACATGGTAATACCGAC
>JAKSDK010001733.1 GCA_022360095.1 Phycisphaerales bacterium
AGCACCACCCAGATCTGGGTAGTGACACGTCATCGGTATGGAATTTCTGCAATCGTTCCTGAGACGTCATTTCGTAGGGAAACCATGCAGTGGTGGCGTCGCGACATGTCGGCTGTTAGTTATTGCTAAGTGCAACTTTATCGGAACCATGGAAAGTGCTTGCACGTTAAAGAAAAGATTATGACTTCCCGGCTCCTGAACTTCCACAGGATTTGTTTGGAAAACCAACACGTCCGCTGTGCGATTTATTGTTTTTGAACACCAACATGGCCGCCGTGACGGCATCTGAAAACACTTATATTTTTTCAGTTCTCATCGTTTATCGGAGTTGCCTAGCCCCTTGGCCTCATTATTCCGCGCGGCTAAAGCGTTTCGGCTCACGTGGTCCAAGCGAAGATGTGAGTTTCCCCCCGGGCCGGGAGTTTCCCTTCCGTTCGCCTAGGATACGTCACTGAAGGGAATTGTCCGAGAGGGACTGGGAAAATGCCGTACAAGGACGAGGCAACTCCCTGAAGATTGTTCTCGTCATTAAGGTCCACGGAGAAGACTACCAAAAACCACTCTATCATGACCTTAGCAACAAGGGCCATAGCAACGCTGGCAGTATTTTGGGGATGGGTTTAACGAGTATTCTTGGAATCTTTAGTGCGCAACTATCATATTTCCACTCGGGAGACGTTTTGTTGATTGGCAACTTTGTTTTCTTTTTCCATGTCTTTTCCTCAAAGTCATAACTTTCAACTGTCATTACTCTTTTATTAATGTTTCGACCATGTCCGCCCACCACATACAGAATTCCCTTCAAATACACCATGCTGCCGGAAACGCGGGGAGAATTTAAACTTGCTATCAACTGCCATTCGTCTGCTTCTACGTTGTAAACTTCACAGGTCAAAGTATGATGCACAAAGCTCGCTAGCGATCCACCAGCGATAAAAATCTTCCCATGTGCAGCAGTGCCACATGCTTGCCATCTTGGCACTTTCATCTCCGTTATACGATCCCAGCTCTGATTCCCTCTATACCGCATTCCTGAGTGTAG
>JAKSDK010000504.1 GCA_022360095.1 Phycisphaerales bacterium
GTTTTGAACATTTTGACATAATTTCTGTGGTCTGTAGTGTGTATAACATGTAAAATATTGACATTTGTTTAGTGTCTATTTCCGGTGAAACGATTATTGTAGCCCTTGATTAGTCAGCAAGCCAGAAATCACTCACGTTTTTGACTGCTGCTGTGTCTTTGTGGCATTAAATTAATGTCAATTTTTTGTACGAGTTTAATTTTCCAGTTGGATTACCATTGCTTTTACTTAAACAACATTATTTTATTTTTCCCCTTATTATTTGAAAAAAGTCCATTTTGTCGATGGGAGGTAATGTTTGTGATTTAATCCAGCTGGTTGCATATGTTGTAGTTAATTTTTTATTTCAGGTAATTTTTATTTTTCTTTTGTTTTTGGGTATGGTAATATATGCTAATAAAGTTGAAACAAAAGAAAAATAAATATTACCTGAGATAAAAAATTAACTACAACACATACATCCACTGTGATTAATTTTGCATTTGATTGGTTGCATACAGTTACATTACATGTAAGTAAAAGTTTCTTGTACTTATTAGTTCTTATATTGCATGTTCAACTTGTACTTGTGCTGATTGATGCAGCATTTCCTTGTAAAGAGTGAATTTAAATGCTAAAATTCGATCCACACAGTGTACTTTTTAGAGAATGCACCATCGTGTGAAATGCATACACTTCCGAGTTAGGCCAAGAAAGGTGGAAATTAAACTCTCTGTCATGGGAAAATACAGTGTCATGTGCTTTGATTTTTAAAAGTTGTATCTACTATTTCAACCACCAAATTCAATGACTATTTCTAGAATAATATTACTCAACATTGTCACTGAGTACATTGCTTTCTTACTTAAGAACACACACAAGGAACTCTAGTGTTCTCGTGTTTTTGTTATCTTACTTTATAATGTTCAGTGTTAAAAAATTGGAGGATGAGCAAGGATGAGAATATCAATGAACATAGTTCACCTACACTTGTTTATTTCCACTGTTCATTGCATTTCAATCTAGAATGCGTTTTTGGGCAATTTGGTAATATTGGCCCACTCACCATGAAAAAGTTATTTTCCAGCCTTCCCGTCACATTGTTACAAAGCTTTCTCTTCCTGATAGCTCTCATGTTGAAGTCTTATGTTATCATTATTTTGTGCAAATTTTATCTTGTTTTCTTTTGTAGTTGTTGTACATGAAATGTATGATATTGAGTTTTTAAACGAAGGGCAAAAAACTATGATACAATTGAACCACAACATAGTCATGTATATGGCATTTGCTGTTTTTCAGGTACGTGGATGGGCCATTGCAAGTGTCAGAGACTCAGGGCTTCTCAATCCAGATGA
>JAKSDK010000575.1 GCA_022360095.1 Phycisphaerales bacterium
AGGGAATGGCGCCCCCGGGGGGGGGGGGTGCATTATGGTTTATGTGAAAATTGAGAATACATCATGTTGTGAAAGGGTCCTAACAATGCCTAAGAATTCTTTTCAAGTAAATGTAAAGCGTTTTGTTATACAAGTACTATTCAGGCATAATAAGAACAATTACTTAATTGTATGATACAATCCTGCTGTCAAGGGACCCGAAAAAGGACTAAGAATGTTGCCAGTAATATCGTGCAATGAATTAAACATTTAAGCTTTCCCTTTCTTATTTAAGCAGAGCTTTCTCTAGTTATTTTTCATTGGAATCAGCCATCGTAGGACCACAAGTGAAGTAAGTTATAGCAAAAGTACAAATTTTTATTGCTGGTTTATCAGTTCTTGCTTGGTCAGAATTTGCCTTATTTGGTTTTATTTCTGCAAGTTAGTTTACAAACATCATAGGTTTTTCAGATAAAAGTGAGTGGCTCTTTTAAATGTTTTTTTTCCTTTAAGGGTGACTTCAAGGAATTAGCCGACCTTTTCTCAGCGCTTGATGAAGATGTCTATTCTTGCTAAATTTTGCCTTATTGTCTTGTTGAGCGGTGTGGTTTTAGGTGAAGGCTTTCAGGAGACGGAAGGTAAGTGATTTTTTCTATTCCATTCTTTAGCTGCGATACTGACTTGACCCGGATACAAAGTAACAGAGTGTAAATTGTCCAGCAGAGACCAAACAAAGTCACCTTTTCATAAAGAAGGTAAAATACGAGTGGTTGTCTAGTGCCAGCTATTGATCAAAATTGGTCGTTTAACTTATAGTTGGTATGCCAAGGTAAACTTTTTAGTCCAGAGATATTTTAAGAATGCCATTGACAGATCTTTATATATCTTGGAAAGAATATGAATGAAATACTTTGAGACTTTTCGCGGTGTAAAGGACTCTGCTCTCAAAAACGTGTCTTGTGCAGCAGTCGGTGTTACTGCTTGCAACTTCATTTAACAGCAAACATGAAGACAAGTGGGTCGTTGGTCGTAACTAGAGCTAACTAGCTTTGTGTGTGAATTTGTTTCCAATTTTGAGATAGGGTTCTTTTAAACTTTTGACGTGGCTACTCTATGGGTCCCCTGTGACGCCGCGCCTGATTCCAACCTCTCACCAGCCAATGAGCTGGAAATATCCATTCTTAAAATACCCTTGCCGAACGTTTTAAAACCAGAGAGTGGTGAAAGGGGTTTCCCCGGCTTTATGGCTGGCGGTCTGACAGTTTCCTTGGGTTGGCTAGCGCTACAACGATAGCTACCGAGGGTGAGCACTCGAAAGAGATACAACTGAATAAACGATTTCTACTGTAATATTTTGTTCATTCAGACCGTACCCGAAATGACGATGTCAAGCGACGACCACAGGTCAGGTGTCCCGACGTAGGAGGGTCATGTGTACCGCGACATGCCGGATGTCCCCCTGGATTGTTGGCTAATTTTGGGTTACTCTGCCCGTATTTTGATGACATTTGCTGCATGCACTGATGTAAGTTATGTATTTACGCTATGTCTGGTGACGTTATCTTGCTTACAGTCTCCCTAAGAGACGCCTAAGGGCGCCTAAGGGGCCTCTTCACATGGGCCCGGTCGACCGGATTGGCACGGTTCCGGAAATCTCGGTTTTTCCAACCTGGATCTCGGAAGCGGGCTGGAAATTTTGCCGTATGAACGCTTCAGCCCGGTAAC
>JAKSDK010001319.1 GCA_022360095.1 Phycisphaerales bacterium
GCCGATATCGATCTCCTGATCACCTGCTTCGGCGTTGGCGCTGGACAGCAGGAAGTCGGTCATATTCGCAAAAACATGCAGGCTGATCAGGGCAGAGGCCGCAAGAAGATCGGAGAACTGGCTATGACGGGCCTTTTCCAGTGTCCCGGCCAGATTATCGCGCATCATGTCGGCAAGGCCCGTCTGCTCGGCATATTGGTCGCCGACCACCTGGGCCACTGCCAGAGCGCGGCGGATCGCATGAAGAACCGTCGCCTGCAGCGGACTGAGAAGCGGATCGTCATCATCCGAGCTGGCGATGCGTGCTGCCAGCTGAACGCCTTCCGGACGGGCGGTTGATCGAGTCACAAGGCCGGGCGTGGTTGACCGGAACCGGCGCCGGGTTCCGATGCCGCTGGAGCGTTCCTTTACCGGTTCGGCTTCTCTTTTTTCAGCAATTCTGGGTGTGTGATCAAACCCGTCGAGCATCGCTTCCGCCAGCTTGTAGGTCTCGCGGATCTGCTCTTCTTTGATTTCCATAAGATCGGATGAAATGCTCACGTTGGAAACCCTACTTTTCGCTTAAAACTCGGTTGTTCTCGCCGACAATGTACTTTCGAACATCGGAAAATCCGGCAACGTTCTTTTCTTTCAGAACCTGGTAGGGCCGCTGAGGCAGGATCAGTGACCGCCTTTGCTCCGTCAGGCCGTCGGCGGGTTGTCCGTCGAGACTGACCGGATCCAACTGGTAGATTTCCCGTTCGACGCTGCCGAAGAAGCCCGACCGTTCCCGTTCGACCCGGGCCGAAACAAGGGTTTGGGCTGTCCAGGCCAGTGCCCAGTCAAGGCCGGGTTCGCCGCTGGCTTCCGCCAACACTTCGCGCAAGGGGCCTGATTGCTCCGTGAAGGCATGGCTGTACATCGGGCCCACAAACAGCCGTCTGAGGCGCTTTGGATGCAGGTCATCAAAATCCTGATCAAATCCGGTGGCGATCGTCACCATCTTGAGGGCGGCGACGGCCTGCGCCATCAGGTGGCTCTGAACCCGCGGCCAGCGGCGTTCATCCCGCGGCAGGGCGGTGTCGCCGGTATCTTCAAGATCCATCAGATAGATCACCGGGATATTCTGCTGGCTGTCGTAACTGGCCCAGTAAACAATATACTTGCGCCGGTCCGGCGAGACGTTGCCCTGCCACAGGGCCTGCGGATCGTTCTGGGCCAGAAACAGCGCGCTGTTTGCCAGATGCTCGTAATAGAGCCGTTGCGATGCTGCGAACTGCAGCCTGAGAGGTGTCGTCTGCTCCCTCA
>JAKSDK010001297.1 GCA_022360095.1 Phycisphaerales bacterium
ACTTTGAGGACAGTACACGAGCAACTAGTCCGCCTGCTGTCAACAACAGAGAGACAACTACTGCGGACATCAGAAGCATTTTCTCCTTTCTCTGGCCTCAATGCACTGCATCATAACCCGTATACTGAGCCTTTGTGGAGAGCAGCTGTAACGCAGTATGAGAGAGGAATGGCTCCTGCCGAGCAGAAGATTGCAGGCAAACTGAGGCAGCAGCTCAGTGACTTGTCTGCCAAGTCACATCAGGTACATGTGAAATTTTACTACTGACAGTTAAATTTTAACCGGTATTAGACTGCAGTTGCCCTTTGGGAATGGCCGACTGACTGCTAAATAGATGTCTGTGGTTTAGCTCGAGTTTGACAAACGTACATGTAAAAGTTATTATGACATTAAAGGTGATAAAAAAGTTGAAAATCCATCACACGCCAAATTCACCTCAAAATGTTTCTACCTCTTCTTGTGCCAAAACAAAGGAATTAGAGATCACTTAAAGCCATGAATAGTGTATCTATTGGTCATTTATCCGACAAATTATCCTATGTTTGTAATTTTTGACTTCTTTAGAAACTTCAAGTAGCTGGCTGATTTAACTGCAGTACTAGTAGCCTGCTAAAAAACGCTGGCTGCTGGCTACTGGCTTCTTATAACAGCCCTGCCCAATACCGGTTTGACTGTAAAACAGTGGCAGGTGTAGCTGTATTTTTTGTTTCAAAGTTCATATTTAGCCTTGGTTTAAATTATTAATTTTTGTTTTCCATTTGCTTTGGGTGTAGTAATGACATTTCTGTGTGATAAAGGGTTTGAAAGAAAGGGAAATAAAATTTGAACCAGTGACCAGTGTAAGAACAATTGGACAAACATTATTATTTTACACTTGTTCTCTGGTTGTTTTTCTTTGGATAGCACTATCCACCAGATACAGCAAATCCCTACCCAGCTGATAAGTATTAAGGACACCATTGCATTATCATCCACTGGATAAGGGAGGGGCACCTATACATTGGCAGGACCTGTCATCATCATCATCATCATCATCATCATCATCATCATCATTTTCATCATCATCATCATCACCTTCACTAAATGACTGCGTCACCGTACACCTAGGCTTTTAGTAAAAGATTATTTTGCTACATCGATTTTTGTATACTGGTAGCAAGGCATCCACTGAACTGTTATAAAGTAGTCCATGCTTTCTGGCCCAGACAAGGTCTGGAACACATTGGTTAAACATTAGTGATCCCTTAACAAAATTTCTACCCTGTAACAGCTCTGTAGCATCACTGGAACAGGGTTGTAAAACTAACCTGTGACAACCCTGTTACAGCTCGTCATTTGGCACAGTTAGCAAGGCTGTTTCTACACTGTAGCAGCCTTGGAACA
>JAKSDK010001666.1 GCA_022360095.1 Phycisphaerales bacterium
ACCATACTTTGTAAAGTACAGAGTCAACTCAATACTTGGCTAGACATAAACCATCAAAAAAAGTACTAAAAGTAAGGGTAATTTATTACCTGTAAATTTAACTTTAAAGTGCCTTCCATCAACCCATATGCCATGTTTCTTTATTGCCTCTTTCTGACGGTTGATGTCTTTAATAAGGGCCTCAACATCTTCCCTATACAAAAAAAAAAGGAAATGTAAAACTGGTGGAAATTTTCCACAACTTTAACTCCCCTGTCTTCCCAGCATAGGATGACTTACTCAGAAATTGATCTCAACAATAACATAGGGCTATGTAAAAATTTGTGGAAGGGCAATTTTTTCCTCGGAAACAAGTTTATGATTGCCCATCCCCAGGCACTTTTTATGAAATGTAAAAGCACTTTTAAATATCATTGATTGGTGCATTATGTTTTGCGTGGAATCAGTTTGAAGAAAGCCTACTAATATAAGCTTTAAGCTTCGTTAGGCTTCCTTGTCACTTTAATTTTATAATTTAATTAACAACTTTTGTTCACGTTTATAAGGTTTTGTGAGTGACTAAATAAGACTGTAGATGGTTCTAACCTGTTTTCTTGGCAATTAGCAACAGCTACTGGGTAGACACTTTTACAGCTTTCACTTGAAGCATGTTCAACATCGATAGGCACAATGCCAAACAATACCTGGTGCCGACCTATGAAGGCAAGGAAGCATACGAATACTCTGTGGCGTAACAACTGGTAATCATTTGGTGACTTAATAATAGTTTAAAAAAATCACTAACTGACATTGTAGTAATTATGATTGATGTCTTAACTGAACTGCACAAGTAAAATTTGATGATGATGAGCTGATCAATGCATATGTCACTTTACAGTCAGGAAATAAAACTCACAGAACCTCGACATAAGTAAGGTACTGAGGCTTTAATTTGGTAACCAACCGGCTGGGCAAAAAAATTGTGCTGTTTTTCTGTAAATCTTAATGCATGAACAAAAATTATTGTCAAACCTACCACAAAATGGTCTTCCATCTAGCTTGAGGTTGACATCT
>JAKSDK010000869.1 GCA_022360095.1 Phycisphaerales bacterium
ATGTGACACAAACTTACACAAAAATTTGTCAAAACACGACAATGAAAAAAAAAAAAGGAGAAGTACAGGTTATGTAGATTCCAGAACATAAACTCAGCACAAGACCCAAGTTGAAGAGCTCCATAGATTTTTGTTTTCTGTTTCCTGTTTTTTTTTTTTTGGGGGGGGGGGGGGGTTCAAGGTAAAGGGCAAAAAAGGAATAGTGCCTCCTAAAAAGTGACCTCTGATCAACTTCTCATGTTTGCTTGAAAACACGAGATAGAGATTACATACATGTAGGGCCTTCGTCCATGCACTTCTTGAAGAAACCCACAAAGCTATGAATATCTGTCAGCTGTGAATAGTATGTTTCAATCCTCACTGTTCCCTCCATGGTCAGCTGATGTACCAACATGGTCTCTGTCTCAAAGTAAGGATCAGAATGCAACAGTCACAACTGACCACTGTGGTTAAAAAGATACTGTGTGATCACTCCCCCTGCGCATCACTTGAAGAAGACAAGTAAAAAGGAGTCAAAGACTACGTTTTTAACATGGTCAAAGACTACGTTTTTAACATGGATGAATTTCATTTGGCTAAAAAAATTGAATCAGACACTTCATTTACCATAACCATTCAAATTATATTTTCACTGATGAACCGGGTTACTATGTATCCATGCCTTGGCAGTACAAAAATTTATGTACAATTATGGTGTTCACACCCTACTGGCTAAAAATTTGGCTTAGATTTTGGTGCTAAGCATGGTTCCATATGTAGATGGAACACCCAAACGCACAAATGTTTTCAGGTGCTGTGTGAAATCAATGTAGCCGAAATGTAATGATCCATATCTCAAGTGCCCTTATCCTAAGACAAATGATCAGTCTGTTATTATCTCTTTTTTGATGTGTCTGAATTCTGCAAGACATCTGACTGCAGGGATACTTTTTGTATTCTTTAGGGGGAGCAGTGGGAGCTAGCAGTATTCTTCTTATAAGGCCTACCACTTGTAATGAACAGCTTCCCAAAGGAGTGGTAATAGCAGTACTGGTGAACCTACAAGAAGTGAATCTACAGAAGACAGCAATAGCTATAGCAGCCTGCTTTGAAAAAACTCA
>JAKSDK010000344.1 GCA_022360095.1 Phycisphaerales bacterium
AGGCTATGGGCAGGAAAAAGGAAAGAAATGTGGAATTATGTCGCTATTTTTTGTTGTTGTTGTATTTTCCCCCCCCCCTTTTTTTGGCTCCGCTGCGCTGTTTCCTCTCTAGCAGAGCGCTTTTTATGTTAGGTGACCGATCATGACCAACTACAAAGGCGGGCTCATTGAACCAACAAACTGTTATGCAAGTCCAGCTCGAGTGTTTTCTCTCTGACGCACTGCACAACAACAACAACAACTTTTTGTACCCCCAGTTGATTTACATGATACAAAAAATAGCTAAAATATGGATAAATTACAGGCTGCCCATAATAACGGGAATAACCATTGACGGCTAAAAAGATAGGGCAGTCTTACTTAGGTTATTAATAAACGATTATATTAAAGAGTCAGGAACCATCGTCGGACACGTCCGCCATCTTTCCTGACCGCTGACCTCTCCCTTGTAAGAGCAAAAACTTATTCTCTCTTGGTACGACGGCATCCAGAGGAGAACTTTAAGTCAATGAAATCAGCATGTCCACACTGCCAGTGCTTTCCGTGAGCAACTCGAGTTTTGTTTGGTTTTAGCATGTTTTTTATTAAATCGATAGTACCGACACGTATATTCTCGACACTGTCAAAGTAAAACATTGTGAAATTTATTATGAACGCCTAAACGGCAATATATTTAAAGAATGTACAAATATCCGTTAGTAGTCAATTGTATATCAGTTTATATCTGCAAAATTAAACAGAGGTTTTTGGTAAGAAGGTCATTTCAATTCTTTTCGGGGGAGGTGAAAACAGGATCTCTAAATTCAATTTACAAAACGGATCGAGAAAACAAGGATCATAAAATATCAAATATTGACCTTTCATTTCTTTGTAGAACTTGAAATTAAAGCCATCATAGCATACAACTCGTTCGACCACATACCAGTGAGATGAGTAACTTATAATTAGTTAATTCAGTTTTAAGATTAATTCATTCATCCATTTACTTCTTTCTCAAAAACTTAATATGGCAAGCAATTTCACTTTCAATATTTTTCAAAACTGCAGCAACCACAAATATAGTCTTTTGTTACCATAATATTAATCTGAAAATGTTAAACAAATTAAACATGAGATGATCCACCTACTTGCGACTTAGCTGAACTGTTTCACAGCCCGCCTTCCTTTTTTTATACTTTCTGAAGTGCTAAATTAGAACTTATACTTGAACAAGGACCCGTTTGCAAGAGTAAATGTGTATTTTTCTTAAAATTTTGAGGCAGCAACTGCATTAAACTAATTAACACCCGATACTGAGTTGCATAAGGTGAACTACAAGCTTCCTAAGTAGTATTTTGGTTCAGGTTTCAAATAACATTTTCAAGAATCGTCAGTCACGATTAGTTTGATGAGAGAAAGCGAAATAACCTGCAAAAAAGTTGCGCTATCAAAACCCTTACAAACCGTAAAGTCACCAACTGCGTAAAAGGAGGCGAGTTTCGGCCACATCCTTAGGAAGAGAGATCCTTTATGGTGCAGGCTGCCTAAAAACACCAGGTAAGTGATATC
>JAKSDK010001157.1 GCA_022360095.1 Phycisphaerales bacterium
ACCCCCCCTAAATGCGGCGCTTATTTGAGGGCGGGGCTTATTCGAGTAATTACTGTAATTGGCAGCTTAAGAGTTTATTACATTTAGGGCAAATTGTTATTACATTTAGGACAAAATGTTATTACATTTAGGACTTTGTTACATTTACGACCGTTTATTACATTTAGGCCTTCTACAACAGCAGTATCTAGACATACACACGGCTGAAGCATGAACTAATTGTTTTATAACATTATCAATGCGATCAATGCAGCAGTTAACTTTTAAACTGGTTTTATTATTGTAGCGCGCGCTCAAAGCAGACTACATTTTTTACCTCACAGTTATTTTTTATCTTAAAATTGAGAGAAAGTTTACTCAAGACACTTAAGATAACATTAAAAGATTGTAAAATCCTTATTGAGGTGTCAGAAAGCTACTGTTTCACGGTAAAATTCTTTTTGAGAAAGACAACTTTGCAAAGAATGATTTGCGCACTCTATAGCCCGCACAGCTCGCGCAGTTGACCACGGCAACAACATCACTCACATTTTTTCCCTACTATCGGTTAACAAATTCAACAGTTTTCTCTCAAATTTACGTTATAAAACACATGGTAAATGCTTCTTCGTTTTTATGGATGCACTTGGGAGACGTCTCAGGAGGATTGCTAAGTTCGCAAGAACTCGCGGTATAGTTTATTGACGTCATCAGCGTGCTCCATGGGAATATGCAGAACACACGCTCTATTGAACTTGATTAGGCGAATTTTCTAGCTAGGTTATGAGTTCCCTTATAGATTAACTTCTCTTACTCCCTCAGAACCTAACTAACATCGATTAAGCTGTTGGGCACATTATGCCAAAAGTGCGCTTACATGAAAGAGGTGTACGCACGTTTTACGACTGCCGGGAGTCTGCTGATAAATTCCTACGTCATATCTCTAGCTTTTTAAATATCATGAAGATTACGCTACATTGAGGTAAACTCGGTATATCAGCAATCAGACTTCAAGTCTCACGGCTTAGAAGCAGCAGCGTATTCTGCAGTTAATTATTACCTGTTTACAGCATGACCCGAGCTCAGCCAACCGGTTTCTGTGGCAAGAGCTCACGGTTTACTAAATACAATGACAATGCATTCTGAAACTTCCTTCTCTGATTTCGTTCTAA
>JAKSDK010000034.1 GCA_022360095.1 Phycisphaerales bacterium
ATTTCAATTGTTTATGCTGCACCCAATTTTGAGTTGGAGGATAGATTGAACTTACTCATATTAAAGCCATTTTGTATGGCGGCCTCACTCAAAGGGCCCACCCTCACCACCTTAGGTGATATAGCTGGCCCAAGCAATTAAAAGAGTAACTCACATATCCAGATGTTCATTAAACACCATGAAAGCAAGGATAACTTTATTGATATCCCCCACCCCACTAAAAAAAAGGTTTAAATGGTGCATACACCAGGCTAGGCCTTAATCAAAATGAGGACTGATGACACTAACAAGAACAAGAGGTTTAATAGCATTAACAGTAGCCACTGGCACTTACAGTTGTATGCTAGAATGAACATCATGCTTTACGAGCCTTGCAATGTAAAATTTGCAATATACATGTAACAGTTGACAAGATTCAATGGTGTGTCTTTGCCCATTCAGACAGCAGCTTGAGAAGGATGGGCAGTTACCAGCACAACATCAACACAAGGGACAGCAAGCCCATCTGTTCAATGTAAGGCATTTACCACTGAGTGAAAGCACAGTTGGAGGTAGGAAAAAAAAGGTTCACTGAACAGCAGTTGGATCCTAATTGGGCAAGCCTGGTTATTTATAAAATGATATGTGAACTTCCTTTTGCATCAAGACTACAGCCAGGAGAATTGAAACATTCTGACCTGCTACCAAAAATAAGCGATTTTATTGAAGTGATAATTTGTCTGGCACAATGATGGTTCTGTTCTCTTAAAACCTTGCAAGCGTTTAATGACAGGTTGAGATGAAGTCGAGTGGACTAACAAAACATCAATTAATGCAACAGTAAGTGACCTCTATCAACTTACAGTCATGCCATTTGGGCTCTGTAGAGCCCCTATATTTTTGGAGACTCATAGAATGCAAGCTGACTGGACACCCATAGAAGGTGAGTTTTTTAGTCTGTACCTGGAAGCCATAAACTATTAGGCCACATGTTTAGCTATTGGTTGCAGACTGCAACAGGCAGGGGTTGATGAGTATTAAGATGAACTTTGAGAAGTGCCACAGGTCCAAAAAGCTAATTGCCTTTATGGACCACACACATCTATAACTTTTGACAGTGCTTTGGGATAACACTCGCATAAATATGGCCTAAAATGTTAAAATAAGAGAATCTAACATTTGATATGTTGTCTGATATTATCTAGTCCATGTAATTCTTTAAGATGTTTTTTGACAGTGACTGAGTGTGGTCATAATGTCCACCACAAGTTACAGTGTGTACCAGGCAGCTCAACAGTTTTGAACCTCATACTAAAGTGGAATATGATCGTCCAGGTGTGTGTAGTCCTGAAAACTATTATTGTTGACAGTGACTGACAATGTGACAACCCGCCTTTGCAGTACTCATCTTCATTGAAAGTGGAAAGTTAAAAGGTTTTAATAAAAATTATTATTGACAGCTGTCAACACTCCATAGATGCGCTAGGGAAATTGCCTTTTTGCAATGACAAATTTATTAGGGATGTAAAGGGAGGGAAGCAACTCAGCTTAACACAACTTCAATACTCGAGTAGGGAAGGGGATGGAGGGGCACAAATTAATGATGCTTTTGTACCTGCGTTACACACATCATGTGACTTAACTCAGGTAATGAATAGTTTCAAAATGCGATGGCCATTGCAGATAGACTAGGTGCTGGGTTTAGCCATGTTTGCCTAAAGTTTTCAGTCTTGTCTGTTAAATGCACAGGTGTGGGATGCAGAGAGTGGAGGAAGAGGTTCGACATAAAACACACCATCAAACAGTCATAAGAGAATTGACCATACTCCTACATTTTATGTAATGATGCAGTGGACCACTTGCACTGTTTGCAGTCCATTGTAGATCTGTTTATTTAACTCTAATCCTGAAGACCGGCAGGCACTCTCTCTTTAATTTCTCTCACTTTAAGTCATACATTTCAGGAGTTTAACATGGTGCACAGAGGTGGAGAGTAAAAACGCAGGACAACTCTGATACATGTTTGTATATCATGCTTCTCAGCTCCGAGATTTAGAGATTTCCAAGTTTATCAGGATCAACGTCACTATGTTCACCTGTCAAAGGTGAAATCGTTCAGGTATTTCTTTTGATAGTATTCATACAAATTTTCCTATGGCACACTGTTTGCAATGTGACTTCAGCAACTAATGTAAATGCAGTTG
>JAKSDK010001140.1 GCA_022360095.1 Phycisphaerales bacterium
CACGACAGTGACCAGAAAACCACTCGACTGGCTTCAAAACGCGTTTTTCGGCAAAATCTCCAGGAGCGAATGGGTTAATTAAATGGCGGTCTTAGCTCCAGTTGTAGATGTAAAAATACAGCTGTAGTCTCCCCACTTAGTACTTTCGTGCTAAATGCCCTTGACACTTAAATAAAGTGTAATTTTTTTCTATTCTTACGATATTTTGGACAATAAGTAACTGTGCTCCATGCAACTGTTCATTTGTCCAAATTTTGTTTAAAACAATGTATAATAATATAATTTGACAGATTTGGTTTTTGTGATATAATATGGAATAATCAAGGTCTCGGTAAGTACTAATGCAAAAACCACATTCAGTTAGACAACAGTTAATTTATTGTTGATTCATACCTTCTTGCTTCCTCTGAACTGGCCAAATTTAATCTTCTTCAGCTAGCATCTGTTTGAACAAGTTCTGTTAACATTCATTTGGAAAGCATTCAGACAGTGACTCCTGTACAATCTATTAAGGCTTCTCATATACATATGAGTGAAAATTAAGTTATGTTAAAATGCTGGTCATGAGTGATAACATATTATTATATAGGAAATTAACACGTCTTGAAATTAGCATGAATTTCCAAAATTTGCATTAATTTAAGTTGTGTTAATTTCCTGATATGTCAATTTCTGTGCCATTAATTAAGTGGAGCATTAATTTCCGTGACCTCAATTTCTATAACATTATCTTGGATATACTTGTGACATTCTTGACACCTAAGAAAGAGGAGTATTTTATCAGGGTGGAGATCCACTGGTAACAGTAAAACTGTGAAGAACCCTCAAAGTGGGGAGTTTTCTTTGCTTAACCCCCTTTGCACCGTTAGGAAAAGTACCACGAACAAAGTTCCTATTTCAGATAATACGTTTAACTTTGTTTCTGCTGTCTCAACAAGTTTTGTTCCTCTGTGAGTGTCCCAATAATTTCCTTCATCTTGAAATGTTACCCTCTCTTTCGCGTAA
>JAKSDK010001181.1 GCA_022360095.1 Phycisphaerales bacterium
CCTCTGGGTCTCCAAATAGATGAAGAGTATACTCCACATGCTATTTACCCAGTGGTGAAAGGGGTATTTCGGGTCCTACCATCTACATAATAACGGTTAAGTAAATATATAGATAGAGAGTTAAATCTTATTGTCAAAAAAACCGCTCCATTATAACTAATGATCATAAAATGGCTTTTCAACTCTCCAGTAAAACTTCGACTCAGCTCTTAGACCCTGTTTACATGGAGTGGGGGACCCCCGTCTAGTGGGGTAAGTTTCTTTTGTTTTGTGTCCCCCGGAGCGTGAAAACAAAAGAAACTTACCCCACTAGACCGGGGTCCCCCACTCCATGTAAACAGGCCCTTAATGACAAAAAGCTGCCAAATTATGACTGAAAACATTTTTTTACGCCTCAGCTGCCTATAAAACACAAGCATTTATGAGCATTTATTAACAAGCAAACAAGAAAAACGAGTCTCTTCAATTTCTTGTGAATGGCACTAATAAAAAAAATTAGTGGAAAAAGTTTAGTCTAAACCTTAAATAAAATGATCACAAATGATATTGCAATGAATAAGCCGAATGACATCCTGATCTATTGAAAGTGTCTATCTGAACTAGTGTTCGGTTTTTTCATAGTTGACTAACAAAGTAAGACAGGTCTTTTATCATCTGCACCTACAAGGAAATTAAAAACAGACTGTTAGAAACCTATTAATACCACTAGTGTCGTCGTTACATTACGTTGCATACAGAGAGTGTGCTATCGCCGGAATAATAGAATCTGACAAAATTACACTAGGGATCGAAACTACATAAATAAAAGCATTAAGAAATAATTACGGTCAAATTTAAAACGGTCATTTCTTAACAAAAAAATATGATTATACAGTGAGCCGACTAACCAACAGTAGCACTTATTATTGGAAAGAGGCAATATACAGCGAAATGTGACCATTTTCCCTTTGCTTATCGGATTTCGACTAACAATACAAGGAGCCGTTAATTTAGGTCAATTACCCTTCTTTTAAATCAGTTGAAGACTGCAAATGATAAACAGAGATAGAAAAAATTTATAACGGTGGTAAAACAACACAAGGTTTAATGTGTAACTTGGCCGGCAAGGTTACCGTAGTGTAATGTTTTTTCTCCCCGGTCTTACTAAAAACAAGCTTAATTATACAGTACTCGCTTTCTTTTATGATCATTTCTGTTGAAATGAAGTTTGAACGAG
>JAKSDK010000010.1 GCA_022360095.1 Phycisphaerales bacterium
AGGTCGGCACTGGAGGAGTTAGTGGAGAAGAATTCACTGAATATCAAAGAAGTGGAGTTATTCAAAGCTATCGATTGCTGGGCTGAAAAAGAATGTGAAAAGCAAGGTCTCGTAGCTGAGGGCTCCGTGAAAAGAAGAGTTCTCGGGGAGCGCGTTGTTCAAGGAATTCGGTTTCCAGTGATGGCGGAAAGAGAATTTGCTGATTTCGTCCTCGATTCTGAAATACTTACACCCCGAGAGACGAACCGTCTGGTAAAGTATTTTAACTCTGTGCTTAATGATCCAGTGGGATTTCCTGACGCCAAGAGAGCTGGGAACGAACTTGCAGTTTCTAGGTTTAGATCACTAGGTAGGGGTTGGCGCTCACACTATCAAGAATATATAGGTTTTGAAGCTGACAAAAACACGCATCTACTCGCAATACAACTTTTTGGAAGCGACAACAGGGAATATTCAGTAACACTCGAGGTGTGCGCTCATAACAGCGGCGAAATTTTTGGAAGTCAAGGAGGGTTTTTTTTATCTAAGCAGGTACACTGTGAAATTGGAGATTACCAAGCCTTTGATATTGTATTTGAACCGCCGATTGCTATAAAAGCAAACAAACGGTACCGAATTTCGGCGTCCATTACTGGTCCCCCATCTTGGTATGGAATAAATGGCTGCTCTTCTGTAGAAAATTCTGGAGTGACACTTCACTTTTACTCGGTTTCAAAACCCACCAGTTGTGAAAAAGGACAATTTTCTAAATTTGTGTTTACTCTGGACTGAATCATGTTTTCGTAGCATACTAGTCGTTTTTTTTATTGCTCAACCTCGGCCCTCTGTTGTTACTCTTAAGCTTAGACAAAAGAATAAGATCCACTTCGGTTAACGCCTGATATAATACTGGTGGGTAGCCTGGCAGTGGCCGGAAGGAATGGCAAACCATCTAGAAGGGATAGAAAATGATGGCTTACAGTGGTGTAGAAATAAAAGTTTTTCTATCCGGAACTGTAACATTTGCAATGTGAAACTGTACAGTTCTCTTACTTTAGCTGTGAATTTATTTCATTCTGATTGTTATTTTCACCAATGTCTGTTTCCGTTAACTGG
>JAKSDK010001245.1 GCA_022360095.1 Phycisphaerales bacterium
ATGTACTCCAACTGCATTTGAAAAGATGAAGCGATATCTTTGTAGAATTCGTCCCATATATCAAACCACAGATATATTTCACAAAATTCGGCTTTCTAGGGTGTTGTAAAATAAATACGGCGGTCCTTACTTTATCAAGAGCCTCCCTTCAGATTAAAGATCATTATAAAACCATGTATAAATCACATAAAAATTAGCTATTAATAAAAGTTCCACTGATTATCAAATTCTATGTAAACCTCGCTTTTAGCATCCCCTTCTGCATTGAGACAATTAATATTATGTCGCCCCACTTCTTATTGCCTTAATTTTAAAAACTTGCTATCCACAAGGAGGTCAGTTATAAAACGTCCAAACAACAGTGCTCGATGAAAAGAACTGGGAAAACGCTGAAAGCGTGCTCTATGATCTACGAACAACGCTACAGAATTGTGCAGTGATTGGACACATACTTTTGCAGGGAATTAGAGTATGAACACCTATGCGACTCTTTACTTTAGAGATTGGCATAGCGCAGATTCGCACCGTCACAAACATCGCACCAAAATCATCGGTCTTGTTTGTGAACAAAAGCCCTATCCTCGACCAGAGTATCCAGTTTGATTTTCGTTGCGGCGTAAAAGCGCGCTATTCGGTGTAGTGACCGCATTCAACTACTCACAAAGCGGTTTTTAAATGAAGATTGACTTACTAGTGTTAGTCTACCTAACCTGACAGAGACTTAACTATTTACAATCAGCGGTTACTATTTAAACCCAAGGTGAATTTAAATTTTCTTTAAGGCAATGTACGTTTTACTAATATATAAGTGAATGGAACGTTTGTCTTGCCTACCTTTGTTTGCCTTTTGAAACTTTGTTATTTATCTTCAACAGTCCTCACTGCATCGCACCGGGACACGGACTGACGGTGTGGTAATTTATATGGGAAGAAATAAGGTGTTTAATTTATGGCCGATTATTTACAAACAACACTGAAATGCGTTGCAGAACCAATCACCCTAGCTCAGCCTTTTTCTGAGTCGGTTTCAGTTGTCATTAATCAAGGAAGCTTGAGGCATGACGAAGCAAATATCGACAACGTTTGCCACTTATTTTCCTGTACGAATAAGTCCTTCCTTACTTAACTTAGTTGGACAGAATGTCAAGCCAAACATTGATTTCCATTTGGTTCCTCTCAATTATATTCAGCTATTTCCAGTCAGCAAAGAGGAATCAAAATCTAACAGCAAACACACCATTTAGCTTGTTTCCCCTCTGGGCAGTTATATTGTTATACAAGAAGTCTGTAAAATGTCAAT
>JAKSDK010001098.1 GCA_022360095.1 Phycisphaerales bacterium
TCCGCCGACAGCGGTCATCGGCGCTCGCCCGTTTATGAATACACGTCCTAGCGTCTGAATAATTATTCTCAATTGGCTCCGTCAATTGAGAATTCTATATAGTTAAGTGAATAAGCCCCATTTTAAACAGGAGAAGGAAACGGGTTGAGCCCAAAGATGTCTCGGTAGGCGGAAGTTCGGGCTGCCTGGCCGTCAACACTCGAACAACCGGCCACAAACAGGCCTGTGTCTATACCTGTTGTTCTTTCACTTTGTTAGCCACCGACAAGACCAGACCCGACAGAACCAGGGCCATACCAAACCAGCCGAGAGCCGTTAGCGTCTCGTTGAGCCAAATTATCCCGAACACGACGGAACACATGGGTGCCAGAAACAAGAACTGGGAAGACGCCGTTGGCCCGAGGACATGGATACCGAAATTCCAAAACAGGTTTCCCAATAATGTGGCGCCCAGCCCAATAAAAACCACGGCGGGCCAAATCTCCTTTGGCGGCAGGGTCGGGCTGACCGCAAAATCGCCAAGCAAGCTCATGAGTACGCAGCACACGACGAGGCCAACATAGCCAATGAGAACAATGGCACCAAAAAGCGTGACCGGATGAAGGTTGGCCGGCGCCTTGCGCAATGCCAGGCTGTACCCAGCCCAGATGAGCGTCGCGACGAGAGCCGCCACATCACCCCAACGCAAACCAGCCGGGAAACCTGATTGTTCCCGGCCTGTCAAAATCAGCAAGCTTGCTCCCGCAAATCCGAGGACCAGTCCGATTTTGACTCGCCCTGAGGGGCGCTCAGCCCAGAGCAATGCCCCGGCAGCCACAACCCATAGCGGCGCGGTTGCTTGTATCAGCCCGACATTCGCAGCTGACGTTCCGAAGGGGGCGGCGATTATGGCCAGTGAAAAAAGGACACAATTCAGAAGCCCAAGCGTTAATACGAGGCCGAAATGTGCCCATAGGATATGCCGGGCGCGCCAAAGAGGTCCGGCAGCCAGGAAAAGCAATATGAGTGCACTAAGCGTCCAACGCCAAAACACCA
>JAKSDK010000913.1 GCA_022360095.1 Phycisphaerales bacterium
CGCGCGCGGGGGCGGTCTTGGGTGTCAATGGTGGTCACCGTCGCCCAGACGATTTTTGCAACGCGCGCCATGAATTCTTGTTCGATGTCGGAAAAGGACTGAACGTCCATTGTGTCGCCTCCCATTTCGTCTTGTCACAGAGAAAATCGTAGCCATTTCAAGATGTAACAACCAGCTTTTTTGCGTCTCTGGAAACGTGCTCACTCGCAAGAGCCTTGACGTAGCGTTTGCCGTTGCCCGTCCCGGCGCGGCCAGATGAATTTTTTGCAACGATCTGTCGCAATATCCGCACATATTAACTTTTGTGTGCAGAAAACCGCGGTTTTTACGTATCGGATTGGATCACTTTTTCGTCCGTGCATATTTGCGGGCCCGCTATGCGCGTAATGCAATTCAAATGCGGGGAAGCTCTCCTATCTAAGGGGTCGGCAACGTTGCCGTTTTTTATTGGAGAGAAAAATGATTTTCACACGTGTCCTGGAAGCTGTGTCGCTGACGTTGGTGGCGGCCGGTTTTGCAATCGCGGTGCTGAATTTTGGCATCCCGGCAATTGCATAACAAATGCAGGGAGCATAACGCCCAGGGACGTATGGTTCCGGGCCTTGTCGGAGGAATTAGAAACGTTCGCGTTTGTTATTAAACCGTCAAGGTACGGATTAATCGGATACTAAGAATTAACAATCCGGAAAGGTTGAAAACCCGAAGCGACAATCGCTTCCTTGCAATGCGCTAAGGCCCGCAGTCATGAAAATGACGCGGGCCTTAGTTGTTATAGAACGCCGGTGTTTTGGGCAATTTATGATTAACGCAAAATAAATCGTCTTCGTGGCTTCTTACAATAAATGGAGGTCCACATGGCACTTGCGCACGCCGAAGACATCAGCCCAAACGACATATCTGCGGCGGCTGAGACATCTGACAAGCACCTTACACTGACGATTGATTGGGGCGGCACATCGGTTGCGGAATGGCAACGGTTGCTGCATCGCGTTCCGCGCTCAAATGTCATCCAGACATTTGCCTACGCAAAAGCCGTTCGATCAGCCAAACAGCAAATGACACGGTTCGGCGTCATCAAGCAAGACGGCGATGCGGTTGGCCTTGTTCAAATTCAGGAAGTGAAAGCGTTGGGCCTGTTCCACACTGTAGTGCTTGACCGGGGACCGCTTTGGTTTGCCGAGAAAGTCTCACCCGACTATTGGGAGGCGTTTTTCCGAGCCTTTGATCGGGAATTTCCCAGGCGCATCGGGCGCTGGCGGCGAATCATGCCGGAACTCGATGAAACCGATGAGAATTTGAAACTTCTGCTGTCGTCCGGCTTGCGTATGGTACGGCAAGGATACCGGTCGATTTGGCTCGACCTGCGCGCCGACGCCGACAAAATTCGCGAGCGCCTCAAGGGC
>JAKSDK010001615.1 GCA_022360095.1 Phycisphaerales bacterium
CATGGGCAACGACCAATCACAGCGCGCGTAACATTCACACCATTGTATAAACTAAGATAGACAACTAAATAAGAGCTATTATAGCGGATTCCCATTACTAAGAACATTTGGTTGTCTGTCCCTCCGAGAAATTTTGGTTGTGACGTCAGCGTACGCCCACTCGAACGTACAGACCGTGGGGGAGGGGGAAGGACGTTCGAAAACATCTCGACTGGGAAGTGGATAACGCGATTTTTCGCAGAAAATCACGCTTTTAGACCATGGGCAGTCCGCGTCTTTCTTGGCTGGAAATAGCATGACCCTCGTCGCTATAAAAAAGAGGTTTCTTTGTTTTACAGATTTTTCATAACAAAGCGATTTGCAGTGCTAACTTGATGCTTAATTGCAAAATCATTGCTATAGTAGTTATGTCAACAAACGAGAGCAGATTAAATATAACGTGCAGCAGAGAGAGTTAAAGTGATTAGCAACGGGAAAGAGAACGGCAGAGAACATTTTCGGTGGTAAATCGCATGGCCACCCGAACTTTTAAGGAGTAAGAAACAACAACAAGGCCGAGTCTTTCTTTCGACTAAATTTTGTCTACATTAACGTGGAAACGAGAGAAAAACCCAGAGTAAGAAATAAAAAATAACGGACACCAATTTCGTTGAAAGAAAAACATAAAAGTTTTATAAAGGCGGTGAGAAAATGAGAAATGCTAGAGGCCACTAAGGTGAAAATGAGCGGGACTAAAAAAAAGTGAACAGGAAAACATACAACATTTCCTCCATGAAACCTGAAACTAGGAAGTTTCTAGAAGGTTCACGTTGTAGTCTTGCAAAAAAAAAAAAGAAATGTTCAAAAGACATTGCTGCACGTGTAAATTTTTTTTTTGTTGCTAATTGTTGTTTATTTTACCTCTCTCATTGTCTTCACCCGTTTTTTTAGCAATACCCAATTTTATATTTTGTTTGAGTAAATTAATATTAAAGAGAGCTTCGCTTTTAGCCCTGGCTAAATCTGTTTATGAACATGAATGTGCAATAACCTCCCACACTAACTTACTACC
>JAKSDK010001050.1 GCA_022360095.1 Phycisphaerales bacterium
ACACGCCGCAAGAGGGTATCGGCAGATATACAACCTTTAATCTGTCTGAATTGTCGTTATTCTGTTACAACCAGATGAAACTCCTATATTTCGTCATGTATTTGTTGCACATTTCGAGCTTAACGAGAGAAACCGGCCCATTCCATAGACTATGCGGCACCGCTGAAAGACAAAGCGAGGCGACACAATTTGAGTTCACCGGACCACAGCAACCTTTCCGGCGGCCTTCTGGCTCTGGCACCGGACGAGCGCACAACGGAGCTCGCGACACCGCATATTACCGATGTGCTGATTGCGGAGCGAGGCCGGAGGATCATGTCGGCCAAGTGGTGGCCATTGGTTCGGCCCGCTGCGTACAAGATCCTGCACTATCGCGATGCGCGCGAAATGGCGGACGATCTGTCTGTCTTGAGCGCGCAGGCGGTGTTCGAGTATCTCAGCAAACGTTTGAACATGGCTGTGACCACCCGAAACAGTGAACGGGTCCCGGTCAGCGGGTCCGTGGTTCTGGTTTCGAACCACCCGACAGGCATCGGTGACGGCATTGCCCTTTATGATGCCATCAAAGCGCGGCGGCGCGATCTTTCGATCTTTGCCAATCGGGACGCCATACGCGTTGCCCCCCGCCTGAGCGAGATGATCGTGCCGGTCGAGTGGCGCACGGATTTCAAGAGCAAATCGAAAACCAAGGAAACGCTTCGCATTACTGCAAAGGCCTTCGAGGATGAGCGCGTCGTCGTGCTTTTTCCCTCCGGACGGCTTGCCTACTGGGCCGACGGCAAACTGAATGAGCGTCCATGGATGACATCGGCCGTGGCTCTGGCGCGGCGAAACAGCGCGCCGGTTATTCCCGTCCATATCTCCGCGCGTAATTCAGGGCTGTTTTATTTCCTCGCCCGGGTCTCGACCGAACTGCGGGACATGACGGTTTTTCACGAGTTGCTCAACAAAACGAACCAGCCGTTTTCCGTCCATTTCGGACATCCGATCGCACCGGATGCCTTAAGAGGCAATCTGGACACCGTCACCGAGCGCCTGCAAAAACACTGCGCCATCACGCTCAGGGATGATCTTGATGCCCGCTTCGACGCGGACCGGGATCCCGAAGCAGGCTCATAAAACACCCTGGGGTATGGACTCATAAATGTACTTGAAATGGCGGATCAAACGGCAAAAGG
>JAKSDK010000642.1 GCA_022360095.1 Phycisphaerales bacterium
GGGGGGAGAGAGAGAGAGAGTATACTTTTAAGTATAATGCAACCATCTCATTACAGACGGATTACATTCCCTTGAACAATTTGGTAACTAAAATAAGTCAGAATTCTCAGTTGTCATTCTCATTCTCTGATCCCTTATTTTGCACATAACTGTTTTGATCCCTGATTGACCTGATCGCAAGATTGTGGCGTGTCTGTGTTAATATTCCCTGATCCCGTGAATTTTTTTTGGATCCCTTCAGCAGAATCAGCTCAAACCATATCTGAGCTGAATGCATGTAACACATGTTTGTGATATATAAACACTGGATAGAATACATGGAATATTTCTCAATTTCTTTTATACATTCACCATATTTACTGACCGGAGAATAAAGTTTGACACCTGCTATATATAGTTAACATTCTTGGAATTACCTGTTCATTTCTATGGATATCAATAGTAGGTTGCTTTTGCTATCTAAGCAGAGTATATGCCAATGTAATACACTTTTATTGTTTATTCTCTTTAAACTGTTGTACAAAAAGTGCCCTTAACGAACAAATTTTTATTCCTTAAGTACACATGATTGCAACGCAAACATTTTGCAAAAATGTTTTTCGATATGACCACAACTTGAACCTTTTAGAATTTCATGAAATGTTTCTGCCGTTAAAATTTTGCCGCTATTTTGGCACACCATACGTCTATATATAGTCTTCTCTGACGGAAGCCTCTTGAAAAGGAACAGGACTTGACGTAGATTAATTGGACCTATGATGTAAATATTAAGGAACACTACATCACCTCAGATGGATCCTGAAAGTTAACATTTTAGCATAGTGTGGAGTTCTAGAAATATTTCTTCTAATTCACAAACTGGAACTGCTGTTAAAAGGTGAAACGCATGCTACGTCATGCACTGATCAATTCAAAACTTCAGCATATTACCCTGGGTAACCCCTCCATGACGAGCCATTTGAAGTTTTAAGACAGGGCTTGTAGAAGTCCTATTACATTGGGATGTGTAGTGGTCAAATGCCCCACCCAATAACAAAGAAGAAATATTTTTGCCTTTATCATTGGTGTGTGGATTAGTTTAGAGTGCATTGTTTCGGATGTCTAAAAATAAGTCAATGTCCTGTTACGTCAATGTCAATGTCAACACATTTATTTCACTACGCTAACCAAACACAACAGAAGCTGGTTTCCAGGTGGGGTGTAGGCAAACACGCATAAAGGGCATTACAAACAAGGAAGCAGTATGGCGTTCACAAAAGTTGCAAAATTAAGAGAGTAATTAATGACATGAAAATGTGTACGTTATATAGTCGTAGATAGTTTTTTAAATTAATTAATTAAATAATTTTGTTATTCATCCATTTCATTTATTTAATTATTTAATTTTTATATTCATGCTGAAAAGCCCTTTTTAGGGATGCTCAATAAAGTGTATGTATGTATGTCTGTAATGTTAGTTTAACAACATAATTATGTTGGTGAGAGTTTTGAAGCAGAAATACTTAAGTTTAAAATATACACACGTACAAATTAATGAATCAGAGCGATCCAGCAGAAGGCAATTAGAGGCAAATTTGCTTTTTAAATTCGGAAAGTGATTGCACTGTTTTTGCCTCGTACGAGCATTGCATCACTGCACTCATAAAGCGAGAGGTCATTTTTATGAAAATGAAA
>JAKSDK010000485.1 GCA_022360095.1 Phycisphaerales bacterium
AGTTGTGCAATAAAGTGTTGACAGGCTAAACGCGACTAAAACGTGACCCTACCACAGTTACCGTTTTCCTTCTTTTCTTTCCTGCGTTAAGGTACAGGTTATGAAGTGCATGGAGTATTCTAAAATTTGATTAAGTCTTATTTTTGCCGCTCTGAATCTAACATTTATTGGAGGTCAGAATGTTTTTCAAGTGTTTCATGCAGATCGAGTAATTATCAGATTACCTTGCGGTCAAGGTCAACTTTCCAGAATTTGGAAAGTAGCATGTGACTGGCTAAGCATGGGAAAGGAATGTTGTCTTCGGTTGAGCAGGCGTTTGTGGGGAGGGATGAAAATCGAGCTCCTCTAAAAACGCCTGCGTGGGAGGCTATCTGTTTGAGTACTTGGACGGAAACCCGACCATAAAACAAACCTCAGTTTCGTCCATCACGAAGTCCCCGTCATGCTTTTATTCTCGTTTATTTATATATTTTTAACGGAAACCTCAACGACGTCATGTCATCGACAGGCCAGAATTGTGGTCTTGGATAAAGCCACCTAGTCTTGCGCTTATGGCGCGAAATGTTGTTCCGTTGTTGGATTGAAAGAATTAAAGCATCTTCCTCATTTGCACATAAGTACATAGGCCTTATGCGCTGAACAAACTCCTTCTCCTTAGCAAAAATACAGCAAATTTTCATTTAGAAAGGTAAGGAAGGTCCTCTAATGGTCCACAAAAATTGCAAAAGTAACAACAATTTTCATTGCAACAACAAACAATGTTCCAATTAGCAAAAGTTCAGACTTGTAAAGAAGAAAGGTAAAGAAGGCCATGTGTAAGGCAACAAATTGCGCAAAAGTGACAAAAATAGCCAAGAATTGTTCATTAAAAAGAAGGGGAAAAGGGGGCCAAGACTGTACCCACCTGTATGAGAGTCAGTGTTTCTCCCCCCCGTGGATACCTCAACTGGGATACAACTGACAACAACAAAATTTTTGACATTTGTATACCTCGATCGTCTATTCATTTTCACCAATTGACCCAACCCATCATGTCACATGGTGTGCTACACGACAAAGGCAATCATCAGTTACCAACGTGAGACTATTTACTCAGCAAAATATGTACGATCAGTATGTGTATGCTTCGTTTTTGAACCATCAACATACAGCTACAATGTATAAAAAGGAGTGATCGTAAACGTAAGCAGAACTTTTCATGGCCAAGAACCAACCATAAC
>JAKSDK010000836.1 GCA_022360095.1 Phycisphaerales bacterium
GAGGACGGTGTTATCCGTCGAGGCGAGATAATACCCTCCGAAATCTCCACAAGTTTTCATATCATATGAAAGCCGAATTCATTAATTGTTTTATTATTCATTCAAAATAATTCCTAGTTTAAAAACATAGCTAAAACATTCTTACCTCCATCGATGTTAACTTCATCTTCGATAGTGCATGTTTAGGCTTGTTCAGTTCCGCAAATATTCCCAAATGGCAGCATGTAACCCTTCGAGTTGTCTTCTTGCGGTTCTTGCCATGATTTTAGGTATTATTTTGCCTAGCCTTACTCTTGAAACGAGTGAAATGTTCTCCATTTTTGTTTTCACGACCAAAACAACTCAACCTCGTCCCCAGGTCTTCTCGGTTAACGGTGCATCAACCTGCAAGGAAGCTGCACTTTTCACGTTATCGGTTGATTAATCGCCAAATTCGTCCAAATTTGGTCCTGAGTAGCTGGTTATGGTGAATTATGCGAGTGCTTTAAGCCAATCAGAATCGGGGAAATATTTTGAATGAATAATAAACTTTATTAATACACAGATAATTTATAGAAGAGAAACAAGGCGGCGAGCTGACTAAGGAGAGTTTACAGTGTGTTGCAGTCAATATTTTATCTTAGGTAGTTTTTATTTTTGTTGTTGTTGTTTTTGGCTATGGTAATGTATGCTAATAAAGTTCAAACAAAAGAAAAATAAAAATTTCCTGGGATAAAATATTAACTACAACATATACAAATAAACGAAATTAAAAAATTCGTAATATGGATGAGGACTATATAACACGATAAGGAAGAGAAAATTAAACAAACAACAAATTGTAAAAGTAGAAACAAACAAGCAGTAATTTACTTTTCGATATTTTTGGCTAATTTTACCTTTTTTCTATTAAGGTGGGCGTATCAATATAGATCAAAATTCTGATTTCCATTCTTCCTACTTTGTTCTCAACAGAGGTTTAACCACAAGCATTGTAAACCAAAATTACATTAAAATACTTATGTAAAACAATATCATTCAAGTGAAAAGATGTGAAAGAAAGAAAGAGCTAAATATTGCATTCTTTGTGATGCTGAAACGTAACTGCTTTAATCAAAAATCTGAATACGACTGTTGTTGAGGTCAGACACAACTATTTTACCATCACTGAGAATTGCTACTGAGACTGGTGTATCAAACTCTCCTATCCCTCTTCCTTTTGTTCCAAACTTGGCAACAAATTTGCCACTCAGATCAAACACCTGAATCCTGTGATTGTTAGTATC
>JAKSDK010001589.1 GCA_022360095.1 Phycisphaerales bacterium
CGCGAGTGGTCTGATTGGTCGAGTGAACTGCGCATGAGTGGAGACGAGCTCCGTTGGAAATTTGTCAGTGACAGCTCAGTAAATGGCTGGGGCTGGCGTTTCACAGTGTATCCAATCCCCCCAGCTGCCGCTCCTTGTGACGTATTATCGGACAGAGCGTTGCAGTCGAGGCCTTCTATTGACTTGGCTCGCTGTCTTCTGGGTAAGAACGTTTTTTTTTTGTAGTAGACTCCCTCTCAATTCTGGCAACTCAGTCTTACAATGCAAGTCAACTTATGATCTGATATTATTAGAAAATTAGCATCGCTCCTTTTTTTAAACCTGTGTCTTTTGTTGACTGCCATGAAATTCGTACTGGTTATTTCACGCGGCAGGATTAGCTCAGTCGGCAGAGCGCTTAACTGCAGAGCGGGAGGTCGCGGGTGCAATTCCCGGGGTCGGACCAATACTCAGGGTCTTAAAATAACTGAGAAATGAAGGTACTGCCTTTGCCCTGCAAGCGGCTAGACATTCGCGTGGCTGGGATGACCACGTGAAATGGCGGCTCCGTCTCCAGTTGGAGATGTAAAACTAGTATCTCCAATTAGTATTTCCGTCCTAGATACATTGACACTCAAATAAAGGGCATTTTTTTATTTATTTGTTTTTATACTTGACTCACTGACGATTAAATAAATTGACTTTGAGAGTATCAATTACAGAGTTACAACGGTTATTATTGTATGGCTGCTTCCGCGAGCGGACAAGATGAAGCGAATCTTGTTTTCTGATTGGCCACTGCACCCAAGTAAACTAGATGGGCCTCCTTTGGCCGCTCTGGACTTCCCGCTATTCTCTCCTTCGCTCAATAAATCTTTCATTGTCCAAGCTGGCTCGGTTAAGATGATTTGATACTGGCGTCGCTCTTTTTTAGTCTTAAAACTTAATCTAAAACGTTTATGCCTCAGTCAATAAAGGTGGCTTTGGCAATTGATCATTGGCGATACAGAACAATGCAACGATTTGCTTGAGTGACCACAAAGCAATAGATTCACCGTGCGCAATTACCAATACCCAAAGCAACCTTCAATTATATACAGTTATATACAGTGGTTGGTTGAAAATCTAAACCATTTTGAAGACTTGTTTTGTAAAACTGTGGGAGACTGATCCTTTCAGTATACAGTAGTTGTTTTCAGTTTCCTGACTTGATGGCTTACTTATTGTGTTGATACTTGTTTAAAGGTCATGTTGCGTGGAATGAGAATTAAAGTAAAATTAAAAACAGGACTGCATAAAAGCAGCCTCCATTTCCTACAGGTCCGGGAAAATTAAGGAGTCCTTCTCTGCAAGCCATCACTGCTTAATCACTGTAGTAGAACATTCCACTTAACGCATACATTAAAGACATTTTTGTAGAGACTCTTTATTGTAAAGTTGAATGAGTTGCTCAACCGCTGTGTGTGTCGGCGATCACACAAAATTGACCCCCAATAGATATATCAGGTATTAAAGCTGATTTAATCAGGACTTGATAATACAACATGATGTTTTGATTTTCTGCAGATTTTAAACTGGAAACGCTTGGTGATACAGCCCAGATCCCTCGCCTGGCTTCATCGTTATCCGCGTGTGCACAACTCAACACTCTCTCCGCTGGCCAAAGAACGTGGGCGTTAAGCCGATTGAGAAAACTTGTGCTGTCAGAAGTGGGACCATCGATTGACGTACCCAGCCTTTTCGGATACAATCTCACGTACGAACAACCACTCATTAAACTAAAGCAGAACAGTGACCAGCGTATGAGCACGGTAAGTAGTCGTGACTTACCCTTGCATTCCAAAAAGTATCCCAAATCCAGCCTTGATAATTATATTAAGCTAGAGGTAATTATTGATTACGGATCCGCGTTCGTCACTTACGGAAAAATTGCGGAAACAAACTCGAGTCGAAAGGATTCCAGTTTTCCGGTCTGATAAAATTAATAGGGGCGGCTAATTTGCAGTCGCCTGTAATAGGTCGAAAATTTCTGTCTTAGTGCCACAGCAACTGCAGATTAGGATGAGTTCTGAAGAACGCGATAAGAAGCACTACCCAGATCTTGGTAGTGATTCGTCTTAAGTATGGAATTTCTGCGTTCACTCCTCGGATGCCATTTCGCGGGGAGAGCATTGATGGCGTCGCGAAACATTTGGTACATTCAATTGGCAAAGGGCCAGTGACCATTCGGACTGATTTCCATTGGTTTTGCTCCTTGCTTGGGCTTATATGTTCCTTCTTAACAGGCATGACAGCGTAAATTTGGCAATCCCAGCGAGGTTTACAAAACTAGAAAGCAAACGCTGAAGGATTCTGGTCATAGTGGTAACATGACGTCACCGTGCAAATGGCGTATTACATTTCATATGGCTCGAGTTGAAATGAAACTGAACTTATTTAGATTATCACATTGATTCAAATACAATCAACGCGGACTCCAAACGAACAGACCCACATGTTCACATTGCAGAATTGTTCGTATTCTAAAGCACAACGGCTCTTAAGTACAACGGTTCTGTTCAACGGAACAGTCCTTTAATAGAAAGGTGTTTCGTATCTCCGGGACCAACTGGACAGTCCGTAATACAGATGTGTCTCTATTACACAACAATCTCGTATACTTTATTGAGTAACTTCATTCTAAAACATAATAATGTAATTTACTATATGTTGGGTGTTCTTGGGCGTGTGTTGGAAAGGCTCTTGATTCTTATTTATTTCCTCAGGCTGTTGCGTCCTCGGCACTGGGAAAACTAATCCGAGGACTTCCGGACACTTTACGAAGACAGTACGAGTACGAGGAACAGCTTGTCAGAGGAGGCAAACACCTTTTTCACAGCGACTTTTTCAAAGTGAGTTATTGTCTTCGATATGTGAAAGTTGTGTCGTATGTACCGTAAAGGTAGTGATCCTGTTTATAAAAAGACAAATCGACTGTCTCATTTAGTAGAAATTAACAAGCAGGCAAAATTACAGCAGGTGTAAGTATTTTTTATTCAGTTTTCTCATTGCCCTGTTTTGTTCTTCCACAGGTTCTTGTCGCGTTTGCCTGTGACCTTGGCCTCGATGCTCTTCCATGTTGTGCGGACGGCCACGAGTGGGCCTGGTTCAGACGTTTCTGCGTTGCTTCGCGAGTTGCACAATCGCTGGAGTTAAGGACGCCTCTTCCGTCCGACTTTCAGATGGAAGTCAAGGAGAAAATCTCGGAAATGGTTCAGGATAGCGACGAAGGC
>JAKSDK010000119.1 GCA_022360095.1 Phycisphaerales bacterium
AGTCATCCAAACAATATAATCATCCCGGCCCCCTTCCACAGCAAGGCTTTTGTACTTCTTTACAAATTTGAGACCAGCAGGGCGGAATTGGCAGACTAGCAGAGTGTTTTTTTTTTGCCATGTCAGGGGCCTCTAATTTTAAACATTTTAAACAGCTCGGATTTTCATGACCCTTTCTGGACTTGGCTGGCTAACTATGTGAGAGCTTCCTCGTGGAGTCTCTCATTTTGTATTTAGCCTTCTTTAAAACTATTTTAGCTGCTTTATTCAGGACTTTTGGTCTTCCCCCTCGTTTCTTGGCTTTAAAACCTTCACTTCTCTAAGATCATTTTATCACCCAACATTCGGATTTTTCAAATTTTCTATATCATCAGATTATCCAGTAAATCGAAGTATACATGCTTATGCTCTCAAATAGCTGAACGTTTTTTAGTTAAGGGGGTTTATCTGTCTTGATAATTATAAACAACAAGGGAGGAGTTCGAGCAATTCGGGCTATAAAATACAAAAAAAAGGTGGAAAATATACCCGCGCGCTCGCACCTTTGGCGCGGAAGTACACAAATCGAATGTTCGAGCCAAAAGATGGTACAACAAGTACGACAATAGAAGAAAAATACAACCAAACAAAATCCTTTGTTGCTGGATTTCCCACCTACTTGTATGATTAGCCCGGCAACTTGAAATTTTAATGAAAGCCCTGAGAGTGATACAGTAGCTGGCGAGCTGCTACACTGATCTTCCGCAATTTTCTCTGATCGCTTTTTGATTTCTTTCCTCTTAAGAAGTGGCTCCTCGTAAGACAATGGAACAAAGTGGTTTCATTAAATCTCAAACAAGACTGATCGCGATACCGTTCTGAACGATCCAATTGAGGAGAAGGATAGTTCAGAATGAGAATTTTGGATCGCAAAGCCTCAATTTAGATTGGTCAAAAGGAACGCAACCTTAGTTTAGTTGTGTTACTAAATTAAACGAAAAAACGTTTAAGTGCGATTTCCCTTGACTAGTCCGGCGGCTTAGTGTAAAATTTTGGCGAGATC
>JAKSDK010000947.1 GCA_022360095.1 Phycisphaerales bacterium
CTACACTATCCTAGAGAATCCTATAATTTGGTACAGGATCCTATGGGATGGGTATGGGATCTTAGATAAGCATAAAAGGACTCCACAACACTCTGTAAAATTTTAAACAGTGAAATGATACAAGATCCTACAGGATCTCACAGGATCTTAGACAAAATCCTATAAAATCGTTATTACTTTTAATCAAGATACTATGGGATATTAGAGAGGATTGTGAACGACTCAACAGCATCCTGTCAATCCCGCCTATGGAATGGAATCAAGTCTGGAAAATGTCCTACACTATCATAGACAAGATCATATGAAATCCTACAGTATCCTAGAAAATACTATAACATCGAACAAGATCCTAAACAAAATCTTATGGAATCCTCAACAATTCTAGGCAAAACGCTATAGCATCTTAGACTAGAAGCCACGAATTTAGTTAAGAAATATGCAAGTGCCCGTTTGAGCAGGTTAATGCAAAGAGAAGGTTTAAGGAAGATCTTATGGAATGCTTATTAAATCTGGAGAAGATCCTGCAGAATAATAGACAAGATCCTATGCAATCGCACAAGAACCTGCACAAATTCTATGACATTTTAAATGGTTCTTGAAAAGATCCTAGAGTATCATAGAGAAGATCATATGAAATCCTACAGGATCCGACAGTATCCTACAGAATCCTGTGAGATCGCACAGGATCCTGTGGGATGGGTATGGAATCTTAGACAAGTATGAAAGCACTCCACAGCATTCTGTAAAGTTTTCAACAGTGGAATCATACAAGATCCTATCAGATCTCACAGGATCTTCAGAAAATGCCATAAAATCGTTATTAATTTTAATTAAGATACTATGAGATCTTAGAATAGATTTTGAACGACTCAACATCTTAGATCGTAGACAAGATTGTGTTCGACTCAAAAGCATCTTGTCAATCAAGCTATGGAATCCTAATCAACTTTGGAAAAGATCGTACAGTATTATAGACAAGATCACAAGAAATCCTACAGGAACCTAGAGAATCCTATACTACCTTACAGGATCCTAAACACAATCCTGTGGAATCTTCAACAATTCCAGACACGATGCTATAGCAACTTAGACAAGAAGCTAAGAATTTAGTTAAGAAATATACAAGTGCTTATTTGAGCAGGTTAATGCAAAGAGAAGGTTTAAGAAATATCCTATGCAATCCTCATTAAAGCTGTAGAAGATCCTTCAAGATAATAGACAAGAACCTATGCAATCGTACAAGATCCTACAGGAATTCTTGGAATCTTATTCAGTTCTGGAAAAGATCTTACAGTATTATAGACAAGATGATAGGAAATCCTACAGGACCCTACAGTATCCTAGAGAATCCTATAAGATCGTACAGGATCCTATAGGATGGGTTTAGAAAATGGGATGGAAAATTTTTGCAATGGCACAAGATCCTAGAGGAAATATATGGAATCTTAATCAGTTCTGGAACAGATCCCACAGCATTATAGACAAGATCCTATGCAATCCTCAACAAATCTGGAGAAGATCCTCCAGGATAATAGACAAGATCCTATGCAATCGTACAAGATCCTAAAGGAATTATATGGAATCTTAATCAGCTCTGGAAAAGATCCTACAGTATTATAGACAAGATCATAAGAAATTCTGCAGGATCCCAGAGAATACAATAACGTCGTACAGGATCCTAAACAAAATCCTGTGGAATCCTCAACAAGACAAGTTTCCCGGGGTAATTCTTGCCAAGCTTACCAAGATTCTCTTAGTAAGTGTTACCAAGATTCCCGTTGTAATTTTTACCAAGATTTTTACCAAGATTCCCGTAGTAATTCTTGCTAACATTCTTACCAAGATTCCCTGAGTAAATCTTACCAAGATTCTTGCCAAGATTCCCGTAGTAATTCTTACCATGATTCTTACCAAGATTCCCGTAGTTTTTTTACCAAGATTCTCTTAGAAAATCTTACCAATATTCCCGTGGTAATTCTTACCAAGATTGCCGTAGTAATTCTTTCTAAGATTTTTGCCAAGACTCTCGTAATAATTCTTACCAAGATTCTTCCCAATGTTCCCTTTTTAATTCTTATCAAGATTTTTACCAAGATTCCAGTAATAATTCTTACCAAGATTCTTGCCAAGATTTCCTTAATAATTCTTACAAAGATTCTTGCCAAGATTCCCGTAGTAATTCTTAGCAGTCCAGGCTTAAATTGCACCATCGCGTCCTTACATTAATTATTTATTACCTGGATTTTTATTTCAGTTGTATGTTGGTACATGTGCTTACGCAATTTAATTTTGGGCGGGTGCATTATTTATTTTGTTTAAGTTGCGTGTAAATTAAGTTCCTTTAATAACGTCTTCGTTTGCTTTGCGTTGTTTTCCACACTTATATGTGCTGTCCGCGACTGTACCTACACGGTGGGAGCTCCTCCTAAAATGCTCTGCAATTGGTATAGGATTTAGTTCACCGAAACTAACTGTGGAAGTGAACGCATTTTAGGCTTCCTACTGATGAACAGTTGGGACACGTAGATATATTTTTTAGCAACTTATATAATTCGCAGTCTGTCTACTTTGAACTACCAAGATTCTTGCCAAGATTACCGTAGTAATTCTTACCGAGATTCGTACCAAGATTCTTGTCAAGATTCCCGTAGTAATTCTTACCAGGATTCCCGTACTAATTCTTACCACGATTCTTGCCAAGATTGCCGTAGTAATTCTTAACAAGATTCTTGCTAAGATTCCCGTAGTAATTCTTACCAGGATTCTTGCCAAGATTCCCGTAGTAATTCTTGCCAATATTCTTACCAAGATTCCCTTACAAAGATTGTTACCAAAATTGTTGCCAAGATTCCCGTAAAAAATTCTCACCAGGACTCTTGCCAAGATTCCCGTACTAATTCTTACCAATATTCTTGGAAGGATTCTTGTAGTAATTTTTGCCAAGATCGCCTTAGTAATTTATACCAAGATTCTTGCCAAGATTGCCGTAGTAATTCTTGCCAAGATTCTTGCCATGATTCCCTTAGTAAGTGTTAGCAAGATTCTTCCCAAGATTCTTGTAGTAATTCTTACCAAGATTTTTACCAAGACTCCCCTAGTAAATCTTACCAAGATTCTTGCCAAGATTCCCGTAGTAATTCTTACCAAGATTCTTGCTAATATTCCCGTAGTTATTCTTACCAAGATTCTCGCCAATATTCTTATAGTAAATGTTACCAAGATTTTGCCAAGATTCCCTTAATAATTCTTACCAAGTTTCTTGCCAAGATTCCCGTAGTAATATTTCCAGGATTGTTGTCATGAGTCCCGTAGTTATTCTTTCCAAGATTCTTGCCAAGATTCCCGTAGTAAACTTACCAAGATTCTAGCCAAGATCCCCTAATAATTCTTACCAGGATTCTTGCCAAGATTCCAGTAGTAATTGTCAACAGGATTCTTGCCAATCCTAAATAAATCCTATAGTATCCTCAACAATTCTAGACAACATACTATAGCATCTTAGTTATGAAATATACAAGTGCCATTTTGAGCAGGTTAATCAAAAGAGAAGGTTTAAGTAGGATCCCATGGAATCCCTATCAAATCTGGACAAGATCCTGCAGGATAATAGACAAGATCCTATGCAATCTTACAAGATCCTACAGGAATTCTGTGGAATCTTAATCAATTCTGGAAAAGATCCTACAGTATTATAGAGAAGATTATATGAAATCCTACAGGATCCTACATTATCCTATAGAATCCTATAAGATCGTACAGGATCCTATGGGATGGTTATGGACTCTTAGACAAGGTCCTACAGGAATTCTATGGAATCTTAATCAGTTCTTGAAAAGATCGTACAGTATTATACAGAAGATCATATGAACTCCCACAGGATCCTACAGAATCCTAGAGAATCCAGTAAAATCGTACAGGATCCTTTGGGA
>JAKSDK010000639.1 GCA_022360095.1 Phycisphaerales bacterium
CTGCAGCGCCGTGGCGTTAATTGGAACAGTCTTCCTGTAAGCATTAGATCTGATTGAATTAAAAGTGATGTTAGTACAGTTATTAGTTTTTATTTAGATTTTACAGCCAATAGGTTAAATAAACCCTTCTAAGATTGCTACTTTTTGAAGCTGCTTGCAGTGTCAAAGTTCCTCTTTCTGAGAAACAAGGAAAGACAAGGAAATGCATAACACGCAATGGCCATCTTGTCAATGCAAGTGTAAGCAAAACGATCGCCAGAACCCATTTTCCTCGCGTTTTAACGTTGTTAGTCAGCACAAAGCTCAAATAAAATGTTCTCTGTGGGCTATAAGTTTTTTGACATCAATGCCAGAGGCTTTTTACATGAGTTCACTTTTTCGTTCACCTGACAAGTATTGCGCTTTAATATCGAAACTTAAAATATACTTAACTTTAATATATAAAGAAATCAGACAACACTAGTGAAATTTGAACAGAAATCTTACTTTTAATAATCAACATGCAACATTACAGCACCATTGGGAGTTGATACCTAATTAAATACAAAAACACAACTATAGAGAGTTTTTTCAGCATCAATTCTGCTGTAGACGTCTTTGAGATAAGTTGCAGAGGTACTCAGCTCATGCTAACGTGTAGCTGGAAAGCAAAATGACTTCCTTAGGCAGATCTTGTGTCTACACTGTTTCTTCTATTGGTTCTAAAATAGACGGGCTTGCAGCAAGACTCATAAGTTCCTTTCCAGTGGTGTATTGTAACATGGTCACCATATATACCAGTGACCTTCCCAGTGACTGGTGTTTGGTCCCATTCGAAAAGATTGTTGGCTTGAAAGGAACGTACTTCTAAGTTGCCTGTTTAATCCTCCACTTTCTTTCCAGCTCTATTTTCTCCCCTAGGGAGTGGCCCAGTTTTGATCTTATAAATACTGAATCAACACTGGTGAGCGGTCCCAAGACCGGAATTTGATCATATTTTTCTTTACTTTAATTATTAGAGATTGTTGGTTACTAGTAAACCGACAATTTGTGACGGCACATATGGAAAAGGCTTTTATTGATATTTCCTGCATTATTATAATGGTGTACATTGCTTTACAACGGTTACCACTAATGTGCCCTCATAGTTTAAGTAAAGGTTTTCAGGTTGTTTATTTATTTAATATTGTATGAAAACATAACGATTTGGCAAGGAGTGGAAATTCAATGAAACAAAAGGTATCACACTGACAATGTAGTAAAGATTCCTCTGAAGGGATGCTGTTTTCGAAAAGAAATTTCTGCTTATCATTCTTCGTGTTATAGAATAGAATCCAGAACTACCTGCAGTACCAAGAACTCAGACGAGTTGCAAGCATGTACTGAGAAGGCACTATGTGGTTGTGACTTAAGAGTGCAAGTAAGTCGATAATTTGAGTTCCTCCAACAAACACTCATCAAATTCAAACTCCTTGTAATCTTGACATGAAGGAGTGTCAGATCCTTTAGCAAAATATTATAAAAATGGCTTAACCACTGGCATGTTCCTCCAACTGCTCGTAACATGAGATCAGACTCAATTTTTGTTTCACTTTGTAAATAACATTCCAGCAGGCAAGGCGAAACGAAAAGAGAGCCAGATACAAACCTTCTATGAAATGTCTGCGGCCTACTGTTTTGATTGATTGACATTTGCTGAATCAGCC
>JAKSDK010000153.1 GCA_022360095.1 Phycisphaerales bacterium
CGTCTAGCGTCGCCGTTTCCAGATCATTACACGATATTTCATATTTGTTCATAGTCCCAGGCTAACATGGCGTGATGTTCAGCACTTGATAGCTTATTCTTCCAATTCAAGTGTGCCTCGTTCTGATGATTGGATACAAAATGCGGCAGGGTTATGGGGTAAGTAGCTTCCTCTGTCACGCGATACAGTCCTCTATGACTGTTGTAGTTATGATTAAATTTCGGCCCTACTCGCCATGGAGCCTCCAGTAGCTCAGTGGTTAGAGCACTCTGACGAGAACTCCGAGAGTCATGAGTTTGATTCTCACCTGGAGCTCGGAATTTTCTCTGAGCATTCTGGCATACGAATTCTCCTTCTTCCAAATTCTTAATTGTCGTATTTAACAGTCTGCTTTATCTTTAATAAACATTGAACCTTGGACATGATAGAAGAAAGGTACGACTCCTTAGCCTTTCAGAGACGGTTATGAGCTGTTTTCTTGCTTTTTCTGAAAGGGCGTCTTCTTCTTTTTTAATTTTTCGCATGCAAGTTCAAGATTCGAGTGAGTTAATAGTTAATAGTTATAACTACTGTAACTAAAGAGATGAGCCTTTTGGATACAAGCAAATTCTTCCATCCAACGGCTAGTTTGAAAATCATTGAAATGGTTTGATTTTTAGTCAGCAGTTATTTTGGATTTGGTCTTATGGATGCTGCAGCATTGGTGAATTATTCAAGATCATGGCGTACCGTGCCAAAACAGATCAAATGCCAAATAACGGAGCGAAATGTGCACAGGTAACGAGTTCGGTTTCCTTTAATTTCCTTTCACGTCCTTATAAAATTTTATGAGCGGAAATCTGTCATAGTTAAAAGTAATATAGGATACATGGAGACGCAATACAAGGAGAGGTGTGTTGAAACAACGGCATTTGAAAGTGATTTTTGATCTTAGGGCCTGTTTATTACCCCTGCTCGATTGGTTTTTTAATCTCGCCGTAAATGTTTACTTTGGCTGTTGTTAAAATTTCAGTGCGTTCATACACTGTACGAGAAAGTGGGCCTGCTGCCGGCTGGGTCATCCCTGTTGATGCGGGCTCCCCTCCTAAGTTCTTGTAGGTTGTTGCTGGCGCCCGGATCATTTTCCAAACTAACATCTTGTCCAACAATTTCTTCTATTGTCATGTAGAGCTTTCAGGCAGTATATCGAAGTGGATCTTACAGTATCTAATAGAACTTGCCACCAGGAAG
>JAKSDK010001760.1 GCA_022360095.1 Phycisphaerales bacterium
AAGGGAGCGCTCTGAGCCCAACCCCCCCGGTCAAGGTGGATCATTATTAGGATATTACAACTGATTTTTGTGTTTTTTCTTTCATTAGGATTTACTGACATATTTTTTTAACCTCTTGAATTTTTATCCCGTTACTCGTTTTCTCGTTACTCCGTTACTCGTTACTCGTTACTGCGTTACTCTGTTTAGTAACACCCGTCCCAGAAGTCTTTGTGAAAGTTAACTGATACTTGCTCAAAAGGAAAATCCAGAAGTCTTTTAATTCTAAATAGTACTATTCTGAAAACCTAGAGTGATTTTACTTAACCCGAGAAATAGGTTAGTAGAATACTATGCACTATTATTTGCCAATAATTTATTGTCTACTTCCGTTAATTTGTAATTGTTTTGTACTAGTTGTTTTTATCTGTTTCACAGTTCAAGTAAAATCACTCTAACTTGACTACAAAAAAAATGACAGCAGTACAGATGTTTTCCTTGCGACAGTTTGATGATATTTAACACAGGAAACAGATAGTAAACTAATATGTAGTATTTTAAAAACTAAATATACTTTTTTAGTGACCCTCATCAAATAATGCCTGGCACACAACCAAGTTCTGCGAAGGGCCTTTGTTTTCTTTTGTTTTCTTATAACTATATCACGAGTTAGGGAAAATCATTCAATAATCCTGGGACTCCCAGTCCTAATACCATTGATAGGTGATATGAATTTGCATCATAATATATTTGATTATTTAAAATTAATGGGCTATGGGAACTCAAGGAGCCTTTCTGTTTGGTTCTGGAAGCTGAACTACTGGACGATGGATACGCTGACGAATGCTTGTTTGGTTAGGTGCTGGAAGAAAAGCACGACCGGCACAGAGAATTGACGCATCCTCCCTTCGATTAATACTCAAGAGGCCCTGACTGTAAATATCGAGAATACGCCGACAGTTGCAAACTTTCATAATTTATTTTATTCTCTGACCTAAAAGACCCTTTGGGTGAACTGTTTTCAAAAATGGAAATAAAAAGTTCCATCCCGCTTTGCTTTTTCAGAAAAATCCAAAAGTTCAAATTACGCCGAGGTGGCCCTCGACCCCCCGGAAAAATAATGACAAATTCTGTAACTTCGCTAACTCCGTACGCGACAACGCATTGAATTCTCAGTTTGCTATTTTGGATATTGGTAAAAGGACCCTTTGTCTTTTAAAAAATGTAAACTTCATGTAACTTTGTTACGTCTAAGACAACATAAAAACCCGTTGAAATAACCCACTTTTAATCTTTTGTGTTTGAGGTCAAATAAAGGCCAACTTTAAAGGCCTCTAAAAATCCTAGTATATACATTTACGTGTCATATTGTACATCAGGTGAAAGCTTTATCCTTGTAGGTCATTATCTCCAAGTGTCGTTTTTGGCCCGCAAAAATTAGCGCATCCAGTTTGAAAAGAGTTGGGGCTATTTTGACCAAAAATTCA
>JAKSDK010000740.1 GCA_022360095.1 Phycisphaerales bacterium
AAATCTAAGGTATTTCAATCTGACCAAATACAGACAAGGTATTGTAAAAAAATCACTGCTCACTACACATGCAGGTATGCAGAATGGAATTTGATACTTGTTGCGGCATCAACTAACAGATTCAACTTTCGAATGAATGAATTTTTGGGCATATCACAGTCAACCCAGGTGAAGCGTACCCCTCAAGATTGCATTAATAAATTTATCATTCAAATCTTTTGGTAGTTAAAGATTATAGGTTCATTTATGCATTCTTTCATACATAATGACTCACTGACTCTGACTCTGCTCGTTATGCATGTTTATTATTAATGAGCATGCATCATGAGCAGTGAATTGACACTGGAGGTACTTATCAAATTTCTACCAGTTTAGTTGTCTTGAATTTAATTTAATTAATGTCTCTGAAATAGTTTTGCCCATTCTAAGGTCTTTCAGTCTGAACAAATACAGACAAGTTATCGTAAAAAAATCACTGCTCACTACACATGCAGGTATGCAGAATGGAATTTATACTTGTTGCGGTAATGACTGCAGGGTGCAAAGAATTATTTTTACAGCTTGCCATTTGGGCAAGCTGAAGTTAGCATTTACTAGCCCAGATGTCATTTCAACTAGCCCCAAAAGCTTTTTGTTGAGCCGAATAAAATTATTGATTTCACACTTTTTCTGATATTCGAATTCCTCAAAAAACATCACTTGTCCATCTGTCAAGTTAAAAACCGAATTCACTAGCCCGATAGCAAAATCCACTAGCCCCGGGCTATTGGGCACTTCTTTCTTTGCACGCTGCGACTGAAAGATTCAACTTTCGAATGATGAATTCATCAATGGAATCTTTGGGAGTACACTTGACCTGGCTTGACTATCTTAGGGTTTCTAAAATACATTTCTACTATGATTAAGGTCTTTTTTTCTTTTGCATGAGTATAGGTGATCTAATGAGAATGCCCCTTTTGTATAGCTGAATCATGTACTTAAAAATTAAGCTTTTAACAAAGAAACGCTTTTATTTTGTAAAAATAGGATTGGAGAAATGAGGTAGTACTTCATGTCTTTAAAGTGCAAACAGTGTGGCAAGTGTTTTATTGAATCTGGTAAGCTAAGGACACACAAAAGAGTCCACACTAGGGAGAAACCTTTCGAATGTAAACAGTGTGGAAAGTGTTTTAGTCAAGCAGCACACCTAAGGATTCATGAACGAGTTCATACTGGAGAAAAGCCTTATGAATGTAAGCAGTGTGGCAAGTGTTTTAGTCAAGCACCATACCTAAGGATTCATGAGCGAGTTCACACTGGAGAAAAGCCTTATGAATTTAAGCAGTGTGGCAAGTGTTTCATCCACACAGGAAACCTAAGGAGACACAAAAGAGTCCTCACCAGGGAGAAACCTTTCGAATGTAAACAGTGTGGAAAGTGTTTTAGTCAAGCAGCACACCTAAAGATACATGAACGAGTTCATACTGGAGAAAAG
>JAKSDK010001220.1 GCA_022360095.1 Phycisphaerales bacterium
TATAAGCACCTGCTGACTTTTTCCCTAGGTAAGTGCGACCTGTTTTACGCGAATCCGTGCTATCCACATACATTCCACTAGGTTCATGTACATTTGTAGATAATGTCTCTTGGCTTGCAGGGTTACTAGCGGTACCGCTCTCGTTAACGTCAATATTCTTGCCAGCACTACCACTAGTATCTCGAATTATCAAGGATTCAGGTTGCTCTGGTAGAATATAACGTACACCATTTTTGTCTGTCGAAAATGCTACAATGTCGCCTACTTTTAGCACACGCTTAATATAGCTTGGGTTTAATTCTTCCACTTCGAGATACGCCTGAGTTTCAGCCGCATTTACAGTTCGCTCCAACAACTTATATACAGGTGTTGATCCAGATGTATCAACGGAATGCACTTCACCAATCTTGATTTCAGGCACTGACCCTATTTTAGCAGGTTGCTGTGACACACTTCGTTCAATGTTTTGTGTTTTCTGCTTAAGCTTTTCTATTTCCTGCCATAAATCTCTACTCATTAACTACACTCATGATAAATTTATGGCAACTACGTTGCCTTGTCCGTCTGTTTCTACTTGAAAAGTTATAACTGACCCAGCTACAGCAGTTGTAGTATCCTGAAGAGTCTTAATTGTGTCACCCTGGCCTTCTACGAAAACAAGGTAAAAAGCACCACTGTTGTCACTTTTATTCAGTTTCAACCCTGGATATCTTCGTCCTGTTTTAGTAGGAGGAGTACTGTCAATAAAAAACGAGGTACTCTCTGCTATAACATAGTCAAGTGTTTCCTGTCCACTCGGGTCACTTGCTGTACCATTTTCGTCTATCTCCACATTTTTACCCTGACTTCCACCTACATCTTCGATTATTAAGAGCTGTGGTATTTGCGGAATGAAAAATCGTTCGCCATTCTTATCCGTGCCGGTCATACAAGGAGAACCGTGCACTGGATGAGCAGAGGTTCCTAACACGTTTACATTTCGATACGCTTCAGTCCTGGCACCGCTAACATCTCTACCTAACACCTTGTATACCAATTGACTATCCACGGTGCTGGATGAATCGACTTGAGCAGGAATATACTGAGATACATTACCAAGCTTAGA
>JAKSDK010001927.1 GCA_022360095.1 Phycisphaerales bacterium
AGGGAAAGGGTGAGAGCCTGTAGACAAACATTTGGGAATGCAAGACTATCTTGGATTCCCTTACACGGGGCGGTCTGGTGATTTACAGTTGTCCCATGATGCCTTTTTACAGATGTTATATAATTGATGCGTTCAGTCCTTAGTTTGTACATAAGCAGTGCCGGTAACATCGACCAGTTAATTATCAGATAATCAGAGTTGAATATCGGAGATCAATACAGAACTGATAATACACAAGTTATTTTGACCCTGAAGATGCCCAGCACACAGACTGTTGAAACGTCAGTCACTTCATTCAACAACAATCCTATTTTTAAGTTATTCCCTTTTAAGGGAATACCTTGATTTGCAACAATAAACGTCCAGTCTCCCTCCTTCTCAAGCGAAGATGAGGACCATTTTAAACTCTGATGTTATTTCCCGTTGCTAAAATTCCTGTAGTGCTTGAAACAGGTTACCAAGGGTTCAGTTTATAACAATTGTGTCATCTTCCTGTTATGTTTATAGCTTTGGTCCCTTTAACTAATGGTTACCCATTTTAGGTTTCTGAGACGAAAATAACTGTTCCTTAGAGTGAAGTTAATCTAATCGATACGTGCTCTCTCGATGCGGAAATATGCCCGGCTTAGCATGGGAAAATTTCCAGCTGCCAATTATAATTCTTATAGTTTCCAACGGATTCAAGAGATTCTTTCATCAACAAAGCAGGCGATCGAGAAAAAAAAAAAAAAATAATAGATATAAAATTTCATTAATAAAACTCCCTCTATCTAAATCCCTGGATAAATACATCGCCTTCAAAATTTTCACGGAGTCCTTATTATGTCTGAACACGTTCTTAACTTCCTTGTTGCTAATTTATGGTGTGGAAGTTAACATTTTTGTAAAATCATTTAGTTTGCCTTGATAGAATAACCATTTCTGAACTATATTGATTGACACAGTCTTAAAAACAAAATTTCACTTTGAAGGCATTGTGTGACTGTACAAGCTCACCGCGGTGAAAAGGCTGGACACATACGAGTAAGTCGCTAAAATACTGGCAAAGGCCAAATATCAGCTTCACTAAGTAAAAACGTTAAGGGACTTGAAAAACCATTAATGACTTGAAAGGTATTAATCCTCCGTCACCTAAAT
>JAKSDK010001801.1 GCA_022360095.1 Phycisphaerales bacterium
TAAACACTGTATATTTAGATGAGGAAGCTGTGAAGGTAATTATCATTTATATCATGTTTGTTAGCTTAAAGTGCATGGTCTTTAATAAACAGAACGTAGTTAACAAAAGAAACTTTAACTTAACAAAGAACAGCTCTTATTCAGATTCTCCAGATTATTTTTACAATATAAAGCCGAGAATGCATCACTTGCACTGAGATGGAATTTCTGTAAATTCACACCAATTTGTAAAATAATCATTAATTTTTGAGTTTATTTTCATTTCTATTTTCATAGTAAAGTCTTTGAAATAGTATACTCAGTATTAAATGGTAAAAATGTTATAAGCTATAATGTTAGAACTATATAAGGTTTGAACTCTGCTGGATTTTGAAACTTTTCCCTTTCCACTCTAACCCCCTTCCCACTGTATAAATTGACACAACTTAGATTACTAACCCCATATATATGACCTTACAAAAGCTGTACCCTGCGAGAGTCTCAATTTATCTAGAGCTGCAAGTTATGCAAACTATGCCCAGGACAACAAGGGGGCTGAATGCCACCCCATTATGGACATTACCAAATTATTATTCAAAACAGTTTGGACAACTTTGGCGATATGGTATGTCACCACTGATAAGTAAAATTATGACTTTGAGACATTTTTAAGGAAAAAAGGTAACTCCCGATATTTAAGACAGAAGAGAGAGCCTTTTGAAAGAGCTGTGACAGAAGAAGGCCACATTAAGCTGAGGTTAGCAGTAAAAGGAGATTTTCACTGTGACGTCTAAACTGTTCAAAGACATCATTCACTATAACAATCAACTTGTGGCGTTGGGACTCAAAAGAGACCCCAAAGGGAACCCTACTGTCCATAGTTGTGACAGAGGTGTCGTTAATTAAGTGGTGCGTTTGTAGGGCAATAGTTGACTGTATGCAAGATTTTTTGCATATGTGCGAAAAATGTACGAAGAAGGAAGAGGGCAATAATGCCTCTCTGTTGAGAGGGTTGGTACTATTTGCACCTTAGCTGTAGTAGTTGATTTAAGACGCTTACTTACTACACTTGCAGTAAATTCTGGTACATGCCAACAGGTCAAGTTTGATAGTTACAGGGACAATGGATCTTACAACTACATTATTAGGGAAGTAATTGTCTCAATAACTTGTCATTCTCCTTACAATAATTATTTGTATTCATTAAAATACATTAAACTGTTATAATTTAAGCTTAATTTCAAAGCTCAATTTTAATTCATTAATCCACATCATAATATTCATAGCAAAAGCATTGGACAACCCACCAGAGCTGTTAGCGGTATTAATTAAGAACAGCAAAAAACAATTGAAAAATTAAGAAAAAGTCCAAAACTCAACAAAAAAAATTACATTAGTTTCAAGGCTGTACTCTAAGAAAAATTGAAGGGACCCAGCCCTGCAGTGCTCTGAACCTGTTCAAGTCAGGGTGCCTGCATAGGATTTCTATGAAAAAAACTAAGATTTTCTACTTGCCCAACAGCAAATGTTGGGCACCAGGGACCACCAGGCACTACTAGAGCACAACCCTGTGGTCACCCAAGACTAGACGAAGACACGAACTATAAAAGCATGCAAGTACATCAATTATATGGATGCCAGTAATGTTTTCCTCCCACACATATAGACAGGTTGATCATTTTAAATATTGGCAGTCAAGAGATGTTGCTTTGTTTGTTATTAGTGTTTTGATAATAAACATCTAAAAATTAAAGTCAGGGTCAAAACAATAACAAACAAGGCCTCGACATTTATTAGTGTTCAATGATACAGCTTTTTCGAGAAAGGTTGTCGGAAAAAATGTGCACGCGACAATCCCGAAAGGTAATATGGGATATGATCAATACACCGTTCCTGACACTGTAGCTGTCGAATCTACCTTTGTTGCTTCCCTTTAGCAGTCGCAAACATATGTCCATGGCCTCTCGCGCAATTCTTTGAACAGATAACCTTAAAACTACTCACAATACCTTTCAGGATTGTCGCGTGCACTTTTTCCGACAACCTTTCTCGAAA
>JAKSDK010001004.1 GCA_022360095.1 Phycisphaerales bacterium
TAGGGTGCAGGGGCATGCTACGAGTCAAACAGACTTTTAATAGAACGTCTGCAGTTAAATATAGTTTAATGGTCAACCTAACACCCCATCATTTTGCTTGGTCAAGAAACATGATCTCAAAAGATTCAAAGTACTTTAATTTTATTTCCGTGACTTTCTTTGGTCCCACATACATTGCAAAGATTGGTGCATGCATTGTTATCAAATCGTAAACACCCCATCCACCATATTGGATCAGGTCGGTATTCATGTAACAGATCATTGGGAGGGCAGGCTCAGTGGTTTTTCGCACTTTGCCCCCCTAATGTTCTTACAGGGCCCCTATTTCTCAACAGAGGGGTTCCTGGGGCAAAATCCTGGTGAGAACACTTAGTAAATATGACTGAAAGTCTATTATTAGTTACAAGTGGCCACTTGTCCCTTTCCAAGTTTGGCCACTGGGATCCATCTGTAAATCCAGGATAATCGTTTTTCCATGTTTCTTCGCAAGGTCCACATTTTTTCTTCTTTTTTACACCATGTTTACTATGTTGTGTTGTATTGTTTTTTTTCTCGTGCAGGTGATGCTCACATTGCTGCTTTATCGCAAGTGTTCACTCATCCAAACAAAACTTCTGTAATAAAAAAATTAGACCTTAGGTATGTTAATGTAATAAATTATTATTTCAGCTAAAAATGGAAGACTAACTTATGTTATAAATCAGTTTGGTTTTGTAAACATCTAAACACTAGTTTGTTTTATTATGAAGGATATACTTTTTAATAAATAGGACATTTGCAAGTTGCCTTAAGTCTCTGTTTTATAGCAAGGCTATAAATGCAAGCCATGATATGAAAATGATTTTTTATTCTCACACCAATAAAACTCATTTTCAGTCAAGAAAGATTTTGCAGGCATGTGTGGCAAAGTGGTTAACGCCTCGAACTCCATAATTATCTAGATGTCCAGGGTTCAAGTCTCACCCGTCCCATTGTTCCCTATAGAACTTAACTCCACTTTGTGTCTCTTCACCCAAGTGCATAAATTAATGGGTACTGGTGACATAGCATTGTAGCACTGAGGGGTAACCCTGCAATGGACTGGCATCCCGTCCAGGGGGGAGTAGTAATATTCTTAGGCATGCTTCATGCTAAAGAAACCAGGATAAGCTTGTGTGTGCCTTTGCAGTTTACCTTTACCTCGCATTGAAATAACTGAGAGATTTGGAACTTGTTAATGGCCTATTGGAAGGAGCTCTGTGTTCTGAACCTGTAATATTCTAGGTGCCCTGTAAAATA
>JAKSDK010001802.1 GCA_022360095.1 Phycisphaerales bacterium
CCGGGTCTCGCGCACTTTGGCGCACATGGTTTGGGTTGCTGTCGATCCACAATCAAGATTGATGTTGAGGCCATTGGGTTCCACCCCGATCGGGATGACTTCCGCACCTAACTCCCACAAAACCGCCGGCGCTACTTTGTAAGACGCCCCGTTTGCGCAATCGACCACGATGCGTAAACCGTCCAAGCGCAAATTTTTAGGGAAGGTACGCTTGGCGAATTCGATGTAGCGCGCTTGGGCATCGTCGATCCGCTTTGCCCGGCCAATTTCCTTGGACGCCGCCAATCCATCTTCCAACTTGCCGTCCATGAGGGCCTCGATTTCGAGCTCCACGGAATCGGAAAGCTTGTAACCGTCCGGACCGAAAAGCTTGATGCCGTTGTCGTGAAACGCATTGTGGGAGGCGGAAATCATCACCCCCAAATCGGCGCGCAAGGAGCGCGTGAGCATGGCAACCGCCGGCGTGGGCAAAGGCCCGAAGAGGAATACGTCCATGCCGGCAGAGGTGAAACCGCCGGTTAGTGCATATTCGATCATGTAGCCTGACAGGCGCGTGTCCTTGCCGATCACCACCCGGTGGCGATGATCGCCGCGCTTGAAATAGCGCCCGGCCGCATGGCCCACGCGCAGCGCCGTTTCCGCCGTCATGGGCGCCGCATTGGCTTTTCCCCGTATACCATCCGTGCCGAAATATTTGCGGCTCATACCCTCTTCCCTCTTCCGTCCCGATCTTAACCGCTTGCCGGGTCGTGGATCGGCGGCAATTGCCCTAGAGCAGACCATATTTTCAACCCGTCGCGCAACGCGGCCGGATCGTGTGTACGGATAAAGTCGGCGCCTTGGGCAGTAACGAACAGTTCCGTTGCAAGACTGGCGGACGCCATTTCGCTTAACGGACGGCCGGTGACCTTTCGCAGAAAAGACTTGCGGGAGACCGACACCAGAATGGGCAGATCGTATCGTTTCCGCAACCGGCCGAGATTTCGCAACACCTGGAAGGACACTTCCATATCCGTGCCTAAGAAAAAGCCCATTCCTGGGTCCAAAATAAGGTGGTTTCGGTTAATGCGAGCTTGTTCGAGGGCTGCCAGCCGATCGTCAAAAAACCGCTCAATCCGGCCCCAAATCTCAGCAGGTGACGTGTCCACAAGGGCGGCCGGCCCGCGCTGCTGTACCGCATGCATCACGACAAGCTTTGCTTGCGCATCTGCAAGCTCCGGGTAGAAGCCGGGATCGGCAAATCCTTGAATGTCATTGAGATAGGCCACGCCTTGGCTTAAGGCGTAGCGCTGGGTTTCCGTTTGAAATGTGTCGATCGACACGGGAATGCCCGCTGCCGCAAAGGCGCCAAGGACGGGTGTCACCCGCTCTATCTCTTCCTCGGCACTCACAGGCTTGGAGTTGGGGTGGCTTGAGGCCGGGCCCACATCCAGCACATCAGCGCCCGCTTCCATAAGGGCATGCCCATGGGCAACGGCTTTGTCGAAATCAAGATATTTGCCGCCGTCGGAGAACGAGTCCTCGGTAATATTCAGTATACCGAATATATTCGGGTACGGTACGTCGGATTTACGGATTGCCACTGCCCCGCACCCCAGCCTGCAAACGGTTAGCTTGGCTGCGGTTCCGGATTGCCGCCAATGCCGCCCGTCTTGGGTTTGCCGGCGCTGGGCACAGCCGATGTGGGTGGCGGTGTGACTTCCGGTTCATCGAAGACATCGCGATCCGGTTTCTCGCCGCGCAGCAGGCCCATAATCTCATCGCCGGAAAGGGTTTCGTATTCAAGCAGGCCTTTCGCCAGCGCATGAAGGTCGTCAATGTGCTCGGACAAGATCGACCGTGCACTCTCGTACCCTGCCTGCACGAGACGTTTGATTTCCATGTCGATCTTGCGCGCGGTTTCTTCGGACATGTTCTGTTGCCGCGAAACCGAATGGCCCAAGAAAACTTCTTCTTGATTGTCGCCATAGGCAAGGGGGCCAAGTTCTTCGCTCAACCCCCATTGGGTGACCATGGC
>JAKSDK010000191.1 GCA_022360095.1 Phycisphaerales bacterium
GAAACATTTACAACAGCAAGTTGCCAAGTTGAGAGTGATTTGTTGAAAGCTAACGAATGTATACCTTTGCAAAGTCGCTAAATTTTACAGAAGTAAAACACTTTGTCTCACTCATGGATAGTTTCATTTAATTGCCTTAAATGTTAAACTTCGATCTTGAATAAAGCATGTTTTCCAGGTCTGGTAGTGACTGTGAGTTTTAGGAAACGGCCCCCTGAGAGAGTTCACCTTTCACCGTAACCAAGAAACAGTCAACTTAATTCCTGCTGGCAAAAAAAACTTACGCCTGCAGTCAATTGAAAGCTAGTAACTTTTATACGTACACTTTTCTATAATTTTATTTATTTCTACATTTGATTGCAAATACGTACCTTTCTTGTAATGAATTTTTAAGTGTCTATGTAATTAAATTATGTTTTATTTTTAATATTTAATTTATAAGTTATTTATTTTTATCACGTATTTGATTATATGTTATCTACATAGAAACATTGATGTACACTAAAATATTGACTTTCAGATAGGTTGCAGGTACCCACATTAGCTAGAAAGTGTGACATTTCACATTGGAGCAGTGATGCAGATCGTTGGACAGTGCGACGGATAGACGTACGGTCACGTGACTTCCAAAATTTCTCTGCTATAATTCTCTGCATGCAGCAGCTCTCCTAATCCTAAATGCCAATTGGTTCGGTACCCTAACTGTGAAAAAATGGGAAATAATGATAAACAGTGATGTGTTATTGATTTCTGCGATCAATGAGGAAACACCTTACGAGCAGCTCCTACATTTACTGTTTAGTTCTAATATTTAAAATCAGACAATTAAGAAGAAAAAAAGCAAGCACTAAAAATCTTGAGACAAAAGTATTTGTTCTCATTGAAAACTAAAACATTGAAACCAAAAGATAACTCGCAGTTTATAAATATAGTTAAGTTTATTTGAAAACCCCGAATCGAAATTAAACTGCACAAAGTTAGCTACTTTATGTTGCTTATACTAAAGGCGATGAATTACATATAAATAAAACAAGAAAAAGCGAAGCAGCATTTGTCAATGCCCATCCACGAAAATCACATGTTTAC
>JAKSDK010001606.1 GCA_022360095.1 Phycisphaerales bacterium
AAAAACTTTTGTCAGTTTTACTCGGTAGTATGTCTGAATAATAACTTATATATCTGCATGATATTTCTCTGAACAACTTTGTTACCGATAGATTTTTCGTCGCTTTTTGGAAAATTCATTAAAGAATACTTTAAATCTTTCCTACTATAACTGTTGTTTTCTGTTTGAAAACTTGTGTCTCTATTTCAATACAGAACACTCGGTTCCGAAATGCATCGGGGTTTAATAGAGACGTCAAGCTCGTTATTTACCGCCGTTCACCGGAAGTTAAAGACTGTACCGGGCTGTCGAATCAATTTTAAAGGGGATGATTCAAATTATTAAAACTAAATGAAAATGAAAAAAAGTGAAAAGTGGAAAGTGAATTTAACAGGGTGAGCAACACAAACTTGCCAGCGAGTTTTTCATTTTTACGCGATCATCCCTCACCCCATCCTCTTTTCCTCTTATTCAATTCCAGGCCAAGTATGCGTGTAGCGCACGTTTAAGCTGTTTGGTTTTAGAGGGTGTATCTTCAAACGCAGACTCATTATTTTGCTAGAAGAATTGACAAAAGTCCTAACAAATTTTCTTTTAAATAAGCAGGCTATATCAGTCTGAAATCAAAACAACCTCCGTACAGTAAAAGGAAAGATTTGGCTGCTAGCTACACTGAGATTGCTGCACGATATGTTTGCGAGGGTGTGCCGGTTTTCACGCTTGTGTTATTTTAGTGGTCAGCTCAAGGCATGACTTTTAGTTAACTGAGAGATCTCTTTTTTGGTACTAAAAAGGTAACTAAGGTGGTGTTAAGCCGCTGAGACTATGTCCTCAATACTCAAGGCTCATGCCGGGATGGTGTATATAGAATACAGAATAGACTCTCTCCCGGATTTGGACGATATATACCCGTACCATATGGGTAGTCATTGCAAGTCCGATTAAACTTACTGGTCTAGATTTTTATCAGAAACCATTTATCTGCAAAGGGAAACTTCATTTTTATGACTTAAATAACATTATTTCTTACTTTCAAGTGCAGTTGCAATGTACTTCAACCAAGCTCCCCAAAAATTACAAACCAACAAGAGCGCTAACACGGAGAAACAGCGGCCTGTCATATTGAAGATCCCGTAGAAAGAACTTCTTCTGATTGAACTGGTTTACTGTCATTTACATAAGGGAAAATGTAGTCCGGTATAGGCAAAAGATAAATATGGTATTGACGTCTTTATTAATATTTAACTATTCAATTCATAAACATA
>JAKSDK010000077.1 GCA_022360095.1 Phycisphaerales bacterium
AGTTTTAAAAATTTCCTTGGAAGGGTTAAAACTAAGTTGAAGAGAGTTACATGCGCACACTTTAGTCAAATTCATTTGGGCACGATGTACTTTTCTCGTCTTAGCTCTTTGGCATAATTAGAGTTCCGGAAGATTAGTGGGGGCATTAAACAAATCTTTATACGGGGCCAGTGGCGTATCCAGGGGAGGGGCCTGCCCCCCCCCTTATTTTTAGACCAAACTGAGGACCGAATACCCTGCGAGCAGAGGCTACATTTTCGCGGTATGCGCTGGCGTGTGAAAAGTAGCTACTTTTCGCACGCCGGCTCATACCGCGAAAATGTAGCTTCTGCGCGCAGGGTAAGGCCCGAAGGGCCGAAAAAAAATTTTGGAGACCGGGCCCTCCCCTTATCTCAGGGTCTGGATTCGACACTGGAAGCGGCTCCGCTCCGCGCCGATGTCCAACCCCTTACTATTTCATATACCAGGGGCACCCAACGACGGTTTACTCCTAATTGCGTTGAAAACACTTTTAGGCTATCAAGGGTACTTTTAGATCTTTACAAATACATCCTAATAGGTACTATAAAATTTATATCTGTTCGATCATCCTAGGGCAACTTGAGTCTCGAAATTACTAGAGCTTCAGTATTATTTTCTCGAAAATTTTAGATGTAATTTAAAGTTCTACGAAAGTGAGAATTTTTCTGATTCCTCTTTCCATTGCATTCTCAAATCCGAAATTTTCAGGTTTCCTTTTTCTGCGAAAAATAGCTTCACCTGGGGAGTGAAATGCGAAAAATAAAACTTCGCAAATAGTAGCGATTTTATTACATATGCTTCGAAAATTGTACATGAATGGAACGGTTATCTAGAAATTCTTAACCTTCTTCAAGGTATAGAAAATTCTAGGCAGTTTTTGATTCTCTGAACAGATATTTTACAGAAAACTGTCGTTGGGTGCCCCTGATATACCACTTTTGACAGAAAAAGCATACTTTTATTGACAAATGGTACCCCTTTCACATACTGTAGCTACTGTCTTTTAATTATGAACAAATCACCATAAACTAGGAAGTCTTCTCGCTTTTTCAACAGCTCTAAAACGCGTCTGATAGACAGATTTCCCTCGCCTTTTAAGAGAAAAAAACTGTGTTTGAGGAGCCGTATGGTGACTTGATCGTCCGAGTTTGCCAAACCATTTTGACAGGACATACCTTCTCGATTCTTCAACTAATAAAAGAATAGGTGTAAAATGCCAAAACCCTGTGACACAAAAGACAAATCTTTAACAGAAACAGTAAATCGAGGAAAAGAAAACAATACAATGCAAGACAGGAGCAATAAACATTTCGGCGGCCACAGCTTGATCGATTGTCAAGGGAAGAAAATACGTGAAAAAAATTACTTATTTGGAAGAGAGTGTGTTAACCATTTTAAACCTCGTTACATTTGTAATACATGGCCGTGCAGAGAAATACAGAGAACTACTTCACTGAAACATATATATACCAAGACTTTTATTTAGCTAAAAGCATCCCTTAGGTTACAGCAAAAGCGGTACATTCTAAATCAAAGCAAGCAAGCTTTCTTCCTGCCTACCTAAAATCATAACAAGTTATTACAATAAAATGATCCTACAGCTTAAAAATTATAAAACAATATCTAAAACCTAACACAACCCCTAAAAATGTTGCCTGCACCAAAAACATTCACTCTGAAAGAAAAATGATGACTATGCATATCTCAAAAAATATTATATTTCTCTAGTAAACGTTTATAAAAATGTAGATAACAAACTACAGAGATCCCATATTTCAACGGCTAATTGTTACATCACATTTTCAACACAGAGGAGAGCTAACTTAATATGGAGCTAAGGCAACAACGACGGCGACGGCTACGAAAACGTCTCCTTAAAAAGATTGATTTGCGCTGTTTCAAACTTCATCGCTCTTATTAATTTTAACTCTTTTAATTTGTCAAATGTTGACGATTTTTCAGGAGTTGAATTCTAAAGGACTGTCTCTAAGTTCACAAAAAGAAAAAGAAAATCTTTGTCTCGGTCTTGTGTTCTCGTTCTCCATAAAACGTTAAATTAGGAAGTCGTGCAGTGACGGCAGAGAAATGTACAAAAAAGCGTGATGCACGTGCAAGTTATTGTTTTGCCAATGAAACCTATTGCTTTATTGCCGTTCTTGTTGCCGTCGCCGTCATCGTTGCTTAAGTTCGCTAATAAAAGGTCCCTTGTCTCTTGGCTGACTGGGTACTTTCTGAAAATCGCCAAAATTAATTCCCAGCAAGAAAAACAAATCTGTCCTAATCGCAAAAAGTAGTTCCTGCGAAACACAAAAAATCGCCGATCCGCAAAAAATAAACTCCCGCAAACATTTCGTGCCACACGGTATATAAAAGACCTCTGAGCGGATAT
>JAKSDK010001469.1 GCA_022360095.1 Phycisphaerales bacterium
AGGGCGGTGATGAGCGCGCCACTCTTCGCACACAATACCAGCTCGGTGATCCGAGGTGCCGAGGTTTTTGTTGGGACACAGGAGCACTTGGAGGTTGGACTATACGATCCTGACGGATCGCTGCGGCAGAGCTTTCGGGTGCCGGGCGCGGACCTGGGTCTCCACCAGGCGGCAATCGCAGCGCGGCGACAGGAAGTGCTCTCGAGTTTTCCGGAGGAACGCCGACTCCGTGCGGCCGATGAACTCGACCGTGTGGACGTGCCGGATTCACGTCCCGCATACGGTCGTCTACTGGTCGGGACGGACGGCAGCCTCTGGGCAGCAGAACAGGTGCGTTACCCCGCGATTTCACGCACGTGGAAGGTGTTCGGTTCGGACGGGAGGTTACTTGGAGACGTATCGATGCCTGAGCGATTCCGACTCCACCAGGTAGGGGACCGATGGGTGTTGGGAGTCGGGCTCGATGAGTTTGATATTGAGCACGTACGGCTGTATCGGCTGATCAAGTAAAGCGCTGCGTTTTATCGCACCACATGGTGCTGATTTGGTGATGGGACAGTGCGTACCCTCCTTAGCTTGTAGTCATGCAAGCATATGAAAAGCTCGATGCGTGGAAAGTCTGCCACCAGCTGGCACTTGGTGTCTACGAGGCCACAGAGGTAATGCTAGAGACCGAACCCGACATCGCGCACCAGCTCCGACTCGCCGCGCTCTTGGCCGCGTCGAAGCTGGCCCGCGGCGCGGGAACCGGGAACAAGGCGATGTTCAGAGAATGCGCCGGGATGTCCGCGGGGCACTTGTCGGAGGTCAGCTACCACCTGAGCATTGCGCACGTGATGGGATTTCTCTCAGATGAAACCCGGCAGAAGTTGGATGCGCTACGTGGCCGGGCTCTGTTCTACCTGTGGAAGCACGTTTGCCCGACACCACCGCAAGACTCGTGTGGGTAACGGCCAGCCTCACCGTAGAATGATTTACACGTGGCGGCCGATTTGTCGAAGTAGCTACTAGTAGCTACCTTATGTGCATGCGCGCCGTGGGTATCAAGGCTTTGAAAAACAGGCTCAGCGAGTACGTCAGGCTCGTGAAAGCCGGCGAGACCGTACTGGTAACCGAACGAGACCAGGTGGTGGCGGAACTGGTTCCTCCAAGGGTCGAGCGTTCGCCAATGCTTGCGGATACGCTGCTGTCAAACGCGGTTCGCGAGGGATGGATTACGCCGCCACTGGGAGCCCAGGGCGAGCTTCCGCCGTCTGAACCAATAGCCTCTC
>JAKSDK010001848.1 GCA_022360095.1 Phycisphaerales bacterium
AAGTGTTCTCCCAGCATCCCAAATGGGTTATCACGCCGGTAACCCATAGAAAGTGTGGTTTATTGCTTTAATATATCGCTCACAGTCTGCTTTTTTCCAAATAGCCCTACTAGACTCTCCATAACTTTAGGTTTTTATCATCTAAAGCACGGCATTAAAAACAGGCACCAGTGGCGATGGTTTTGGCTCTACATTTCAAAACTATATATAGATTCGTTTGACACCTACTTCATTCTGCATTCTAATTACCTTACGCTCTGCATGATGGGTAGGAGAGTGACCCGCCCCCTTTCTTGGGTTTTCATTCAATCTTTGCATTTACATACTAATTTTATAAAGATAAATGTTTTACGTAGTTAATTCAAAGACAAAACTCGTCCTTGGTTCTCCTTGGACACTTATCGTCATCCCTCTTTATCAACTAAATAACATGGACTTTTTTCTTACTTTCTCGCTGACTGCTTTTTCCAAATGCAGTCCCACCAGCCTTTCAATGCCCTCAGGCTACAATTTAAAACGATGTATTAATAACAGATACCACGGTGATAATAATGGCATTATGTCTAAAATTAAAATTCAATAATGAATGCAAAACGAAGGTCTCTTTTGATGTTTGAAACAAGCAGCGTGCTTTTGAATTTGAGTTTTTTTTTAATCTGGGTGAAGATCGGGGGAAAGGGAGGGGGTCGCTCTGCTAAATATATATCCTAATAACAGTTACATATATCCATATCTGAGGCTTTCAGTATGTAGCCTGTTTCAAGCGTTCAGATAGTGGAGATCAGAAGTATTTGCATATCAAGATGGCTGGATGCGTTACCACGTTGTCCGTTAATTTTGGCCTCCTGCTCTGCCTGTTTCTTATCTTGAATGGCATAAAACAAAACCAATCCTCAACGAAGCCACTAAGCAATAGTAGCAACCTATATTTTACTTCCCAAGAAGCTTGCAGGATTAAAATTCAATCTTTTCACTCTCTGGCACGGCGTCCAGCAAAACACCAAGCAGTCGGAGCTTTCCAGAAAGGCTTTATTACGTGCAAGCTTAT
>JAKSDK010000769.1 GCA_022360095.1 Phycisphaerales bacterium
ACGCAAGGTATATTCTTGTTCGGGATCTCAGGGATGCGCTTATATTCAGAACTTTACGTGTGGTTGTTAGCGGAACACACGTGTGACAGTATGGCCAGCACCTTGCCCACGTGCCACGCATTATTTTTTTTTGCGGGCGACAAACGCAAACCTAATCTCCAGGTTGTTATCGCGCATACGTTGCATTTATGTAGCCAGCATTCATTTGGACTTCAACTAATAATGAATGGAATGCAGATAACGCAATTTGATCACACGCTTTTGGACCCTCTATCGCTCGTAATCTGATCACGCGTGTTTTGACTATCTATCACTGCACGTGAAACTTACGCAAAGCACAGCGATGGAGAAAAAGCGTTTCGTTGTCGCCCCCACTCGGTAACCATTGGTTATTACTAGTTTTACTAGAATCTTCTATCCAATAGAAAAATTTTTTGGTTTCCCTTCTGCTAATTCTCTGAGAAAGGCTTTCCAACATACTTTTGAAAGGAAGACATACTTAACTGGCCATAAAAAGTTCAAACTACTGGCCATAAAGTATATTTATTGGGAACTGACTGTTTCCCTCACTGTTCCATGAGCAAAAGTGGAATGCTTAAAGAAAGAATGAGCTCCGATTGCTCAAAGTGCCGTTGTAATGTGTGAATGACAATAATAACTCCTTTAAGTTGTACCTAACTTGCAATCTACATGTATGTACCACTAGTACCAGTCATTCAAATGCAACGGATGGAAGTTTTTCTAAAAAAATAGAGTTGTAACTCGGAGTTTCACGCACAAGCGATCATCATGTGTCAGTCATTTTTTCGGGGCAGCGCGAAATTTGGTGGACAGACGGTCAACGAAATACACGTAAATAAACAGAAACGGGATGATCGCTTCGTTCCCCCCTGCCCCTGAGAACGCTTGAGTTCCCCGAGTTTCACTTGTGTGAGTCTTGATCCCAGTTTCCCCCTGCTTCCCAGTCGTAAAGGAGCGAGTACCGCGCAATTACAAAGGCCTGGGAACAAATGATATTTTTCAATATGGCGATCAAGTGTTGTACTCAAGCATGGTTGTTTTGTTCAGTGTTTGCAGCGATATCTTAAAGGTATGTAGTACTGTAATCCAGGTATTTTATA
>JAKSDK010000912.1 GCA_022360095.1 Phycisphaerales bacterium
ACCTACTGAAATCTGCATCATGGAAGCAGTGTACTTCATTGGTGACTGAACGAGCGCACACTGACTCATCATCACTCCACCTGGGCTCCCTGGATATTATTAAACAATACATATATCATTAATGGATGTGGAACAAAAATGAAAAGTAACAGCTCTCGGTACTTTTGTACCCTGTTTCACTCTGTTTTAGGCTGATCAAGGTTGTATTTTTTTGCAACTGCTTAACTTGCATACAAAAATGCAGTGATCTTTCTCTTCTTCTCTTTTTTGAATATTTCTTCCCCAGTTTAATTTTATGAAATTAAACATATTCACATTCATAACTTTTCGTCTGTCCACAAGTATATAATATACAAACTTAGTAAGTGAATAGCTCTTGACATACTTGACAGCACAGTGGCAAAAGCACTGCACCAGTTTTGCAGATCCCATGGGTTCATATCTCATTGAAGCCTGAAATTTTTAGGCTTAATTTTTGAAAATACCTTTTTTTATAAAGTTGTGTTGATAACTGCAATGGTCATTATATTCTTGTGTTAATAATATCAAATTTCACATGTTCACTTTCATAACTGTCTCGCATTAGTCTTGAAGTATATCAACTACATACACCATTGTATAGTCATATGACCCCATGTCAGAAGGAATATCTGGAAGTGACAGGTTGTCCCCCCGGAATGGTTGGTCAGTTTATCCCCCAACTGTTGATTAAAACAACACTGAGAGGGGAGCACAAAAGACATTAGGTGCTGTGCTGGTTCCTTATTCAGAGTCGAGTCAAAATCCACCTTAGTTTCCTAAACTGGTAGTCAATAAATATTAGCACTTGGATTTTTCCTTGCACCCGTTATTAAAATTATTCATCAAAGTAGTCTTGAAGTGAAACGGCTGCCAACCCCCCTTTTGAAGGCCCAAGCAAACTTTAAATTGTGGTCCGCTACTACAGATTTTACAGTTTATTGCCAAGTCATTAAATTAATATGGAACATTGTACTATGAGGTTGAGTAATTAATGATTTGTTATACCAACCATGTATCCTTTTTCTTTTGACAAAATCCAGTGACTAGTCTTGCTGATTGAAGATGCCAGATTTCAAGATTGTTTGTTCCAGCAGGTTGAT
>JAKSDK010000267.1 GCA_022360095.1 Phycisphaerales bacterium
ACTTCCTGTCTACACCATAAACGATGATTTCACGAAAGCAACTGTGAAAAAAGGCACAGGTGTCTGCAAACGACCGCGTGAAGGAGTGTTTGGTGACCATTGGCTGCCGGGACCGGCGGGGTGGCATGCCCAAGCCGAAGGCGTGGGCATGTTGAGCGCTCGGATGCAAACATGGCCGTGCTTTGCTTGGCCATGCCACCCTGTTTCGACAGTCTCGTGTTTCAGTTGTAGGGCGGGTCCTACCGGTACCAACTTAGGATTTCCACACACGTTGATTGTATGCCTCCGATTCGCCGGGCCCTCGGGGAATCGTCAGTGTCGTCCAGTTGTCTTTGGCCAGGATACGGGCAATCAGCACGATCTGGCCGCCGTGATAGCCGTTGTGGTCGAGCTGGCGGTGAATTGCGTCGATCACGGTGTGAGGCTCGCCGCGGATGGGGGTCGTCTTTGTCAGATCCTCGGCGGTCAGCGTTTCCAGTTCTGAAAAGAAGCAGGCCCAGCCCTTTTCCCAGAATGCCGTCAACTCGTCCGTGGAATTGAAGTCGTCCACGAATTCTGAGTCCCTCTTCCGCCAGGTTTTTTCGCCGTCGCTGGTCAGGAAGTCCGTCCAGCGCGACAGCATGTTGCCGGCCATGTGCTTCATGATCACGGCGATGCTGTTGGTGTTTTCGTCAAGGGGTTGTCTGACCTGGGCGTCGCTTAATTGGCGAATCGCTCGTTCCACGAATTGTTTTTGATTCCTGGACTTCGAAACGATGCTTTCCATGAACGTCTCTGCAATCACTCGCGGTCTCCTGCTAATCGTCAAGCAAATCCTCGGTGATCGTGTCGAGGAACGTGCTCGCCAGGGCCTTGGGCATGCTCTTGGAGATATAGGTCATGACCAGATTCATTCGGTCACGGAACAAGTTGACCTGCAATGCAACGCCTCGCGGCGACGTCGTCGTGTTCAACGTGTAAAGCCAGTCTACGGTCCGGCCGCAGAACTGTTCCAGGCCTTCGGCGACGGGGCCCATGAAGCAAAAATCCAGCGTGAACGGATGTTTTCGAATGTGCGCCACGATGTATTTGCGGAGCAGCCACCGATGTCGGCTTAAAGCCGTCATCATCTGCAGGTTTCCGAGATCGATATGGCGACGAAGCTGATTACGCATCTGTGAATGAAGGACCTGCGTAAGATGGTCGCGATCATCAATGTCCGATTCCTTCGCATTCATTTGAATAAACGAGATGATATTATGAAAGACCGGCTCGGATTTTCCCGGAGGTCGAAGCGTCAGGGGAACATCCGTTTGAAAGCAGGATCGCTTGTTCTGCTTGTCGGAGGCCAGGCGGCTGACGGCGCGGAATACACTTGCGAGTACGGTCGGAGTCAAGTTTGTGAAACCGCAAAGCCGCGTGGCCCGATCTATGATGGTTTTGGTCTGAGATTCGTCCAAGGATCGTACATCGACGCCGTAGTAGTCCATCGGTTGATCCGAAGTATCGGACGGGGCGAGTGTCACGGATCTCGCCGGCAGGCACAAATGGTTGCTGACGACCCGAAGGGCGGCCCGATACCGACGCAGGCGTTTGAAGCCGTTGAGATGTGTCGCCATCTCGTCGCCATTTTCGTGCGGACGCCTTGTTTTTTTGTGGGGATGGTCTTCGTCTTTGGCTTCGATCCCTTGTGTATGAAGGCAGTATTCGATTTCCTTAAGGACGAGTTCCGGGGCTTTGCCATCCATCAGAACGTGGCTGAAACGCATGAGCAGAACATCGCGACCATCCGGCAGATGAAGAAGATGGAATTCGGCCGGATCGATCCGGTCATGATCGAGTGGCGTCGCAAACAAATCGCTGGCGTATTGCCAGACCATATTCGTGTCGCTTCGGTCAAGCGACGCCTCGTGAAGTTTGCACTGGGCTCCGGGTCGAGATTGCCAGTAAGGGCCGTTCTCACGGCTATGCTCAACGAGACGGGAGGTGATCACGGGATATCGGAGACTTAGACGAGACAGGGCGTTTTTCAAAGCGCCAACGTCCAATCGTTGGCGCAGCCAGAGATGGGTTTGACAATGGAAGCCGCTGTGTCCGATTTCCCTCAGGCTGTTGTGCGCGCTGAGCATGAGGCAATCCGCCGCGTTGAGGCTCTGACGGATTGGAGCATTGTTACTGTGCATGGCTCTCCAACGGTCGCGCGGTCAATATTGTAGTGGTCGCCGGAGCCGACATGGCCGCCGCGCCATACACGGGATCAAAAAAATTCATGATCATGCTGAAGTAATAGGGTCTTGAATAACGCGCATTTCCAAGATGGCCGCCGCCGTAAAGCATCTGCGCGGCGACGTTCCGGTTGTCACACTCTGCGATGAAGTCCGCCACTTCCTGGGCTGTCGCCATCGGATCATCCGACGCATGCAGGATGAGCACAGGCATTCGAGCGTGTTCGAGCTTGTCACCCGCTGGCTTTCCTTTGTATGGAAGGAACCGCAGGAATCGCAGTCCATCAGGTATTGCGTCGGGGTAATCGACTTCGGACCGAAGGGTCTCGAACTCGATAAGCTTGCGCAGGCTGCCGCTGAATTCAGGATAGCCCTTTCTTTTCATGCGATGTTCGACGATCAACTGCAGGGAACGAAAAGCCGGGTCGATTAGAAACTTGCGCGGCACGTCGAGCTTGTCAATAAGTTCTTCGAACCTCAGGGTCGGAGAGATGGCAATGATCCCGGCGCGAAATCGCCGCCGCTCGGGCAACGGCGTCAGATACTCAGCCATTTTGGGGGTGATGCTGACGTGGTCCGGCGGACAATTCTCATACCACGCGACAAGAAGCGCTTGGTTGGCGCTCCAGCAATAGCCTGCCAGGCCCGTGTGACGTATGTAGGGCTTGGCTTCCAACCAGTCCGAGACCATCATCAAGTCGCACGTCGTTAAGACGCCCCATGTGTAAGGGACATCCGGATAGTGAAGATCTGTGAGCCCATATCCTCGGTTCTCATAGGCCAAGACGTGATAACCCGCTGCGAGAAGCGCCTTCGAGATGTCTCTCGTACGCTGGACACCGTTGTGGCCGAACAAGCCCGTCAATATGACGATGCAGTCGGAATTGCGAATTTTGTCGCCGTCCCTCGCAAGACCAAGCCAGCCGATGGTTTTAAGCCGGTCGGAAATGGGGATGCGTACCTCCTCGAAGCCGGACCAACACTTGTGCGGGTTCTTCTCGTTGAAGAAAGATCCGGCGGACTGGGCGCTTGATTCCAAACCCCAATAATTGAAAAACACCGACTGGAGCCGTTCCGGGTCACGGTCAAAATGTTTCATGACGTCAACGGGGCGTCTCTGATCATCCGTGAGGTCATCGGTCAGCAGCGGTGGCGCCTTGTGTCGGGGAAGCAAGTGCTGAAGCTTCTCGTGGGTCGCAACGAGCCACTGCCGGTTTGACATCGGTTTTGCCGTTGCGTTATGGCGGACGCGGACGTAGTCACTGCTTCTCATGGGAAACGGTTGCTCGACGAAGCAGCCCGTGAGAATCGCCAGCGAACCGGTGGTGGCGAACGCCCAGGATAGCATGCGGAACTTTGACGGGACGCGATTGCGCGTCGCATGGTCGGCGTAACGGTCGGCAGGTTGACCCGTATCCGCTCCCGGTTGGTGGTCTGTAATTCGCGGCCACTGCATCACTCTAATTTAGTGGTAAGATGCAGGAGCATCAAGAACAGAATGCGTCTTCGGCTGCTTACACACTGATATTCTGTTTTGTCTTTTTGCCAAACGAGAACATCTCGCCGGTGACATCGATGTCGATTCCATCACGGGGAGCAAACTCGCCCGTTAGGATGCGTTTCGCCAGTGGGTTTTCAATTTCCTGTTGAATCAGGCGCTTGAGCGGCCGGGCGCCGTAGGACGGGTCGTATCCGTCTTTGGCCAGTTTGTTCTTGGCGGTTTCTGTGAGCGCTAGCGTGATTTCACGGGCGGCGAGGCGATGCCGCAAACAATCAATCTGGATCTCAGCGATCTTGACGAGGTCGTCGCGCGTGAGGCGGTGGAAAATGATCGTCTCATCAATGCGGTTCAAAAACTCGGGGCGGAAATTTCGCTTCAACTCCTCCTTGACCTTCATCTCGATTTCGATCTCAGTGAGGGTGTCGTCCGGATTCGTTTCTGCCGTTTGTGCCTCGGTGATGGCCTGGATGTATTCGCTGCCGACATTGCTGGTCATGACGACGATCGTGTTGCGGAAGTCGACCGTGCGCCCGTGGCCGTCGGTCAGGCGACCGTCATCGAGGACTTGCAACAACACGTTGAACACATCACGATGGGCCTTCTCAATTTCGTCGAGCAGGATTACGGAGTAGGGGCGGCGGTGGACGGCCTCCGTGAGTCGGCCGCCTTCTTCGTAGCCGACGTAGCCGGGCGGCGCACCGATGAGCCGGGCGACGCTGTGCTGTTCCATGAACTCGCTCATGTCAATCCGCACAAAGGCGGATTCGTCGTCGAACAGAAACGTCGCCAGCGCCTTGCACAATTCTGTTTTACCCACGCCGGTCGGACCGAGAAACAGGAACGAGCCGACGGGGCGGTCGGGATCACCGAGCCCTGCCCGGCTGCGACGCACGGCGTCGGACACCGCGCGAACGGCCTCCTCTTGACCGATGACTCGTTCGTGGAGTCGATCTTCCATTTTGATGAGCTTCTCGCGCTCGCCTTCCAGCATCCGTGTCACTGGCACGCCGGTCCACTTGCTGACGATCTCGGCGATTTCCTCGGTCGTGACCTCTTCGCGGAGCAGGCCCTGTCCGCCGGTGTGCATGTGGGCCAGCTTCTGTTCACGGTTGTTGAGTGCCGTCTCCAACTCGGGCAGTTCGGAGTAGCGAATACGCGCGGCCGTTTCAAGGTCGCCGCGGCGCTGGGCATCGTCGAGATCGTTCTGTCTGGTTTCGATTTGCTGCTTGATATCCTTGATCGCATCGAGCGCGCTCTTTTCGTTCTCCCAGGTCGCAGTCAGGCTGCGATTGCGCTCCTGCAATTCGGCCAGGTCTTTTTCAACCGTGTGGAGCTGTTTTTTGCTGGCGTCGTCCTTTTCTTTCTTCAGCGCCTCGCGCTCGATCTCCAGTTGCATCGTGCGGCGACGCAATTGGTCGAGTTCGGTCGGCAACGAGTCGTTCTCAATTCGAAGACGAGAGGCCGCTTCGTCGATCAGGTCGATGGCCTTATCCGGCAGGTGACGGTCGGTGATGTAACGGTGTGATAGTGTCGCCGCCGCGACCAGGGCGCTATCCTGGATGCGCACGCCATGATGGGTATCGTAGCGAGACTTGAGACCGCGAAGGATGGCGATGGTGTCCTCGACCGTCGGCTCGCCGACATAAACCGTTTGGAAACGACGTTCGAGGGCCTTGTCCTTTTCGATGTTCTGACGGTACTCGTCGAGCGTCGTGGCGCCGATGCAGCGGAGTTCCCCGCGAGCCAGCGCCGGTTTGAGCAGGTTGCCGGCATCGACGGCACCTTCGGCCTTGCCGGCGCCGACCACGGTGTGCAGTTCGTCGATGAAGAGAATGACCTGCCCGGCCGACTCCATCACCTCGCGGACGACCGCCTTAAGACGCTCCTCGAATTCGCCGCGATACTTGGCGCCGGCGATCAGTGCACCCATGTCGAGGGCGACGACACGTTTGTTCTTCAGGGCTTCCGGCACGTCACCGGCGAGGATGCGCTGGGCAAGCCCCTCGACGATGGCGGTCTTGCCGACGCCGGGCTCGCCGATCAGGACGGGATTATTTTTGGTGCGCCGGGCCAGGACCTGCATTACACGTCGGATCTCTTCGTCGCGTCCAATGACGGGATCGAGCTTGCCCTGTCGTGCCAGGGCGACGAGATCGTTGCCGTAGCGCTCGAGTGCCTGATAGGTGTCCTCCGGATTCTGCGATGTGACCGAGGCGTTCCCGCGGACCTGTTTCAGTGCCGCGAGGATGGCATCCTTGTTCGCGCCGCTGACGGTGAGCGTCTCCTTGGCCGCACTCGCCACGTCGGCCAACACGAGCAGCAGATGCTCGGTCGAGACGTATTGGTCCTTCATCTTTTGTGCGGTGGCTTCGGCCTTCTGAAGGACTTCTTGCAAGGGTCGGCTCATCGACAGTGATGCCCCGGTGACCTTGGGCAGACGGCTGAGTTCCGATTCCAGAATGGTGCGAATCTGTCCGACGTTGGCCCCGGCCTTCTCCAACAACGGCACCACGATGCCGCCGGGCTCACCGTTGCCGTTCGCCTGTTGCACGAGGGCCGACAACAGATGGACCGGCGTCAGTTCGGCGTGGCCCGCGTTCTGGGCCAGCCGTTCGGCGTTCTGGATGGACTCAATGGCCTTGATTGTGAAACGGTCTGCTTGCATAGATCATCCCTTTGATTTAGCCGACAGAGTGAAGTGCATTCGGCGTTCCACAGCTTGGTTTCTTTTCTTAAATAATTTATTTTCAATGATTTAGCGTTTCTGCAGAGAGAGTGTTTCTGCCACTCTGGCAGCCGGATTTGGCAGGATGGCGATAGATCGAAAATGTGAATCCCAGCTTGACGTATATTAAATTCGATATATAGTTAGGAAGACAACTTGATTGACCGAGACCCCAGGTCAGACGTCGGTTGGAACACGAAGGGGCAAGTTACACGCGGCACTTAAGGTGTTTCACTTTGAATATCCCGCGATGATGATGCGGGATGACGGCAGGAGGCTGTGGTGAAATTCAAAGTGGAACTGGCCCCGGACCTGGTTCGCGAGATTCTGCAACGCTGGCCGCGTGAGGACGTGGATGCGTTCTACCTTCGGCTGCATTCGGTTCGGGAAGATCCCATCGGCGAGTCCGAACCGATCCGGGAGCCTCGGCTGAGTCGATATATGTTGCGTCGGTTCCACTTTGCGGGACGGGCGGAAAAGATTGCCATTTTTGAGTTGAACCTCGCCAGAAAGCGGATTCGAGTGCTGAAATGCCGATCGCTAAGAAGACAAGAGGGGGCCATCGTCGAGGGAAGCAAGAAAAAGTAAAGGGCGGTTCGAGGCAGGAAATGGACCTGCCGTATGCCTGTGTCGTCAAGGACGGCGAACCGACCTTTGTGCTGATTCCCATCGACGAATACAAACGGCTGGTCAATGCCGACATGATCGAGAGCGCCCAGGTAACGCTGGACGATCCGAACGTCGAATGGGTCGATGCCGATCAGCTTGCCCTTCAAATCGCGGGTAACCGAATTACCCGGGCTCGTAAATCCAGAGGGATGACGCAAAAGCAGCTCGCTGCCAAGCTCAAGGTTCCACAGTCGCAAGTCTCCCGCATCGAACGCAATCCCGATCACACCACGGTCCGCACGCTCAAAAAGATCGCCAAAGCGCTGGATGTCGATGTCAGTGCGCTGCTTTGATGGAGCCTTGTCCCCACCATAGACGACAGCTGTCTAGAGGACTCCATTCACATCTCTGAAATATTACCAAAGTCTTTTTTTGCATTCAACTGTCCAGGTTTTTCTCGTTGCAACGGACGTACAGTGAAGTCTGATTGGTGTATCATGCCGCAACGGTAACCTTTGAGCCGGGGAGTTCGGTCCGTCGCCAATCTAAGAACACGGTCGCCACTCGAAGCGCGGTTTGACGCGCTAGTGGTGTCCGTCCGGCAAGTTTGCAGGCTTGCGATCGGTCGATTTGCGCCCAGAGAACGGCGTCATGTGGGAGTGATTTTTTGTTAACAGGAAGAAACGAGGATCAAATGATGATGAACAAAGGAAACATCCGTGGAATCGCTGTGCTCTGCATCGGTCTTATGAGCGTGATGCCGATCTTGGGTGCTGGCGTTCAGAAGGTGAAAGCGGCCACCACGAGTACGGTGACCGCGGCTGTTCCTCGTCACGCGGGCAAAGTCACGCTCAAAATCTTCAAGTGTGGAGACGCCCAGTGTACTCATGGTGTGTCTTGTGAAGTGACGGTTACGATCACACAGGCAGACATTGATGCGAATCTGAGCGCAGCCCAGAAGGCCGCCAAGATCGAGGCGGCGATCGATGCATCGACCTGCGGCGTAGACGTGGTGCGGACAGGGGCGGTCCTGACCATTACCAGCGAGCACGGACAAGAGATCACGAAAGCCACCGATTCAACGGGTGAAGTCATGCTCGCGGACAATGACGGCGTGGGGGTGCCTGTCACCTACACGACGAAAGCGAAACTCACCGGCGAAACGACCGAGGAGGGCCTTGCGACGCTCGGCGAGAACGGGATCTTTCATACCGTCGAGACCTTTCCCGGGCAATCCATCGAGGAAATCTACCAGGCTTGGGCTGAAGTTTTTGGAGAAGGGACCTTTGACGAGAACGGGTTTGCGCTTCCGGAGAGGAGCACGATCGCGCACGGCTTCGGTTTTGAGGTGACGGACCCCGGTCTCACGATCGAAGTCACACAAGAGACAGATAATCCGCTTCCCAACCTACCGGCCTTTGTTGACGCGCTTTTTGGCCAGAACACGAATCCGGATGAGATTGCCGCATTTGATCTGAACAACGACGGTTTAGTGAACGGCGAGGATATTGAATCTTATATTAATGCGTTGATGGAGCAATAATCCCGTTAACCAGCCAAGTGCCGTTACGGGATGACGCGTTCGCCCTCGGTCTGCGTCAACTCGCGGAAGAGTGCGGCAAGTTTGCGTGTCACGGGGCCTGCTTCTTGCGAGCCAATTTGCCGCCCGTCAATGGTCGTGACCGCAGCGATTTCCCCCATCGTCCCCGTGCAGAACACCTCGTCTGCGCGATAGGCCTCCGCCAGTGTGACGTCGCGTACGACACACGGAATGTGGTGGAGCGTGCATAACTCGAGAATGACCGATCTGGTAATGCCGGCCGGGCAGGCTGCGGTCGTCGGTGTGGAAACCGTGTCGGCGGCGACGAAAAACAGATGCGTTGCATTGGTTTCGGCGACGAACCCGCGTGTGTCCAACATCAGGGCGTCGTCCGCGCCCGCCGCGTTCGCTTCCAGTTTCGCGAGGATGGACGTGAGTTGATTGCATGAGTGAATCGTCTGATCGAGGACGTCCGACGGCGGCCGACGATGGGCGGCGGTCTTCAAAGTGATGCCGTTTTTATCGTAGACCGGCGGCTTGTGTTCAGCCAGGACGATCAACGTGTGACCCGCCTGGTTCAGTCTGGGGTCGAGGCCCGAGGTGTATTTGACACCGCGCGTCAGTGTCAAACGAATATGCACACCGTCGCGCATCCCGTTGGCTTCGAGTGTGCGCGATATTTGTTCGATGATGACGTCGTCCGTCGGTATGCTGACGTAACCCAAGGCCATGGCGGATTGACGTAGTCGTGTGAGATGCTCGCGCAGCCGAAAGATCCGCCCGTCGTAAACACGAAGACCTTCCCATACTCCATCGCCGTTTTGGACCGAAGCGTCGAAAGGACTGACACGTGCCTCATCGCGGTGCGTGAGATGACCGTTGATGTTGACGATGATGTCGGTGTTCCGAGCGTCTTTCTTTTGTAGCATGTTTTTCGACCTGCGTGATGACCGGGCGTCACTTTATGAGCGCAAGCTTGGTACGGCATCCAAACTCTGTGTTTACCCCGGGCAGGCGTGCCCGGGGCTTTGGGGTTAGTTCTTTTGTAGTTTCTTCAGTTTGTCTCGGGCGACTTTTTCGAAGCCGGAGCCGTCTTCCCGGAAACTCACGGACTTTTCGAATGCGGCGATCGCGTCGTTCGGTCGGTTTTCCGACTCCGCGATCATGCCGATGCGAAGATGTGCCCACGGCAGCAGCCACGTCGGTGTCTTCGGTTTTGCTTCGATGATTTTGTTGAATGCCCGGGTCGCGACTTTGTTTTTCTGGAGCGACGTGTGTGCAGTCACACCGATCCAGTACCAGGCCTCCATTTCGTCAGGCTTGGCGGCGACGATTTGCTGAAGCTTGTCATGGGCCCATCGCGGGCCGTTGGCGTTCATTTTCTGAACGATGTCGTGGACCCAAAGTGTTTCTGCGGGGGCCTTGCCTTTTGCCTTGCGGAGTTGCTCGGCGGCCTTTTGGAGCTTCGCGGCGAGGGCATTGGGAGCGGCGCCTGAGAGCGGTTTTTGATCGGACTTGTTTTCCGAGCCGTAGAGATGCCCTTCGGTCGCGTCCTTTCCCGCCTCGGGGATGAGCTCCAGGCTGGTGAATAAATTGAATTCTGTCGACAACGTCATGTCCGCAGCAATCAAGGCGTGGATGGGAACGGTTGGCGGAAGGCCGGCTTTGGGGTTGCCACGATGCAGGCTGAAATGAAGGTGCGGCACCTTGGTATTGCCGGTCTGCCCCATCGTCCCGAGCGGGTCACCGGTTTTCACTCGATCGCCCTCGCTGACTTTGACCGACTCGAAATGCGCATAAAGCGTGAAATATCCGTCGCCATGATCAATCTTCACGTGGTTGCCGAATCCGCTTCCGGCCAGCATGTCGTCCGGGTCGACATCCGAAAGGGCGTAGGCCACGACGCCGTCAGCGGCAGCGACGATCTGATCGGCCTCGCCGGTCGGGTTGGAAAAGTCGATGGCATGAAGGCACGTCGGCGTGCTATGTGAATAGCCGGGGGGGCTTTGATTGCCTTGCAGGCATAGGACGACCGTCCCGGCGGGAAACGGCATGCGCAAAATGGGTTCACCGTTGGGCAGCTTTGGGGCTGGGTTCGCCGAAACGGGCGGATTCACGGTGTTCATCATCAGTGCCAGCAGGGTCCAGGAATGGGCAAGTGCGATCGTCTTCATTCTGATCTCCTCGCGTTTCAGGTTGGTTTGTGTTTTCGATCCACGACGGTCACCTGAGCGGTTTTCCATCAAAACTCCCATTGTAGTGTGAGGCTGGCCGTTTTGGCTCGTTTGGGGATAGAATAGGCCCCGCATGCCTGTCCTTAACCTGGAATGCAATTACTGTCCAAGGAGTGATTTATGATTCGCCGAATAACCCTCGTTGCAGTCGTCCTTTCATGCAGTGTTTCTTCCGCTTTCGCCGACGATCGCCGGTACGACTTTCGCCAGATCCAACTCGACAACGGTCTCAACGTCATCACGTTGGAAGATTTCTCATGTCCGATCGTCGCGGTGCAGGTTTGGTATCACGTGGGTGCCAAGAACGAGGACCCCAAGCGGCAGGGATTTGCGCACATGTTCGAGCACATGATGTTCCGGGGGACGGACCGGCTGAACGAAACGGATCATTTTGATTTTATTCGGCGTGTGGGAGGAGATACAAACGCCTACACGGCGTTCGACCAGACCGTTTACGTGCAGGAGGTGCCGAGCAACCAATTGGAGATGGTACTCTGGCTCGAAGCCGAGCGGATGGGATTCCTGAAAATCGACGAGCACGGTTTTCGCACGGAGCGGAAGGTGGTCGAGGAGGAGTTACGAATGGGGCACAACAGGCCCTACGGCCGAGTGCCGGAAAAACTGTTGGCGGAGGTTTTTGGAGAGGAGCCTTACGGTTGGACGCCCGGGGGGCAGATCGAGCATCTTCGTAATTCGACCATCGAAGAGCTGCAGGCGTTCTGGGACAAATACTATGTGCCGAACAATGCAACGCTGGTCATCGTCGGCGACGTGAAGCATGAGAAGGCTCAGTCGTTGGCGAAGAAGTATTTTAGCTGGATTCCGAAGTGCCCGGCGCCTCCGAAGACCAACGTCAACCCGCCGGTACAGAAGGGCTCACGGACGATCAAGATTGAAGAAGACAAAGGGCCTCTGCCGGTGGTGGGGATGATGTATCTCGCCGTACCGGAGAGTCACCCTGACTTTCTGCCCTTGGAAATTCTGATGGGCGTTTTGGGCGGAGGTGAATCGAGTCGGCTTTATGTGGACGTTGTGAAAGAGCAGAAGATTGCGCAAGTGGCGTTGGCCGCGGCGTTCGGGCTTGAGAGTGGGGGCATCGTGGGTGTAGGCGGCGTCCTTCTGCCTTTCGGCAAGAAGGCCAAGCTGATGAAGACGATCAAGGAGCATATCAATCGGATCAAAAAAGAGCCGATTACGCAAGCCGAACTTGAGAAAATGAAGAATCAGCTCCGGCGCAATGAAGTGATGGGTTCGATGTCGGTGGCGAGCAAAGCCGGACTGCTGGGGCAATATGCGGTTTTGTGGGGCGATGCCGAGCGTATCAACAGACGGCTGGACGAGATTGACGCGGTGACCGTGACGGATGTGCAGCGCGTGGCGAAGAAGTATCTCAAGAAGCGAAACCGTATTCAGGTGTTGGTCGAGCCCAGCGTCGGAGGATTCCTCAAAGGTCTGATCGGGGGCAAGAAGGAAGACGAAACGGAGGAGGCGCCTTTGGCGGAGGGCGACAATCGAATCGCCAAACGAACGGGCGCCAAGGCTGCGGCAAAACGGCCGGCGGATTTTCCATCCGAGCCGCCGATGACGGCCATGCTCGATGAATTTCCGGAAGTTCCTTATGCGTCGAAGATGCTCGACAACGGTCTAAAGGTCGTCGTGGTGAGCAATCACGAAGTGCCGATGGTGACCATGCGGCTGGGAGTCAAGAGCGGGGCCTGGACCGAAGCCAAGCCCGGTGTCGCCAGTTTTGCCATGAGCATGCTGACGAAAGGGACAAAGACACGAAATGCCAAGCAACTGGCCGAGGTCTTGGAGTCGAACGCGATCAGCCTGACCGGTTCGGCGAGCATGGACAGTGCTGCGGTGTCGGCTTCCGCGTTGTTGCCTCAATTGGACCTGGCGACGGAACTCATGTCGGATGTGATTCAGAATCCGACCTTTCCCGGCGAAGAGCTGAATATTCTGACGCAGCAGACGCGAATGGGATTGCTCGTTTCCGTGAAGACCCCCGAGTATCTGGCGGACCGGCAGCTTCGCCGGCGGCTTTATGGGGATCATCCTTATTCGCGGACAACGACCGGGGAGTTGGAAGATATTGACGGGATCAAGGCTGAAGATTTGAAGGGATGGTGGTCGGAGCATCTGCGCCCAGAGAACTCGATCCTTTATGTTGCGGGAGACATCACGCCGCCAGATGGTTTCAAGCTTGCGGAGAAGCATTTGGCCAAATGGAAAGTAAAAGGTGCTTATGAGCCGCCGACCTTGGCGCAGCTTCCCGAGGTTGCCGACACTCACATTTATCTTGTTGATCGACCGGGGTCGGTGCAAAGCCAGATTCGAGTCGGTCATCTCAGCGTCACTCGACGGGATTCGGACTATTTCGTTTCGCGCGTGTTGGGCAATATTCTCGGCGGCGGGTTCAACAGTCGCTTGAATAAGGCGATTCGGGTGGAAAAGGGTCTGACCTACGGCGCGCGCGGCGGCTTCAACGCTCGCCGGTTCGCGGGACAGTTTGTGATCAGCACCTTTACCAAGACGCCGACGACGGCTGAGACCGTGCAAACCATCCTGGACGAAGTCGACAAGATCCAATCGTCTCCACCGACTTCGAAGGAATTGGGAGATACCAAAACTTATATCACGGGCAAATTTCCTGGTGATCGTGAGACGCCTGAGGCGACGGTCGGCGATCTTTGGATGATCGAGACCCAGGGCTTGCGGTCCGATTATCTGAGGAGCTATTTGCAGGGGATCAAGAGCACGACGGCGGATGCCGTGATGAAAGCGGCCCGCAAGTTGATCCAGAAGCCGAGGTTGACGATCGTGGTGGTCGGTGAGGCCACGGCTGTTCAAGCGGATCTGGAAAAGATCGCGCCCGTCACGGTCGTCCCTCCGAACATGGAGCCCACCGGCAGTCCCGGTGACGTCAAGAAGCGGGATACAGACATTCACTCGTGATCCATTTCGGACCGCGGTAAGACCCCTTTCCCGGTTGGGAATCTTCTGAATGTGCAGATCTCTGTTGAGAGCATAAGGGGCTTTCATTTATCGGGTCAGACCGGCGAGGCGCCTGCGTTCGTTGAGGACCGATAGTCCACCCTTGATCGCGGTGAGTTTCGTGGATTGGCCCATTGCTTCACACTTGGTCAGGCGGTACAATCCGTTGGTAGCGGTCGCGCAGAGGCCTATGGGGGTTGCGATCGACCTGCCCACCTGGGATGTCTGTCACCGTATGACAGATACACTGAGGCTTATGGTATGCCACCATCGCATCATGCGGCGGAGGTTGCCAATCCGTCCTCGCAATCAGGCGAATTAGACAAGCCGGCCTTTTGGGAGGCATGAGATGTATTCCCGCTCGCGAAAAGTCGTGAATATGTTGGGGCTGATCGGGCTTCTTTCGGTGGTGATCTGCTCCATGGGGGGAAACTGTGGCGGCATCAGCCCGTTTCTGGCGACCCAGTTCAATAACAATCTCGTCGATCCGGACACCGGTCCGATCGGCGGGCCGGCTCCACCGGACAACGGCGGCGACGATGGTGATGACGGCGACGTCAGTAACGTTCTTGGGTCCGTCTGTGATTTGGCGGTCAACGAGCAGACGATCGTCGTGTCGGTTCGGAATGAAGCCGTGCAGCAGGTTGAATTCTCGATGACCTTCGTCGTCTCCGCGGGTCCGGGTGGTTTCGTTTGCGACGCCCAGCTTCAAAACTATCTCAATGCCGGTTACAGCGACGCCATCGTGCCCGGCTCCGGAAACAACGCGATCATCGGTTGCGATACGATCCAGTTGTTTGCCGGCACGCGTATTCTGACATTGGAATTTGGCATCAACCAAGGTCTGGGCGGGACAATCCCGGCCAATCCGACCGGGAATCCCGATGATAGCCCTACGTTCATTCTGCGAAGGCGCGATACGGGGAGTCCTTTTCTCCCGTTGCCTGAGCTGATCGTCTTCGGCAACGAGGACCCGGATTTCATCTGCACCGGCGGTGCGGCGCTGGGAGACCTGTGCACGCAGCGCGGGTTTTCCTACGTCAGTGATGCCGGTATTCCTCTGGGCAAGGCTGCAGAGGCCTCACGCATTCAAGGGACCGTCTGTGCCGAGAACTTCGGGACCGCGCCGGAATGGCGTTTGGACAGGACGCTGGACGCACAGGTGCAGCCTTTCCAATTTGGACGTGGCGGGACCATCATTGCGACGGTTCTCGACCGTGCGCTCGATGCAATCGGCAACACGCGTAACCAGGTTGTTTGGCTTGTGACGGATGCGAATGATAACACGCTCCACTTCGAGGATCGGTAGAAGACAAAGATCCTTTGGGTAATCGTCCCATCAAAAAAGCGCCCTGGTCGTTTTGCGTTTCCAGAGGTTCTCTCTTTCGAGATCCGTCGATTTTCTTGTGTGTAACTTTTTTTTTCACAGTAGATTAGGGATGGCTGCAGCCCTTCTGTGTCTCTTCACGTAGATTTTCGTGCAATTCCGACAAATTCTGCTACACTACCGGCCGTGTGATTTTCCGCGTTGGCGGCAAAGGGATGAAACGCCAAGACGGGGGAACGGACTCCAATTGACATTTTCTTCCGCGGAGACCGTTCAATGCTCGGCTATGTGCTTGTGTTTCGTCCGGCCACTGGGGTGGGGACCGTCGTTACGGAGACCGGACAGACGTATCCTTTTGCAACTCGCGACGGCGAGTCGGATTTCCACGGTGGCGATTTGGTCGAGTTTCAGGTCGGAACCGACGAACGGCCTGCCCCGTCGACAATCGACCAAGTTGAGTTGGTGCAAAAGGGCGCCGACCGATTGACCGTTGGGCACGATCCCCTGGTGAGGGAGCTGTACCGCACGGTTCATATGGAAACCCTTGTCGCCCCCTGACGCGGCCGGGCCGCACGCTCATTCCACATTTCCTTCGACTTGAGCCGATCATGTTTGACTGGATATACTTTCTGGTCCCGGTGCATATTTCGCCGTCGCCGCGTATGGCGGATTGGAGAACGTACATGGTCCATAAGATCTCGGTGGTGTTCGGCTTGCTGATATTTCTGGCTTTGACCGTGGGTTGTCAGCAGGGTGCGGGAGGCGGGGGGATTGTGCAGATCGGTTCGACGAAGGCGGCTTTGCTAGGTCCGCCCAGCGAGTTTCGCGCGCTTCATCCGCGTCTCGAGGAGCTTTTTGGCAGTCGAGTTGTGTTTCGAGCCCAACCGGGCGGCGAAGCCCTCGGGCAACAGTTGGAGCAGGGGAACATCTCGTATGCAATTTTATCCGCCGGAGAATATTGCTCTGTCTCCGATCCGGGCAAACTGACACCTTTGGCCACCGGTGTGAACTCACTCGGCAAATCTTCGCGAAAGGCCTACATTGTTGTTCGGGTGGATTCGCACGTGAAGCAGATTGCCGATTGCAAGGGCAAGCGTTTCGCATTCGGCGCCTATAAGGATCTGCTGACTGATATCGCTGCCCAGGCGGCCCTGGAGTCTGCGGGGGTTCCGGTCAAGGACTTGCTCCCCGATTTCCTGACACCTCCTCCGCTGGCTTTGGAGGGGAGATTGTATACCGGGGGCGACTCAGGGAAGACGGTTGCCTTTGATCCTCTGGTCAACGCCGGTGTGGTGGATGAGGTCATTTATCAGGAAATGCGTGATTCGGGGGGCAGTTTGATTCTCGGCCCGTCCAAGGATCAATTGAAAATCGTCGGCGAGACGATCGCCGTCCCGGAGATGGTGGTCGTGGCCGGTCCCGCTTCGGACCCGTCACAGACAAGGAGACTAAAATCGTATTTGCTGAATCAACTCAAGAACGATGAACTCGTTTGTAAGCAACTCGGCGTCAGTGGTTTCACTGAGCCGGACGAAGTGACCTATCGGCAAGTATGCACCTTGTTGGCGGATAGGTCTTAAGGGTGTGTGTGAGGTGTTTGAATCAGAGCCCTGACCGCCGAGGAGGGGTGGGTTTGTGAATGTGTGGGGGCCTGGCGTCTGGACACGACCGCTTTTCGGGCGAGCACGGCTCGGATCGAGAAGCGACTTACTTTTAGGGAATTCATGATGCGTACTTTCAGTGATCTCGTTTATCCCAAGGCTGTTCGGCATGATGCGCTGGTTCGTGACGGGCTTTTGATTCTGTCCGGGAGTCTTATGGTCGCAGTCTGCGCCAAGATTCAAATTCCCGGTCCGTTGCCGATGACCCTGCAGACGTTTGCAGTCGTGTTGGTCGGTGCGATGTTGGGCAGTCAGCGGGGTGCGCTTGCTCTTTTGGCCTATTTGCTTGAAGGCGCCGCCGGACTTCCCGTTTTTGCGAGGCCCCTGGCTGGGCCGGCCTATTTTGCAGGGGATACAACGGGGTATTTGATTGGTTTCGTCGTGGCTGCGTTCATCGTGGGCCGTCTCGCCGAACGCGGTTGGGACCGTCGATTCATGACCGCCGTCTTTGTCTTCGTGATAGGACATGCCGTCATTTTGCTCCTGGGACTGATCTGGCGGTCATTTTATGTCGGTCCGGGTCTGGCCTTCGCGGAAGGGGTCTGGAAAGTCTTGCCGGGAGCCGGTTTGAAGACGCTCGCGGCCGCGATGGTGCTTCCGGCCGGTTGGAAGTTGGTGCGTCGTGTCGAGCAGTCCCATCAAGCCGATTAACGCAGCCGCGGGGGGGCAAGCGCGGTTTTTCAACGTTTCCGCGGTGAGTGTAGGTTGTCGGTCTGCCGTTCTCGCTTTTCTCGTCACGGGTCTATCCGGATGTGCTGATCCCACGGCGATCGACGTCGATCTTTCGGCAGACAAGCCTCGTTTTACTATTGATCATGCCGATTGGGGATGGCCTTTTCGGTGGCGACGAGTGAGTGATTTTGCCTTGGCCAGCGAAGAAGAAGGGCTGCTGTGGGAAATCCGGTCGACTGATCCTGACGGTTGCTCAGCACGTCAATTGGCCATTGTGTATGGTGACGTACCGGCGGGTTTTTATCAGGTTGCGCCCGAAGAGAATGCGCGACCCGCACGTTTGCGCTCGGGCCGAACCTATTACGTCGGGGCGACGGGCACGTCATCGGTGTATCGCGCAGTTTTTGCACTTCCCGTTGCGCGTTTGGGGATGCCTGTTGAATCGTCTGGTGTTCAACGTAGGGAGGACCGAGGGTTTCAATCGCCTAATCCGGCGAAGCCTGCAGGTTCATGAGCAGCGTCTGCGCTTTTGGGATGGAGTTTGGGGGTTCGATTTTGTCGCGGCGCCAGACTAATTCGAATACATAAGTCTCTTTATCTCTTTTAGTTATCCCTCGCTTTCTCATTTTATTCATTTTCGCGCAGGCAATTGGCATAGCACATGCTCTTGTGAGGCGAGTAGCCGGCGCTCCGAGGGTGAGCGCGCATGGAGATTGAACGTGTCAGACCGATTGCCACATGACAGCACGGACCGTCAAGGACATGACAAGGTGTACTTCGCACCCGACTGGCGGACACTTGGCGCCCGAATTCGACGGGCGGCACGAGTGGCGACGGTGATGCATTTGGTTGAGCGCAGAGACGACGGGAACGGGAAAGCGACGTTGGAAACATCGCCGGGTAAATCGAGTGGATAATCGATGGTCTATGGATTATGGCTTTCGGCGGACGGCATGCTGGCTGAACAATATCGGCAGACCGTCATCGCCAACAACCTCGCAAATGTAGACACACCGGGCTTCAAGCCTGATCGCGTGGCCTTTGCTGAAAGGCTCAGTGAATCGACACAAGGCGGTTCGTTGGGCGCGCGCCACCCCGTTCTCGATCCCAGCACGGGGGGGTTGTTTGGCAGGCCCGTGTATACCGACTATTCCCAGGGCGGTCTTATTCCATCGAGCAACCCGTTGGATGTGGCCGTCCTTGGAGACGGCTTTTTGACGATACGCACACCTGAGGGGACGCGTTACACGCGCGACGGGCGCTTGACAATTGATGCCAACGGGACACTGCGGCACGTCGCGAGCGGCGGTGCCGTCGTTGATGCGCAGGGACAGCCACTGGTTCTCGATCCGTCGGCGCCGGACCTCACCAAGATCGACGAGAACGGCCGAGTATCGCAGCGCGGAAGGGCCGTGGGCGAATTGGCGGTGGCCAATTTCAAAGACCCTCAGCAACTCGAAAAGATCGGACAGAATCTCTACTCAGGTGATGAGTTGCGAGTCGCAAAGGCAGACAGCCCCGTCAAGCAGTTTGTCTACGAGGCGTCCGGTGCGGAACCGACGACGGCTTTGGTGGACATGATTTCCGCGACTCGAGCTTATGAGATGAATGCGTCGTTAATCGGTATGCAGGATGAGTCGCTGGGTCGCCTGATCAACGAAGTGGGCAGGATCGGTTAAGAGGCGAGGGTTTTACAGGGTTCGTTAAGGGAAAGTACTTCATGGCCATACAATCGCTTTATACGGCAGCCACAGGTTTGCAGGCGATGGACACGAAACTCGAAATCGTGGCCAACAACCTTGCGAATATTGATACGGTTGCGTTTAAGCGCTCTCGGGCGAACTTTGAAGACATTCTCTACCAGACGCTGGAACTCCCGGGTTTGCGGAACGGCCTCGATGAGCCGGAGCCAATGGGCAAACAGATCGGCATCGGGGCGGAGCTTTCATCGACGCAGTTGAATTTTCAGCAGGGGGCCGTGGAACAGACCGGGCAACCTTTCGACCTCCTGATCGAGGGCGAAGGCTTTTTCCAGGTTCAGGCCATTGTAGACGGCCAGGAACAGACCGTCTTTACACGGGCTGGAAACTTCACGACCAATGCCAACGGCGATCTGGTTCTGGGAAGTAACATCGGCCCGCGGCTGGAGCCGGCGATCAACATTCCCACCGAGGCCGGAACGAACATTGTGGTCAGCGAACTCGGACTGGTGCAGGTGATGACTCCGGGGGCCACCGAGCTTCAAGACGTGGGTCAAATTGAGCTGGCACGATTCATCAACAATGCCGGGCTTAAGCAGCTCGGGTCCAATTTATATCAGCAGACGGATGCATCCGGCCCGCCGATCCTCGCAAATCCGAGCCAGGACGGTATCGGTGTCATTCGTCAGGGCAACCTTGAATTGTCCAATGTCGACGCGGCTCGCGAGTTGATCGAGTTGATCCGGACGCAACGATCATTCGAGTTGAATTCGCAGGTTATCCAGGCAGCGGACCAGACGATGCAGATCTTAAACCAGTTGCGGAGGTAGTCTGAAATCCCATGGAGTGGGGTAGAGACGGCGGAGACGTCAGCATGATCAGGCAACGACATGGATGTTGTTTAGTCGCACTTCTGATCGCCACGGTGGCGACGGCGGTATCACCGACGTTCGGAAACGAAATCCGTATTTGGCCGACGGCGTTCGTCAGGGGCGAGTCGGTGACGATTGGAGACGTCGCGGAACTTCGGGGACATGACCCGGTTTCGATGAGGCGTTTGTCGAAATTGGAGGTCGGCTTCGCGCCGCGATATGGCGGCGAGATCCTGGTACGAGCAGACGACGTTCGCGGCGCGCTCACAAAGGCCGACGTCGACCTGGGGGCGATCCGGATCTTCGGTTCGTCACGTTGCAAAGTATCCCGTCCACGTCCTCTGCGCAAGACGTCGCAGGCCCCTAAGGCGAAAAAGCAAAAACCTGTCCGGCAGAAGCCCAAACCCGTTTTGAAGAAAAAGACCGTGTCGGCCGAGACGTTGGAGTCGGAGTTGCGGGAGTACATCGCGGCATGGCTTCCCTACGTCGACGGCAGGCTGGAGATTCGATTCAGTCCGGTCCCTGAAAACGGGCTGGCATTGAAACGGCCGGAGTACGATTTCAACATCCGTCCTCAGAGTCGGCGCAAACTCGGTCTCATCAGTTTCGTGGTCGACGTTCGCAAAAAGGGCGAGGCGAGTCGGAAGATACCGGTCGCGGCGGAAGTGTTGTTGTTGGAAGACGTGGTTGTGGCGCGTCGCCCGATTAATCAGGGAGCGATTATTGCCGCACGGGACCTGAAGCTGGAGAGGCGTCGGTTCGACCGAGCGGATTCCATTGGATTGACGGATTTGTCGGCGGCAGTGGGGTTACGAAGTCGTCTTTTTTTCAGAGCCGGTGACATGCTGGATGCGGAGGCTCTGGAGGCCAGGCCGCTTATTCGACGTGGCGAGTTCGTCAAGATTCTCATTCGCGGAGACGGCCTCGAGATCAGAACGACGGGGAAGGCGCAACAGGCGGGTGGTTTGGGAGACGTGATCACAATTCGTCGTGACGGGGCGAAGCGAAAACAGGATTTGATCGAGGCCGTCGTTTCGGGGCCGGGTCTCGTGACGTATCAGAGTGCTCAGCAGTTGGTTCGCCGTTAGAGGGAAAGTGACTTACATGCGAACAACATTGGTGATTGGCGTTCTCTTATTCGGTCCGGGGACCTGGGTCTTCGGGCAGAGTTCGTCTTTGTTCAAGGCGGACCGGGCAAAGGAGGTGGCGGCTGCCGCGCTGACGACTCAGCCGGCAGCCAACGGTGCATTGCCGGTGAACGCCGGGACGACGAAGCAGCCTTCATCCACGCGAAACGTGGCGCTTGCCAAGTTTTCGCTGACGGCCGTGTCTCCGCCGGAGCCTGCCGTGATCAAGGTTCACGATCTTATCGGTGTCATCGTTCGTCATCGCTATCGTGCACGGACGGATTCCAGAATGGAGCAGGAGAGTGAGTGGGATATTCAGGCAAGGCTTGATGCCTGGTTCCGCATTCATGATCGCAGGTGGTTGCAGCAGGACTTCGGCGGGGGAACGCCCGAGATCAGCTTCAACAATCAGAACGAGTTGGAAAACCAGGGACGCGCCGACCGCCGAGATCTGCTCGAAACGCGCATGATGGGCAAGGTCATTGACGTCAAGCCGAACGGAAACCTCATCATCGTGGCGTCCTATTCGATCGGAACGGACCACGACGAACAGATTCTGGCTTTGAGTGGTGAGATCAGCACGCGTGACATCGGTCCTGATCGAACGGTGACGAGTGAGAAGATCTTTGGTCTGGAAATCGTCACGACGCCGCGCGGAGCTATTGCGGATGCCACCAAGCGCGGTTGGTTTAAGGAAGCCTTGGATTTGGTTAAGCCCTTCTAGCGCACGAGGCGCTTGGGCAATCGGGTTGAGAACGAAGACGGAATGAAAAACGTGCAAAAGATCATGCGATGTGTTGGATGGGCCGCAGGATTCACGATTGCGCTCGTGATGACCGCACCTGCGTCGGGCACAATCGTCGCCGACGTCACGCATTTGCAGGGGCGGCGCCATAACACCCTGATGGGCTACGGTCTGGTGGTCGGATTGAACGGGACCGGCGACGGGGGCAAGTATGCTGCGTCCATTCGTCAGTTGCAGGCGATGCTGGCGAAATTCGAGGTTCCCGTGACGCAGGCGGAACTGTCGAATACGAAGAATGTCGCGATCGTCTGGGTCGAGGCCACGTTGCCCGACAACGGTATTCGTGAAGGCGACGCGGTCGACGTGCGCGTCAGTTCGGTCGGGACAGCCAAGAGCCTCGTCGGAGGCAGGCTTGTCACGACGCCGTTGCAAACGCTTAACCGCGGCATCTTCTACGCTTTGGCTCAGGGCCCTGTCCGCGTGACCGATCCAAAACAGAAGACAACCGGCACCATTATCAATGGCGCCGTGATGGAGGAGGACGTCGTGCACACCTACATCAGCGACGGCTGGGCCGTTACGCTGGTGTTGGAGGATGTGCACGCCAGCCATGCGCTTGCGTCGGTCATCGCTCAGAGTATCAATGAGGATCAATCTGAGTTGGGTCAGGTGCGACGGGTTGCGCGCGCGACCGGTCCCAAGTACGTGGTTGTCAAGATTCCACCCGAGTATCGAGGAAGTCCGTCCGAGTTTATTGGTCGCATCGAGAACCTCGAACTTCTCATGCCGGAGAGCGAGGCGCGCATTGTCATCAATCGCAGGACGAAAACCATTGCGATCGGGTCCGGTGTCGAGATCGGGCCGGCGATCATCGCCCACGGCGGCATGACCATTCGGACGACCACGCCGCCGATCAAGCCGACCGTTGAAAATCCGTTGGTGGAGGAGCAGCATGCGGCGAGTATCGGTTCTGATCAGCGTGGGTCGGCAAAGCTGAGAGAGCTTGTCGACAAATTGAATCAGCTCAACGTTTCGGCGAGTGAAATCATCGAAATTGTGGAAAACCTGCATCGCACCGGCAAGATTCGGGGCAAGCTCGTATACAGGGAATAGTCACTTGGAATTGACAGGCATCGGAACATCCTTGGCGACGCAGGCCGGACGTGCGACGACCGTACCCGGCATCGAGCAGTTCGCGGCGCAGACCGAGAGGCAGGGTCTGCCAAAAAAGGAGCTGCGCAAGCTGGTGGGCGAGTTTGTCGGCAACGTCTTTTACGGAACGCTTCTACGACAAATGCAGAACTCGACGATCAAAGGCAAGTATTTTCACGGAGGAAAGGGCGAGGACGTTTTCAAGGGGCAGCTGCACATGGAATTGGCCCGCCGGATGGGACGCGCCCCCGGCGACCCGATTGCAAACCGAATGTACGAAGCGATGACGCGCGGTCGGAACGATGAGATCGAAGATCGTCATCCGTCCGGACTCAACGATTCTAAGAAACCAAGCAAGGGTGCCGAATGAACGGGAACGAAGGCATACCGTCGCCGGACGAGTTGATCTCATTGCTCGAACAGCTCATCGCGCTCCAGGAAGCGCTTCAGGTCGTCATTCGAGAGAAGCTGGAGGCCATGCGGCGGTCGGACATGGACGGCATGATCTCCGCCGCTCACCGCGAAGGGGAACTCGCGGCTCGGGTCTCGGTCTTGGATGAGTGTCGCAAGAGGGTTGCAGCAGAGCTTTGCAGGACAAAAGGATTGCCGAAGTCGGCGCGTGTCGAGCATGTGACACTCAACATACTGGTTGAGCGTCTGGGTAATCCTCATCGCGCGCGCCTGTTGGAGTTGGGAAACACCCTTCGTGTACAGATGTTAAAAGTGGCCGAGCTAAATCGAGTGGTGGAGTTGGTCAGCCACGAGATGTTGGCCCATTTCAAGAACCTTTTCTCCGCTTTTACGCAGAGCGAGGACGGCCCGCGAACTTATTCGCGAGGAGGCGCGGTCGAGGCCGGGAGCGGGGCCAACGTATTGGACGCAGTAGGTTAGATCGATGGGACTCACTTCAGCATTAGGTGTAGGTCGTACGGCGCTGGCCGCATACCAGGCGGCGTTGCAGGTGGCAGGGCAGAACATTGCCAATGTGGCGACGCCCGGTTATACGCGGACGCGCGCCGATTTGTCCGCAATTCCCGGAGCCGGGTTAAGCGTGGGGCAGCTCGGGCGCGGCGTACAGATTACGTCGATTCGGCGCAGCATCAGCGAGACGCTGCAATCACGCCTGCGAACGGCGATTTCGGACAAGGAATCGGCGGGGACGGAAAGGAACTCGCTGAACCGTATTGAGAGCCTTTTCGACCCCCTTGGCGATCGGAATCTGGGGTCGCTGCTCTCCGAATTCTTCGCCTCGCTGGGCGATCTTCAAAACAATCCTGACAACATCGCGACGCGCGGTATTGTGATTAGTACGGCATCGTCCCTGACGCAGCGAATTGGTGACATCCGCGGCGACCTGATCGGCCTCCGTGATGAAATCAATCGCGAGATCGAGACGATCACTCTACGGGCGGACCAGATTACGACGCAGATCGCGGAATTGAACGGGGAGATTACACTTGCGGAATCGGGTTCGGCCGGTCCGGCTGCCGCGCTGCGCGATCAACGCGATCAGCTTCTGAGCGAACTGTCCGAATATTTCGCCATCAGTGTCCGTGAGCAACCCGGTGGGGCGGTGAACGTCTATATCGGAAACGAGTCGGTCGTTCAGTTCGGTACGTCATTTGGACTCAAGACCACACAGGAGCTTGATACCAACGGCCTGACCATTTCCGTGGTTCGTTTCCAGTTGAACGACGGCCCGGTGACGGCCAAGGGCGGTTTGGTTGAAGGGCTGATCACGTCGCGCGACGTTCACAATTTTTCACGGTTTGCCGAGCTTGACTCTTTGTCGGGGGCGCTGATCCACGAGATCAACAAGGTGCACTCGGGCGGACGCGGACTGGAAGATTTTTCGGATCTGACCGGTTTGACGGAGGTGCTCGACTCGTCGCTGGCGCTAAATACGCCCGACAACGGGATTCCCTTTCTGCCGCAGACGGGTTCTTTCTTTATTGATGTCAAAGACAGCAGCGGCACGGTTGTCCGGACGCAGGTCAACATCGATCTCGACGGCATTGGAGCTGATACGACCCTCGATTCATTGGCCGCGGACATCACGGCCAACGTGCCGAATCTCACGGCCACGGTGACGGCCAACGGAAAGCTCCAGTTGACCGCTGACAACGGTTTTACGTTCGCGTTTGCAGATGATACCTCCGGAGTCCTTGCGTCCCTGGGCCTCAACACCTTCTTTGCGGGTAAGGACAGCCTCGACATCGAGGTCAATCCTTTGCTGGTCAACAATTCCGCGCTGTTGGCGGCGGCCCAATCTGATTTCGCCGGTGACGGAAGCAACGCGACGGCTTTGGTGGCCGTTCAAGACTCTGCAATTGCAAGCTTGTCCGGAGCTTCGTTGAACGAATTCTACAACTCCGCCATGGCCAACATCGCCGTGAGTTCGTCCGCGGCCACCAGTGCCACTGAAGCGGCGGAGATCATCTTCGAGTCGTTGACGGTTCAACGAGAAAGCATCTCGGGCGTGAACCTGGATGAAGAGGCGGTCGCGCTGATTTCGTTTCAGCGTGCCTATGAAGGCGCCGCACGTTATATGCGTGTCGTGGATGAAATGTTGCAAACGTTGTTGACGTTGGTGCGTTAGTGTGAATGGACGAGTGCCCGAAGTGGGTGGTCCACTTAAAGTTGTTCGAAAAGGCCTGAAGTAGTGGTATGACGATCAGTTCGGCCGGCAATTTGTCTCGCGTCTCATCGAGTCTGCGGACCTTTACGTTGATCTCGCAGCTCCAGCAGAATTCCGTGAACATCTTTCGCGAGGAGCAGCGGATCAGCAGCGGTCGCCAGCTCTTGTCTGCGGCGGACAATCCGATTTCGGCTGAAAAGATTACGCGCATGCTTCGTTCGCTCGAGGGCCAGGACCAGATTCTCTCGAACCTCCAACACGCGGACAGTCAGCTCGCCGCGACAGATGTAGCGATTACCGAGGTCAGTGATCTGCTCAACGAGGCGGCCAGGATCGCGAGTGAGCAGGCGAGTAACCTTCAAAGTGCCGAAGAACGGACCTCCCAGTCGATCATCGTTGACGGACTCATCGACCAGTTGATGAACATTGCCAATCGGACGTTTCAGGATCGATACATGTTCGGTGGCCGACGTGTCGATCAACCTCCGATTAACACGCAGTTCGGCCGAACGACGATTCTTGCCGACCAGTTCGACCGCCGGACCCTGGTGGACTTCGACTTCACACTTCCGTTTACCGTGTTGACCAGCGATCTGTTCAATCTTCGGGAGGAGATCGTGGGTGGATATGCCAGTTTCGACGTGCAGCTTGATGCCAACGGACGCCTCAACGAACTGAACGGCGCGTTTGGCAACGGTGTGGAGCAGGGCGTCATCGAGGTTGTGGATGTCGGAGCCGGCGTCACGTTTCAGGTCGATTTCGGCGCCGCGGAGACCGTGGGCGATTTGATCGCCAGGTTTAATGATGACGCTGCGAACGCGGGCAGCACGCTGGTCCTGGGGATTAATCCTGCAGACCGTGCCACGTTTCGAATCACGGGTGCTGCGGGTGACATTCAGGTCAATGATATCGGGCAGGGAACCACTGCGGCTTCTCTAGGAATCCGGAAGACGGCTTTGGGCGGCGCGGACCTGAACGGCGACAACGTACAACGTCGCGCGACACTCACGACGCTGCTGAGTGATCTTCAACCTGGCGGCTTCACCCTGCCTGACGGTGTCACGATCACCAACGGCGATCTGAACGCGACGATCGACTTCACAGGTGCCACAACCGTTCAGGAAGCCTTGAACCTCCTTAACGGGGCCAACGTGGGGATTCGTGCCGATATTACGGAGGACGGCAAGAGCTTTTTCGTCGAGAACCTGATCTCCGGCACACCTTTGGTCATTGGTGAGAATGGCGGCACCGATGCAGAAGCGCTGGGCATTCGTACGCTCGATCCATCCGTTTCGATCTCACGCCTCAACGGCGGCCGTGGCATACACCCCGTCGCGGGGAAGAACGACATTCGCATCACGGATACGTTCGGCGTCGCCTTTGAGGTGGATCTCAGTACGGCGCAAGACATCGGTGATATCATCAGTGCCATCAATTCGGCAGCGACGGCGGCCGGTGCCACGATTACGGCGGAAATATCAACGAGCGGCGGCGGCTTGCAACTGACCGGTCCGGCCGGTCCCAATCCGATTGTTTCCGAAGCCATCAATTTATCGCCCGTTGCCGGGGAGTTGGGAATCGCCAAGACGGGAAGTCCTACGCTGCTGGACGGCGATATCGTCGGTGAATTTAAACAAACAGGAATATTCAGCGCCCTGTATCGTTTGCGCGACGGGCTGCTGGCCGACGATTCCTCGGAAATCACCGAGGCCGGTCGCCAGATTAATGAGTTGCAACCGAAAGTCGCGAACATTGCGGGGAAAGTCGGCGCGCGGTCGCGCGACATGCAAGACCGTCTGATACAGACCGAAAGTGCCGTCGCGGCCACGACGACGTTGTTGTCCGAGTTGCGCGACGTGGATTTCGTCGAGGCGGTGACAAAATTTCAGCAGGCCCAGACGGCGTTGCAGTCGAGCCTGTTGACCGGATCACGGAACCTAAATCTGTCGCTGTTGGATTTTCTGCGATGATTGGATGAATCGCGGGCAGTGCCAGGTCATTGGATGGAGGTTGTCGGGCGCAAGCGCCTGATGATCGATGCAGGGTCGCCTGTGTGCGACCGGGAGCAGAGTTTCATGATAATCGAGACCTCAAGGTTTGGCGGAATCGATGTAGACGACCAGCGATTTTTGAACTTTCCCAAGGGTCTGCTGGGTTTTCCGGATGATCGGGAGTATGCCCTGATCCAGACCGGTGAAGACAGCGCATTTTACTGGATGCAGGCGGTGCATCGGCCTGAACTGGCTTTCGTGGTTTGTGACCCGCGGCTTTTCGTTTCGGAATACCGCATCGGGATCAAGTCGGAAGACCTTGCGCACATCGGCCTGTCGGACACCAACGGATCGCAGGTGTTTGTGATCGTCAATAAGGTGGACGACATGCTGACGGGCAACCTGCAGGGCCCGCTGATCATCAACGTGGCGACCCGCGTCGGAAAACAACTGGTTCTGTCAGATAAGCGTTATGCCACCAGGCATCCGTTGATGCGGTTGCCGGTGCCTCAGGGAGTAATGAGTAAGACGGCCTAGCTTAAGCCATTCTCGTGAAATCCTTGGCGACTCACCTATGATTTGGTGAGTCTTCGACCCGATCCAGCCATGATCCGGTCCCACGGTGCTGGTCCATTCGTGATCAGGCATTCGCGAGGGATGAGCGACGGTTAGGTAACAGGACGTTCGGATTCGAAGTTCCTTGGCGGGAACTCGCGTCCGCGTGGCCGAGGAGGAGCCAACATGTTGGTGCTATCGCGTCAACGCGACGAAACAATCATGATCGGTGATGACGTTGAGATCACCATCGTGGACATCCGCGGCGACAAGGTGCGAATCGGCATCACGGCGCCGGCCCAGATTCCCGTGCATCGCAAAGAGGTGTACGAAGCGATCAAACGGGAAAACCGAGCGGCGGCGAAGATCAAGCCGGAAGACCTGCCGCCGGACAAGGGGTCGCAGCGAAAGCCGGGTGCCAGAGACAATCCCTCAGAAGATTCGCCGAAGGACGCATGACGGGCAACGCTGAATACTGCCACTGGATGTCGGTGAAGCAGCGCAAGGCGGCGCTGCCGGACAGTCACGGAGGATTGCGACATGACTCGCATTAACACGAACACGGCCGCGCTAGTCGCGACTCGCCAGTTAAGCCAATCGAATCAAAGGCTGCAATTGTCATTGGAGCGGCTTTCGACGGGGCTTCGAATCAATCGCGGTGCGGATGATCCGGCCGGATTGATTATCTCGCAGAATCTCCGTTCGGAGATCGAGTCGGTCCGGCAGGCGATCGCGAATTCTCAACGTGCCTCCAACGTTGTCGCCACGACGGAAGGAGCGCTGGATGAGGTCGCGTCGCTTCTCAACGACATTCAAAGCAAGATCATTGAGGCGGCCAACGACGGCGCAGTGTCTGACGATGAAATCCGTGCCAACCAATTGCAGATCGACTCCGCCGTCGAATCCATCACCCGTATTGCCAACACGACGACTTTCGGCGGACGTAAGCTCCTGAACGGTTCCCTGGGCTATATCACGAGCGGTGTGGTCGGCGGTGATGTCACGGATGTTCGGATCAACGGGGTTCAGTTCGGTACGGCGAGCTTCATTCCGGTTGAGGTCGTCGTTACGCAGTCAGCTCAGCATGCGGAGTTGCAGTTTCAAAACAGTTCGATCTCGGAGAGTCTGACGCTCGAACTTGCGGGGCCCAACGGTGTCACGACGCTCAGCCTGCTGTCTGGGTCGACCGCCCAACAAATCCTGGATGCCGTCAATCTAGTCAGCGATGCGACCGGGGTCAGTGCGACCTTTATCAACGCCGGCAATCAAAGCAGCGGGATCGTTTTGAACACCGAGGCTTTCGGCAGTGATTCCTTTGTGCAAGTCCAGGAGATCGGTACGCTTACCAATCCGTTCCTGTCTCACACGAGAAATACCAGCAACGAATTGGTCAGTCGAAACATCGGCAGAGACGTCGCGGCCACCGTGAACGGAGCCAGCACGCTTGGGAAGGGGCTCGAGCTCTTCCTCAATACGAATACGCTGAGTCTGGAGATGCGAGTGCAGGAAGCGTTCAATACGGCGGGGGCGACCTCTTTTGCCATCACGGGCGGTGGCGCACGCTTCCAGCTCGGCCCGGGCGTTGATACCAACCAACAGGTAAACATCGGCGTGCAATCCGCAGCCGCCTCCCGTTTGGGGAATGATACAATCGGCTATTTGAACCAGATCACCAGTGACGGCCAATTCTCTCTCGTTGTCGGGCAGGCCTCACGGGCCGCTCTTATCATCGAAGAGGCCATTCAACAGGTATCCTCGTTTCGAGGTCGTCTCGGGGCGTTTGAAAAGAACACGCTCGACACCAACGTGAACCAGCTCACGATCACCATGGAAAATCTGATCTCCTCGGAATCGGCGATTCGCGATCTTGATTTTGCTCTGGAGACCAGCAATCTGACACGAAACCAGATTCTCGTCAGCGCGGGCACCAGCGTCCTTGCCATCGCGAATCAGACACCTCAGTCTGTCCTGGCTCTGTTGCAATAATGAACGGACGCGGCGCTGATCGGCGGGGGTGACTTGCCCAAGCAGACCGCGGGGCGGTGTTCGCAATATCTGATATTTGTCTGGGATATGGCAGGGAGCTCCACGAATCGTCTGAAATCAAAGCGCACGTCTTCCGGGCGATTTGGATATAAATTCATTTCTGAATAGAAGTTAAAGTTCAAGATAAAATTTGTCAGGCAAGCCATTGAAGCGGTGGCCTGGCTTCGTTTAGGATCGCATATCCCGACTTCGTTTAGGATCACATCAAGGAACGAAAGGATTTCCCGCATGGTCTGCATTTCACGCCATCGCCGAAGGGGCCCTGTTCGCGGCGGGTTCGTGGCCGCGTCCTCACGCCGGCTTTCTATAATGATCTTCCTGTCGGTCCTTGCACCGGCTGCGGCCCGAGCCGGGACCGGGGCGCTGCCGCCGGTCTTGAACGGAATGGATGTGGCCACGGTCTATACGTGTGCAGAGACGCGCCTCTTCTACATTGACGGCATCAATCTGCAGGAGGGCG
>JAKSDK010000512.1 GCA_022360095.1 Phycisphaerales bacterium
CTGCAGCGCTGCAACAGCGCTGCGCGTTTCGTACGGGTAGTCACATGAGTATAAAACCTCCCCCAATCAGACAGAATTTATGTATTACCATAAGGTTGTGGTAGTATTCAGTAAAACAGCTTCATTCAAGCCTTATTTCCTTCACGTGGAAAATATTATGGCGCAGGCGGGATCTGACTTGGGGGTTTATCCAACTAGTTTTAATAAATATTACCTAATAGCATAATTGGTATTCTCGGCGAAACAGTGGATTTAAATCCAAACAAGACATATGATTATCATACGGCATGTGATATTACACCTACAAGAGTTGTTTACAATGTGGATCTCGATATGAACCGAAAGAAGATATTAAATATTACTCCGGATAAAAGCCGTAATAATAGTGCGGCTACTGTAAAGATGGTCAAAGATCTAGAGGCAAAATTGGGCCCTCATACAAAGAATGTGTATAGGGAAATATTTGAAGAATTTTATGATTTCAGCGATGTTAGTAACTATAACCTGACATTAGGAGCATCAGGAATTACATTTACAGGTATAAATCCTAACATAACATTTCCCCAAATGAATATTGCCAATGTTCAGGAAGGAGGATTGAGGTTATGAAATCAAACATTGGATTTAACATTATTCAGTGAAAAGAGCTTTACTATTTGTGTTGTTGTGCAATTATGGCTAAATAGATCAATGGGTATAAAAAACGATTATGGGCAATGGAGCTTATGAAAAACCACATTTCATTTATGACCGTACAACAAAGAAATTAAAACTACAAACTATTGGTGATGATGGTGAAGATTCCTTCACTGTGCTAAATAGTTTCAATGGTAAACGAGTTGTGTTTTGGCTAACTAAGAAAGGTGCAGGCTTTAGACTACTCGTGAAAGCGTCAATATGCACTCATTCAGCAACCATAATGCGACTATCATCTTTAGCACCTCAAAGTAACTATACATTCAAAATATTCTCAGACGACGCTGTGATCCATCAAGTTATGTATTCTCCCAA
>JAKSDK010000727.1 GCA_022360095.1 Phycisphaerales bacterium
GGCGGAGTAGGCGACGAATCCGGTGTCGTTGACCGCGCGGCAGGTGAAGGCGTCGAAGGTGCCGTCGGAACCGTCGAAGATGGTGTCGGTGGTGGTGCCGTCGCTGGTGAATACGCCACGGCTGGAGCGGGTCGAGCCAGTGCGTCCAGTGAAGGCGACGGTGCCGGAGTTGTTGAGAGCGAAAAACAGATCGATGCTCTCAAACTGTGCGCCGGTCTCGGCGATGGTGGTGGTGGCGGTGCCATCGCCGAGGTAGATGCCCTCGGTGGTGTCGGTCTCGGCCCAGAAGCCCACTCTCCCTTGGTTGTCGATGGTGGACGGGTGGAAGGAAGGGAAACCCGTGAAACCTGACGCCGTCGTCTGGGCGATGGTGGTGGTCGTGGTGTCAGGGTTGTAGCGGAGAATCTTTTCGGTGTCTTCATCGTCATCGATCAGGTTGAAGGCGATCTGACCGCTGTCGTTGATGGCAGGCGCTACGAGGCGCTGATTACCTTGAGTGGGGACCACTTCTTGGAACGCGCCGCCTTCCCAGAGGATGAGGGAGTGATCTCCGGTGATGAAGGGTTTGCGGATATTGGAGGCGACTTGGCGTTCGTTGTTGAGAGTCGGCGAGCCGAAGTCGAAAATGGGTAGGGACTGGGAGAACGTGCGGTCGTCGGTGTCGATGATGTTGACGAAGCTGTAGTCGGCGTGCGCCGGAAGGGGGAGCGCGATGGCGAGCGCAATGAATGCGGTCTCTATCGGCGAGGGATTCATGGAGCAATACTCCAGTAATGGGGAGCGTGGTGTCAAGTCGTGGGGCGAGGAAAATGTCTCCGCAGGATTGACTTTCAAGGCGTTCTGAGGCCTCAATAATCATTTCCGCAGAAATGCGTTTCTGTAACAGCGAAAACATATGCATAGATAATGAGCATGTTCTCAATTTTCTCTCCTCCCCCTACAACCCCCACCACCGCGGCTTCGCCGCTAAAAAGCAAATTCCTATTAGTATTAGTCAATCTATGTACCGACATTGGCGACCAGCCTCTCGGAAGTAGATGTGCCGATTCCAGTCGCACCCGCCTTCGGCAGGGAATGGTGTTTCGAGGGGTGCCGCTGATACTCAGTGTCCTGGTGGGCTGCGCCGTATGCAACGCCGAGGAAAATGGTGTGGGTGCGCCAGAAATCGAATGGGGTGGTTTCGCGGTTACGGGAGGTTCTCCCGGAACCAGAGATACAAGCGCCACCGATACAGTGCGTCTGCGGGACGAGTTCTTCACTCTTGATGTGCTTAACCCGGAGAGAAAAGTCGCAGGAACCTTCACCTCCCCTGGAGGAGTGCCCGGTAGCCAGATCGCGGAGATCACTGGTCTGCCGCCCACCGACCTTCACACCTTCGACTGGTCTCTTTTTGTCCCCCACGAACCGCTCGACCGTACCGGTAACGATCATGCCTCGTTTTAACGTGACCCTGATTGGTTTCGAATTTGCTTTGACTTCGTAGAGAAACGTTGGAGCAAAATCTTGTTTGTCGAACCAGAGGTCGTAACGAATGTTGTCGCCGATCTCAAGCGAAAATCGCCCATCCTTGTCTGTCGTCTCCCACGGCATCTCGCCAAGTTCGGCAACATGAACCCAGCGCCCGTCCTCGAAAGACTCCATCCTGCCGACTTGAACTTTTACACCTTCAAGCGGTCTGCCTGTTTCATCCTTCACGATTCCAGAAATGCTTTTAACAGGTTCGGCGGCGA
>JAKSDK010001025.1 GCA_022360095.1 Phycisphaerales bacterium
CCCGAGGCCCAGCGTCCGGAGAAGCTCCGGGATTTTCTTGCAGACGAGTCAACGGCGGTCCGAAGTCTCGGGCTCGATTTGATCAATGCGCTGATCACGGATCGCAAAGAGGTCGGTCAGGCGATTAAGTTGCAACTGGTCGAGATGATCACGGATCCGGATGCAGGCCTCCGCCGAAACGTGGCAGCGATGGTCGGCGATCTTCGACCTTCAGGCGCCGCGGCTCGGCTCAGGCAGGCTTTGGTCCGCGAAAACGATTTCCGGGTGCGAGGGGCTCAAGTGAATGCGCTGGGCCGGTTGGATGAGGCTGACGCGATTCCCGACGTCATCGTATGTCTGGACGACGAGGCCTTGGAGGTGGTCGCGGAGGCTGCATTGGCGCTCGGCAAGTTGGCTCGTCAGGGCCACGGCCTTGAAGTTGAGACGGTGTCCAGAGTGGCTTCGGCCCTTTTGAAACGTCTTGAGAAAGCCTCGTTAAACGATGAAGACCTTCGGGTGAAATTGCTGGAGGCGATGGGGCGCATCGGTCACGAGAATTTCTTCCCGGTTTTCAAGAAGGAAATGGAACCGCATCGCGGTGTGCGCATTCGTTCCGCCGCGATTTGGGGAATGTCTTCACTCCGGGTTGCGACCAATGCGGCCAACGAAATCCGTCTTTACATATCAGCTGCCGATCCGGAGGTCCGCCAGGCCGTGGCGCAAGCCCTCGGGCGTTGCGGCCGTAACCCGGAGGACCTTATTGCATTGGACGCCCGCTTAGACAGCGGACTGGAGACCAATCCAGCGGTGCGTGAACGCGCCTGGGAAAGCTATCAGTCGATCCTGCGACGTTCACCGGCGTCCGTACAGCTTGAGAAGGGCGTTGGCTTTGCAAAAGCTGAAGACACGACGGACCAGCGGCGCGGTCTGACGTTGCTCAAGACCTTGAAGACGGATCAAAGCCGTTATGATCAGCTTTCTCCGGAGGACCGTGCTGGTCTGCCGGCACGCATTGCAAGCGTCCAATACGATCTCGGCGATTATCAGGCTGCCGCCAAGAGCTATGAAGAGGCCCTGCAGTCGGCCAAAGATCCGAAGAGCGATCAATATCGAGAACTGGCTCTTAAGCTGGCTGCGACGCTTTTGCGACTCGGGCTGGACGAAAGGGCCTTTTCACAACTCCGAGCCATAGCCGTCGGCGATGCCGAAGCGGACGTCCGTTTTTCTCAAGCCGTTTTCGATTGTCTGGTCCAAGAGTCTCAACGTCGGCTGGCTGCCGCCGAAAATGCGGCGCAGTTCGCGGCGGCGCTAAAACTGATGGAGTCTGCCGAATCTCTGTCCAGGGAAATTCCACCTGACTCTGATCAGGGGACTCGTGGGGACGCGCTCGCGAAGATCAGGGCAAAGGTCATCGCGAAGCGCGAGGCCGCTGTGGAAAGCCTGCTTGCCGCCATCACAACAGATGCTGACGCGGAATCGAAACTGATTTCTTTTGGTCCTGAGACCGTTTTGCCGAAGATTTACGCCCGGCTGATCAGCCTTCCGGTGAGTGTTGAGTCGGCTGAGCACGAAGCCAAGCTCGTCGAGATGGCGAGGAAACTCGCACCTGATTGGCCGGGTTACGATGTCGGTTGCCCGCCCGAAGAGCGTGATGCCGCATTGGAGAAGCTGAAGGCGGGTGGGGAGGTTCCGACGGCAGACACCACTTTAACGCCTGCTTCGGCGCCCGCCTGATCGATCGGCAAAAAATGCCTGCCAATTCAATTTGCTTTTCTGTGTTCTTAATGTACTTATTAAGTAGGCGCAATGAGCGACAAGAGCGCTAAGCAGGGTAGAACGGAAACAACCGGCCCTGCAACCTGACTGACGAGCACCCATGCGTGCATTCTCTGCGAGCTCATGCAGATAAATATTTGGTAGGGTTGCCGCTGGTCGCTCGTTGCGCCTTTTTTGGAATCTCTTCAGAGAGCAGCGACCGTCCCCGGCTTTTTTACCGAACCAGTTCTGTCCAAAGCTCGAAGAACTCGGGGAACGTCTTGTTCACGCAGTCCGCGTCGCGGATGACCATGCCATCCAGCCGCAGTCCTGCAAGGGCAAAGCTCATGGCCATACGATGATCTTCATACGTATCAATGGCCGTGGCGGTCGGCTCACGGTGGGGCTGGATGGACAAGCCGTCCTCATGCACCTCCGTCGGCACGTTCATCTTGCCCAATTCCGTCGACAAGGCAAAAAGTCGGTCCGTTTCCTTGATTCGGAGGTTTGTCACGTTCCGAATACGGGTCGGTCCGTCCGCGAACGCAGCCAGTACGGCCAGCGTTTGTGCCATGTCCGGCATGTCGTTCAAGTCTTCGTCCACGCCACGAAGCTTTCCATCGGAAGGCCCCCATACTGTCGTATGACGCGGTCCCTGCTCCACACGGCAGCCCATTCGTTCCAGTACGTTGACGAAATTCACGTCACCTTGGCAGCTCTCGAGGCCGAGGCCGTCGACCGTGACGCGGCCTCCGGTGACAGCCGCCGCCGCGAAAAAATAGGAAGCGGCCGACGCATCCGGTTCCACGTCGAAACGGGTCGCCGTATAAGTCTGGCGGCAGGGCACGATGAATCTTTCCATTTTTTCTTCGACGGTTTGGACGCCGAAATCGTGCATGACCTTCAGCGTCATGGCCACGTACGGTTTGCTCGGCAACGAGCCCGTGACGTCGATCATCACATCGTTCGCGGCGAGCGGAGAGGCCAACAACAGGGCCGAAACATACTGACTCGACAGAGTTGTGGAAAACCGGATCTGTCCGCCGCGAAGTCCGCGACCGCGAATCGTCAACGGGCAATAACCCTCTTGCTCCTCATAGCCGATGTTTGCGCCGAGATCGCGCAACGCATCAACCAGCGCGCCGATCGGTCGTTCGCGCATCCGCCGTACGCCGTCGAGCCGATATGCTCCATGGCCGGTACAACAGGCGGCAGTCAGGAAGCGAATGGCGGTTCCGGCATTCCCACAGAATAGATCCGCGTCGCTTTCAGGCCAGTGACCACGGCATCCCATGATGGTAGCTCGTCGGCGTGTTTCATCCACCGTAATCTCGATGCCCAATTGGCGTAGAGCCTGGAGCATATGCCGCGTATCGTCCGCCAGCAGCAGCCCGTCAATTTGCGAGTCGCCGCTGGCCAACGCTCCGGTCAGCAGCGCCCGGTTGGTCAGGCTTTTGCTTCCAGGCAGGCAGATGGTCTGGTCTACGGGGTGGGCCGCCGGTCTCAGGTTGACGTCAGTGCTTTCAGTCATCCTGGAAATGCTACCGGACCCTTAATCGCGTTGCACACCGTTCAACACCCGTTTGGGATTGGATTCCTTGATCCACGGCCTCACCGGGTCAATAATTAGCAAGAAGGGGGAACACGAGGCACGGTGTAATCCTCCCCAGACACGTGGCCTATCAAGCATCATTATGAGCGATTTATCTAATTCATCAGCGACTTCACGCCCCCAGAGAACGCCTGCGGCACGCTGGCTTCGAGTGGTTGGAGTGACCGTGTTCGTGTTGGCCGTGTCAGGCGGTGGCGTTCTGGTGATGAGTCGGGCAGGGGATGAATCAGCCCGGGCGGTGGAGCAATTCATCGGTCTGGCCGAGTTTGCAATCATTGTCGGCGTCGGTCTTGCCTTGGGCGGGCTACTCGTCGGGCTTTCGTCGCTGCTTCGAGTCTTAAATGATGTACACGCCTCGTATGTCAGACTGGCATGGATTCAACACGAATTGAAACGAGCCGAGCCGGACGGCTCCGTCATCGAAGCGGACCGCCCCGTTTCCGAGTTGCTCGCAGCGGACGCCGATGCGACGGACCCACAGTTTTCGTCGGACGGCTGGCGTGAAGTGATTTCCCTTCTCGAAGACATTCGCGACAACTCTCTGCTGTCCGAGGAGGAACGCTTAAAAAAGCGACTTCTTGTCGCCGACGATGAAATGCACGCTGCTGCCGCGAAGATTCGTACGTTGACGACGGAAGGTGATTTCGCTCAAACTCGTGAGATTGCCGAATCGATCGTCCGTAAGTATCCCGGCGACGAGCGAGCAAAAGACTTGGTGGAGCAGGTTGAAGCCTCCCGAGAGAGACATGAGTCCGAGGACGTTCAGTCCTGCACCAAGCAGGTCAATGATTTGATCAGCATCTCCTCGTGGAGTCGTGCTCGTGGCTTGGCTCAGGAGTTACAGCAGAAACACCCAGATTCCATTGAAGCGCGTCAGCTTCTTTTGCGGATTGAGCGTGAACATCGTCTGTTCGAGGAAGAGCAGAAACGACGGATGAATGCTGAAGTCCAACGGTTCGTAAGCAGGCGTCGTTGGGAGGAGGCCCTGGCTGCGGCACGTACGTTCATCGAACGTTTTCCCGGGTGTGAAGAGGTGGAGGCTGTGCGAATGCAGCTGCCTACCTTAGAGGCCAATGCCGAAATCGAAATCCGGCAGCACCTCGAGGCAAGGATCATGGAATTCGTCCGCCAGGGACGATATATTGAGGCGGTTGAATTGGCCAAGATCGTGATTGAGCGTTATCCCGATTCGCCCCAGGCAGACGCGCTGCGGCAACAGCTCGATCGTCTTGAGGAACTGGCCCAGAATCCCGACGCCGCACCGGCGCGGATCAGGACGGATTCATAAGCCACCGCTTTCGCCCCGGCATGACCACATCATCCTCCGATTGTCGCGGTTCCCATCCGTTTTCCAGAAGTGCCATTCGTCGTATCGGCTGTATCTCCACGAGTCGAGCGGACGCCGGCATCTATCAGCCGTTGCTGCGAGCGTTGGCAGGAGAGGAAGATCGACAGGTGTTCTGCTTTGCCGGGGGCACTCATCTGTCAGACGACTTCGGTCACACGATCGGCGAGCTACGTCAACTTGATCACGTCGAGATTATTCCGGTTGAACATTACAGGCCGGGTGATCGCCCGGAGGACGTCGCCGCGAGCGCCGGACACGCTGTGATTCAATTCGCGGACGCGCTGGCCAAGACCAAGCTGGATCTGATCTTCGTCCTGGGCGATCGGACCGAAATGCTTGCTGCAGCGCTCGCGGCTCTGATTCATCGAATTCCAATTGCCCATCTGCACGGCGGCGAAAGGACGGCGGGGGCGTACGATGATCAGTGTCGACACGCCATCACGAAGCTGGCCCATGTGCATTTTCCGTCGTTGTCTGAATACGCAGCGCGATTGCGTTCACTGGGCGAAGAGCCCTGGCGAATTCACACGGTCGGAGCACTTGCTCTCGATGCGATCAAAGATTTCAAGCCCGAGCCTGCGACGCGACTCAGTCAGGTGACCGGCGTAGACTTCACGGGTCCGACGTTTCTGGTTGTCTTTCATCCGGAGACCCTTGCCGAGGCGCCTCCGGAGGCTCAGGTGAAAGAACTTGTCGACGCGTTACGGCAGGTGGACGCCAACGTGCTGATCCTCGGTGCGAACGCCGATGTAGGTCGTGCTGCAGTTGATCGATCACTTCGGGATTTTGCTCGTGACAGGCAAAATGTCAGGTTGCTTCCTTCTTTGCCCGCCGCTCACTTTTACAGTTGCATGGCCCACGCAAGTTTGATGATTGGTAACTCGAGCGCCGGCATCATCGAGGCGGCGAGTTTTAAGATCCCGGTTGTGAACATTGGTGGGCGCCAGACGGGGCGCGTCCATCCCGAGAACGTCATCAATACATCGACGTCCAGCGACTCCATTCGTGAGGGTGTGAAGCTTGCGTCGGCAGCTTCATTCAAGAGCAAGCTGATGCGTCTGGCGAACCCTTATGGAGACGGCCGAGCCGTCGATCGCATCCTGGGTGTGCTGCAAAACGTGCCTGATCGCCAGGCACTCTTGAGAAAACTTTAGGGGGTTGTCTCAGACTGCGCCTGCGGGATTGACCGAACTGGCGAGATCGGGCGCTTCGAAGGAAGCCGCGCCGGGCAATGATCCTCCGAAGACGTGGACAGCCTTTTGTGAAGTCGCTTCGGCCTGGGAAACCGCATCTGCCAACGCTGCGTGAGCCTGTTCGTCGTCTTTCATGAGTACGACGAGCTCTCCGCCTTCGCCTCCGGCCGTGACCTTGGCGCCGAACAGCCCTGCTTTGGGACCGTGGCCGCGAATGAAATTGACAAGCCGATCGGTTTCAACGCCGCCGATGCCGCAACGTTGGCTATGGCTCCAGTGCGAGGCGTACATCAACTCACCGGCCGACACCAGCGTTTCGACCGAATTGTTTCTGCGCGAGCGCACGAGGTTGGTGACGAAATCGTGAACGCGACGATTTTCATAGATATGGTGTTCCGCCCGTGAGCGGATTTTGTAGATGCTCTTGGGTTTGTCTTGCCGGTCTTCAAGACCGCGGAGCTTGCCGAACCGGTCGACGAAAGCCTGCCATGTGATTTTGGAAGGCATACGGTCACGGTAGCGCTCGACATATTCCGTCGGAGTAATTGCGGAAAGCCGGCTGTTGTTCGGATCAAGCTGCATGCCGTCCTGCTGTTGCAGGTCGACGATCATTCGATGTCCCATCTCCGAGCAGAGCCGTGTTTCAATCAGGCGCTGTGACTCGGTGGGGCGACTCAGACTCGTGGACACCGCCTGCACGGTGATTCCCTCAGGCATTTCCAGTGTTTCGCACATCAGGTGTGGATGGAAACGCAATTGAAGCAAGGATCCGTTGGCAGGTCCGCAAAGGGCGGTCATGGCCTTGCGCAGATTGCCGAGGCCCGTGAGCTCGGTGATCGCTCCGGCGCAAATGCGGGCCTGGGCCACGCGGTCCGCCTGGATGGCGAAGAGCTTGTAGATCGCATCGGCCGCGGCAGCCGCTTGGACCGAGTGACGGCCGAGATCCGCGCTCTCGGGAAAATCGGTCTGGATCATGAAACAAAGGCCGCCCGACAGCTTCGCCGGGATACCCTCGGCCATCGCCTTTTGCAGAGTCAGCAACGTGGGCGTCGCCCATTCGGCGTTTTGTCTGCGGCATTGATCCAGGAGGACCTGACCGGAAGCGGTGAAAGCGGTCATCGGCAGGGCAAGATTCAGCCCGTCATTCTGATTCGCTTCCGGCGCGAACCGTATTCGAACTTGATCTTCCGCAGTTTGCCACACAGCCGTATGAAACGACATGGCCGCGGTTGCGGTGAGGACCAGTGCTCCGCTATCTTCGCCGATTCCGCCCATCACATCGACCACGGCCGGAGTGCGCGACACTCCGACGGATGCGCCGATACACGGAAATGTTTTTAGCATTTCATCGACACGGGCAACAAAACGGGACTCGGCTTCGTGAAACTCTCCGTATTGATTCATCGTCAACTTATACTCTGGTATAATCCCTCACGAACCGTCCGCCGCGACTAGCGGCAGACTTCACGAAGAACGTGCTCGCTGACGAAGATCGGTGTATCGCTCGCCACGCCCAAAGCAATGGCATCCGAGGGGCGCGAATCAATCTCGATGACTTCGCCGTTAGCACGGACGACCAATTGTGCGTAGAACGTATGGTTTTTCAAGTCGTTGATTACGATTTTTTCGAGTTCGCCGTGGAGCTTCTCAATCGTGTCGGCGAGCAGGTCATGCGTCATCGGCCGCGCCTTCTTGTAACCTTTCAAGCGCCGATCAATGGCGTAAGCCTCCGCGTCTCCGATCACGATCGGAAACTCGCGCTCACCGTTGTGCTCGCGCAAGAAAATGATCTGTGAATCGCTCGTTTCCGAGATTACGATTCGCGCCAGACCTACTCGCACTTCCATCGCGAACACCTCAGTACCGAGTCGACGCTTCTTCGCTTTCGCCTAAGCCGTACGAACACTGCTTTCTTCAGTGTGAAGCGGACATCATGGAAACGACACTCACTAGAGCCTACTCGGACGCCCCTTATTAATCAACACGAGTCGTGTTGTAGGGTATGTGATAAAGAAAGTGATATGACTAAAGTGGCATCGATGCCAACGAGAATGCCGGAATGACACCAAAGCCATACTGAGTTTTACGGGTTCTAAGTCAGGTCCGCAAGGTGTTGCTCAAGAGTTTCAATCTGACCGGCGAGGTCGGCGGCACGCTGCCGTGCCTGTTCGACGACCGTCGGGGCCGCACGTTGAACGAAATCTTCATTGCCGAGCTGTTTTTCGGTTCGCCCCAGCGCTTTTTGCAATTCCTCAAGTTTTTTCTCCTCGTCCTGACGAACCTGTTTCAGGTCGATCAAATCCGCCACCGGCACATAAACTCCGGTCGAACCGACCACACGTCCCAGCGCGCCGGCAGGTTTTGCCTCTTTGGATCGGGCCTCCAACAAATCACAGCCGGCCAGCGACTGAATAAATTCCCGATGCGTCTCCACCAGTTTGCTCGTATCGCGATCTCCCATCACGACGGCGAGTGGCAGGGTCCGCATCGTCGGTTGTTTTTCTTTGCCACGGTGCCCGTTGACGATGGTGCGGATTTCACGGACGGCCTTGATGATCGCTTGAAGCTCCGCCATTTGTGATTCAACCGCGTCGTCTCTCAGAGAAGCGTCCACCGACGGCCACTTGGCGTTGACGAGGGCGGGCTCACCTTTTTCGAGGTTCGCGCACCCGCGATTCGGTGCCGCCGTGTTCAACTCGGTCCAAATGGCCTCAGTCACGAACGGAATGAATGGGTGCAGCACGCGAAGCAACTGATCGAGCACATAGGCCAACACCTGCTGCGCGGGCCCACGTTCCGGTCCGGCCAGGCGCGACTTCGACATCTCGATGTACCAATCGCAATACTCGTTCCACATGAACTGGTACAGCACATTCATCGATTCGCTGAATCGATATCGCGACAACGCCTGTTCAAGTTCCAGCAGGCATGTCGTCATCCGGGACAAGATCCACCGATCTTCCAGGCGCAGCGTTTGGGGATCCAACTCCGTCGGGGCATAACCGTCGAGGCCTCGGATTACAAAGCCGGTCGACGCCTGCCAGAGCTTGTTGCAGAAGTTTCGCCCCTTCTCAAACTTCGGGCTGATGTTGATCTCGCGACCGTCGGGTAGCTTCTCCTTCTGCACCGGCATGCGAATGTCCTGGGTCTCGGTGGCGAGGTCTGCCAGCGTAAACCGCAGCGCGTCGGCTCCGTATTTGTGAATGATGTCCACGGGATCGACGCCGTTTCCAAGCGTCTTGCTCATTTTGCGGCCCTGGCCGTCCTGGATCACGGGGTGGATGACAACGTCGCTGAACGGCACGTCGCCGATGTTGTAGAGCCCCGTCATGACCATGCGCGCGACCCACAGGGTAATGATCTCGCGCGCCGTCGAGAGGACGCTGGTGGGGTAGTAATAACCGAGCAGCGAATCGGTGCCGTCCGGCGAATCAGAGCCGCGCCCGTCAGGAAGCGGTTGGCGCCCGGATTTGTCGGTTTGTTCGGTATCGTGCGGTGACCGCTCCCTCACGGTCGCGGCTCTGATCGGAGCTTCCGCGTCCGGCCAACCTAGCGTGGAGTGCGGCCAGAGGGCCGAACTAAACCAAGTGTCAAGGACGTCAGAGTCTTGAATGAATCCTGCCTCTTCGGCGTATCGTTGAACTCGATCGGCAATCGCTTCATTGGGTTCAAGGCCCTTGTGTTCGAGATTAGGCGCTGGGCAGATCAGGACACGAACCTCACAATCGCCTTCTTGAAGCGCAGCACGCAACTCCTGCCAGCCGATGGTACTTGGCGGATTTCGATCAATATCGTGCCAGTGTCTGTTCCCGCCGACTTCTTCGACTCTGATCACTGCATCACAAGGCGTGATTTCAAATAGGTGCTCAAGGGCTTCTTCACCACGTCCCGTTTGTGCACAAAGGTCGCTCAATTTCATCACGCGGGACCACACCGGAATCCGGTGTCCCCACCAAAGTTGTCTGCTGATGCACCAGTCGCGCTTTTCGCTTAGCCAGTCCACATAGGTCTTCTCATAGCGTGCCGGGTGGAAACGAACGTCACCGCGTTTCACGGCGTCGACCGCCATCTGGGCGAGACCGCTGGCGTGATGGCGAAGCCCTTCGATCTGGGCCGCGTGCTCGCGTTTCAGGTCGCTCATGCGAACGAACCACTGATCACTCAAAAAGGGCTCGATCGGCATCTTACTCCGGTCGCTGTGGCCGAGGTCGATCAGCCGATCTTCGATCCGTTCGACCAGCCCTGCGGCTTCGAGATCCTCAACGACCTTCTTGCGCCCCGCCGTATTGAATTTGAGGCCCGCGTACTTGGACGAATTGGGATTCACGCTCCCGTCGAGCTCGATGATCTCCGCCACCTTGCCGTCTTCGGTCAGCACGTTGATCATCGGCAGGTCGTGGCGTTGGCCCACCTCGTAGTCGTTCGGATCGTGAGCGGGAGTGATCTTGACACAACCGCTGCCCAACTCCGGTTTCGCCCAAGTATCGCAGATCAATGGGATTTCACGATCGACCAAAGGCAAGATCATCATACGGCCCGCCTTGGCCATGTCTCGCAACTTTAACAATGTCGGCAGCAGGCTCTTTCGGCGTTCGCCGAGGTCTTCGATGGCCGCCTCAATGCCCGGCTTCTCTTTGTCCGCCGAAGTCGACAGCTTCTCCTTCAGCTCAGCCTCGACCTTGTCCAGCGCCGCATCCGGCTCCGGATGGACGGCCACGGCCGTGTCTGCCAGCATCGTCTCCGGTCGCGTCGTCGCAATGTGCAGGTGCTCCGGCTCGCCCGGCTGTGGGTTTTTCACAGGGTACTTAAAATGATAGAAGTGACCCTTGACTGTTTCGTGATAGACCTCGTCGTCCGCCACGGCCGTTTGTAGTTGCGTGTCCCAGTTCACCAGTCGCTTGCCGCGATAGATGAGCCCGTCGCGGAAGAGCTTGAAGAACGTGTGCCGGACCGCCTTTGCGCACATGTCGTCTAGGGTGAACCGTTCTCGCGAATAGTCGCACGAGCAGCCCATGAGCCTGAGCTGTTCGACGATACGTCCGCCGAATTTCTCCTTCCACTCCCAGATTCGACGGACCAGCTCGTCACGGCCGAGATCGTGCCGGCTTTTGCCTTCTTTCTCGCGGATCGTTTTTTCGACCGTGGCCTGCGTGGCGATGCCGGCGTGGTCGGTGCCGACCAGCCAGAACGTGTTCTTGCCTCGCATCCGCTCTCGTCGGATCAAGATGTCCTGAAGCGTGTTGTTGAGGGCGTGTCCCAGATGCAGGGCGCCGGTGACGTTCGGAGGCGGGATGACGACGCAGAAACGCTCCTCCCGCCCGTCCGGCTCAGCTCGGAAATAGCCACCCTTTTCCCAGGTCTCGAAAATTTGCTTCTCTACGGACGCCGGGTCATACGTTTTTGATTCGCTCTTGGCCATGCATCCCCTAATCAGCAGTCTGCGTGATGGAAAGGAACGGTAAAACCCCGATTATTGGCCACTGCGATGAGCCATGCAAGCTGGGTGGCGTTTGAGTGCGAGATCCATCTGTAAATGGGGCAATGACTTATGTCGGGAAAAAAAATGGGCCGCCTGGTGGCGACCCGGGGAGTAGGTTCTTCCCGAAGGAAGAGGGTTGTCATGGCTACCGGAACCCGCAGCTTTGGGCTCCGATATTTGTATTTCGCGAAGCGTCCGATTCATTGCATGGCAGGCAAATATTCTCCGGCTTGATAGGTCGTTGCGGATTCAGTCCTGGTTGCGACGTGAGACAGCTGTTTTGGCTGGGTGGAGAGGAAGGTTATCGCGCCTTCCTGGCATCCATGCGTTGACGCCAGGCAGGCATTTGTTCGGGCGTCACCTCGGCCCACAAGCCGGCGAGCGCCTTCATGGCTTTTTTATCGAGTTGAACGAAACGGTGTTTGTACACGTGCTCGAACCGTCGGTCCGCATAGCCGAAACCACGCCGGATCAGCAATTCGTTCAGCATCTCGCCTGAGTCGACCAGATACGCATAGGCCAGCAATCGTCCGAACTTGTCGCGCGGTCGGCGGTTGGGATCGAACACGAGACGCACCTTTTGGCCGACAATCTTGTTGCGCACGAAATCCGTCGCCTCGCGGCCGAAGTAGGCGTCCTCCTCACCCTCCTCATGAGCGATCTCCGGACAATCCACGCCCCAAAGACGAATCCGCGTGACGGGTCGTTTGCCGTCCGGAAGATCGATGTCGATGGTATCGCCGTCCGCGGCATACGTGATCGTCGCAACGCGCCCTTCATACTGTGAACGATCGTCACCGCGATATCCGAAGATGCCTGCATGATCCATGAAAGAGAGCACTGCAACGAATGCGATTACGGCGATCATCAGCATTCGTCTTCGGCGTCGCATGGTTGGATTCGCTTATCCGTCGAGTGTGAACGTGAGCGTGCAGTGTGAAAAGCCCCGGTCAGGCATGCCCTTGACATGCCTGACCGGGGCTTTCATCACCCTCTGCTTTTCGACGCCGAAACGTTTTTCGCCCATTGTTAAAAACAGTGTGTTGTGACGTCGGGGCTCTGACTTATTTAGATTCCTGGTCAAGTTCGAAGGCGGCATGAACCGCGCGAAGGGCCTTTTCACCGTCCACGGCCTTGACGACGCAACTGACCACGATCTCACTCGTGCTGATGTTTTCAATGTTCACGTCCGCCTGGTGCAAGGCCTCGAACATCCGGGAAGCCACGCCCGTATGGGTTCGCATCCCCACGCCCACTACGGAGACCTTGGCCAGGTTTTCCTTGATGATCATTCTCATCCCGGTCAGTTCCTTGCCCAGTTCCGCGCCGGCGACCTCGGCTTGTTCTTTGTCCGCCGCTTCGATGGTGAAGCTCATGTCCGCGGTCGCTCCGCCTTCGTGGACCACTTGAATGATGTCGTCGACAATGACGCCTCGTTTTGCCACCTGTGAGAAGATCTCGCTCGCAAGGCCCGGGCGGTTTGGTACGCCAACGAGTTCGACGCGGGCCAAGTCCTTTTTTAGCGCCGCTCCCCGTACGATCACCTGTTCAAGATCGGATGATACTTTCACGATGTCCGTCCCCTTCGCGTCGGTGTAGCTGCTCCGGACGTGAATCGTCACGTCATAGTTTTTGCCCAACTCAATGCTGCGCGAGTGCATCACCTGTGCGCCGAGTGACGCCAGTTCCAGCATCTCGTCATAGAAAACGAAGTTAAGTTTGCGAGCCCCCGGCACGATTCGCGGATCGGCCGAGTAGATCCCGTCCACGTCAGTGTAGATTTCACAAACGTCGGCACCCAACGAGGCGGCAAGGGCGACCGCCGTCGTGTCAGAGCCTCCGCGGCCCAGTGTGGTGATGTTTAGCGCTTCGTCCACGCCCTGAAAGCCCGCGACGATCACAATGCTGCCCTGCTTGAGCTGCGAGAGAATCCGGCCTCGTTCCGTAATTTCACGGATTCGGGCACGGCCGAACGCCCGGTCCGTTCGCAGGCCGATCTGGCCGCCGGTCAGGCTGATGGCGTCGTGTCCGGCATGGTGAATGGCCATGGCCATTAGGGCGATCGAGATTTGTTCCCCCGTGGCAAGAAGCTGATCCATCTCCCGTCGGCTGGGCCGGTCTGTGATTTGATAGGCCAGATCGACGAGTTCGTCGGTTGTTTTGTCCATGGCCGAGACCACGACAACAACCCGATTGTCGTCAAGCTGAGCCCGAATTGCGCGGCGAGCGGCACGGTGAATCTTCTCCGCGTTGGCCAGGCTTGTGCCGCCGAATTTCTGAACGATGAGACCCATTTGGAGTTTCGAGTCGAGTTAACGGATTCAAACTTAGATTCTCTCTCGCTTATTGTTGACTCGCTGCTCGGAACTGGCAACCAATCACGTTGGAAGTCGAGGGGTGGCATGGCAAGCGAAGCGAGGGAAGCGGGATCAGGGACCAGGAGAGAAATATAATCCCCCGATCCCCTTTCCCCATTCCCTCTACCACCTGACCGCGCTTCGCCTGGGCATGCCACCCAATTCTCTTGATCGTGTCTTATGTTGAATGAATAGTGCGGATTACGGGGTTACCCACGCCGGAGAAGTCGGCCCTGGCCGCGGCGGATTGTTCCGATTCGGTAGGCTGATTCGCCGAGCCGGTTGAGCCGGCGGAGGATGCTTTCCGCGAAGGCCGGGCGGACGACAAGCACGTAACCGATTCCCATGTTGAACACCCGGTCCATTTCCTTCTTCGATACGCCGCATTTCTGTATCAATCGAAAAATTGGCGGTATGGGCGGCCATTTGCGTGAGAGATGTACGTCACAGTCCTTGGGGATGACTCGAAGGAGATTGTCGGCGAGGCCGCCCCCGGTGATGTGGGCCATGGCTCGGATCACGCGTTTGCGACGATAACTCGCGAGTAGCTTCAGGATCGGTTTGACATAGATCCGGGTGGGGCGGAGCAGAGCCTCCGCCAGTGGTTCGCCGAGAAGCCGTTCCGCGGCCAGTCTGGACTTTTTCGATCGTGGTCTGATCGCTTTGCGGACCAGGCTGAATCCGTTGGAGTGCAATCCATTGGAGGCGAGACCGATGACCGCGTCGCCCGGCTCAACATGGCGGTGTCCGTCGATGATGCGGCGGTGCTCGATGACGCCAACGCAAAAGCCTGCGAGATCGAAATGGGTTGGAGCGTAGAGCGCAGGCATCTCCGCCGTCTCACCACCGAGCAGAGCACATCCGGCCTGTCGGCAACCATCGGAGATCCCCGAGACGATCTCTGCAATCCGGTCCGGCTCCAGTTTGTGGCATGCGACATAGTCAAGGAAGAAAAGCGGTTCCGCCCCGATCGTCAGCACGTCGTTGACGCTCATCGCCACCAGATCGACGCCCAGCCCCCTGATGCGGTTGTGCTCCAGACCGAGCAGAAGCTTGGAGCCGACCCCGTCCGCACCGGCTACGAGGACCGGGTCTCGGTAGTGTCGTTTCAGGAGCCGCTCGCGAAAATCCAGCCGCATGAGTCCCGCGAAAGCCCCGGCACGGGAGAGTACCCTCGGCCCGTAGGTGTGGCGCATGGCATGCTGAATCTTTTCGACCATCCGATCGTTGGCCGAGATGTCAACGCCCGAGGCCTTGTAGGTTAGTTTTTCACGGGTTTTCGAGCGTCGTTTCGCCATGGCCTTCCTTGGCAAAGAGATCCGGGCGACGTCTTCACGTGAGTACGGTTGGCAGTCTAATTCCCGCAAGGACTGAAAGTCTGCGGCTTTGTAACACACTACTGCACGAGATAAGGCGTGTCGACGGAAGTGAGCGGCTTATGAAGCGCGTCGTACGAACAATCGTTGCGGAAAGGTCCGCTTGCCGGTCAGCGTCGTGTTTTCTTGCGGATTTTTGATTGGAAGTTCGATTTCTTCGTAGTTTTCGATCAGCGACTGCCAGGAAAGTTCGGACACGAATCGGTCCCTCGAACCGTTCAGAATCACGGCCGACCAGGTTTTGTTTCGAAGATGTGCGACGAGATCGGATTCAAAAAGAGTTTTTGCTTGAAAGCCGGGGGCATCCATTAGAAAACCTGCAGGACATTGATGCGCAAAAGCCTCAAAACTGTGCGAAGGTATCCAGACCGGTCCGTCGGCCTCGTGGTGAGACACGATCGCGTCGAGTTCGGTCACGGCCTGCCGTTTTTCTCCGGCAGCCAGCCAACTCTGCCAGGGCAACTCGGCGAAGCTGCGTGACAGCGAGACCAATTGCACCAGTACCATTGTCCAGCAAATCCATTGCAATCGGCTCGGTCTCCGAACTGTGCCGGTGTGGAATCGCCCGTCATTCGACGAAAGACGGGGCAGCATCCATGCCATGGCCATCAGACCGAAGATCCACATCGGGCAGAGGTTGTTGGAGAATCCGCCCGCCTTCAAACGGGCGATCAGCGTGACGAGCAGTCCGCCAACGGCCGTTAGCAGGAGCAGGACCGTGCGATGCCAGTCGGCCTCACGTGGCCATTTTTTGAGCAGAATTGTTCCGCCGGCGATCATGCCAATCACCATCACGAGTCCGTGATGATTGAGGTCTTCGGCCACGAAACGAATCCACCGTCCACCGCCTCCAAAGGGATGGAGCGAGGGTTGCGTTAATAAATAAAAGCTTGACCATCCGTTGGTCGTGGCTTCCAAGAGGGCGAATACGATCAGAGGCAAGCCGGCGCTGAACAGTCCGTACACCACGGCCTGACGCCATCGAAAAATGAGCAGTCCCACGCCGAGGGCCACGCCCACCATGACCATGTTGTGCTTCGTGAGAATCGCCAGTCCCATAAGCACGCCGGCAACGATCGGCGTCCATCGGCCTTCGAATCTGATGAAGATCACGACGGACCAGACTGCGAAGGCGATCGCCGTCATGTCGACCCGAGCCAGATCATAAACCTGTCCGCCCGCGGCATAAAAAGCGAAAAACAACCCCACGCATACCAGCCGAGCCCATTGCGTTTCGCGCGGACTCGGATGGTTCGATCGGGATTTCCCAAGCATCCAGATGCCGATGGCGATGGCGAATGTGCTGATCACGGACGCCAGCCGGCATGCCATGACGGAAGGGCCGCACAAGGTCATCAGTCCGGCACATAGGTAGAAATACACGGGTGGATAGTTGTCTCCGACGTATTCGATCGTCGGAGGCCCGTACAGCGGATTTCCGTTCAGGATTCTCAGGGCAGAGTGGGCCATGCTGCTTTCTACCCACTCGTTGTCGCATTCACGCGGCAGTCGGGCTAGAATAAGAATAAGTACGGTCAGCGTCAGGCCGAGTGAACCAAGGCCGCAGGCGTAACGTACCCAATGCAGACCCTTGGAGGGGAGGCGCTCGCAGTCTGCGATCGCGACCGAGTCCGGCGAGATCGTTTGCAGAGTTGGTGATCTGGTGGGCGCTCTGGATGGATCCGGCAAATCGAGGTTTTTTTGAGCCATCTCGTCGCGGCCAACGGAATTGGTCGTCGGCTCTCCCTGTTGTACGGGACCACGTCCGTGGGCGCTTATCGGACGCTTACGCTGGGGTGTTTCTGATTTCAACATGAAGCCGTCCCCGACATTCATACGATATGTCGGATGGAACGGTCGGCCATCTGAGCCGAGGGGGCGAATCGGTTCACTGGAGTGTGATGTGAAACAGAATGAAGAAGCTTTGGAGGTCTTGTTGATCTTGCGGCGCCGTCTCCTGAATCGGATGGCGTCTGTGATCGTCGAGAACCGTGAGGCTTTGCTGAACGGTCATTCCGAAGGAAACAATCCTCTGGGTCACAACACGGACCTGACCGAGATCATGAAAAGTCTGGAGGAACTCGACGGCCTCATCTCCGGGCTTGTTCCGCTTACGAATGAAGAGACATCTGAGAGTGTTCCCCAGGCCTCGATTCCACAAATCGACATCGAACCCGCGGCGCAACAAGCAAAGACTCAAGACCACGGCAACAACGACGATATTTTTCTGCTGTTCAGAAACCTTGTCGCCAAGGATCGAATGGAAGAAGCATCGCGAGAACTTTCCAAAACACTGCAAATGCCTCTGGACCGCATGGTGACGGCCACGCGTTTCTTTTCACGTGCGGTGAAGACGGATTCCACGCTGTCCGAGCTCTTGCACCGACTTTGCACCCATATCGAGGATTGGCCGGAAGGCGAATGCATGCGCGCGCTCGTGAAGACGTTCGGCTTTCAAGCCGTCGAGTCTCAATTGGCCATGAAGGCTTTACGCACGCGTGCCCGTGAAGTGCTCAAAGCGCCGATCGTTGCCTAGCTCGCTGTTATCACGTTCAACGAAGAAAATGGAAAAGCCCCGGTCAAGCATGCCTGACCGAGGCTTTGATCACGGTGTTTTTCGACGCCGAAACGTAGTCGGCGCAAAAAAAACGACATGAGGTCACGGTGCTCGTGGCGTCCTCCAGAGTGTTCGGATTCACTGCTCGGCGAATCGTGTTACCACAGCTCACCGTTCCCTTCTCGGATTGGCTGCTCGTTCAGAGTCTTGATCCGTTGAAGTAGCACCCTTTATGGGTTAGGTCCTCCCGCTTTGCCGTTGGCCGTTTCCTCGGCTTTGCGGTTTTCCTCCAACGGATTCCGCCGGAACGTTTAAAAACTTCCAGCGATACCTCTCTTCGAGTTTCGCCTCCGTCTAGGGCTTTGCCCAGCGAAACCTAGCTCGTCAGCCGCAGCCGACAAGCTCCTCTCATGGACTTTGGCTCCCTTTAGCACATGTAGGCATCGAAGGTCCACCTAAACACGGGCGTTACCTGCCCGTTACGTTCCGCCCTCAGGGTTTGGTGACCCTCTCGACGGTTTGCTCCCTTCGAAGCCCTGCCGGTTTTATTTCACACCGGCGGCACTTATGGGATTCGCCCTTCGGAGCTTTCCCCTCTCAAGCGGTCCCCGGACGTTTCCGCCTCGGGTGGACCCACATACCGTTTGACCCAGCGGTATCCCCGCCGCCGAAGCGCCGGACCGGCCCGATGGGTTCCGGTTTCTGGGTTTCGGCCCGCTCGAGAGTCCCTGGCAACCGAGCGTGTGTTTAGCACGCTCATCGCCGGATGCTCCCTTGGGCTTTTCCCTTCTAGGGTTCTCCGGTGAAAGCCTCGTTTCGGATTTCGCCGAAACTCCTCTCACGTGCTTGATCAGCAAGGACCCGGAGGTCATGCGTCATCTGCACCCCAGAGTATCGCTCAGCCTTCACTTGGCCTCATCCGGATCATCAACGCAAGCGCTGACGGCGGACGAGACAACCCTTTTAGGGTTTTGCGCCGGTACGCTCCTGGACATTTGAACGAATCAACCTTCGGGCTATGAGTTCACCTCACGCCGCGTCGTGCATCACTGCCGACCGTCCGGCGATCTTTGAAGGTCGTTTTTTTCGTTCGACCGGAGTTGCTCAGGATCGCCCTTGGCGCTGAGCACAATTGCGACCTTCATGTCGCGTATGAAGAGATTAACGGGCCTTTTCGGCCGTTCAAGTCTTATTTTTTAGTCACAGATTGTGATTTTCGAGTTATGAAAACCCTCGATGGAATAGAGTTCGGCGCAGTCGCGACTAACTGATGCAGGGCTGTGCGCAAATTTTTTTTCGCGGACTTCCATTTCACAGGGAATGCACAGTTTATTCACCCGCAGTTTGGGCCGAGTTTCGGCGAGGTCGGCCGGATTTTCGCGCAGGCGGCTCATTATATAGCCATTTGTCGCTTTTTTATAGCGACAACGGTATAATTATGTCGGAGTATCTGTTTTCGGGGGTGTTTTCAAGCCGCATCGGACCGGTCTGCGCAAGCGGGGGCCTCGCACCGGCGTCTGCAGGCGGTAGTCCGGGCGTGCGGGGGTCCCCGGCTTGACGATCCCACGGATTTCGCTTGTAATGAGGGATTCGCCGAATGTAACCAGGATATGGCGCCCTATGCCCCGGCGGTGATGACGTCTTTGCAGGATCTCAGAAAGAAGATTGATGAGCTGGACGAGAAGATCGTCAGGTTACTCAATGAGCGCGCCGAAGCCGCGGTTGAAATCGGACGGCTCAAGGCATCGACCGGAACGGCCGTTTTTGCTCCGGACCGGGAGCGGGCGGTCTTGAATCGAGTCGCCGGGTTATCGGCCGGACCGTTGTCCAAGGAGTCCTTGTCGGCGATTTATCGAGAGTTGATGTCAGCCTCTTTCGCTTTGGAGAGGCCTCCACGCGTGGGTTATCTGGGGCCCAAAGGCTCGTTTTCGCACGAGGCGGCGATGGGGAAGTTCGGCGCCTCGATCGAATACGAGCCTTTGTTGAACATTCACGGCATCTTCGATGCGATGGATCGAGGTCACATCGACTACGGCGTGGTGCCGGTGGAGAACAACTCCAGCGGCGGCGTTGTGCTCGATACGCTGGATGCATTTGTGGAGCACGACGTGCAGATATGTAACGAGATTCAGAGAGCCATCCACCAGAACCTGATGGCGAAATGTCCGTGGGACGAGATCCAGACGGTTCATTCGAAACCGGAGGCGTTCAAGCAATGCCAAAACTGGCTTGCGGAAACGGGATTCGGGGCGAAGGTTGTGCCGGCTCCGAGCACCAGCAAGGCCGCAGAGAAAGCGGCGGAGGAGCCGGGGGTTGCGGCCATCGGTAGCGCCCTCGCGGCCCAGCTTTACGGCCTTCAAATCCTGGCTGCAAACATCGAAGATAACCCGAAGAATGCGACTCGATTCTTCGTCTTGGGGAAGGACTCCGCAAAGCGCACCGGCGATGATCAGACCAGTTTGATGCTTGTGACGGCCCATAAGGCGGGTGCTCTGGTCGATGTATTGCTCGTTTTTCAAAAGCGAGGCATCAATATGACCATGATCACTTCGCGACCCAGTGCCAAGACGGACTTGGAGTACAACTTCTTCGTGGATCTCGACGGACATCAGGAAGACAAGACCGTGAAGGCGGCACTGGAGGAGGCCCGCACGCACTGCCGGACGATACGCGTGTTGGGCTCCTATCCGAAATCAACGGAAGTGATCGCGGCTTAACTCTATTTTGACAGGCAGGTGAACTTTGCGACGGCCATTTGTTGCTGGAAACTGGAAGATGAATCTGGACCTGGCGGCTGCACGAGCGCTGGTGTCCGAGTTGCGCGCCCGAATCAGTGGGCAGCCTCCCGTTGATGTCGCGATCTGCCCGCCGTTTCCCTATTTGTTTCCCATGGCCAAGGCTGTGGCGGATTCGCCCATCGACTTGGGGGCGCAGAACTGCTGGCTTGAGTTGAAAGGGGCCTTCACCGGCGAAGTGTCGCCGTCCATGTTGAAAGAAACGGGCAGTCGATACGTGATTCTGGGTCACAGTGAACGGCGGCATACGATCGGTCCCAAGGCGGCCGAAGGCGGCGTGCACGGTGAAACCGACGAAATCATTTCGGCCAAGGGGCGGCTTGTTCAGGATTCGGGGCTGACGCCGATTGTTTGTGTGGGCGAGACGCTGGACGAGCGCGATCGGGGTGAGACCGACGGGGTCTTGACGCGGCAGATCCATGGAAGCCTCGCCGGATTGGACGGATCGGCCGACAGCCTTGTGATCGCCTACGAGCCGGTTTGGGCGATTGGCACGGGCCGGAACGCCACGCCGGAGCAGGCCCAGCAGGCCCATGCTCATATTCGCGATCTTCTGGCCGAGCGGTTCGGTCAAGGCGTGGCGGACGGGATTCGCATACAATACGGCGGAAGTGTTAAACCGGATAATGTTGAATCGTTGATGTCGTGTCCGGATGTTGATGGAGCCTTGGTCGGCGGCGCGAGCCTGAAGGCGGCCGATTTTGCCGCGATCATCGAGGGATGCATCCGGGTGAATGCTTGAAATCATAGACGAGGGAACCGAGTCATGCTTGCACTTAGCTTCATAGGGTCTTTGCTGAGCGTTGCGTTGATCCTTGTGTCATTGTTGTTGATCGGATTGATTCTTTTGCAAAAGAACCGTGGAGCCGGGTTGTCCGGCGCGTTCGGCGGCGTTGGTGGCCACTCCGCTTTTGGGACCAAGACCGGCGACTTCTTGACTTGGGTGACGGTCGGTCTGGTCACGGTCTTCCTGTTGCTGAACGTCGCGGGGAATTTCGCATTCGAGCCGGAAAGCAAGAGCGCCAAGCCGCCCGTGGGGTTGGATGTTCCGGTTGGCGCCGATGGCGGTGCATCGGAGTCCGACGCTACAAACGCCGGGGGTGACAGCGGGACTGAATCGGGGGCTACCACGCCGCCTCCGGCAGGGCAATAGTTTCGGCATACCGGGCGGAGAGCCGCATGATTCTCAGTATGACAGGATTTGGTGAGGCGCGGGCTGAGAAGAGCGGCGTCACCTACCGCGTCGAGATTCGCAGTTTGAACAACCGTTATTTCAAGGCGTCGATCAAGCTGCCGGAGCCGTTTCAGCGCTATGAAACCGAGATCGACAAGCACCTGCGATCACGGTTGTATCGTGGGAGTGTGTCCTACAGTCTGCGGGTCAAGGACGAGAATCCGTCTGCGGCGTATGAGATTAATACGGCAATATTGTCTGAATACGTGCGGCAACTGAAGGAAGTCGCCGGGAGCGACGGGACGGCTTGCATCGATCTTGCTCGGTTGGTTGAGGTGCCCGGGATTTTCCAGCCGCCGGAGATCAATGGCAACGTTCTTGATTCTCACTATGAAGTCGTTCGTCGTTTGACGGAGCAGGCGATTGACAAGTTGGTCGAGATGCGAAAGGCGGAGGGAAAGGCGTTGCTTGCGGATCTTGAGGAGCAATGTTCGGAGATTCGCACTCGAATTGCGGAGATTCAAGGTCGCGCGCCGTCGGTGGTGACGGAATACCGACGCAAGCTTCAAAACCGGGTCCAACAGCTTTTGGATGGAATCGACGGTACGAATGTTGAGTTATATCAGGACGCTTTGAGCCGTGAGGTGGCTATTTTCGCGGAGCGTTGTGACATCAATGAAGAGACTTCGCGCATTGCCAGTCATCTGGATCAGTTTGCCGAATTGTGTGAGTCACCTGAATTGACGGGTCGCAAGCTGGATTTTCTGGCGCAAGAGATGTTGCGAGAAGCGAACACGATCGGCAGCAAGTCGAATGACGCCGAGATTTCTCGAAACGTCGTCGAAGTCAAGGCCGCGATCGACCGGATCAAGGAGCAGGTTCAAAACGTGGAGTAAGGTGAGAGCAGGCTTGTAGTGAACTCAGAAAAAGGGCAAGTCATTGTGATCAGCGGACCCAGCGGGGTCGGCAAGTCCACGATATGTCATCGTCTTTGCGAGATATTGCCGGCGGAGTTCAGCGTGTCGGTGACGACTCGGCGGCCGCGACCGGGCGAGGCGCATGCGCGAGACTATCGTTATGCGACCGGCGACGAGTTCGAGCGTTTACGCGAAAAGGGTGCGTTGTTGGAATGGGCCGAGGTGTATGGCCATTTCTACGGAACGCCCTTGGATACGGTGCAAAAAGCGGTCTCAGAGGGTCGTATCATCATCCTGGAGATCGATATCAAGGGCTGCCTGCAGGTGCGCGAGAAGATGCCGGAGGCGAAGACTATCTTCCTGTTACCGCCGACGCCCGAGGAGCAGAAGCGGCGGATCGAAGGTCGGAACACCGACGCGGCGGAGGTGATCCGCCAGCGGTTGTCGAAGGCCGACGGGGAGATTCGCTATGCGATGGATTGCGGCTGTTACGACGAGTTTTTGATCAACGATGACCTGGATAATTCGGTAAGTCAGATTGTGGGACTGGTAAGTGCCGGGACAAAATGAGGAATAGCAGAAAATGATTGAGGCTTTGAAAAACGAGGACATTATTCGAAGCGTCGGCGGCCGATTCAAGTTCACCGCCATGATCCAAAAGAGATGGCGAGAACTCTTGATGGGGGCCCGTCCCATGGTCGAGCCCGGAAGCATGACGCCCTTGGAAATCGCGATTCACGAAATCGCCGAAGGCAAGATCGTGCCAAAGGATTCGGACGGACGTGACCAACCCAGCGAATCCTAATGCGGCTGCCGAACCGGTTCTGGAATGGGCCGGTTATGAGATTGTCGTGGCAGTCTGCGGTGGAATCGCCGCGTACAAGGTCGCGACCGTCGTATCAGGGTTGGTCCAACAAGGGGCAGGTGTGACGGTTGTGATGACGTCAGCCGCCCAACGTTTCGTCACACCGCTGACGTTTGAGTCATTGACCGCCCGTCAGGTTTTTACCGGTTTGTGGGATGAGAGTGAAAAACACGATCCCCAACATCTGACTTTGACGGAGGCGGCGGACCTCTTCATTGTTGCGCCGGCAACGGCGAACATGATCGGCAAGATTGCCCACGGCCTCGCCGATGACCTGGTATCCACGATGGTTATGTCGGCGGCTTGTCCCGTGCTGTTGGCTCCGGCGATGAACACTCGGATGTGGAATAATCCGATCGTCGAGGAGAACCTGGGTTCGTTGAAACGGCTCGGTTATCTGGAGGTGCCACCCGAAGAAGGTTGGCTGGCCTGTCGGACCGTCGGCGCCGGACGGATGGCGGAGCCGGAGACGATTCTCGAATCGGCCCGCGTCGTTCTTGATACTCCACCTAAGAAGGGGCGGTAAGCGTCGCTGACTTTTGTGAGTCACACGGTTAAGAACAAATCTGCAAAAAAGCGTCGTGACAGACGGCTTCATATCGTCATCACGGCCGGTCCCACTCGTGAATATTTTGACTCCGTGCGCTTCATTTCAAATCCTTCGTCGGGCAAGATGGGCTACGCGATCGCCAAGGCTGCAGGGGCGATGGGGCATCGAGTCACGCTGATCAGCGGACCTGTCGCGCTTGATCCTCCGCCGGGCGTCAAAACGATTTCAGTCACGACGGCGGCTGAGATGGCCGTGGCGACCCGATCGGCTTTTCAAAAAGCCGATGCGGCGATTTTCACCGCGGCCGTATGCGACTATCGGCCAAAACGTCGAGCGCGGCTGAAGATGGCCAAGAAGAACCGTTCGAAATCCGTGGAACTGGTGCCGACGGAAGACATCGCGGCATCGCTGGGCCGCAGCAAGGGCCGTCGTCTCACAATCGCCTTCGCCATGGAGGACCACCACGGTCGGGCCAACGCAGAACGAAAAATGAGACGAAAGCGATGCGACGCGATCGTGCTGAACGGTCCTGAGAATGTGGGCAGCGACCGTGCCAAGGTGGAGTTCCTTGCCGAAGGTTGCGATTGGGAGACCTGGCGAACGGCGTCCAAGTCTTTGGTTGCCGGAAAACTGTTGAAAAGGCTGATATTGCTGGCCAATTCGACAGCCTCAGGAATCCGGTCTTGATCGCTGCAATCGTTACAATCGTACGTGGAGTTGGCCTTTGAATGAATTCACAGGGGGATGCCGTTAACCGAAAGTTAACCAGCACTTTACGAAAAGTATGATGGAATTTGGTTGCAATTTCGGGTTGTCTCAAGTACCATAACAATCGTTACAGGAGGGCGAAAGAACGCATTTTCCCTTCGAATCGGTGCAAATTAGACGCTAGGCATCTCATTTCTTGGAGGAGGAAGAGATCATGAAAGCAGCAAGATTTTTGTTGGCGGCCTTGGCAATCGTTTGTTTTGTAGGTTCCGCCAACGCGACCGTGGTGATCAATGAATATTGGGCGGATGATGCTGGTGGTGATACGAACGAATACATCGAGCTATTTTCGCCTGACGGGATGAGCCTCGACGGCCTGAGCTTGATCGTGGTTGATGGAGATACGGCAGGCAACCCTGGGAGTTCCAACTTCAACCGTGTCACGATCCAGCATGATTTGTCAGGCAGCTTGGGTGCCGGTGCTTTTCTGCTGATTGGAAACGGAGCTGACATCACCGAAGACATCACTGGTTTTGACACTCCCGGTGGCGGTACCACGAGTCTCCAGAACGGCAGCCAGACCTATGCATTGGTGAACACCGCCGACATCGCCTACTGCGTTGATGCCGCAGCAGGCTGCACCTCCGGTGGCCCGGATCACGTCGATGCCGATGAGCTGACACCGGCGTCGGTGGCTGCGATTACGGCTGCTCTGGTTGACGGTATTGGAACAGTCGATAACACCGCTGGTGATGACGTGTATTTCGGCTCGCCGACGATTGGTCCGAACGGTGCAGGCTTCAACTGGGACACGGCCTCTCGTGTTCCGAACGGCGTCGATACGGACACGGCCGGTGATTGGCTGACGCAGGACAACTTCGGAGACGCCATCGAACTCGGCGATGCAAACGACGCGCTGGCGACCCCGGGTGCCGTGAACGTTCCCGAGCCGGGTACGCTCGCCCTGCTGAGCCTCGGCCTTGTCGGATTGATCCGACGTCGCCGCTAAGCGGGACAGACTGCAGAATTGAGAAAATCACAAGCCGCGAGTACCATGGGTATTTGCGGCTTGTTTCTTTTTTACGTGGCTCGCTGAAAGGGAAAACGCCATGAGCGGTCTTGATTTACAACAGAGCAAAGGGATGGCACTCGCAATCGGCCTTTTTCTTTTCGCCCCCATGGCCCAGGCTCAAACTACCGAGAAGAAGAGTCTGGATCACGAAACTGAGCTGAAAGAGGCTGCCAAGCGTCCTCTGGCGAAAATGGTGCTGAAGACCGTTGAGGGTGGGCCGCTCAGCGATGCTCAGAACGCCGAGATCGAAAAAAGCAACAAACTCATGGCCGACGCGGAAGCTTCCCGCAAGAAGGCCGGCTTTGCGGCAGCCGCCGAACAAAGTCAGCAGGCTTTCGATATCCGGCAAAAGATCCTTGGCCCGACCCACTTTCTCAGCGTCACATCCAAAGTCTTGACGGAGACCATGAATCAGTGGCGCCAATTAGGTCCCGACAAGCAACAAAAGCTGGCTGAAGCGGATAAGCAACTGTCGTCGGCGCAGGCGATCCACGATGGTGGAGACTTTCGGGCTGCTCAAGACGCCGCACAAAAGGCCGTTTCATTGCTGGAGTCCACGTTGCCCAAAGACCATGTTGAAACCGGTGCCGCGCTTCTGATGCTGGGCAAGGTGCAAGTTGATATCAATTTGTACGATAAAGCCGAACAGGCATTGACGCGTGCATTGCGCATTACGGAAACAGCCTACGGACAGAAACATCCTCAGACCGCTTTGGTTCTCGATCGACTGGGCTGGCTCTGGTTCTATCAAGCCACTCAGGGGTCGCCGGATCGAGACAAGGCACTGGGAGCCGTTGAAGCCTTGGACCGGGCGGTGAACATTTTGCTCGAGACCTTCGGCGAAAACCGTGAATTGGCCGAGTCCCTGGACAACCTCGGGACCGTTCAGGCTCCGTTCGGAAGAGAAAAAGCCAAGGAGGCCAAAGCGAATAAGCTGCGCGCCCTTGCCATCCGAAAACAACTTCTTGGACCTGACGATAAGGACACGGGCGTTTCCTATAGCAACTTAGGCTGGATTTATGAGCAGTTGGGAGAAGATGAAAAGGTCGTTCCGATGCGAAAGAAGGCGCTGGCGATCTTCGAGAAAAGCTTGGGAGCGAAGCACCCCTATTGCTATATGGAAAAGGGTAACCTTGCCCGGGTCTATCAGATTCGCAACAAGAATGAGGACGCGGTCAAGTTGTACGAAGAGATGGTTGCCCTCGACCGGAAGCAGGCGGGAGAGGACACGCCCGAAACCGTCGGTCGAATGGCCAGGCTCGGCGCCGTCTATTTGGCCGCAGGTCGGGTCGATGACGGCATCCAGGCTTTATCGCAAGTTGCGGAAAAAACTCAGTCTCTTTTTACCGCCGGTCAGCAGCAGGTGGCGATCAATATTCTCCAAAACTCGGCTGTTTCGTGCGAGCAGCATCGCCTGTTCGAGACGGCCATAAAGTTTCGTGAGAAGATCGTTGAATGGGACGATCAACTTCGCGGGGCCAATGATAATCTTACGTTTGCCTTGCGAGCGGTCGGACTGGGGTCGCTCTATATCCAGGCAGGACGTCTTCAGGATGCCAAGAAGAATTTGGCGGACAACATCGTTCGTATTCGTAAGTTCGTGAATCAGGATCAGAAGAGTCTTTTCCGTCTGGTCATTCCTCTTTCAAATTTGGCGAGGGTTCATGAGAAGCTCGGTGAGCTTGATTCCGCGGAGAGAAACTGCCAGGAGGTTGTGAAGATTTGTGAATCCTATCTGGGGCCGAAGCACCCGGTGACCGCCCGTGCGATGACGCGCCAGGGAAGGATCAACACGTTGCAAGAGCAGTTGGTCATGGCTCAGTTTTTCCTGGAAGAGGCCCAACGAATCTTCGAGGAGAGCAAGTCGCAGGACCCTTTTATCAGGATCGAGATTTTCCAGGACTTGGCTCGCTTGCACTCGGCCAAGAAAGAGCCCGACAAGGCCGTTGCGATGCTTCGAAAAGCGCTGGAACGCTGCGATGATTGGCCTGAGCAGATTCATATGATTAACCAATATGCGATCAAAGCGGAAACACTCAAGCAACTGCTGGATGCGACCGGCTCGAACGATTCCGCTGCCAAGACTGACCGTCGGGCATGGAGGTCCGAGCTCAAGACGCTGCTCGAAAAGCTCGAAGCCGGCCGCGCCTTGAATGCGGAGCAAAAGGAATGGCTGAAGGACTTGAAGGCGTGATTCTCACGGTTCACGTTTTGGACGGCTCGCCGTTTTTCATCTCCGTGCTTTTGGGTTCACCGGTGTTCCGAGGGGGATGACGGACGGCATAAGCAAGCATAAGCGCGAACAATGCCAGGCAGCAGGCCCAGTGATATCCGCCCATTCGAATGAGTGGAACCGCAATCGCGACAAGTCCCAGCCACCAGAAAACCGCGATCACGAGCGTACTTGTCAGGCGTTTGCCTTGTCTCCATTGCGTCAGACCCTTCCAATTGAGCAGTGCCAAAGGAAAGTAGCAAAGAGTGTAGTAAAAGCTCCAGACAATGGGTGAGAGAAGTAAGGCAAGCAGAATAAAGGCCGCGAATTCACACTGCAATCTCAATCTGGGGCATGTTTCCCAGGAATGGCGACAAATCCACAATGTCGGTCCGAGGATGACCGCGTAGTACGCGAGGAGCAGCCACTGGCTCCGAGTGAATCGTATTGATCCGAAACCGACCAGCGAATCGTCCCAGTTCACGATGTTGATATGTCGCGGTCGTCCCGGCGAGGTGTCAACGCCGCTGTCGGTCGGACACGTGTAGCGTCGAGCCAAAAGCGAAGACGACTGATTTGTGTAGCTCATCTTGTCGGATTTGATGACGGCGAGTCTTAAGCCGCTCTGCCCCTGGACGCTCCGCGTCCAGAATTCGCCGTAGAGCCTTTTCGTTTCTTGAGAGCCAAAAGCGAGTCCGACGGCGACGACATTCATGAGTACGGATGAAACCAGCGTGCCGGCAAGTAGCCGCCATTTGCGTTTTAAAAAAAAGAACGGCACGAGCGTGGCCGGATAGACCTTGGTTGAAATCGCGAGAGCGAGCCAGAACCCGGCTGTCAGGTCTTGTTTTTTCTCCGCACAGCGCCAAGCGAACACAAGCATCGCCAGCGTCATGAGCGCCATTTGCCCCATGATGACGGTTCCGATGACGTAGGCGCTGCACATCAGAACCGGAGCCGCCCTGCGAAGAAAGGAGTTCGGCGCGGAAGAATTCGGGTGATTGCTCTCCGCCAGCAGGCCATCAGTGACTCGAACGCTAAAGGCGAAACCCGTGAGCGCGATCAGGTTGAATACGACGCTCGATACTTTGAGCGGCAGCACGGAGAACGGGGCAAAAAACAGCAGGAAAAAAGGGAGGTAATTGTGAACACCGTAATCTTCGGTCATCTCACCGGTATTCAAAAAATGGCGTCCGGTGAGCCAGAAGTCATCGAAGTCGCTGGTCGACGATTGATCATGTCGCGCTCGGTATGCGGCGATGGCGAGCGTCACGATGCCGACCACCAACACGGCGATCGTGAGAATGGTTTTCGTGGCTCGTGATGATTTTTTGCTCATGGGGCCGGTGAGTATATCGAATCGGCCGGAATTTTTTAGGCTGACTTGATAAGGGGCCGGATTAGGACCCGGCGGTCAGTTCGTCGCGCACGCCAAGATAGGTGGCCATGTCCGCTGCGCCAAAGAGGACGAAAATGACGAGATCGACCTCTTCGTGGTCCGCGAGAAAGGCTGCCGTGGTCGAAAGCGCGATTCGGGCGGCATCCTCAATGGGGTAGCCATACACGCCGCAGCTGATTGCGGGGAAGGCCAGCGAGCGGATCTTGTTTTCGACGGCGAGGTTCAGTGAAGACTGATAACAGGACTTCAAGTGTTCCGGCTCACCCCGCTTACCGTCTTTGTAAACCGGTCCGACGGTGTGGACGATCCACCGACAGGGGAGTTTGTATCCTCGCGTAAGTTTGGCCTCTCCGGTTGCGCAGCCACCGAGCGTGCGACATTCCTCCAGCAAATCCGGACCGGCCACGCGATGAATGGCGCCGTCGACCCCTCCGCCGCCGAGCAGGGACGAATTGGCGGCGTTGACGATGGCATCACAATTAAGCTTGGTAATGTCACCCTGTTGAAGCTCGATTCGATCCCAGGGATGGCTCATGCTCGTCGCCGACAAGTGAAAAGACGCTGTGTTTAGGGAATGAGAAACGCGTCACTACGAAGCCGAGGCCGTTCAAGGCCATTATACTCGTCAACTCCGATCAGGCGATAGATATCATCGTTTTCCAGGCCGACCTTCGGCGAATTGTAATGGCTGGCACTGTTGTCGGCATTGAGCACGGATTGTCCTCCCGGCCGGCCATGACTTCGAGAATTAAGCATCACCCGGCCTTGAAGGATGAGTTTACGGTTTTCATCGACGAGCGGTGTCATGTCCGAGACGATCGGCTCGTCGGGAGCGAGCTTCTGCTGATTCCAAGGTCCTGTGAGAAAGGTCATGGAATAGCTGCAATTTCGGGGATCGGGGAAACCGGAATAATCCTGTGGATTCTCGACGTCCAGAATGCGATCACCTTCGCTTCCCTGACAGACATAATTCGAAACAGGCACGAATTTCTCCGTGATCATCAAATACGAATGACGAGAATTCCTCGCTTCGGAGCGGTCCCAGGGGATGTCCTTCGGTGTGTTGCCGGCATAGGGCCATTGGCTTGCGTTCATTTCGCCATAGGCGATGTGACCGTTGCCCAGGATTCGGAGATTGTTGACACAGGCGGCCTTTTGAGCCTCCAGTTTGGCATGTTGGTAGCCTGGAATAAAGATGCCGACAAAAATCAAGACGGCCGCGGCGAGCCCCGAGAGCTCCCTTAGGGAAATCGACGGATTCCCGGTCGCGCTTTCCGCGTCGGCAGGGTCGGACATCGCGGCGGCTTTCGACAACGGCAATGTCCGAGTGTTCGTTTCCGCCTCGACCCGGTCGAGAATTCGCCGGTTGAGATCCTGTGGCAATTCGACCGCGTCCGTATCCAAAGGCGCCAACCGACGCTGCAGCCGATCGCAGGCGGCCTGTAGGGCCTCCGGTGTATCAAAAGCGGCTTCGACGCGGGCGCAGGTTTCGCGGTCCGCCAAACCCAGGTGGTAGCCCAGCAAATCTCCGCTTAACTCTGGATCAAATCTCTGCTGTTCCATAACAATCTAACGCAAATCCTCGAAATAACCGTTGCTCTTTCCCGCATGTTTCCTCAACCGTCGAGTTCCTTCTCGTAGGCGGCCGCAAAATGTGAAACGGCTGCATGAAGCCGACTCTTGACCGTCCCCAGAGGAATCGACAGCACTTCGGCGATTTCCTTATAAGGAAACCGCTGGTAGTATCCTAATACGAGCACTTCCCGCAAATGATCGGGCATTTGTGAGACAATTTTTCTGACAAGGGCCTGTTGTTCATCAGTCTCCAGAATATCGCTCGGCGAATTCGAATCGTCCGAAAAGAAGTCGAGGTAGCTGACGGATTCTTCGTCATCGGATGCGCCTTGCGGAACGGAGAGCGAAACTTCTCGCTTCCGTACACGTCCCCGAAGCTGATCGCGCGCCTTGTTTGCCGCGATCGTAAATAACCAGGGCCGAAAACGACGGTTTCTGTCGAAGCCGGACGCGGACTGATGGACCTGGACGAACGTTTCCTGGACGACGTCCTCGGCACCGGCCGTATTGCGAACGAATCTGGCGACGAATTGGAACAACGCCGAGCTGTACCGTTGAACCAGAACAGTGAAGGAGGCCTCGTTGCCGGCAAGGAACTCCCCGAGTAGCTGCTCATCAGACCTGATCCCCACTCCATCTCGTCCCTTATTCACGTCGAAACTGTGGTTAGTACGGTGGTTAGGGGTCGTCTGTTCAGTGGTTTTCGGCTTTTTCATGTTCACGATGATCGACGTGTGGGGCAATCTACCCTTGACACCCCAGTCGGTCAAAATTATTGTTGCAAATGTACGATCGCTTTACATTTTTGGGTGGCCAGCGGAGAATATTCCCCAGTTGGATCAGATTCTGGGACCTTAGTTGGGGAATTCGCCTTCCAGCCTTTTCGGAAAATGCCGTTTGGGTAGTCTGCTGAGCCTAAGCCCATTGTCCAAATGAACGTTACAGTCAACCAATCTTATCGCGGATTGCCTCCCCGAACGGTCTCCGCTCTGGTCGAGGCGTCGGCAGCCATCAATGCGTCCCTGAATCTGGACGATGTGCTTCAGGCCATCGCCCAGACCGCGGCCTCGGTGCTCCGGTCCGAGGCCTCCAGCGTGCTCATGCTCGACAAGCGGCGGACCACCCTGGTGTTTCGAGCCGCGGTCGGTGATCGGGGGCCGGCCCTGATCGGCGAGGAATTTGATGCAAAGCTGGGAATCGCCGGGCAGGTGGCCGCCTCCGGCAAAGCCGTCATTGTGCAGGACGTCGATCGTAGCAACGCTTTCTTCCGCGGCATTGACGCCAAAAGCAGTTTCCAGACAAGGGGCCTTATGGCCGCGCCTTTGATTTGGAAAGACGAGGTCATTGGTGTCGTCGAGATTCTGAACAAAATTGGGGGTGCCCCCTATGACACGGACGATCTGACGCTGCTGCAAATTTTTGCGAACCTGGCCGCCAGCGGTGCTCACAACGCGGCACAACACGAAACGGTCGTTCGTGAGAATCGCGGTCTGCGTGAAACGCTACGTGTTCAAACGCCGATCATCGGAAACTCCGCAGCGCTACGTCAGGTCACGGATATGGTGAACCGTGTGGCCGGCAGCAATGCGACGGTGCTGCTGCTTGGTGAGACCGGTACCGGGAAGGAACTTACCGCGCGGCAGATTCACGCGGCGAGTCCGCGAAGTGACAAGGCCTTTATCGCGATCAATTGTGCCGCGCTCCCCGAGACTTTGTTGGAAAGCGAATTGTTCGGGCATGAAAAGGGCGCGTTTACCGGTGCTCATGCGGACAAGATGGGTCGCTTCGAAATGGCGGACGGAGGCTCGTTGTTCCTCGACGAGATCGGGGATATTTCTCAGAGCACGCAGGTCAAATTGTTGCGCGTGTTGCAGGAAAAAGAGTATGTCAGGGTCGGCGGCACGCGGACCATCTCCACGGATGTTCGTATTATCGCGGCCACGAACCGTGACCTTCGGGACGCGATGGAGAAGGGCGATTTTCGCGAAGACCTGTACTATCGCCTGAATGTTTTTCCCGTGCACCTGCCGCCGTTACGGCAGCGCCGCGAAGATATTCCTCTGCTTGTCGAGCAGTTCGTCAACATCTCAGCCACCGAACTCGGTTGTCCGAAACCGACCATCAGTGACGAAGCCATGGCGCTGCTCGCTACGTACCAATGGCCCGGCAACATCCGTGAGCTCCAGAACATCATTGAGCGTTCCGTTTTGTTGGCGGACGGCGAAACGATTACGGCCGAGCATCTTCCCAAGGAAATCGTCGGCGAACAGGCTTTGCAGGAAACCACGAAGTCCGAATCCTCCCTGTGGGGCTACGAAAAGGCCATGATTATCAAAGCCCTGCGTGAAAACGGCTGGAACCAATCCAAGGCCGCCCGGAGTCTGGGGATCAGCCGTGATAATCTGCGATATCGCGTCAAGAAATACGGCATTGAAAAAGGGTCGTAGAGTTCATCCGAACGTTGCGGAAGGCCGGCGCATCTGGCCCGCCGTCGTCGTAGCGGCGGTGGGGCTGGTGGTCTATCTCAACAGCTTCGACGGTCAGTTTATTTTCGATGACTATCGCATCATCGAGAGCACACGAATCAAAGACCTCTCTCGACTCAGCGAAATCCTCTCGGGCAGTCGTCCCATCGCCTACCTGTCTTTCGCGGTGAACCATGCTGTGGGGGCGGGTGACGTTCGGGGCTATCACGCCGTCAACCTGATGATCCACGTCTTATCCGGCCTTGTTTTGTTCGGCATCATTCGCCGAACGTTGCTTTGCGACCGTTTTCAGGATCGTTATGCAGGGGCTGCGACCCAGCTTGCGCTGGTCTGTTCGATGATTTGGGTCGTTCATCCCCTCCAGACTCAAAGTGTGACCTACATCATCCAGCGTTGTGAGTCGATGATGGGACTGTTTTATCTGTGCACCTTGTATTGTGTCATTCGAGGCACGGAGACATCGGCCTATCGTCGGCATTGGTACGTCGGGGCCGTGGTGTCCTGCGCGCTCGGCATGGGCTGCAAAGCGGTGATGGTGACGGCGCCCGTGGCCGTGTTGTTGTACGACCGAACGTTCCTCGGCGGCACGTTTATGAATGCATTTCGGCGAAGATGGGATCTTTATCTCGCCTTATGTGCGACTTGGCTTGTCCTGGTCGGCACCGGGGTCGTCGGCGGTGTTCTGAATCCCGTCCCAGGCACGAGAACGGTCGGCCTGGGTGTTCAGAGCGTCACGCCTGTCGAATATGCGCTCACACAACCGGGAGTCATTCTTCATTACCTTCGGCTTTCGATTTGGCCGCATCCGTTATGTCTGGATTATCTTTGGCCGGTGGCGCGGACTGCGGAGGCCATCGTGTTTCCCTTGATCGCGATTCTTATTTCGTTGATGGCCGTGCTCTGGGCGTTTTTTCGACGACCGGCTTTCGGTTTTCTTGGGGCATGTTTCTTTTTGGTCTTGTCGCCAACGTCGAGTTTTGTCCCCATTCAAGACATCGCCTTCGAGCACCGCATGTATTTGCCGTTGGCTGCAGTCGTTGTGCTTGTGGTTGTGTCAAGCTGGCATCTTCTCACGCAAATCATGACTCGGTTGTCCGTTTCTCTGTCTTCGGAGCGCCTCGTCAGTGTCACCCTGGCCGGTGCCGCCGTCGGACTCCTCGGCTACAGAACGATTCAGAGGAACCGTGACTATCACGACGTGGGTGGGATGTGGCGAAACGTGTTGGCGGTTCGCCCTCACAATCCACGCGCGCATCTCGGATTGGGCCGCCATTTTGTGCAGCAGGAAGGCTTCGATCGTGCGGTTCATCATTTTAATGAAGCCATACGCCTGGCTCCGGATTTTGTGGAAGCTCATTTCAACTTGGGTGTGGCATTTTTTGAACAGCGACGTCCGGCGCAGGCCGTCGCGGCCTATCGGGAGGCCCTTCGAATTCGGCCCGATATGCCGGCTGCGCTCAACAACCTGGGCGGCCTGCTTCAGCAACAGGGAAAACTCGACGAAGCCGTCACCTGTTATCAACGTGCGATCGAGAGCAACCCCCGATACGCGGATGCTCATGCGAATTACGGAAACGCGTTGCTAAGAATGGGAAAGGTGGGCGACGCGATTGGACATTTGGAAGAAGCTGTCCGTCTCAATCCGAGACTTTCGCAACCGCGGCGCGACCTGGCGCTGACGCTCGCAAAGCAGGAAAGGTTCGACGAAGCGCTCGCCTATTGGGCATCGGTGTTGCAAATCAGCCCGGATGATGTCCGTGTGCATAACAGTCTGGGCGACGTGTTGCTCGAACAGGAGGCCTTTGCCCAGGCCGCGATGATCTTCAAGGATGCCGTTCGGCTCAGACCCAATCGTGCGGATTTACGCAACAATTGGGGTGTGGCTCTGTCGAATCAGGGGAAGTACGAGCAGGCCATCGCCCAATTTAACGAGGCGCTTCGACTGAAGCCGAATTTCGCAGGCGCTCGGGAGAACCTGAAGTTCACACTGGCCAAACAAGGCAGGGTTCGGCCCGTCGAGCCGGCTGCCGTCACGGCGTGCGAACGGGGCAATCAGCTGGCCGCGCAGAAATTGATTGACGGTGCCATCCAGGCGTACCGTGAAGCGTTGCGAATCGATCCGACCTACGTTGAGGCGCATGTCAACCTGGGGGTGATGCTTTCCCGGAAAGGTCAACTCGACGAGGCGATCGGGGAGTATCGAACGGCTCTGCGAACGGAACCCAATCACGCCCGGGCTCACTATAACCTTGGTAACGCCCTCAGCGCAATGGGTCGTCTCGAAGAAGCGATGCAAGCTTACCGTGCGTCGTTGGAGAACGATCCGGCCCACGTTGAATCGCACATCAACCTTGGCAACTTGCTGAGACAATTGAACCAAACCGACGAGGCCGTCGCTCAATACCGCAAGGCCCTGGAGACCGATCCACGAAACGTCACGGCATTGTGTAACCTGGGTGCCGCGTTGGCTTCGATCGGCAACATCGCCGAGGGCATCAAGGCAATCCGTAGGGCTCTGGAAATCGAGCCCGACCATGCGACGGCCCGGCAGATGCTGGATTCGCTTCTCAAGAAGAAGCAACAGACTTCGGGAAGCGGTTGATTGAGGCCGGTTATCCAGGTCCGAGCCAAACGATCTTGAACAATCATTCGTAGAGTGGTTAGAATCTCGGCTTAAACCCAACCCAGGAGACCCTTGCCATGGATGGCGCTTCCACCACAATGGATTCCATGACCGATCAGGACGAACAGCAGAATCTCGATCCCGTTCCGCAGTCGGATGAAGAGCATCGTGCGGACCCGTCCTCCGAAACCGAGGCGGAGGAGCAGGGTGTGGACGGTGTGGCGGAACAGGCTGATGAGCCGATCGAGATTCAGCCGCTCCGTGTGGTCGAGGCGATTCTGCTGGCTGCCGATACCCCCGTGTCCGCCAGCAAGATTGCCATGATTCTCGATGTCGGTACGGCCCGTGACGTGAAGAAACACATCGAGACCCTCAACCGCCAGTACGAGGAGCTTCAGTTTTCCTTCCGCATTGAGCAAATCGCCGGGGGTTACCAGATTCTGACGTTGCCGGCCTACAACACCTGGCTTACGAAGCTTCTACGTGCCCGGCAGGAAACCAAGCTCTCGCCGGCAGCGATGGAGACGCTGGCCATTGTGGCCTACAAGCAGCCGTGTACGCGGGCGGATGTGGAGGCCATTCGAGGCGTCGCGGCCGGCGACATGATGAACCGTCTTCGTGAGATGAACTTGATCAAGATCGTGGGTCGGGCTGAAGACCTCGGCCGCCCCATGCTGTATGGCACGACCAAGCGTTTCCTCGAGGCCTTCGGCCTTCCGTCCTTGGAGGATTTGCCGCAGGTCGAAGCTTTCAAGAGTGGCGCCCCATCGGAGAAAGCGGAGAAATCCGAGCCTCAGGCCGAGGCCGCTTCGACCGAAGAGAGCGTTGCTGAAGAAACCGCGTCTGAGAGTCCGAAGGAAGTTTCTGACGACGGCGAAACCGACACGGCGGAGCCGGACGCGTCTGCTTCGAAACTCTCTGTGGTTCATGACGAAGAGGAAGAGGATGCCACCTAATTGAGGTGGTTGTCACAGCGACGCTAGATCGAAGGTGGCAGCCACGATGGTAACGGGGCCACGCTGTCAAACATGACTCCCCAGGTTTGCACGCCGATAGAGAGTAGGATGAGTCCGTAAGCCGTACGGCTTGGCCGCGGTCCGGTGCCTGCAACGGTCAGAACGATCAGCATCGGCAGATAGTCCATACTGAAACGATGTCCGAATTGCCAATACCCGGTGTTAAAATACATCAGGAGCGGGACGAGGCAGACGACGATCGAGAGTGCGGCGGACTTCACACCAGGTTGTTTCCATTCTCGCCGCAGTGCGGCAAAGACATAGAGCAATGCGGGCGACGCGAGGAACAGGCTCAGGCCATGCGGGTCGTAGCCCAGCCAGGGAAAACCGCCGTCTGTCCGAAGCCAGGGCGGTGCCAGAAAGAACCAAAAGACGTTCCGAAGAAGAAACGCCTGATCGAATTGTCCGTACGCCGCCATCAGACGCTGCCCTTCGCCTTGCAACAACATGCGTTCGTAGCCAAAGTCCGTCGCGGTCCCGAAGCGCGCGGCGTTATACGTGCCCAGCAGAACGAGGGCAATGACGGGACCGATGGATAACTTCGCGATTTCGGCTAGCTGGTTTTTTTTCAACAACGGCAGGGCGAAGAACAAACCCGTCAGGGCGGCCGTCGGTCGTGACAGCATCGCCAACCCAACAAAGCAGCCGATGACCAGCGCTCGATTGGACCGCGTGTACTCGCACAAGGCGAGAAGCATCGCACACATCGCTACGGCATGGGCCAGATGCCAATCGCCTCCCATCTTCGCGTTGTGCCAAGCGACCGTTCCGAAAGCGAAAAAGAGCGTCAGCACGATACGACTTTTTTCAGTCAGTGCAGGCCGACCGAATTTTTTCGGAAGCCGATGAAGACAAGCGTAAATTAGCCAGACATTGACAACGCTGATGAGACGGCACGCCAACTCAACCTTGACATGAGTCACCAGAACGAAGGGCATCAGCAGGATCGCGGGCAGCGGCGGATAGGGACAGTAGAGTCGATTCGGGTCCTTGCCGGGGATGAGTTCGCCGATCCGTCCCCGCTCCGCATCGATCGATAATCGGCCCTCCAAAAATGCGCGGGCCAGTTGGGAGAAATGGCCGACCGGGCGCGGCTTCTCGTCTTGAGAGATGGGCATAAGAACGTAAATCAGGGTCGCGACGGTCATCAGTGCGAGTCGCTGGACGATCTGCGAGCGTGAGGTTGGTCCGGATCCATCGGCCATGGGCACCAAGTCGAGCCGCAGATCAGAACGATGTCAAGTTTCGGGAATGGAGCATTGGATTGCATCGACACAAGTTCGGACGCCGATATGGAAAGTATGACCAAGGGCACCGAAACGCTTGGGCCGGAAATCTTCATTGACGACGATCGACCGGGTCTTTCGCGCTTCGATGCGAAACCCCGCCGGGCAGCCCCGAGAACCTTCGAGAGCATCGGCGCTTTCATCTTCGACGTCGACGGCGTCATCGCCGATACCGCCGATTTGCACGCCACCGCCTGGCGGAGGGTCGCGGACGAGGAAGGACTGCCTTTCGCGGAAGGCCTTTCGGATGAACTCCGGGGTCTGTCACGCAAGGCCTCTTTGGAGAAGCTCCTCGGCGGTCGCAGTGTTCCGGCTGATGCGTTCGAAGCGATGATGGATCGCAAAAATCGATATTACGCGGAGTCGCTGCATCGGCTTGAACCAAAGGACATCCTTCCGGGTGTCACGTGTCTTTTGGACGGTCTGCGACGCTTCGACATCAAGCTGGCCGCCGCGTCCGCCAGTTGCAACGCGCGGACGGTGCTGAGTTGCGTGGGAGTCATGGACGAATTCGAAGTCATCATGGACGGCAATGACGTCGCCCGCAGCAAACACGGTCTTCACCAGTTCGCCTTGGCGGCCGCGTCGCTTCGGATGGTTCCGCAACGCTGCGTCGTCGTCGATGATTCTACCGCCGGCTTGTCTGCGGCTCGGCAGCTTGGCATGAGGTCCATCGGTCTCGGCGAGCGCGACCGTCTTTGTGCCGCGACGATGACGTTTGATTCCCTCCGCGGCGTGGAAGCACGAACCCTGCTGCATTGGCTCGATCAGAGTTGCGCCCGTAAGGATGCGGTGGGTGCACGAAGGTAAGGGGGCATCGGGTTGAAGCGGGAAACCGGTCGGAGCGGCTACGGTTACTCTATTGTTGGGCGCGGGCTCTGCGTCGTGCGCCCACCTCTCCCTCACCAACATTTTGCCAAAAAATCTCAATGAAGGCTGGCATGGCCAAAGCCCCGGTCAGGCATGCCTGACCGGGGCTTTTACCCATGCACGCGCAAGTCAGCGATGGCGGAGTGGAACCCGCCCTACAATGACTTGCATGCCGTGGCCATATCTGGTATTTGTCTGAGATATAACATGGGTCCCGACGGATCGTTCGGAATCATAGAAGAACGCCTTCCGGGCGATATTCCTTAGCTGCATTACTGAAAAGTAGTTACAGATCCTAAATTAAGATTTATCGGAACCGGCGTTCGCCCGATGCAGGCAAGTCATTCAAGGGGCTGTCTGGCTTTTTTTAGGATCGCATC
>JAKSDK010000712.1 GCA_022360095.1 Phycisphaerales bacterium
AACCCTGATGGCCATTCAGAAACTCACGATACTGTTTATCTAAGGTAAACAACTCTGCCTCGTTCCTAGTTCTATGCAGAGGGAGAAGAGGAGGCTAGGCTCCCGTTTCCGCTTAATATTTACCCGGTTTTTGAAACTCTTCCTAGCCAAAGAAAGATAATGTATTCTTTGTTTAACTAGTCTTTTTTAGCACGAATCGTTGCCGTTTTTCTGTGGTTTCTCAGCCATTTATACCATTTTGGTATCCAAGCATGAGCCTGCGATAACTTTGGGCTCGGTAATGCACTGATGTCATAGGGACCAATTGGCCTTATTAGCTTCCACTGCCTGTTAAAAACGCCAGTATTTTCCATTGACTGTGATCTCAAAATGTAGGAAATGGCATCTTAGAGAAACGTATCTTAAAATTTTTCCGGGGTAGCATGCCCCTGGACCTCCTAGTGGCTCGCGCCCTCGGCCCTCATGGGCGCAGCTATACCGCTTTCCAAACCCCCTTTTTTCAGTTGACAGGGTTGGAATCTCTGTACAAAAGCGAAGACGTTATTCACATCTTTGCATGCGCTTAAGGACGTGTATAGTAAAATGCGTCTTTTCCAAACAATCTGTGCAGAGTAATCTCTGGATAAATAGTCCACGTCCTTTTTTAAGACGCTCCAAAGCTGTGGCAATAGTTGAGAATCTAACAAAAATATATAAAAAAGTAAATAAATAATAATAAATAACTCAGAACATCTATATATTTAGTGGATACCTGTCTAGTACATTTTTTATCGAATTAAGTCTAAACATGTTGGTATTTGAGGAGAGAGATAACCTCTTAGAGCGACTCTTGGAGCATGGAAGAAACCCAACGACAAATCCAACTCGATCAAAAAAAAGGCATCAGGATTCGAACCCAGGCTCAACTGATTCTTAAACCACAGTTTATAGAATAGCTGGCTCAATATTTGGTGAACATCAATGTAAAAGAAAGGTAAAATTCTTTATTTTTCAGAGTCTGGTGTGATGGTTGTGGTGGTTGTATAGTTGGAACACGATATCATTGCAGTGAATGCAAGGAGATGAATCTGTGTACTGGATGCCATTTCTCTGGAAAGTTTCCAGAAAGGTAAAACCCTTCTAAATTTTTTTTGGGTCGACCCCCAAAAAATTTAGAAGGGTTTGTATGGAGTTTTCTAAGCATAACTGGGCTACGATCTCCGAGACAATTTGCCCCGAAATGCTCATTTTTGGCAAGTAGGCCTCTTGGACATTGTTCTTTCAGAATATCCTGCTGACAAATCCCATAATTTCAGAAATTTCATTTTTATGACGTCATCACTTTAGTACTCTATTCTAGAGCTCTAATT
>JAKSDK010000189.1 GCA_022360095.1 Phycisphaerales bacterium
ATGCCGAAGGCTCTGTAGAGATCGAAGACCATGATGAAAAGCTGCTTTTCGTCAATCTCTTCGCCTGCCAGTGCCTTATCGAGAAATCCGAGAATATCGGCATCCGGCTTCAGCGCCGTCAACTTGCCGAACGTCATTTCGTCAATGTTGAAACTCATCAGCGCATCTTTGACCACATAGTCCTGAACATGCGCGCTTTCCAGCAGAACCTCTGGTTCACTAGGCACCGGCGACTGCGGATCGAAGAACCTGACCAGCGCGCCGATGTCGTAGCCTTTGTAAACGGTTTTCCCAACCGACGTTTCCTGCGTGTAAGGACCGTCGGCACCGCCATCGTTGAATCTGATGGTCTGCTTCACCGAGTCGGTGCTGTATTCACCGATAATGCCGTCCTTGAAATCGCTGACGCGCAAATTGGTGACTTCCATCGTGCCCGATGCAGCTTCGTCACCAGTCCCGGAGCCAATCGGAAACTCAAAGTCGGCGGTCATCTTGTCGACTTTGCTCAGGTCGTACCCGTTCTTCACAAGCTCTCTGAAAAGCGGCAACCAGCGGCTCGCCTGATGCTTGGGATCTTCGGCCACCGGTCCGGGAATGACAAATTGCGCGTTTTCGGTAACGGCCCCGACAATCGTGCTTGAGAACCGGCCCTTGCCTTCCCCTTCGACGGAGAAATCGGCATCCAGCTTTGAATCGTCAGAAAGCACGAAGCGCTTGATGCTGATCTCGTTTCCCTGGGTGCTTAACCCGTCAAAAGTGACCTCGCCACCGGTCAGGGTGGTTTCGTAAGTGATCTTCGCTTCGTTTCCGGCGCTGCCCTCACCTGCTCCATTCTGATTGAGTGCGAATTCGCCAGACAGCCGCATGGAAAAATCCGGAACCGTCAAACGGTCGGCGCCATCGTCATATTGCAGGGGGCCATTTTCGACTTCAAAGCCGACCGTCTCAAAGCTCTTGACCCACTCTTCGTAGATTTTGACCGCATCGCCCTGAGCCAATGCGGACCCTGTCATGCATAGGAGGGAACCGGCGGCAAAAAGGCTCAATCGGAAAGCGGTTCGATTTTGGGTGGCAGACGGTCGTTCTGACGACGGGGACA
>JAKSDK010001194.1 GCA_022360095.1 Phycisphaerales bacterium
CGAATCTGAGGAGACATTTAAAAGTTCATTCAGGTGAAGAAGAACGTATTGAATGTGACGAGTGTGGGAAGTGTTTTAGTCAAGCGTCAGCTCTGTACAGGCATAAGAGAGCGCATGCTGGGGACAGACCGTTTGAATGCAGCTACTGTGGAAGGAATTTTGGTCGATTAGAGGTTCTCCAGATTCATATAAGGAGGCATACTGGAGAGAGACCGTTTACATGTGATCAGTGCGGTAAGAATTTTCGTCAGGCTTCGACTTTAAGGACTCATCAGAATGCGCATGCAAAGGAGATGACGATTGTAACATGCGATGAGTGTGGCAGAAGCTTCAGTTACAGAGAACTTAATAGACGAGAAAGAAAGCGGCTGGTAGACAAACGTTTCACGTGCGAGAAATGTTACGATGAAGATAAAAAGCCAACTGTCTGTGATGTCTGTCACAAGACATTTAGTCAAGCAGCATATCTTCAGAGACATAAGAGTACATTTTGCTCAAAAAAGCAACATGAAAGTCAAAATGATTTGTATAGTCTTTCTGAACTCATGACTCACGTTAAAAAAGAGATGCCGGAGTGAAATCTACAAACAGGAATACACTTGGTTAATGTGTAGTTTCATTGTCTCAGGAATTCGTATAAATATCCATTGGCAGCCTGTTGACCTTTATTTACTTAATATTTATATTTTTACTTAATAGGCTCGCTAATTCTTGGCAGGCTCACCGCAAAAGCGCGCGTGGCGCCGATTACTGTGGCTTGTAACAATAACTCCAGCCATGAGAGAGAGAGACTAACACACCCAACGGCGTTCGCGAGGACGTTAGTCGATTCGCCCAATGACATACAACACTCTACAACATGGTGAACATACCTTTCGAGATGTTGCTTTAGTTACCCTTGGTTTCCACATGTGCGGTGACTGTCTTTCCTTGCTTATTCCCTTTTTCAGGCTTAAAGAACGACAAATACGCTGCGGGCGAATCGACTAGGGCGAACTGCTATCGGGCGAACCGACCTGATATCCCGGGTACTAATAACGTCCACTGAGCGTCTCTTTCGAATTGGTAGTCGTAACTCTTTTCATCTAGGTTGCGAAGTTGCACTTTCGTACTTAGATTTAAGTATTGTGCAAATTAAATGTAAAGACGGATCGGGGATACTTTTGTCCTCTTTACAAATTATTGC
>JAKSDK010001656.1 GCA_022360095.1 Phycisphaerales bacterium
TGGCAGAAAATTGTGCAGGATGATTCCATCATTGTTAAAGATGTACGTATTTTTAATGAAGATGTCATGGAAGTCAGTACACTCAAATACGAAGATGCTTGTCAAAGAAGCGGGAAAATCAACATTTTTATTGCATGTTTCACGACAGCCTTGGCACGTCTAAAGCTGTATGCAGAATTGGAAAAGCTTGAAAAACAGAATCCAGGAATCAGTGTCACTGTCATTGGTATTGATAAACCAGAACGATCGAATGCCTCTTCTACCGAGGGAAGAGTTGGTTCCTTACAAGCATTGCAAAAACTTGACAGAACTACTTGTTGGATCCATTCAACAACCATGGCATCAAAGAACTAATCTTTGCCCACACAGTGATGAGGAAAGGAAAATGACGGGTACTTGGTGTACCGAAGAATTGAAAATGGCTGTCCAAAAAAGCTACAAAATTATGGTACATGGTGCACTCCCGAATTGCAGAAAGCAGTGGAAAAGGGGTACAAAATACAGAAAATCCATAAAGTCTGGCACTGGGGAGAGAACCAAAGAAAGACTGGTTTGTTTGCACCTTATGTAAATAGGTGGCTCAAACACAAAACTGAAGCCAGTGGATGGCCCGCACACTGTTTGACTGAAGACCAAAAAGCCGTCTATATCCGCGATTACAAAGAACACGAAGGAATTCAATTGTAAGCAAAACGTACCTCTGTAAAGCTCGACAAGCCTATCTACACAGGTTTTACCGTGTTAGACTTATCCAAACTCCATATGTACGATTTCCATTATAATCATATGATGCAGAAATATGGTCCAAAGAAAGCGAAGCTAAAAACCTTGAACTTATAAAATAGATAAAAATTTAAATGGGTTACAAGGTTCATTGACATCCTTGTCTTCTTTTTTTGGTAAATGTAAACTTCGTTTAAAAGTCTCTTGCAATTCTAAAAGAGCCTCAGGGTAATCGTAAATGTTTCTCACTCCAATGATGGCAGTTTTCTTCACTAGTGTGGGTAAAGCGTACTGTTCTTCTGACATCTGATCACATGCGGTAAA
>JAKSDK010001676.1 GCA_022360095.1 Phycisphaerales bacterium
ACATATGTGCTCTGGCCCGCGGCGAAAGGGTTAAAAGAAATGTAAAAAAGAATGCAATATTCCTTAAATTATTCTGGTACAAAGTTTTTGTCCACTGAGAATTAAAATTACTCAATTTCCTGAGGGAATCCGTCTTATGACCTTGAAAATTTACAAGGTAATTATGTTCAGCATCTGGATCTTTTCCTTTCTCATCACTATTCCGTTTTTTCTTCCACATCAAAGTTGAAGATTATCACGGTGTCGGAGTGTTCTATTGCGTGGTCCCCAATTGATACCACTGTTGCCAATCAAGTATTCCAGATAGCATTCTTTACACTTCTGTACTCTTGCCCACTTATCGTCATTTTTGTACTTTACTTGAGCATTGGTGTTAGACTCTGTAGGCGACAAGTTAAGACACAGGCTTCGTCGTTCGGCAATTCCCATAGCCGCAAGCGCATGACTGTTTAAGTCACTAAAATGCTGATCGTAAGGGTGGTGGTGTTTGCCTTCTGTTGGCTTCCACAGCACGTGGCATTATTAATTACTAATTTCATGATCGATATTTTGTCCTTCTGAGTTTCTCTGGTTTGGTGGATCTCTTCTCGCGTATACAAACAGTGCAATGACTCCAATAATTTATGTCGTCTTCCACTCCGAGTATAGGAAACACTTAAAGAATATTCTTTCAAAGGTCTTTCTGGCTTGCAACGGGTCATTGTGCAAAGATAACACTTTAAATGGTCTTAATCTTAACAGCGCCAAAAGAAAGGCAGAAATTTCAGAAGAATTTGTTATGGTAAACCCTTAGCTTTTTTCTATAAAAACAAGGTTAGCAGAATTTGCTAGCACTGAAGTCAATTTTGTCAGTTGTATATTTTGAAGGTGCAAAAAGCGAAGAAAATCATGCGCCAAAACAACTCGACAAAACTTTTTACCTATAGGTCAAATTTCCTTTGATACATACACAACGCAAGAGGGATATCTTTGAAATATTAAGCTCTTTCAGATATCTTCAACAAAGGTGTGTTTTAGGTGAGCGCGGGATCATCCAGGCCACCCTCGCTCAGCTAGGAATGCGACTTGGAGAACCTCAGCACCTTACCTATACACACAAACTTTTGCGTTCCCAGTTGAGAAGCACGTCAAACTAATCACTTTAGAAATGTTACTATGCATCATTTTATCAATATTATCGTTTATGCTGCTGCTTTAATTAATATGAACCACATTCGCCCACTCATTGATCTGTCATCAGTAACACTTTCCATTTCATTGTTGAAATTGGGAATAACTTTGAGCATCCATTCATCCATTCATCCATTCGCTCACATAGGGTGAGAGCACTTTTGTTACATCAGAGTTTCCTGTGCTCACTTTCTGGAGTCAATACATGCCCACGTGCGTTGGATTTGTTTTTGACTTTTTCGGCACTCTTATAACATTACCAAATTCTAATTCGACCCTCAATAATAGACTGAAGAACCAGCTTGCATTGCGGATGCGCCGTCCTTAAATCGTTTTTGAAGCGACATAACTTGAGGTGATAGTCTTCTATCATTAAAAAGTTGGAATATTGTCAAAGCGCCATCTCGGTGCTAACTATACCAGCCTCAACAATTTTTATAATGCAAGTCTAATTTGAAGCTACAGTATGGCTATCGGCTTGAGCAGACCGTTAATTTGTACATTA
>JAKSDK010001490.1 GCA_022360095.1 Phycisphaerales bacterium
CCCGCTCGAAATCCGCCACCGGCGTGACATTCTCGGTCGAAACTTCATTGAACCTCATTGTCTGGAGTCCCGCAGGAAACAGCCTTTGGCAGATGGAAACGACTTCCCTCAATGAATCCTCCGAGCGCGTCGTCCTTAAATATATAGGCGACCAGGCTATTCCCGCTTACCTGCGTCTACGGGTTACGGAGCGGTGAGATTGCCGGCGGGGGAATTCCGATTCCAACAGAAAAGAGTAACGGGGCCGGGGATTCGCGGTATGTTCCGGCCCGTCACTCCATCTCAAATCATCATATGAAAATTCTTTTGTCACTGGCCGTCTCACTGGCGGGATGTTCGTTTTTCACCGGTTGTCAAACGGTGGGCACTCCGGTTTCGGGTTCGCCGGGACAATCAGGCACTCCGACATGGAGCATTCAATACCAAGGGACGATCCAGGTAAGAAACAGGACCTACCACGTGGTGGATCTCTTTGACGTCAGCGACGCGGACCTCGCCAGAATTCGCGCGGCTGGATCGCGGCCCATCGCCTACTTCTCGAGCCAATACGAGAGGTGGCGCCCGGACTCCAGTCGGTTTCCGGCTTCAGACCTCGGCCGCCCGCTCGCCGGCTGGCCCGGAGAACGCTGGGTAAACACTCGAAGTTCCGCCGTGCGCAGCCTTATCCGTTCCCGCCTTGATTTGGCCAAACGCCGGGGTTTCCACGGGGTCGATGTCGATAACACGGATCTCTATGAACACACCACCGGGTTCGATAACTCGCGTGCCGCAGCTGCCGACTACGTGCGATTCATCGCCAACGAAGCACACGCGCGCGGCTTGAAGTATTCTTTGAAAAACTCGATGGACCTGATCCCCAGGGTCAAAGGCGTCGTCGATTTCTACCAAAACGAACAATGCCAGCAGTATGGTGAAATGGATCGCTACCAGGGCGTGGGCCCCGTTTTCAACATCGAGTATAAGCGTCCGCCGTCCGTCTACCGGCGCAAAGGGTTCTATTCGCTTTTGAAGCGCCAGGACATGGGAGCTTGGGAAAGTGAGCTGTAGAGCCCTCTGGGTGAGG
>JAKSDK010001710.1 GCA_022360095.1 Phycisphaerales bacterium
TAAAGTCCCTAATCATGTAAATGATAATAATTATAGTCCAACCTACAGTATACTAACAGCCAACTCTCTACAATGGGCACCTTTCTACAACATCTACTTTTTTTAATAGTGGTTAGTCATTCACTCTTGTTTAAACCTCTTGACAATGGCCACCTCTCAGACATTGTATAATTTTTTTGGATACCTCTTGGCTGACATGTCTTCCCACTCTTGGTCAGCTAGTGGCCAAGATATCGGCTAACATGTTGACCGACACGCGGCTGAGTGATGTAGACTGACATACATGTACAGTTGTGTCAACTGATACTCAGCTGCGATGTTGACTGATATTTGACCGATATGTCGATGTCCAGAGTATCAGCTGATGGTGTCAACCAATTGATACTCAGCTATGGGGTGCACAAATAATTATGAAAGATCTCAACAACAGTCACTTTCTTCTGTCCCCAAGGTGGGCATTGTGGAGAGGTTCAACTGTATTTAAAAATACCTTGGAAGTGTAAAGGCTTTCTCAATCTTCAATTTCTTATTGTCTATTGTCAGGCAGAAGAGAATACCAAAGATTAATTGTCTTGAACAGAGTTTGGGCAGATCTTCAGGTGTTCTAAAGTGGCTCCAACAATGTAGAGGAGTACTTACATGTAGCTGAAGTGATGAATGTCATGGCAACAGGAAAGAGGTCACAAGTTGCCAGGTTGGTTAATGTGAACCTTCATTGGTAATACTCTCAGTGGTTACCTACTGTAGTGAATTTTAGAAAATGATTTAGTTCTGGAAATGTTTGCTGACACAGGCCAGGAAGTCATTTGAATGTGACAGGGCTTTTGCTGACTGACTAATGTATACTGACTGATTGACTGACTGACTGATGACTTGCTGACTGACTGGCTGACTGGCAGGCTCACTGACTGGTTGACTGACAGACTGACTGGCTGGCTGACAGACTGAGTGACTGGCTGACTGGCTGGCTGACTGGCTGACTGACAGACTGACTGACTGGGCAA
>JAKSDK010000604.1 GCA_022360095.1 Phycisphaerales bacterium
TAAGCCCCAGTATCCACATAAAAATCCTCCATACTGATCTCCATACATTTCCTTTCTGAATTACTTGAGAGAATTTGATAAAAGATCTTAAGATTTTTCTCTTTGTGATCACTTTATTTGTTCTCATACATAGACTTTGCTGTTCACTTATCTATGGATATTGTCAGGAGAAAATTGATGTTGGTCACTATGGGGACTTAAGGAGTTAAACTACTTACGCAATCACAAAGAAAGAAAAAACCAGTCCTGCGAAGGATTTCACGCTGACAGCTCCAGATGCTGTTAAGATATACATATAAATTAGTAATATTTAATATTCTGTTCAGACGCCTCATTCTTTACACCTCACAAGAAAACCTTGTCTGCCGAGCAAAAGTTAACTACAGTGTTCATCACTAACTCTAAATCAAAAAAATTTTCGGTCTCAGTACCATATCAGTGTACCCTAAGCCCAAGATCCATACCCAATTTCTCCACACTGATCTCTAAACATTCCTTAAAGAATTAGTTGGGAGAATTTGATAGAAGATCAAAGTGTTTCCTTGTTTGATTATTTTATCAAATTATTCTCGAAACCTTTTCTTGTTTTTTAGTATTGATGCCATTAAGACAAACTTGATGTTAACTTTTTGGGGAGCAACTTATTACTGAGAGTAACATGGGTGCAAAAAAAACTGAGCAGCTCACATTAATTTTAATTTTTCCTTATTAATAATTATATAGCTGTTAGTTAATCTGATATTGTCAGCAAAGCTATTATCCTTTAATTTTTTTGAACTGTCCAATTAAGGATTAATTTGGATAGTTTCAGATAGGGCTTTCCTTTACAAATAGGCAAACTGTCCAATAAAAGTTTTGTTGGCTGACAGCAGTTCATCGGCAAACACTCTTAGCTAATCTTGTTGCTGTGAATGCTGTTTTGTTTTGGCTTCTTGTCTGGGCCATTTTAAAAGGAAAAATGTATGACCAATCAACGCATGGATTCTTGAAAATGTACAAACACTGAAACTTTGGACAAAAATAAGAAAACACTGATAATTGTGTTTAGATGTTGGCATTACAAAAAGAAACGGACAAAGTCTGCAGAAATCGTTTGAGTTAATGAAAGAAATGTTTACTTTCAAAAGTTTTGGTATTGTTGCAGTTAATGTAATGTAATGTTCAATAGTTTTGTAGTATTTGTGTTGTTGCTTTGTCTTCTTCGTACTCGAAATTGCGGTTTTCACCTGCAGCACCGCATCATTCAGATCATTGAAGGAGCTCTGAAAATTTTAATTGGCAACAAAAATGCCAAAGTACGAAAGAGATATACTAGTTCTAGGTTTGTTTATTTGTAAAGAATAAGTTGAATGACACCATAAGAATAAACCTTTTTTCGATCTTGCAATGTGCTTTGTTTCAACTACAAACTGTTTGAGTGTACAATATTTCGCGTCTGTGACATGCTAAATAATCTGGATTAACTAACCAGTTATATAATTAAGACGTAAGAGCACTACATTCTTGTCTAATTTGGCAATAATTGCATGCATTCAAAAAGTTCCTCTGACAGCCGAGTCCAATTTGGCTGTCCTCGGAATTTTTTTCATCTAATTATTTCCAAATTGGACAGCATGTAGTCCTATTACGTATATACTAATTGCCATTTTCACACCATAATAGCTGCAGCTATTCCCA
>JAKSDK010001409.1 GCA_022360095.1 Phycisphaerales bacterium
TCATCCGTTTCCATCGTACGTCCCCATTCTGCGACAGCTGTTCAAGATAATCGTGATTAATCCAACGATTCGTCCATCGCCTCCAGGCAAACTGCCGCATGAATGCGGGACTTAGCAAAAAGAAAAACAGCTTGTGCGGATAGAAGCTCTTGAAGTGCCGGGGATACAGAAACATTTCGTTCAGCAGCTTTCCCCATTTCAAGTTCCGGAAGAGCTGATAAAACAAGTATCCGAAGTAATAGACATAGCCGCCGAACAGTTCGTCACCGCCCTGCCCGCTTAAGATGACCTTGATTCCATGCTCTCTCGCGAGTTTCATCACGCGGTAAGAGGCAAAAACGCTGACGGAGCTGACAGGCTCCTCCATGGCCTGCGTGAAATCCTCGATCTCTTGAAGAAAGCTATCCTTGTCCACCGTCGTAAAACGCTGTTCCGCCTTGATCAGCTTGCCCAATTCCTTGATGTATCGACTCTCATCGACAGAGGCGCCCGGGGCGACGTAGGAGAAGGTCGGAAAAGTTCCGTCATGTAAGCTGTCGAAAATACAACTGATCGCGGATGAATCCATGCCCCCGCTTTGTGAAATGCCGACCTGCACGTCGGACAGCATGCGCCGCCTGACGCTGGTTGTGAACGCCGTCCGAATTTGCTCGGCGCTCGCTTCCCCGGACTCGTTCAAGGAATGCCATTTGGTGAGCTGTACGGTCCGGCCGTCGAGATCATACATGAGATTCGTGCCGGGCGGCAGCGACATGATGTTGTCGAAGAAGGTTTCCTCGCCGTGCCCCAGCAAGTTGTACGCAAGATATTCCATGACGACCCGGTCGTTGGGGCCGGTGTCGATCGAATGACATCGTATTGCCGAGATCATCGAAGAGAAGATGAAGCGCTCACGATCCGCAAAGTAATACAGCGGCTTAATGCCGAACCGATCGCGACTCAGGAACAATCGATTTTTGTTTCGGTCGTAAATGCAGAAGGCCCACATCCCGTTGAAGCGACGGACACACTCCTCGCCATATTCCTCATAGGCGTGAAGAATCACCTCGGAATCGGTTTTGCTTTTGAAGGAATGGCCTTGATCGAGAAGATCGCTCCGGATGTCCTGGAAGTTATAGATTTCTCCGTTATAGATCAGCCAGACGCTGTCGTCCTCATTGGACATCGGCTGATGTCCGTTGGGCGAAAGATCGATGATCGAAAGCCTGTTGTGCCCGAGGGAAACTCTATTGTCTGTGTAATATCCCTGGTCGTCAGGGCCCCGATTGTGCGTGACGCGACACATCGACCGGAGCACTTCGTTGTCCGGCCAGTTAAATCCGTTGATTCCGCACATGAGACGTCCTGCTCAAACCGAAATGACTTGGGTCCGGAGAATACAATGAAATGATCTTACAGATTAGTTGTCCGTCCGGTAGAGCTTGGGGGCGGCGTTGATGGTCCGGATGACGTGATTGAACTCATCTCCCATGCCGATGACGCCAAGATACCATTTGATCGATTCGTGACGAGGCTGGTTTTCGCGCTCCGCCAGCTCCAGGGCGGAGGCCCGATCGATCATGCCCTCGCGGATCTGATTGCTTCGAAACGTATCGATCTCGCTGATTCCGGCGATGCAGTGATAGATATAGTTGTAAAAGGCGGCGGTTCCGTCCCCGATCCGCCACGTCGTCACCGTGTCCTTGGCGACCTCCCAATCGTATTCATTAATCAGCGTGGAGTTCACTTCTTCTTCTTCCCAAAGCTTGTACTCATAGATGTCGATGTACGGGCACGGCATCAGATAGTAAGCGTAATATGCGAAGATCGTGTCCGGAATCGTACTGTTGAGATAGGCCGGGTTCTTCAGAAACTGGGTGCCGTAGTATTTGATTAACCCCGCCTTGGTTCCCAAGGCTCTGTTATTCGAGGCGGTGTTTGCGAAACCATGCTTGAAGCCCGTCGTCTCGAGCGGATTGGAGCCGAGAAGAACACGATGAATGCCGGTTTGGCGGCGCAGCTTGTTCGCAAAATAGAAATACTGTTTGTCGCCGGCCATGAACAATGGAATCATTCCGAGAGCAGGTCGTTTCAGCCATGCGCGGACATTCTTCGCAATATTGCGTCGTTTCCACCGGATGTCGGCGGAAACCAGGATGTGTTCGACGCCGAGCTTACCGCACATACGCGCAACATTGCGTCGGGCAATATCCGTGACCATTCCCCAGTCGTAGGTATACGTGATGGGAGTGAGTTCGAGGACGTTCTTGACGTAGTGAAGACAATAGCTGCTGTCACGGCCGCCGCTCAGCGCCACGACACAATCGGGCTCCTGCCGATTATTCCGAAAGGGCGCGACCAGTTCCTTGAGGGCCGCTTCCCCTTTGAGTTCCGTCTTCACGTAGGACCTGCAATAATTACACACGCCGTCCTCGTCGAATTCGATATTCGGCATCGTTTCTGGAAGAATGCACCGCGAGCATCGCCTCAATCGTTTGACATAGTGTTGATGTTGATGAAGAAGACCTTCATCGTCGTCAGACGTGTGGATCAGCGGGTTGTACGCGGACACGGCCTGTCCCTGATCGTTTTGGTCCGTGGAAAGATTCTTAATCTCACGTGAGGAATTGCAAGGCGCGATTTCAGGATGCGACGATTCCTCATCATTCAATGAGAAACTTTCGATACTGAGATCGCTGAGTTTGATCAGGTGAGCACGCCACGGCTCGACATGAGAGATTCTGAAGTCACCGAGTAGGTTGCGCAAACGACCCTTGGAAGCGGCGGTTTGCAGGATGTATCTCTCCGAAGCGAAGATTAGGAGGTTGGAACCCCGCGGACTCAGGTGATAAAGAGAACCGTTGTTGGTTGCCAGCAACAGGCGGTCGAGATCCTCGAACAAAATGGCGACGGATGCGTTGCCCTGAATTCTGGCAAAGGCGGCCTGAATCGCCTTGCTCCAGGATGCTTCACGGCGCACGAAATGGCGAATGAGGCGAAGCAGAACTTCGGTGTCGACTTCGTACCGCCTCTCAAGATCGGGAAATTCATCGAACAGAACATCATCGTTCACGATGATGCCGTTATGAACACCGACCATGCCTGCGGCGATGATGGGCTGATTGTTGTCGTTTTGTTCCTGAGCGCCGTTCGTGACCAATCGCGAATGCCCGATGAAGGCGAGAGGATGCGTGATCTTCTTTGCATCATCGGTGCAACTGTTCAGGACGTCGTCCAGGAGTTTCTTGTATTCCGGGTTTCGGATCATTCGGGAGGCCGAGGCGGCGCTCTTGTAAACACAGATCGGCCCGCCGTTGAGCATGGCCAACCCTGCGGACTCCTTCCCACGGGCTTCGGAGAGCCTGAACAAGTCACTCGCCGTGGATTTGAAATCCTGCGGCGTGATCCCAGAGTTTTCGGCTAGAACGATGCCGAAGATTCCGCACATCAGCTTTGTTTCCCGATTGTCGTCTCTAACGCCATAGCTTCACTCCAAAAAGCCTCCTGGCGAAAACCAATATTAGTATAGCTTGAAGCACGTAGGCACAACCCGTGGCCGCCGCCGAACCGTTGATTTGAAAAATCGGAATCAGCACGGCATTCATCGCGGCGTTTCCCAGAACGACCAGCACCATCAGGACCGTTTGCATGCCCGGCCGGCCGCCCTGAAACAGAATTCCACCCATCGGTGCATACCCGGAGAGAACCACGACCCCTGCCATCAAGATGCAGAAAGCGGGCCAGCTGGCGACGAAGTCCTTGCCGGGAAAAGCCAGCCTCATCAGCAAAGGATAGGCCAGACATGCGCCCAATCCGATCAGGGCCATGCCGGGGTGAAGGAGCCGCCGTATCTTTCGCGCCACGATCTGAATCCGGTCCGTATCTTCTTCCGCAAAGCACTTTCCGAGAATGGGATTGACGTTTCGCTGAATGACCACGGGCAGCATAAAGAAACCCTCGGCCAAAATCGCCGCCATGCTGTAAACCCCGACCCGGTCGTCATTCAGAAAGAAACCCAACATGAGAACGTCCACTCGGGTATTGAGGTCCGAAACAATTCCGCTAAGCACTCCCCGTACCCCGAAGGAGAAATGCTCTCCAAGCCAGCCTCGTATCGACCCGGGCAGTCGAAGGGCAAAGAGCCGAGTGGTCACGTAGGTTAGCAGCCCGGCAAACAGAAGGACCTCCGCCACGGAAAAGGCCAGCGGAAGAATCTCTGCCGGTTTTCGCAGGACGATCAGCGCGATGATCGTCAGGAGAATCAGAATAAATCGGAGTGCGCTAAAGACCGCGAAGGCCCGCATGTTTCGAGCGCCGTTCAAGGTGTTTAGGAGAATCTTGTTCAACGAAAAAAACAACAAGCCGGGCAGTGCCAGCCTAAGACCGGTCGTCACTCCCGGGCTGTCGAGAAAGTTTCCCGTAAGATCGCTGCCAAGGTAGGCGATACCGCAAACGGCACAGGAAAGCAGGAACGCAAGCAGGAGCGCCGTCGTCATGATATGGGAGCACTTTTGAGGATTGTCCTGATGGTATGAGACATGCTTCAGGACCGACGTGTGCACGCCCCCCACGGCCAATTGTGAGAGAACGATGTAAATGGCATAGACCTGGTTGAAGACACCCAGGGCGGATTCGCCGAGGTATTTCCCGATGACGAAATTCAGGACGATCCCCGCAACCCCGAGGATCGCCAGACTGCCGAGGTTCCAGAGAACGTCACGATTGAATCGTTGCCGGGGCGACAGTGATTGTTTGAGCGAATTCCAGTCCATAAATCAAATCACCGCTTGCAGCTTTGGACACGGCTCTCGATGTCCTCGGAGCGCAAGAATGTCTCAGGAGGCTGTCGGCTTTGCGGAGGAATTGACTTTCATCGTCTCATTGACTCTCATTGTTTTATGATTCGGCGTTTCGTACGAGCGATCGGCCATGCTAATCGCGAATCGACTTGTGAGGAATAGTTCATGTCCGCAGCCGTTCAAAGTCCGGGAGCCAAAGGCGGCACCCCGGAACTCATCGATCGATTCCGGCAATTGTATGCCCGACGGGAGACGGTTCGATTTCTCGTCGCCAGCCATCTCAAGGCGGGCCATCGAGACAAGTTTCTGGGGCGCATATGGAGCCTGTTGGATCCTCTGCTGTTCATGTTGGTGTATTTGCTTGTATTCGGGATGTTTTTTGGACAGGCGCGATTCGGCGGCAAGATCAATATTGCCGATTTCATCATCTACCTGCTTTGCGGCGTCCTGTCCTGGCGATTTTTTGAAGGTTCCGTCTCCGCGGCGACCGGCTGCATTCGATCAAATCGCGGACTGATTCATGAGATCAGTTTTCCCAAGGCGGTGTTTCCACTGTCGATCTGCCTCTCGCGATTGTCCGATTTCCTGTGGGGGTTGCTTGTCCTCTTTGCCGTTGTGCTGGTCGTGGGACCCGATCACCTTACCCTTCACGTCTTTTGGTTCCCGTTGCTGATTCTGCTGCAATTGATGTTCACCCTAGGGCTCGCATTCATCGTCGCGTTTCTGGGAGCGTTTTTCGCGGATACGGCCAACATCGTTTCCGTGACAATGCGGCTGTGGTTTTATCTGTCCCCTGTTTTTTATAAGGTTGCGAAGTCGGAAGGCGGGATCATTTCCAAGGGAAACGAGGCGCTGTACATGCTCAATCCTATCGCCTGCTTCTTTGAAGCCTACCGCGACTGTCTGTTGCGAGGGCAGATGCCACAGGCGAATCAGTTGTTCTACGTGACATCGATTGCATTGTTCATGCTGATCTTCGGATTTTCCATCTTCTCACGGGGTGAAGGACAATTCGCGAAATACGTATAGTAGGACGGAATCCGCCCGTCGTGGAAAACACGCACGTTCAGATATCACTAAGGCGATCTTAGACCACGACATGCCCCAGAGGTGCATCGGTGTAATCCACGATGAGCGCACCGCGCATGGCTTGGCTTGAGCCGTCCGTGGGCAGAATGTGATTGAAGCGGTCCGTCGAATACAATCGAAAACCTTGCCTGCGGCAGGTTTCCGTGAAGTGCGCTTCCCCGTCCTCTTTTGGAAATCGGACCCGCTCGACGACACTTCGCTTGGCGATCATCGCGGAACCCGATAGGGATTCCACGAACCGATGTTCCCGGTTGGGTTGATGAATAAGCAGGCACTTCTGATCCTGAATGTAGCGGTAGTGTGTGCATTTGCCGACGATGTCGGCGCTGGAATATCGAAACGCGGCCATCAGGTCCGTCAGATAGTGCTCGGCATAATAACCGTTGCCGGCGAACCACGTGATGTACTCGTAACCGGCCCGCTCCGTGCCGTAATTCAGGCAGCTTCCCATCGAATCTGATTTGCCGACTTCGAAAACACGGATTCGAGCATTGGGACCAAGGTCGGCGAGAACGTCTTCCGCCCCCGAGATTTTGTTCTTCAGTAACAAGACGAGTTCACGATGGGGATACCGTTGACGTTGGTGATTGGCAAGGGTGTTTGTCAGATCGTCGCGGCAACATGCGACGGCAATCACGCTTACGTTTTGAGGGGGCCGTTCGATCGGCCTGCCGATTTTCTCCATGATGACATCGAGTCGTTTTTCATAAGTGTGCTCCGCGAACACGCGTCGCTGACCAAGGACCGCAAGGCGTTCCCGAAGTGCGCCATCCTTCATCAGCCGCTCCATTTCGTCCGCGGCCTCTTCGCGGTTTCGCACCATGGTCACACACTCGGGACCAAGAAGTTGTTCAATGCCGCGCGCATAGGTACTGAGGACCGGCGTGCCGCAAGCGAGCAATTCAAAAACGCGACGAGAAAACATCGTCGGTGAATCTTTTACGGAATTGACGTTCAGAAAGACCGCATAATGTTTGTATGCGTCGATCATCTGGTCGTAGCTGAGCGCGCCTCGGATCACGGGTTCATATTCCGGAGGAAAGCGGTACGCGTCGCCGTGTGATCGGCCGTGCATTCGGTCGTAAATGTGCAGCCCTCTTTCCAATGCCGGCGTCAAAAGCGAATCGACATCGGATTGTCGCTCTTTGTGTTGGCCCGCATAGTAACTGCCGGCGAAGCAAAAAGCCGAGATTCGGCCGCCTTGCGAGTCGATGGGATTGTGAATGGAAGGTTGAGCGGCAAAAGGAAGGGCGAAAACACGATCGTGCCCCAGCTGCTGATGATAGCGAGGAATGCAATTCTCATCGGTCGTGAAAACCATATCGAAGCAGGATGCCGGCTTGATAAAATGCTCGAAACCGGGAGGGTCTTCCTTGTTCCAGAATACCGTCGGAATTCTCTGCGAACTGCACCATTCGGTCAGGGCCTTGAGGGGATTGTCCGGTGAAGGTGTCCACCAGCCCCGTGCCTCAAGCTGGCCGGCCGATTCCACGAAAAGAAAATCAGGGCGATGCTCACGAAGGATGGCTTCCCATCGCTCCGGCGTTATCGAGATCAGATGGCATTCATCGTTAAAGCACGCATGGCTGAATTCGTCCAGGATGGCGGCAGCCTTCACCGATGACTTCGGTGAACGCGATGCAGACGGCATAGGCGGATTTGCATTCAGGAGTGTTGGTGACGCCTTCGCTTCAGGTCCGGTGGATTTCGAATGCTGCTCTTGGGCGGTTAATCCGGCTCGCTTTCTCTCACGCCGTTTTCGCAATCCCTCGAAAAACAAGCGTATCAGTCGCGCCGGCGTAAGCAGGAAATCCGTCGGACTGTCGCAGGCGCGTACCAGAGCGTCGCCCAAACGGTAACGCACCTCGTTCATCCGCAGTCGAAGTTCGGCCTGAGACTGTGCCAGGCTGTCCGCATTTTGATGGACGCGGATTTGGAGCCCTCGTGCCGCCTCATGCGATCGTTGGAGCTCATGTTCGAGTGCGTGCAGTGCCGCCTCCGATTTCTTCTGTTGCTGCCGTGCCTCTTCCAGTTCCGCCTCCAGGCGGCTGATATGCTGTCCGTCGGATGCCGTCATTAACCGGCATTATAAGTCAATGGGCCGCTTTGACATCGTCGGCTCCTTCGCGTCTAGTGGTGGAACCATGGCGTCCATAGCCACAATCCGCACCTGGGGGGAAATGATCAAATTCTCCCACTCCGTTTTTGCGCTGCCGTTTGCGATGATCGCCACGTTCCTGGCCGGACGCCGGCTCGACGGCGGCCTGCCTACCGGAACCCAGTTCGCCCTGATCATTCTCTGCATGGTCGCGGCCCGCAGTTTCGCGATGACATTTAATCGAATCGCGGACGCCGCGATCGATGCCCGAAATCCCCGAACCGCCGGGCGCCCGATCCAAACGGGCCGAATCTCCGTCGCCCAGGCTTCCGTATTCCTGGTTGTCAGTGCGGCGGCGTTTCTCGCTGCTTGCTCAGGCTTCCTGGTGTTCTGTCAAAACCCCTGGCCGCTCTATCTCGCGGGCCCCACACTGATCGTGCTGGCCGCCTATTCCTACGCCAAGCGAATCACGGCGCTGACCCATTTTATTCTCGGAGCCACCATCGCATTCGCCCCGATGGCCGCATGGATCGCCATTCATCCGGGTTCGCTCGGGCTCTCGGCCCTCTTGCTGACCGGCATTGTGCTCCTGTGGATTGCCGGGTTCGACATCATCTACGCCTGCCAGGACATGCAGGTGGACCGTCGCGAAGGACTCTATTCAATTCCCGCAAAGATCGGCGTCGCTCGCGCCCTGGTTGTCTCGCGTATCTGCCATGCGGTGACCGTGGCCCTGCTGATCTGGTTGGGGATTGAGGCAGAGTTCGGCTGGCTTTATTGGGGCGCCGTGATCGCGACCGCTCTTCTCTTCGCCGCCGAACAATCGGTGGTCAGGCCGGACGATCTCTCCAAGGTCAACCTGGCTTTCTTCACCATCAACGGCTGCATCAGCCTGCTGCTCGGCGTCGCCGCCATCTGCGATCTGCTCCTCGGATTAGCGCCGCGCCCGTAAGGAAGCGGTGGGCGTCTAAATTTCTTCTGCGCCGGCCCTGATTTTCTTTCGTGGGCCAACCGCAGCTCGCGCATTTGAATAGACATGCAGGGGACGACGTTATTCCCCTGGGAGCTCTCGGATGACGACGTCATGCATTCGAAGTAGTTTGCCGCGCGTCCTGGAAGCGGACGCCGAGGACGATTCGAGCCTGGAAACGGTGTTCGATCGCAATCGTCGAGGGCTGTATCGCTATTTCGTCGTCCGGGCAGGAAACGATTCGCACCTGGCCGACGATTGGATGCAACAGCTCTGGCTGAAAGCGTCACAGCACGCGTCAGGCGTCCCACCCGGCGAGGTTGAATTCTGGCTTCACGGAGTGGCGAAGAATCTGGTTCGCGAACATTGGCGCAAACGGTCGCGGCGGCCCGCTCAAGTGCCGATCGCCGATCCAGCGCTTGCTGCGGACCTGTCCGATCGTCTGGTGACCGAAGAACTTCCCACGGCCCTGCTGGAGAAAAAGGAGGTTCGCGACCAGTTGTTGCTCGCCGTCACGGAACTGCCCAGTGATGAGCAGGAACTGATCATCGGCCACTACTTTCACAACCAATCACATCGATTTCTGGCCGAAAGGCTGGGGGTCAGTGAACGGGCGGTTGAAGGAAGGCTGTATCGCGCCCGGCAAACATTGCGAACCGCACTGAAAGATTTGGAAGCGTAGAGGTTAAAGATCATGACCACGCATGAAGACAATCGGGACCAGTTGCTGGATCGCAACCTTTTTGAAATCGGGAAAAAAGTAACTTTGCCGAAAGAACCCACCGTGTTTCAACAATCGCGCTGGAAACGACCGCCGGCGGCGGGCGCAACCGCGCGGATTGTAAAAGGAGTTAAACGAATGAAAAGACATCGATTATTTGCTTTCTTGGGGGCCGGCTCTGTCGTGGCGGCATCTGTCGCGCTGTCGGTCACGTTTCTCAGTCCCGGTGCCAACAACCGGGTTGAGGCGGCCACGATTTTTCAGAGCTTCCGCGACTCGGTGAAGCAGGCCTTCGCCATCACCTTTGATAACGTCGTGGAAGACGGGTATCGGGTCGACGGCGAGCTTCTGGTTGTTTTGCATGAAGGTGACGGGCCGACCGCCTCAAAACAATCGATGATCACCGGAGACATTGAGGAGGAAGGCGCCTATTTGGAGATGCATATTCGAAGTGCCGGCGACGATGCGGCTGCAAAAGCTCCGGGACTCGATCTCGAACTTGCCCTCGCAGCCACCGAGGGAAACGAGTGGATTTTTATTCAAACCCACGAAATCCCCAAGCAATTGCAACGGGACGAGCCCTTTCTTGCAATGCTGGCCTCATTGGCCGAAGACGGTCTTCTGCTGGAATTGGACGGCCTTCTCCGCCAAGGCTCCCTCTTCACGAAAATGGAAGTGCGCGAAACCGGCAAGGCCACGGAAGAGCAAGCGACTCAACCTCGTAATAGCTTTATGTTTCATGTCGGCGTCGAAATGGATGATCGGCCGCCTCCAGGAAAAGTTCCCGAGGATGGTCCGATGATCAAGCTCGATCTCTCCGCCGGAAATGGAGGGGGCGGCGCTGATTCTGAATCTCGCATCACCCGGCGACAGGCTCAACAGCAACTTGCCTTGGAATCCGCGGCGGCTTCGCTCGGAATGGAATATGACGAAATGGTTCAGGTCACGGAGGCGATCAGCAACATGTTCACAGGCCGTATGACCCGTGAACAGCTTGAGTCGGTGATTTCCTGGATCGAATCATCAGCGAGCGACGTATCGATTGAAGAACAAGGCGACGGATTGTTTGTTTTGACGGCAAAAGGTTTCGATCTCAGTGAATGGCCTCTCGACAGTGAGGTCACCGAAGAACTCGCCAAAAATTCTATCGAAATCGGCTATCGCAAAGAGACCGGTGTCGAATGGGCCGCCGTTCTCAATATTGGCGAAGAACAAGGCAGGATGACGTTTGAGTTCGTTGATCGAGACACGGGCGACGCCGTCTTTAACCGAAAGAACCGCATGGACCAGGGTGTGCGCGTACTTGATCTTAGCAGTCTCAGCAAGATGTTCTCAGGGTCGAAGTAACCGATTCGGCAGAGCGTTCAAAAAAAGAAAGCCCCGGGCAAGCCTGCCCGGGGTCCTTCTTATTTTAACGAAGCTCAAATCCCGTCGATGCGACTACTTCCTCGTATAAACGATGTGAAGCGACTTGAACATCTTGCCGTCGGGGCCCTGCCCGTGCATCTCAAACTCATACTTGTCTTTGTTGATGATGCGAATAATCGACTTCGTTTTCTTGTCGGTGCCATCCATCGGGCAGACTTGCTCACCGCCGAAGGTGAACTCTTTCCCGGACTGATCGCAATTGCCCTGTTCCGTCATGATCCCCGTGGCCATGCTATCCAGCCAAGCGCTGGTGTACGTCTTCGAGGCGTTGTTGTAGCCGATGTAGCCGACGCCTTCGAAAGGTTCGCCGTTCATCGTGCCTTTGTACTCCTCTTTGATGAAACGCCCGTTGTAGAGGGATGTGACCTTCATGGTGCCTTTGGAGATTTGTGCCGGTTGACCCGGCATCCACGTGGCTTTGCATTCGGCATTCCAGTAGCCGACCATGGCCTGAAGATGGCGATGATGTTCACCCGGAGCATTCTTCTCCTTCCACATCTTCGCCATCGCCTCCATGTCCATCCCTGCAAACTCCTTAAGTTTGCCCATGGGATCTTTTTCTTCCGAGACGACCTGGCTTGTCACCACTGCGGTGATGCCCACAAGGGCGACGGCCACAACCAGATGGCGAAGTGCCGATCCGAGCAAACGTTGATTCGACTTTTTCATGAGTTCTCCTTTCTAAGTAAATAATCATGTTCTGGCATGACAAGACCGTTACGTGTCCCGCCTGCGGCAGGTTCTTGGGATCGAAACATAATTATGAGTCGCCCCAACGATCGCTGCCACAAAAAATCATGGTTGCGAAACCGAAATGTCGCAAAAGTGTCAGAAGGCCGCCCCCATCCTGAGTACTTTTACCCGCCCTAGGCCTCCATAGGCGGCATTTCCGTCAGTACGACCTCGGTATGCTGGATCTTTCCATCGGAGATGCGGTACAGATCATAGCCGCGCATCGGCTTCGGAAAGGCGCTCGACGTGCAGGTCCATTCCGCTCGGATTCGATCTTGATCCATGTCGAGCCGATCTAGGGTGACGTTCATTTCCGGCGGCGGGTTTTTCATGGTCTCGCGGAAAAAAGCCATGATCGCATCTCTGCCCTGGTGTTTTCTCGGTTGGCCACTGAACGGTTCGATCATCTCTGCGTCCTCCGCGAAAAGCGATTCCATCAGGTCCGCGCCGTTCGGTCCGGCGTGCATGGCTTGAAACAGCTTCTCCACGATCTTTCGATCTTCGTCTTTCACTGGCATGGATTCATCCCTTTCTGTTAACATCTATTTGAACGCCTTGAAGTCATTCTGATGAAGGAAGCTTGAATGCCGCCTGTTCCCCCCTCACTCGATGCCGAGACACTGATTCGCCTCCGGGAGCTCGTTACATCCATGCACCGGCAGCAAGGGACCTCGATTCCAGTGGACCAGCTCGTGCGCATGGCTGAGGACGTTCGCCTTGATGTCGGTGTCACCATTGATTTCGAAGCCTCCAGGTCGCTGGGCCAGCCCATGGTTGTTCTGCGGATGCCTGCTGAGCCGGCGCCGCGTTTGGAAGGCCTATCAAAGCGAGAACGTGAAATTGCCGACCTGATCGCCGACGGCTTGAGTAACAAGCAGATCGCCGGCAGGTTGTTTCTCTCGCTCGCCACCGTCAAGGACCACGTCCATCGCATTCTGGTTAAGACCGGTCTGTCGAACCGTGCCGCGGTCGCGGCGGCCTGCCTCGGGCATTCAGTTTCGGACCAAGGGCCGACGGCCGCCCTGCAGCCGGCGCCCGGTAATCTCGACGGACTTGGATCATCTTAGGTTCCGCGAACCTGGGGCCACAATCCGATCTTTGGATGGGTTTTTGATCCTTTCTTCCTGACGCAGGTCCCCTCTTGGATTAGGAAAGGGCAAGCCCCTGTTCCGACGACCTGCAGCTTATACGGGTTCTCCGGTAAAAGTCCGAAGGCACAACCCCAGTGAATACCTCGAATTGCCGATGAAGTAAGGGAAACCCCGCGCTCGGGCCCGCGGGTGCAAAGTGTTACTTTTTTTCGGAATTCGCACATGATCCTCGCTGCAGCAACTCAAGGCGACGGCTCAGCTCACCTCCCAGGCTTGATATGGGTTACACCCTTCGCTGTTCTGCTACTCTGCATTGCGGTTCTTCCACTTATTAAGAAGACCGAACACTGGTGGCACCAGAACCGAAACAAACTGATCGTTGCCATCGTGTTGGGCATGATAACACTGGCCTATTATCAGACGCGCGACTTCGGCACGGGCCTTCACGATCCGTTCATTGTCCATGTGTTTGAATCCTTCGATGCCCTGCATGTTCATGAACATGATGGCCACCATGTCACTGACTCGGGGCTGTCGACCTCCGTTGGGGCCTTGGGCAATGCCCTGATGGAATACATCCCTTTTATCTCGCTCCTGTTCAGTCTGTACGTGATTTCCGGCGGGATTGGCGTGAAGGGCGACATTCCCGCCTATCCGCTGACCAATGTCGCGTTTCTGGCGATCGGAGGCTTGCTTGCGAGCCTGATCGGCACCACCGGTGCCTCGATGCTGTTGATCCGTCCGCTGCTCAAAACGAACTCCGAGCGGAAACACGTCGTGCACACCGTGATCTTCTTTATCTTCGTGGTCAGCAATATCGGAGGCACGCTGCTGCCCATTGGCGATCCGCCGCTGTTCCTCGGCTATCTCAAAGGCGTGCCGTTTCTCTGGACGCTCGGACTATGGATGCCTTGGGCCTTCACGATCGTCGTCCTCCTCGTGATCTATTATGTGTGGGATACCATCGCCTATAAGAAAGAGACGTTGACGGACATCCGTCGGGACGAGACCCAGGTCCAGAAGATCTCGATCAGCGGGAAGGTCAATTTCCTGTTTCTGGCCGGCGTGGTTTTCGCGACCGGCACCCTCGCACCAGGCAAAGACTTCCTCGGTATGAGCTGGCAGCCGTTCACGTTTTGCCGTGAATTTGTCCAAACCGCTTTCGTCGTGTTGTCCTTGATCCTGACACCGAAGGGATTGCGCAAAGAGAACAATTTCAACTACGTGGCGATCCTGGAAGTCGCATGTCTCTTCATCGGGATCTTCATTTGCATGCAGGTGCCGATCGAGATTCTCAACGCCAAGGGCGCGTCTCTTGGAATTAATTCGCCCGTGAAATTCTTCTGGGCCACAGGCATTCTCAGCAGTTGTCTGGACAACGCACCGACCTATGTCGTGTTCTTCGAGACAGCCAAGGTATTGCCGGTGGTCGGCACCACCGTCGCGGATACAGGAGTGTCGGAAGTCTATTTGATTGCCATCAGTCTTGGCGCCGTTTTCATGGGGGCCAACACCTACATCGGAAACGGACCGAATTTCATGGTCAAGTCGATCGCCGAACACGAAGGCGTGAAAATGCCGAGCTTCTTCGGCTACATGCTCTTCAGCGCCTGTGTGCTGATTCCCGTTTTCGTGGTCGTGACGTTCCTGTTTATAGGGTAACGGGGGCGCGCACGGCTCATGGCGCAGACTTCTGTGTACGCTGTTCGCGCTGATGTGGCCTTGAACGCCTGCCGTCCATCAGGAAGGTGATGCGCGACGCAGTCGATTCGTTCACAACCTTGGCCAGAGCATGCTTGGCTTCTCGGATTCCCGTCCGACGGGTGACGTGAGAGATGACAATGTGGTCGTTCTCCAGCGTGTTGACGATTCGCGCAACGTCTCGAACGTGCAAATGATAACCGTGACGGGCCCGACGAATATGCTCGGCCTCGAAGAACGTGCACTCCAGAATGAGGACCTTCGCCCGGCGAACCATCTCCAACTCCAGCCAGCTTCCTTCGGCCGTGTCGCCACAGAAAGCAATCAACGGGACTTCGACGCTGTATTCGATCTCGATCCCCTGCTTCTTTAGCTCGACGAGTTCGGGGCCGGTCTTGGTGTCGAACTCAGGCTTAAGCTTCCGCCTCACATCCACGACACAGAACCCAAGCGCGGGAACCCCGTGGTTGATCTCAAAAGTCCTGGCAATGAGACCACGGCGGATTTCGAAGTCATCGCCCGGTTTCAACCCGACGATCCGAGCAGGTGAGACATGGCCTTCCAGATCGCCCCAGACCTTGAGCAGGTTCTTGATCGGCGCGACCAGCGCCTCGGGCACGACCGCGCAGCCGGGAGCGTTACCGACAAAGTTGCGTTGGCTGAAGTAATAGGCGAGGCCGGCAGCGTGGTCCATGTGCCCGTGACTGAGTAGCACGTGGTCGATTGAGAGGATTTCCGCCGGTGCCTTCCCGACGTCGAAGCAGACGTTGAGTTCCGGTGCCGCCACCACGGTTTCCTCGCCGGCCACGCTATAGCCGAGGAGGCGGATATCATCGAGTTGATGTTCGATCAGTCTTCTTCCCACGGTTCTTGCCTACGCCTTGTTAGTTTATTCCCGGTTTGAGCCTTGTTCGATTCCCGCAACTCACAGCTTCGCCGGGAACGAGCGTCGCCAAAGCCCGGGCGACGCAGTGTAATCCAGCTGTTTCAGAATCAGTAGCGCGCAAGTTATTTTTCGCTTGACACACCTTTTATAGGGCCTTAACGTCCTCAAAGCTCAAGATGTTGGGGCTGCAGGTGCGCCTCAACGCTGTACAATGGCGACGAGATGCGATGTCCGTATTGCAAAGAACAGAAAGATAAGGTCATCGACTCGCGTGCGACCGAGGGCGGGGCCGTAATCCGCCGTCGGCGTCAATGTTTGGCATGCAATCGCCGTTACACGACCTATGAACGCATCGAGACGACCAGCAAGCTTCTCGTCGTCAAAAAAGACGGCAACCGCGATCCCTATGCCAGGGAAAAGCTGTTGGGCGGCGTGCAACGCGCGTGTTGGAAGAGGCCGCTTGGAATGGAGATACTCGAAGACCTGGTCGACGAAGTCGAGGAGGAGGTTTTTAAAAAGTTTGACCGGGAGGTGCCAAGCTCCTATCTCGGTCAGGCCGTCTCCGTCCGGCTGCGAAGACTGGACAAAGTCGCCTATCTGCGGTATGCCAGTCTTTATCACGAGTTCCAGCTCGTCGATGACTTCATTCAGGAAGCGCAGGACATTCTGGAACGCGATCAACAGGAGATCACGGGACAGCAGGATTTGTTTCAACAGGAAGATTGATCAGGTTGCCATGGATGGCTCGATCCGCGTCATGAAGCGTGATGGTTCGATTGAACCATTTGTTATCGCCAAGTTAGTCGATTGCGTTCAAAACGGCTTCCGCGCCAGCGGTGAACCCCCCGACCGCAGCTCCACAACGCCTAAGGAACTTGCCGGCGCGGTCGAGGCGTATCTTGAGAAGACGCATCCGAACGCGGCCGTGCCGTCCGAGCACCTCGCCGAACTCGTGGAGCTTGTCCTCACCCAGACAGGTTACACCGCTGCAGGCATGGCGATCAAACAACATACACAACTGCGCACCCAACAACGACGCTGGCTCAGAGTCGCGCATCGCCGTCGCCGAGATGGACGGTTTATTCAACGGCAATGGAATAAAAGTCGCATCGATCAGTACCTGCGGACAGAGCACCGACTCGATCCGCCGGCATCACGAATGATTGCGAGTCGCGTGGAGCAATTGGTCTTCAATTGCGGCCTCAAGGTCGTCACCACGGGCCTGGTCGAGGAGATGACCAACAGCGAACTTTTGGCATGGGGTTTGTTGCCAGGCGCTTTGGTGGTCAAGAAGTCCAAAGGCCGACGCGATCCGAGAAGGGTGGTGGACCAGACGGATCAAACCTGAACGGCATTGATGGCGCGGTTGGAAGAGCGCCGGCGGTAGAGCCTTCACGGACGGACAAAGGCGAAGGTGGGTCTGCCGCGATGGCAAGCCTGTCGTAAAATTTAGCCCGACTTGGAGCGCCACGGCTGGGCTGTCGTTTTGCGACAGGCTTCCTTTACGCGCAAACGCCCGATGTCTGGCCTACCGTTTCACATTCGAACACCACACTCCCCCAAAGCCCTGGGCCGCCCTGCCCAGGTTTCGAGCACGGAATTTTGTACGTTCACCAGCCCGTGCACGCATTTTCGCCAACCACCCGAGCCTGGAGACTGGAACGCCCTCTTTGGCAACGCTCCCTTTGGCGTAGCGCATCACACAGCCATCTGCGCTGACGTCGATTCAATAATAGTCCGTCAAGGCCGACAGTGACGAGATCGTCCCTTTTTGACCGGCGTCGAGATCGCCATGTTCGCCAAGACGGTCCAGCAGGACAACCCGCCAGCCGACGCCCGATGGAATCCGGCAATCGCAGATCGGGTCGTCACCGACGGCGAGAATTGCCTGAGCCTCTGTTGAAAGCTTTTCGCCAATGCGTTCGTAATAGCGTCGATCGCCTTTGACCAAACCGACAGCGCTGAGATCGAAATAATGATTCAGCGACGGAAGCAACACCTCGGCCGCGCGACCCAGCATGAACTTGGGGAGCGTCGTGAACGCGCAGCAGGTTTTTCCCGATGACTTGGCCGTTTCGATCGCGGTGAGCGCGTCGGGATACACCTCCATATTGTTCCTTGTTTCATACATGGCTGCGATCGATTCGATCAGGTCGAGCGTGACCCGCGCGCCCATCCGGTCGAACACGAGCGCAAGAAAATCGATGTAGCCGTGGATTTCGCGCTGTTGGGCGTCCAGAAAAAACACCGCCTGTCGGGCGGCCTCGAAAGCCTGATAGCTGATGGAAATGTCATAACGCGCCAGCAGCTGTTGAATCTCGAAGGGCTGGACCCGATCCGGCGGCCATTGCGCCAGGGTGCCGTAAACATCGAAGGCCACAACCTCAATCGTCATCACGGCACCCTCGTTCGCGATCCGTCCGTGGCCGGTTTTCTTGCTCGATCCTCACCCCGACCGTTAAGCTCTGTCATTACTTGAGTAGGACGGTACGCTGTCCGATATTCAGCATAGCGAGCGCTGACGCTAAAATAGCACGAAGCAGCTCAAACCCATCTTACGGGCGATGCTGCTTTGCTGAAACGTATAATTGTCAGGGAAATGATGGCTGAGGTCGCAGATGGCCCTGAAGATTGAAAAAGATCACCAGCGATTTCGCCAGATCGTCAAAGGCAAGATCCGGGGCGATCTACGAAAGTTCCTCACGCGCGGTGAACTTCTCGGCAAAGAAGGCGAAAAGCTCATCAGCATTCCCGTACGGGGAATCGACCTGCCCCATTTCCGCTACGGCGACAACAACGACGGCGGCGTCGGCGTCGGCGAAGGCAAACCCGGTGATCAGGTGGACGGTGAAGGTGACCAGGGACCGGGGGGGACTTCACCGGGGCAGCACATTCTGGAAGTCGAGGTTTCGCTGGACGAGTTGGCCGATATTCTCGGCGATGAATTGCAGCTTCCTCGAATCGAGCCCAAGGGAAAACATCAGATCACCAGTGAACGGGATCGATACAGCGGCATTCGAACCACCGGGCCCGAGTCGCTGCGACATTTCAAGCGAACGTTTCGAGCGGCCCTGCGCCGCCAGCTCATGGCCGGCATGTATGACCCGGATAATCCCATCATCGTACCGATTCGTTCGGACCGTCGTTACCGCAGTTGGAAGACGGTGAAGAAACCGCAGTCCAATGCCGTCATCATTTACATGATGGACGTCTCCGGTTCGATGGGAGACGAGCAAAAGGAACTCGTGCGATTGGAGGCCTTTTGGATCGACGCCTGGTTGCGCCGGAACTATGAGGGGATCGAAAGCCGTTATATTGTTCACGACGTCCGGGCCGGCGAGGTCGACCGGCAGACGTTCTTTCACATTCGCGAAGACGGCGGCACGAAGATATCCAGCGCTTTCAATCTCTGCCGCCAGGTTCTGGAAACGCATTACAATCCGTCAGAATGGAATGTCTATATCTTCCATTTTTCCGACGGCGATAATTCCAGCGAGAGCGATTCACGCGAATGCTGCAAGATCCTGCGGGAGTACATGCTGCCTCAGGTGAACCTTTTCGGTTATTGCCAGGTGGCCAGCGCCTATGGCAGCGGCAACTTCATCAACGTCATCCATGAGCACCTGGACGAAACGGAAAACGTCATCACCAGCCGCGTGAATACCAAGGACGATATCTACGATTCGTTGAAGACCTTTTTCTCTCCCGGTAAATAGTGAGGACTCATGAATCTCGAACAAAAGAGGCCGGAACTTGCTCGATACGCCCGGGAGATTGCCGAGAATGCGCGCGAGGTCGGCCTGGATTTCTTCGAGACCCGATTCGAACTGGTTGATTTCGATACCATGCAGCAAATCGCCGCCTACGGAGGGTTTCCCCAGCGCTATCCTCATTGGCGCTTCGGTATGGAGTACGAGAAGCTTCGCAAGCAACACGTTTACGGCCTCGGCAAAATCTACGAGCTCGTCATCAACAACGATCCCTGCTATGCCTATCTTGTGGCCGACAACGCCGAAGTGGATCAGAAGCTCGTCATGGCCCACGTCTATGCCCACTGCGACTTCTTCAAGAACAACTATTGGTTCAGCAAGACCAATCGCAAAATGATGGACGAAATGGCGAACCATGCGACGCGAATTCGTCGCCATGTCGACCGCTTCGGGTATGAACGCGTCGAAAAGTTCGTCGACACCTGCGTTTCGCTGGACAATCTCATTGATCCGCACTCTGCGTTCATGCAAAGGACGCATACGGAGAAGCCCCGCGATGCCGCTGCGGATGAACGGCAGGTCGAGCAGGAGATCCACCGTTACGAAGCAAAACCCTACATGGAGAATTGGATCAACCCGCCGAAAGAAACCCAGCGACAGCGCAAGGAACTCCTGACCGAGCGGGAAAAGAAAAAGCACGATCTCCCTGCAGAGCCGTTACGCGACGTCTTGCAGTTCCTCATGGAGCAGGCGCCGCTCGAGGATTGGGAGGCGGACATCCTCTCCATCATCCGGCAGGAAGCCTACTATTTCGCCCCGCAGGGGCAGACCAAAATCATGAACGAGGGATGGGCGACGTTCTGGCACAGCCGACTCATGACCA
>JAKSDK010000534.1 GCA_022360095.1 Phycisphaerales bacterium
AGCTAAAACAAAATACTGAAAAGAAATAAAAGACAACCATAATTAGGTAGTTTCTTGGTGTTGCAGATTGGTCCAATCACCAAATGACGTAATACAAAAGATTGAATAGACACTGAACAATACCCATACTACAACAAGCAAACCAACAATGGTTTCCGTAATACCAAGAAACACTCCAAAATTGGGTTAATTATATCATTATTATATTAATTGAAACATATGTAATGAATCACATTTTGAACTGCAGATAAAGATATGAAAGTGAAAATGATCTTTGCAGTAGAATGAATTGGTTGTTCATTCTACTTTGAAGATCATGTTCCCTTTTTTATTACATTAAGTTGTACTAAAAGTTCGTTGAAAGAATAAAGACTGATAATAACCTAAAATACAATGATATTATGCTGTGATGAGATCTGCTTATTAAATGGATGCTATAAGCACTCCCCTAACAGATGAAAAACTGTGATTAATCTGATACAAGCTGGAGGATTCCACCAACTATCAGCACCACCTGATACCAGATTACGCCGCTAACTAAATCACTACATCCGAAGCACTGTGAAAAAGCATTTGTTGGTTGGATTTGAATTTTTGAACAGCTCACATAACCATTTAGAGCGCCCTGTTTTGTCATGTGACTTTCCCTTATTTTCAGAAACGCAATAACAATGGTTGAAACGCGAAATGATCATGAATGCTTAAGGAAGGAACTTTCCAGCCTGGCAAATTAATTGGAAAAGACGGAGGTCACTTTTCATTGATGATACTCTGTATTGATGATAATGTGAGCAGAGGTGGAGTTGCTTCAAAAAAATATTACATCCTGGCAGTTTAAGAACATTTTTAAGCTGTAAAACGTTATTATTGCCTCTGAAAAAGGGAAGGAAAGTTACATGACCAAACAGGTGCTCATAATGGTCATGTGAGTTACATGACGTTTTCAAAATACAAGTGCAAACAAACATTGAGTGCTTTTGGTACAGTGGGACCTCTATTCAGGGGACACCCTGGGTCTGAGACAAATGTCTCTTGAATAGAGGTGTCCCCTGAATAGAGATTGAGCTGGGTTAACTTAATAATTAACCAACAAAGACACTCTATATGTTCCCAATCTTTGTTACACAATGAACAGGGTTTCCATGAGTAGCATTGTTACTGACAATGAAATATCAGCTTGAATCATGAAATAAGAGACTTATGACTAAGGGAAAGACAAAAACACATTCTTTCCGTCACAGATATTCAAGTTTACTCACCTTAACTTTCGGGTAGTCATTCATAATAATTGTAACCATGCCAATATATGGGACAAAACTGCCAAAAGGAGAAAAATATATTATATGATCAGGAAAAAATTATTACAGTGCCCAGCTTAATTGATATGACTTTGCTTAGCTATTTCCGACAACCTATCCCAATCACCAAAATTCCTACAATAATTACTGTAGCTGGAACCGCTTGAAAATGAGCACCTCTCCTAATCA
>JAKSDK010001069.1 GCA_022360095.1 Phycisphaerales bacterium
ATTAATATAGATTATAGTACCTTGTAACATAGATGGACCCCTTTGGAGGATAATCCTGGTTGACTTTGGAAATATATGTACCTAAAATAAATAAAGCAATAACTTGACTAACAGATATCAATCTACTAGATATTAGAGTTGCTATGATCCAGTCAAAGGCTCTATTTACCATGAAAATGACAATATAGGAACACTTATCATCATATAAATTACATTGGACTGAGTAAATAATTATGTTTAGGTCTTTAAAGGTTCAAGAATTAAAATTAAATTGGGTTTAAGAGGTGGCGTGTATCTGTTCCCACGCCCACCCAGTTCTTCCCTGCGCTGTTACTTCCAAGTGCCTGCTACGCAGGCTAGTTCAGGGAGGGTGGAAACAAGGGGGATTTTTTGCACCAGTGCAGTGAGAAGTAGGGTTGCATCACATTCAGAAGGTCATGAATGGGGAAATACTTTTAGTCTGGTAGGGTGTAAATCGCGTCTAAAGATTATTTTGAGGTTTTTTCATAGGAACACTGCCCGCTCAACTTTAACCTTACCAACCCACTGCTTTCATTTTTCTTTCTATAAGGTTTTAATTGGTGGAAAAAGTTAAATGTCAAAGTTATGAATGAACATTTTAACATCAAAGAGGACATGGGATGGACTGGCACTAGCAGTTAGGGATAGTTCTGGAAAGAATGGCTTAGAGTGGAGGCATTATTTGTCGATTCTTTTCAAGAGGGTGTGCGAGGTGTAGGGGCATCCATCCATTAAAGTGAATATAGGCGAATGGTGCACCCTTTTCAGGAAGGTGTATGAGGTGTGGGGGCATTCCTTTCATTGAGGGGTGATTCCATTCATTAGGGTGTGACTGGTGGCAGGGAATTACATGCATTTAAGTAGATAGGTGAAGGAGGATCCCATTCCAGAAGATGTTTAAGAGGTAATAGCATGAACCAAGCACAAGAGTTGAAGAAGCAAGAGTGTTGCTTCTGAAATGACTGGTGAAATCACTTAAAGAAAGTACCTTGCAAAATCTATGTACGAAGGAATTTAAAAGAGAAATACACTGGCTTCTCCTTGGTATTTTAGTACAAGAAAATGACTTTAGTATAGAAACACCTATCATCATACACTAAGGATGTAAATTACTTCAACATAGCTGATAGTCACAAGATTCCAAGTATCAAATTAGATAGCAATAGGTTTAGTAAATTTAGTTCTAATA
>JAKSDK010000304.1 GCA_022360095.1 Phycisphaerales bacterium
GTACAGTCCGAATACCTGTTGACACTTCACCAAAGTGTGGCACCGAACCTATCCGATATGTGACGGTCCACTTCCGAGATCGGTGCGGCGCAGCTTCGCTCCGTTAAAAAAATCGCGCCGAAATCACCGTTCTTATGTGTGAACAGACGGCCTATCCGGTATGGTTTTCATATTGGCGCAAGAGCGATCTATTATACCGTAAATCCTCTATTAAGCGCCCCGGGGAAATTATTTATTTCAAACCCATTTGATGGGTGGGGGGTAGGGCTTAATAGAGACGGGGGACTTATTTGATTAAGAAAATACGATTTTATCAGTTCTCCATAAAGAACTAGAATACAAAGTGGAGAAGCTCAAGTACAAGAAGTTTTAGGTCATGCAGCCGAGGATCAGAATAAAATCCGATCCTCCAGTTGGTAAATCAACCATCCTGGATCAGTCCACTCGAAGTTTTACAGTCGTGATTGATCAGTACAGTCTCTCATTTATTAGTAAAGAGTAAATAGGGGAGTGGAGAGGGGCTTCATAGAGAGGGGGGGAGGGCTTATTAACTTTCTTCCCCTGAAGGAAAGGGAGGGAAGGGGCTTATCTGAGAGGGGGAGGGGGAGAGAATTTACGGTAACGTATACATAACCTGACAATCATAACCTACTTAGATTCCACTTGAGACCAGTCGTAGTGATGTTCGTGCATTTGGCACCTATGGGTAACAGTCCACACCAGTCTCCTTCTAAACCAGTATTCACATGAATCACGTGTTTTCCCTAAGAGAAATCGAATCATCATAAGCCATGCGCGCGCAACAGATCGAACCTGTTACTAAGACCTCAGTTACGTGAGCAAATTCGCACCTTTTGTTAAAGAAAAGCTTAATTTTTGCACTTGTCAAATATTACAGGTCTAACAGCGAGGTGCAAACGAATTCAACAAGTCCCAACACTGTCGGAGTTGCTGCGTCCGTTTGCACATAGCCAAACGTTTGACCGGTTTCAAACTTAACGCAACAACTCCCAACAACAC
>JAKSDK010001664.1 GCA_022360095.1 Phycisphaerales bacterium
AGAGATGCATGGTGACGGCGACAATCCGTGACAGAAACAACGTTGATTAAATTCAATCCCCGCCGAGAAGATTAAAAGTCTTCACTTCTAGTCCGTTTAAAATGTGAGCAAACTCGATATGGAAGACTCCAGACGTTCTGCTTTCCAGTCCGTTGTTTACGAGTAGCTCTCTAAGACTCCTTCAGTTCGTGGGAGATTTTTCGTCTTTACATCGCAATTTGCTCTGCTCAGTTTACATTCTTGCAGTCGGTTTTACACAAGAACCGGCAGACCATCATAAACCTCACAATTATTTGTCATTCCAACTCTGTTTTCCTAGCAGACTGCTGAAAAATAGCACCCCGAACCCGGGAAATCCGACAAAATTTGATTTGCTGAGTAAACTGGTTTGACAAGTTTTCATTTTAGACCAATCAGCAACAACGTTGCATAAAGCGCGCGAAAACTGGACTTGCAAAGGAGTCACGTTAATCAGTCACGCATTCTCGTTTTACGTATTTACTGAGTTCTATTTCAAAACATCTCGTGTTGAATAATAAATCTCTTATTAGACTGTTTAGTGTGTAGTATCGTTGGACATTTTTACTCGTCTCTTGTTTTTTTACTTGCCCCAGTAATACGGGCTCGCGAAGCGGCGGGGTAAATACTGCCACTAGCCACCTCCACTTCGGTGAATAATTGTTTTAGTATAAACGAAAACAGTGAGATAATTGAGCACAAAAATGATGATTTTTAACTCATTTACTGTTGCCAACGATTACAATTTTGGCGCGCAATGACTGCACGGCCGTCGCGTTTTCTTGCTGACAAATAAAACTTTTGAAGACATTTTTGTTTCGCTACTGGGGAGAAATTTCTTCAAAAGGGGTTGTGAATTCTTCTTGTATTTAAAACAATTTTGTAAGAAAACTACTAAATTTAGTTTTAAGCTTATTTATGAACGTACATGTCAGCTAAATAAAGCTTTTATCTCGGTCCGAAATAACGACTGCTGATCCTTCCTCAGCCTGTTTAATAATGATGTCGTCATTACCTCTCATAACCGCTTCCTGTTCCTCCTTTACTTAAATTCCTGTGGTATCACACCCTCAAATCGTTTGAAAAAATCTTCCTCTCAAGAATACTTACATAGGTTTCCCATACCAGGTCCCTATTCCTATCAGGACACCAAGTAGACCTCTTCCTTAACACAGGTATATCCGAAAAATCACCTCCTACATCCCCGTCATTAATAAAGTACTCCTTTAACGGCAAACATCGCACAAAATCTGACACGTCTTTCCTTAACAACAATATCCTTCGGTGTGGGACAAAATGATAAACCTTCAGATAACAGAGAATTTTCAGCTGATATAAGTTCCCGATTAGACAAATTAACCACCACTTGAAGACCATCACAATAGACTCGATCACTATATGATCCCATTCCAATTTGATTCATCAATGGTACCTCAATCTCCCCTTTGTTCCATTGTAATGTTCCCTTCCGTGCCCTCATTTGGTGTAACTATTCCCCCA
>JAKSDK010000242.1 GCA_022360095.1 Phycisphaerales bacterium
ATGCTTGACTGTTGGAGGGAAAACCCAGTGGATCGTCCCACGTTTGAAAGACTGAGGAACACAATGAGGGAGATGGAGAGAAATCATAAGGTAAGAAGAGTAAGAACTTTCTTTAAACGGGAGAAACAATCATGGATACGGAGGTTCATTTAGGGAAGAAGCTAATTATTATTCAGGGGTTGAAGCTGAGGGGAGTGTGTAGCACTTCCCTGCCGTCCTCTTATCTCAATAAAAGACTTATTAAATATTAAATTGGTTGCTGCATTTATTTTTCATTCCGCTTGCTTTCTTCTGAAGCAGTTAACTTTCAAACTTCTATCCGTTACACTACATGTATTACTGACCCCTACAAAACCGCCGTCGACCTGGTTAGCTCATTTGGTTGAGCGTCAGACTTAGAAGGCATATAGGGTGCTGAAATAACTGATGAGAATGTGCTTCCATCGTTTTAATTATGTAATTAAATATTTAGATATAGATCCCTCTCAAGCATGCAGGATAACCACGGGAAAATGTAGTCCTCTCAAACTTTTTTTTGCACTTAATCTGACTCTGTAGAATTTTAAAGAACCACTAGGTATGCAACCAAACGTTTGATTGTGACCACTTCTGGTGTGTCGCCGCCCTTAGTCTTGGATTGATAATCTGAAGGGAGAGATTCCAAGATGAAGATTACTTGTCTGTCTTCCTTCAGTAATCATAAAAGTTACCTTTAAGCTATTTTTGAGTATTAGGTCAAATGAATTGTTTCTGAGGTCGAGAGTGACTGCGGAATAAAAGTCCCACCATCTCAATTGCCTTTTACAACTTTGCATGTCTTTTATTGTTTTCCTTTTCCAGACATATGTCAACTTGAAACAATATGACCACAGCCTTTACACTAACGTAAACGACTTGAAAGCTATATGACTGTACAGCTGTTGCTGAGCCGAAAGATCGTTTCACAAGCTGACGAATCAACCTAACTTTTGTCTAGTATCAGTATCAGTATTAGTAGTAGAAATAGTATTAATAGAGTGATTTTACTTAACCCGTGAAATATAGGTAGTAGAATACTACACACTATTATCCATTGTCTTCTTTTGTTTACCTGTTGTTATTTTGCATTTCTTTTCAGTATCTGTTTCACGGTTCAAATTAAATCACTCTATAAGAAACAGCATTATTATTTTTGTATTTCATCGCGTTTTCAACAAAATGAAGACCATGATGAGCGAAAAGACCAAACGACTGAAACACAGTTTTAATAGCTTTCATTTTTTATACCCTAAACAGAAAGGAAAACGCGTTTCACGTGCATGGCGTTATTGGCTTGTGCTAAAGAACGCTTTTTTTGTATTGTGCCCTACTGTTTTATTTCGCTGATCAGTTGTTATTTAGAAATTCCAGTATCTATTCATAGAGTGCCGTAGTCAGAATGAAGTGATATCTGGTTGAAATGATTAAAAAAATATATCATTGCGGAAATATTAAACTTAAATGTTAATAATTTTTACAAATCTTGCCAATATAATTGTATTACTGGATTCATGGCACCAGAGGTTAGTGTTCAAAGACGAGATATGTCCAGGATCGATCTTGTTAGCAAAAATATTTAATTTGCTAGCAATTTTTTTTCGCAATTGTCGCAAAAGAAATAATTGAGAAAAAATTATGTCAGAAAATCACTAACAAATATCGCAAAAATAACAAATCTAACAAGAATCAAGACTAAGAAAAAAAAAAGAAGCCAAGAAGG
>JAKSDK010000547.1 GCA_022360095.1 Phycisphaerales bacterium
AATACACTAATATATGAGTCTGAAGAACACGACACAGCTGTGTCGGTCTTCATAAGTTTCATAAATGAGTATGGTTTCACTGAAAAATTTCACAATTGTGTAAATTATGTGTGAAGTTGATTGAGAAGCCTTGTAGAATATTCTGATGACTTATTTGCTCGGGAAAGTCCCTATTTCGTAATAGCCATATACGTAACTACTTATACCTTTATCATGTATGTACCGCTTGTCATCTAAGCAGGATAAACTAATCTTGTTTAATTCATAACTAGCAATCTGATGATTCACACTTTTGATTGCGCGCATGCTGTGTAACATTTGTGTACCATTTATTAAGCAATGTTTATAATTCTCATGAGTGATATATTTTTTTTAAATGACATACTTTCTAAAACCTTTAGCAGTCTTTACTTCTTTTCTATCTTTATTATTGTCTTTCACATACGAATACATTTTACTTCGAAGCCCAACAAATTCCACAATGGGCATACCGGCGGCCTCATCTTTAAATTTTCCAATTACTTCCTTGTTCGTCGAGCTAAAAAATGGGCTATCTTTAGGATTATCACCATTGTCAAATAGATTTTTATCCTCCCACAGTTCCCCATAAATATCCTCTGTCTCTATCATAACAAAGGCTGTCTTTATCTGTAAATACCAATTTCGCCTTACTATTGTATCTCTTCTTGATGCAATTATAGTGGAAGTCATACATTAGTCTTTTTGAGACATCCAGAATGCACATCCCCACATAAGCAGGTTTACCAAGTACCAACGTCTCTTTTATCTTATGTACTGCAACCAGGTTTTTATTAAAGATCTTACTGTTGACATACGTCGGCTTGCTCACAAATTTGGATAACTTCTTTTGATCAGTCACTAGTCTTGTATCAACTCTCTTTCTCATGTTCTCCATGGTTTTTCCGAATATTTTATTGTTTAATAATTTGAAAAAGTCTTTCTCAAAAGCATTCTTAGCATTCATACGTTTCTGTGTATTAAAATTAATGTATTGCCGCAATCATGGGCTTTGATCAAATTCCAATACTCTGTACACTTTCTTTAGTTTCAAACCAAGAGACAGATAGAGTTGCAGATTTCTGTAATGTAATAAATAGTTCTTCCTATCAGCCAGAGTTGGGATAAGCTTAGCTACTTGCCCAATGCTGATGCCATATTTCTCCTGAATATTTTTACAATATGATAATAGCATGTCTTTGGTCACTTTCATTTTCTCCGCAGCTAAAGGACAATCATTGTACAAATTATGTAATTCCTCAGGGTATTCTAAATTAACTTCAAATATATATCCCTTTTTATTATCAGGCAATAGAGTCTTACTCAAAATCTTATCAAGTTGCTTAGGGGTTAGCCATTTAAATCCACCCATTGGAAGGCACTGAGACATCGCCCATCCATATAAATTATTAGCATCCAGATATGTAATATACTTACTGGGTTTCTCTAGATTGTACTCCTTCATATACTTATTATTAGCAACCCCACATCTATTAGAAATATAGGAAATCCCACCTCTCATCCCCTTTCCAATAAATTGGAACATGCCCACATCTGTCATTAATTCTACTTCCACACCTGTCATCTTAAGCATAGCATCCCAGGAAAGGCCTGGTGATGTTAAATATTGGCTTGGCTCAAGGCAGACAAAATTGCAGTATCAACTAGAAAAAATGCCGAACGTTCCGATTTGGCAGATGCCAATCAACTCCGCCTGATCCGCCTATCATGTGGATTTATTTTTTACAAGTTCTACCCTTTGGGAATTTATAAGTGCACGAAT
>JAKSDK010001688.1 GCA_022360095.1 Phycisphaerales bacterium
ATTTACTCAGTCAGAGTTTACAATACTACCTGATTGAATTAGAATACTCCTGGTTTGATTTTCAAATGTACAGTTAAACCCTGCATGTAGAAACCTACAGGTTTCCAACTTAGCCTGAAGAGGTGCCACTTTCCTGAAGTCATAAGGCAGACGTTAAGGTTTTAAATTTACAGTGTGACCACTCTAACCGCAGCCACTAAGACAAAGTTGAACAATCGGATTACAGGAAAATAATGACAAATTTCAAGAAAGTTGGTTGTGGGCCAATCAGCAGCTTGTAAGAAAACAATAAGTTACTCAAAGCACAAAAAATATTGATAGCAAACATTTTACAAGAGAGCAAATTGTTTCACCAGACTGAGACAATGTTTTTCTATTTGAAACTTAAATTACACATGTAAAAACAAAGAGGCACAATTAGCTCTTATAATATTTGGTCATCTACCTGCAATTTCTCTGCCATTCACTTAAACCGACCTCTCAGGAAACAACAGGCTTTCTTCAGCGGATTCAAAAGGTCACCTCTGTAGGTTGTAATCGGTTGGTTTTAATCCATCTAACTTGTTTATTTTGTTTCATGGTAATTATGATTGACAACTAAGTTTCTCAGAATGTTTTGTTATTTTCCTGTAATTTGATTGGTCAACTTTGTCTAGGTGGCCCTGGTTATAGTAGTCGCACTGCAAGATGGAAAATAACATAACTTAAACTAACCCTGATGTGTTTATATGGGGCTGGTTTTTTGGACATCTTTTGAAGATCTTGCTCTGCTTTGTTTTCTTGTTCTATTCTCCACTCACTGTACTTCTCTTTCGCTTCAACAAGTGCTGAAAAAGGGGATGATAAGTAAGTAATAAGCCCCTATAGTTTCAATTTGAGCTTCCTGCTTCCTTGCCAAAAAAATATCTCTAATTATTTTACTTCTGTAATTTATGCCACTTTTAGTCTTCAGCTAATTTATTACTTTTAACACACATTCCAAATAAACTGCGAACATATTCCCATTAATAACGGGCTTTTGTTCTTGATTGCAACTACAGTAATTTTATGAATATTTGTTTGAGTCCTAGCCTGACTTGTGGTTGTTGATTTCAAATGCTTGAGATCAATAGACAAGTATTATGTGTCGAGGGTATGGTGCTGTGTGATTTTCAAGTCTTGTACAGTTGTACAACAAAAGAAATTTTTTTTCACTAGTACACTCACCCCTTTTGAAAATTTTGGCCAGATTCTTGTTGGTACCAGAGTCTGTAGATCCTTTGTCACCTTCCTGATAGCTAAACACGCGACCTCTGTGAATCCAGTAATAATCATGTGATCCAAGAAACTGAACAGGAAACTC
>JAKSDK010000182.1 GCA_022360095.1 Phycisphaerales bacterium
CTTGCAGCTGAAAAACAATCGGGCATTTAATGTTTTTAATCAAATTATTACCCCTGTATATTATTTTTGAATTAAACCTAAAACAGAGCTCGTAAAAAAGCAAATGAATGAAATGACTGGCAGTGGAATCGCAAAGTTAAAAGGAATATTTAAGGCAACTGTTTCTAATCTTTATTTTTTCTAATTAAAAATGTGCTTGTCCCACAGACAAGTATATATAAGATTTCCATGTCCAAACTAAATTTCTACCAGTTCCGGACTAAAGTTTCAAATCAATAAACTCTTCCAGTCTTCTCATGAACTCCACCAAAAATGCAAGACTTTCAGGGAAGAATATACAAGCATATATATATATATGTTATTCACCGGCTGGGAGGTCCGTATTGGGAGAAACTGTGCCCGAGGTAAAAGTTTCAGGAAAATTTTACTTCAGCCTCCAACCTATGTGTGTTGACGAAGGGCGGGTTCGTGTTGATGTTCAAAGCGCGATCGATTGCAAACCGAAACATAACATTCCCGCTCTCCGAACCAATCAGATTGCAGGATTTGGAGGATTACGCCCGCTCGTAAGCTTAAAAAAAAATAAAAGCACCTTATTCCCAAAAGTTTCAAATTTTTCTGAAACTTTACCAAATATATTTTTTGTCCTTTTTAATATGAAACGTTCAAGGTTCCTCGTTAATGTAACCGGAGTGAAGCTACTTTGGCATTTAAAGCCCTTATCCTCAATCTTGAAAAAAATACCTCCTAAAAATAGTGTACAGTGTAGCCTGTAAATAAAGCAGCCTATTTTCTTTCCTTGCCACCAGGAACATTTCACAAGAGAGACAGTTGTATTTGCAGAATAATAATGGTGTATGTAGACAAGAGAATCCAAAGACAGCTATGGCCACTATGACTCTCTTAAGAGTCTTATATTTCACAACTTGTTTCTCTAAATTTTATTTTCCTTTAAACTTAGATTTACTGACGACACAACTATGGTGCAAATAGAGCAACTTCTGGTTCAATTTTCTTGACAGTATGTGCTGCAGTGTATCCTCTCAAGGACCACAATATAATTTCATAAGAGCAGTGCACAATAAAGATTGAAATGAATGGTAATATATGAAATAAATCATACTTTAATTGAACTGCAAATAAAGGTATGAAACTGTGAAGATGTAATAACAACTATGTTGGCACTTATATGAAATTATTTCATGAATCACACATTTTCTTTTGTTATTCAACATCCTTTATTTAACTTACATACTTCATGAATATTTAACTAACTGAAAGTCCGGGGAGGGCTTGATAATGTAGCAGGGAAGAGCGGGGCTGATGAATTGAA
>JAKSDK010000630.1 GCA_022360095.1 Phycisphaerales bacterium
CCACCCTTAATTATTCTTCGCTAATAAATGATAGACTTTATTAATCAATCACGACCTTAAAACTTCGTGTGGACTGATCCGGGATGGTTTATTTACCAACTGGAAATTCGGATTTGACTCTGATCTTCGGCTGTATGACCTCAAACTTCTTGTACTTGAGCTTCTCCACTTTGTATTCTAGTTCTTTATGGAGAACTGACACCATCTTTGTTTCTAAATTAAATAAGCCCCCCGTCTCTATTAAGCCCCCCCACCCTTAAATGGGCTTGAAATAAATAAGCCCCCGGGGGCTTAATAGAGGATTTACGGTAAGCACACCATTTAATTTTAAATATGTAGGCTTTTATCAGAAAACTGCGTGGGATCTGTAATCAGTGGTTCAAATTGCTACTATGAAATCTCGAGTAACTTTAGCGGCGTTTAAAAAGTTGCTGAGAATGTAAAAACAATCAAAACATAAGGGATGAGGGCGGAAATTAGGCGGGATAAGGGCGGAGATTAAATTTAGAAAAAATTCTGACTGATTCTGATTTGATTGTTTTCTAAGGGGCGTCTGCCAGTGAAATGGACTGCTTATGAATCGTTGATGTATGGAACATACACTACACAAAGCGATGTGTAGGTACTTTTTGTATTAAAGTTAACATTTTTTCACGTTAAGCAAGGAGAATGTTGTCTTTTCCGATCAGTCACAAGGCTTTCGTCTGTCTCTTTTATGCCTAAAAAGAAACGAATGTTACGTTAAATAATTAAACTTCAGCGATAATTATCTGAACAAAATGAAAGAGATTTAAGTTGTGCTGCTTGTGCAGGAGGCATTCTACAAGTTCAAAGGTGACTAGCTTTTAGAAAGCCGGTGCACGCCCCTTCTCTTCATCGTTTTAGTTAGTTATTTCTGCTGACGCTGATTGTTTTGTTCTAGTTGGAGTTACGGCGTCTTACTTTACGAGATTCTTACTGTTGGTGAGTTGGGCAAATTGTTCAGTCTGATATTTTATTGTGTACTCTATTTTTTTTTGTTTTTCATGGTTCGTAATAGACAAATCAGATACAAAATGAAACAAAAGCAAAACTCCATGTACCCTAATTTCAATAATCATATCGTAATGATTGAGTTAACAAACAAACAATGCTTAATCAGTTTTTATTATCTTTAAAATAATATTTTTTGAAAGTGTACTGTTCTTAATAAGAAACAAAACATTCCAAAATTCAGAGCAAAGGTTAAACAATTCGAATTAATATCAATTTTGTTCAAATCGGGTAAACTTTTCTTACTTGTCCTCGCTAGTGCAGAACAATATTATTTTTTTCCGTTATGTACTCTTTTTCCGAGTATAGCTTCATTTCTTCCAGGTGGATCTCCATATCCGGATATAAATGCCCGTAAAATCGCCCAGAAACTTCAGGAAGGATACAGAATGCCAAAACCAAAACACGTTGAAATTAAACTGTGAGTTATAATATGAGTAGGG
>JAKSDK010001324.1 GCA_022360095.1 Phycisphaerales bacterium
GACAATATAGCATAATGTAAGCTAGTCTATTCTATGTTTTTCTCAAAATAAAAGGACTTTGGAAAACAAATCATGTGCAAGGCAGACAGGAAACAAGTAAATACCGGTTAACGTAAGTGTTAGTCATGAGGAAAGTATATCATTATTTAATACCCGTATCACGAGAATTTTATTTCGTAAAGCTTGTTTGTAGAAATCTATACGCTTTATTTTCACATGTGAGAAAAGCTTATACAGCCAATCAGACTACGGTGTACAGCTGTTTTCACATGCGGAAGTATAACCAATCAACGACCGCGTAGATGATTTTGAGCCAATCAGAGTCGTTCACCGTTGGCATTCAAATGGTTTTCTAGATTTGGCGGCTTTTTTGGGGCGCTTTCAAAACAAATTTTTCTTCAGAAAATAGTGGGAACGAAGGAAAAACAATAACAGGTTTGTGTCGGGTGGTTGCTCCTTAGAAGAGTTTGTGCAGCATCAAGAAAACAAGAGCGCATCAAGCAAAACATAGAAAGATCGTTATTGAAAAAGGTTTTGGTTTCAACGAACGAGCGGAGAGAGTTGGAAAATATTGATGAAAGAGATCACGACGTGTTAATCACCATTTTTTTTCTACTTCAAGTTCGGAAGAACGACGGAGAATAATAATACAGCACACATCACTTAGGTCTGTCTTTTGTAACCTACTTACCAGATTAAACTTTTGGAAGTAAATTTTCTGTTCAGCACGATGAGAACTTAGGATGTGCTGCGAGATTTGCCATTACTGTTAAATTTGCATTTGGTTCTACTCTTTGTGATTTGCTCTTAGTAATATGTGTTACATTAAGAAAACTATTTCAGAGAAAATTCTCGTGATATGTGTAATATTAAGCTGAAAGTGCTTTGTACGGGGCTATAGATGGTTTTCACAGTGACGTCATCAAATTGTAAAGTTAAAATAACGAGGTTTTACGAATTCGTATTTAGACCCGGTTAAAGATAAACAAAAAGTAAATCTTTGTAGAAGTTTCCATTCCCGTAGCACGTTTCATTTCAAAAATACAGCAATTTGAACTTCCGAGTTTTCACAGTGCGTGACACCAAAATAGGAATGCTGTCTCTCCCCTTGGTTTTCAGCAGAATAACCATTTCAAGTATTAGAAGATATGTTTATCCGCACGTATGCTAGTTCTCGAGTGAAAAGAAAGAGCTTTTATAGAAAAAGTGAACTCCACATGTTTTTATTAATTTCCAGAGGCCATATTGGTGCACCAAAACGGTGTACTAATATAGCGTCTCCATACAATTAGCTCTCCAAAGGTGCGTGAGATTTTTCGGCAAATAACTCAGAAACTGTGGGCCACAAAGACCTGAGACTTCGACAAATTGTTCATTAGTCTATTATAACATTTCATCTTCCTGGCTTCTTCCACTGTACGATTTCCAATTTATTTTTTTGTTCCGTGACAGTGAAAACAATCTATATTCACGAGTTGTTTAACGAGCGAGGTACGAGCGAGTGAGGGCTTTTGACACAAACAACTCCGTGAATATAGCGCCGTACAAAACACTTTCTCTGAGGTAAACTATTTATACTTCGCAAAGCTTTGCCTGGTAAATTAAAGGTAAGGGTCGTGAAATTCAGAACGTGGTAGTAGATGGAACGAACTGCATGACCCTTAAGCCGTACTGCAGAATCATTAAACGATATATTTCACAACCATTATGTCGTCTCTTTTATGCCCCATTCACACCAACTAAATATGTTTAATTAAACCAGGTTTTAAAAAATGAAAAACAGACACGGAAAACTGGAACACAGCTGGGTTTCACACAGGATTTAAATGAAATTCATCATGTTTTGTAATTTGCACTAAATTTGGAGTCAACTCAAGTCAGTAAATTGACGGACCGAAACGCACCAATTACTGATTACGAGTCTTCATAGCCAATAACATCACGGCTTAACTGACAGACGACCAATAACATCGCGACGTAATTGACCAACCAGATCAATAACCAGAGTATAATACCATCAACGGACGTGATACAAATCTCGTTGAC
>JAKSDK010000599.1 GCA_022360095.1 Phycisphaerales bacterium
CTTTGCGTATGACTTGTGTGATGCCTCTGCCATGTCAATTGACAGCTCCAGGCTCCTGACGGTGGGAAACGTTATTAATGCAATCTCAACCCCTATAGTACGATGGACGCCTCTTTAAATGATGTCAACGCTTGGTCTTAACTCTTTGTGTCAAGTCGTTTGCAAGAGGTTCCACTGTAATGAGATTAAGAAAGTAACACTTGGACTGACAACGGAGAAACACTAAACCACAGTGGTGCAACGCATGTTAGAAGGGGGGGTTGGGGGGGGGGGGGGGGTTAGGGAAGCCCTCCTTATAAGTTTGGAAAGGACAAATACTTTGTCAGCTTTATACGTATACAGAGATATCAGATACAAAACTACTGGGATCATTCAAAGTGGCCGCAATCTTTACCGCAATCCTAGCTTCAGATTTAAACCTCATTAACAGAGTAGACGCCAATTGTTTTTCATAATAAAAATGTTTTATACCGTGAACCATTGTATTGTACCATTTGATTGGAAACAATTATGTGGTGCTTTTTTCGCAGAGAGGAGGGGGGGAGGGGGGGGGCGCTGATTTTTATACTTATACAAGGACGACACTCCAAAAGACCAAAAATTGGCCATGTCAGCGACGACGTCATTTTACTGATAAACTACTACCAGAAAAAGAATATTATAGAGTTTTGATTTTTCTGCAAGATTAGGGCTTTTGTCATTTAAACCTGGCAAAGGCTGATTACCAGATTAAGATGTGAAACGAACGGCGAAATGAATTCTCACTGGTGGTATTAAAATGACGCTTACGTTCAAACGGCCGAAATACGGAAGACTTCCTTGTTTCAAAATCCTATTTGAATAGATATCACTGTTATTTTTCTTTTTTCTTTCTTTCGTTGATTACATGATCGTGTGATGAAGTGACCCAGTCTAACCACAAGTGCTGATAAAAGAAGTATTCGGTAAGTTCGCTATACGTACACCTTTTCAATTCGTTTGAGCACAGCCTGTCGTCGAGATCTTTGTCTTTACTTCTGAGTTGGTCATTTTAAGTCTAAACGGTAAGTACTCTTCATACACTATATTAGGTTTACACTACCGCAAAAGTTTTTGTTTTGCAAGGAAGTCGCCCAAGGGAAGCAAGAAACCGTAAACAATCTATCGTCATTTGCTACAGAAGAGAGTATGAACCGGAGAAGTACCGATTATTCAACTACCGATAAATATGTTTACAAAGCGTGATAAAAACGAGTAATAATCTGCAATTAAAGCTTGAAAAAGAAAGGGAAGGGGCAAATGAAATTTATACACCAAAAAATGTAAACAATGAACAGTTAACTAAACAATAAGCTTGCATAACAAAAATGAATTAAGATGTTTCACTAGTTTATTCATCTTATTCAGTGAGGGCCGTTCCGGATGAAGATGGCTTCCTCGATGTGGGAAACCTAGACAAGGATCTTGAAACAATTTTCTCAGCAGAGAAAGAAACAATTTTCAGAGACCCAATTTAAGTTTTTAGATACTGATGAAAGACATTGTGCTCACGGATGCGTTAATTTGGCAAAGTGCTTTCTGATGGTTTCACCAAAATAACAGGCGCTACAGCCTGGGTAAGGAAACTTAAAGACCTCTCATGTGCGTAAACCTGTAGGAATGGAATCCTTGATC
>JAKSDK010000130.1 GCA_022360095.1 Phycisphaerales bacterium
GTCTGTTTATCTATATCATTAATAAAAAACCTCAAAACAAAAGACATACAAAAGAACATGAATTAACAACGCTTATTCTGAACTTTTTCTGTGGATGTAAGGAATTCAACAAAATTTATGGTGAACAGGGGAACAAAATTTTGCATACTCACATATGCATTAAATTAAAGTTATGTTTTTGTTTGTTTGTTTGTTTGTTTTTTTTGTTAACTCATAACTAAAGTGAATTGCTATCATGCATTACAATCTACTAAACTGACTTGGAAAAAGGCAAGTTTACGTTGAAACCAATATACAACCAAGGTGTCACAAAGGTAACCTTCAGTACATACAAGTCACGTATTCATCCCGCATTAGCACACTCAACATGCAGCATGTTGACACTCTCTGAGTAGGTGTACAAGTAAGTCGCAATTTCGTCATGTAAAGAGTATTTTCCTACTTCGAAAACGCCTTATCACCATGTACGTTGTTGATTTGGTTGAGGAAAACGAGAATAGACTTTCACTGATGGAAAATCTGGCCGCCAAATATACAGGTGTGCGTGACCACTCGCATTGTGTGACTAAAATCACACACTCTTGAAACGCCATTCACAGCTTTTCTGTATGATCATTGAGATCGAGCACTTATTGTCATGGAACGCCATCTTGCTTTCAAGTGTAATTGTAGCCAAGGAGAGAGTCCCAAATCCACTGATAAGGCGAGAGGCGGGAATCCCTCGGTAGATTTGAACAAAAATTAAAGATGGCTACCCGTTTAATGATCGAGGTAATAGATTCTCGATTTAAGACTAAACGCTCGCTCTCGACGATCTAATCATGTCTAATTGGAAAAACAGAGTAGTACAGACAGCCTACTACTCGACATTTTGATCAAGAAGAAACACTCTGCAGGGTACAGAATCACTACTGCGTCGGTTTGCAAGAAAGCTTGCGTGAGTCGTACATGTACGTGGGGATTGGTACCCACAGCCAAAGAAACGAACGGGATTATGGGTCAAACATAAATGGTGGGCGTGTTAACTTAATGCTCCGACGAGGCAGCTAATTTAACAGAACAAGATATGCGATAGGACAGGAGTACTTTGCATGTTGCAGACCGGAGAGGAGCAAAATGGTTTGTTCCGTTGGTGGATTTTCGATGTTGGTTTAATCCAGGGCGTTCTATTCGACAGTATATTCATTATTGCATTTGGCTGAGTGTTGGCTGGGTGACTTGATGCTGACTTCCTCTTCACTACCTGTTTTGAACGTGTAACCCATGTTTTTATTGCTTTTTATAGCTCAAGGGTGGTTCTTCGTCAAATTCTCCGAGAGTGTAATTTTCCTTGGCTCAA
>JAKSDK010000164.1 GCA_022360095.1 Phycisphaerales bacterium
AGCAATAACTACACCTTAGCTTTCACTCAAACTGGATATTTACTTGCTCTGGTCATTTGAGCCTTTTTCGGCTCTTGTTTCTCAAGCGATAGCTGGTCATCACAATCACGATGACTAGTATTATAAACTTTTTCAACGGCCCTTATGTAATTGTGCGCAGTGTACTCACGGAAAAGTCTCCCTTCTCTTTTGTGTTATATTTTATTCACTGTTAAGATCTCGTTTTGAACGGTCGGAGCGAAGAAAAAGTTAGACACCTAATGACCAGAGGCGCGGGGAGGGAGGGGGGGGGGGCTCTCATATGGAAGAGGTGGAGATGCTTGGTGTCTCGTTTAGGGAAGTAAATTTCAGACTTCAGTATCACTTTAGGGTGTGAAGGTTTGGAAAGCTGATGTATTAACGAATCCATGCCGGCATCGCCTACGATGTGCGTGAATGAATGAGCAGGGAAAGAAGAAGAAAGACGAAAGAAAGAAATACGAGAAAACGAAAGCTCTCAAGCACAATGCCAACCGTCGCAATACCAATTACTATATAGCTTGTATCCGTCCGTCTGTGTTACAATGCTATTTTTATGGGTGGAGCAAATAACTTTTTGTATCCCTTTGGACGTTTTTAATTCCAGTTCTCCGACGAACATCCCTGCCCCCCTCACATCGAAATCACCAACCCCCGCCCGGGGCCCCAGTGCGAAGTACGTTCATAGTATATATGGCGTTGAAGTATTTTCCTGTATCAGCTCGATTTTATTTTAAGATGTGATATTTTACAGATTATATTGTTTGTGTAAAAACACTTCCATTTCTGTGATGTAACGAGATGAGCTTGGGTTGTCGTTAAATCATATTGCTTCCGGTTTCAAAGTCAACTTGACTTGAACCAGCCGTATATGATAAATCCCACGTTCGAGGGTCTTGGAGCTGTTGGAGGGTTTGTCTTGCTCGAAAAGTAGTCAAACCTTTCACTCGAACCAAACTTATTAACTTAAAGCATCAGAGAAATGAAATTTCGTCAGAACGTGGTACATTTGTAAGTGCTGAAACGCGTTTATCATTTTGTTTAAGAATGCTACAGCTGATGATATCAAAAGCAAAAAAGGGGCTTGCCAACATTCCTCTCTCCTAAACTACTGCTATACTTTTGATCCAAAATCTTGACTTGAAGCGCCGCGAAAATGTCCAAGTGTTGCGAAATTTTTTTTTCCGGACTTCGTATCGGCAAAAGCAAAAAGCTTACAAGAGTCTTAAATTGATCAGCTGAAACGAAATGTTGGTAGAAAACCTTGCTTGTTGACGACAGAGAGAGCTAACCTCGCAGTCCAACTGTCTCGCGAGAAAATTTGCCTTACTCATAAACCGGTCCAAAACTTTGCCTTAGGAGACAGCCAAGGAAGTCAAGGAAGTAACTTGTCAGTGTGGAAATTTTCTTCCAGACCATAAGCAATCAAGCAACACAACTGCTCGGATACGTATTAGCTCGCGGTGCTAGATTCGTGAAACAATATAAAATACCATAAGAAGTAATAAAACATGCACGTGCTACTTACTTTTTTGCTGATATGCATCCTATTGCGACTAAGAGCAAAATAGATTGTAACATCGTATCAAGGTGCTTCGCCATGCTTACAGCAAGGCTTTTGGTATCAAATGAATTACTTCCCGTCGAACTGTTCAGCTTTTAGTGGCACGGCGTGATCCCGGACAGGCGTGATTGCTGAGACGTGTTATAGGATCTGGTTAAAGACGTGAAAAGTTGAAAGGTTCTTGCCAATGAATTAACTTTACGTCAAGTGTTGATAGATTCGTGAGTATTAAGAGGTCACGTTGAACCTTTCTGAGTAAAAGGAAAAACAAATTGGCTATATATATTAACGAAATATGTTATTGTCTTAGTATATATACTGTAAACTTTTAGGCGAATAATTGAGTTTGATATAATATTACAAATAAATATTAGTACTAATATACCGACGAATCAATCGGCCAGTTAGTTAATCCTCGGTTTTCACTCACGTAAGAAAGCAGAAATAAAAATGGAAACCTTTTAATACAGAAAGTCTAGAATCTGGGAAATGAAAGAAGATAAATATACAAAAAGCCTTGCCAAGAATCAGGTATATGCAGTGGTTCATATGCGAGATATTCGGAAAAACGTTTTACCGAAATTTACAAAACTTTTAATGGAGACGCTATGCAAATATGGCCGCCGGAAACCAACAGAAACATCTGCTTTTGAGTTTTCCTATTTTTGCGTGAATTCTTCGCTTGAGGAACTCATAATATTAAAGCAATATTTATTCTAAGACAAGGAATGTTTAGATAGTAAAATCTGCAAAGATCCGTAATGTTTTTAACCCACTTAAGAGCTTTGCGGCCGCCAGCCAATTGCCGCGTCACGCAAAAGCCTGGAAATTCAAGCGTCCTGGGCCCGGTTGCATAAAACGCGCGAAAAAACTACTGGGTACGGGTACGTGCACTGTACAGTACCGCCAATGATCCCCAACCGCAGCTGATCCCGCGACCGCAAATGAGCCCCAAAATGGACCGCAAATGATCCTCGACCGCAAGTGATCCCCAAAGTCGACCGCAAATGATCCCGAAAGAAAAATAGGAATGACTGGGACTCAAGTTAGC
>JAKSDK010001658.1 GCA_022360095.1 Phycisphaerales bacterium
CTCTCTCAACTGAGCAAACGAGGTGGAGGTTGACAAGCACTTGTTTTCTTGTTCTTTTTAGCATGATCCTGTTCCAGATTATTATGACAGAGTTGATCCAGAACACAGACACATATATAAGTTTATAAAGACTCTCTTTCATGCCGCACAACTAACAGCAGAATGTGCAATAATTACACTGGTAAGACAATTTTAATAAATTTATTTTGTAACATTTTGTTTTAAGCTGCGGTGCTAATATACCTTAAACTGCTGCTTATAATCCCCCCCAGTTACAAGCACCCACCCACTTATAAGCCCATCAACTTGTAAATGAAAAAATTATTTTATTTTTATGTATAATTGAAATGAAATTGATTTATTGTGACATTTTGAAGCTAAAAAAAAAACAGAAAATACAAAAGTATTTTGATTGTCTTTCCCATAGCTTGTTTTGAAGAGGTTTTTTTTTTCCTGTTAAAAGCCCCCTTGGATCCAAGCCCCTCCTGTTATATTATTATAAGCCGTTCTAAAACCCCTTACGAAAACGTGTGAGCCCAGGGTTTACATTAAGAGGATAAGTGGCATTGTTTGAAGAACATTTTCTTTTTATTTTTGGTACAACCTGTAGGTTTATCTTGAAAGACTTTTAACTTATGCAGAGATCGACGCATATCCTGGAAACTGGAAAAGAATTTTGCTTGGTGCCATTTTACTTTCCTCGAAAGTCTGGGATGATCAAGCTGGTAGGATACTCTAGCTTCTTTTTTCTTGTCGGGTTTTAAGCTCATCAAACAAAGTGAAATCTGTAAAATCATTTGAATTTTGTTTACATCACTGGCAAACCAGGAAGTGACTGCTGCCACTCTTAGCTGCATGTATTTTACCAGGGCCCAGTTGTTGAAACGCCGGTTAATGCTAACCAGGGATTAAATTTAAACCCGGGTTTCTTTTTTTTACCAAAATCTTTCTCTTGGGTGATTTTCTTTATTCTCTCATATTTGAGTTCAAACTTTGCACTGACCCTGGGTTATCTTAACCCAGCTTTGAACAACCCAGCCCAGGTTAATTTCTGAGTAACACATCTATACTTGATGTAAACTTTCTTAAATGGATACATGTTTATGAGTCATTTCCTTAACTCCCTGTATTGGACACCCTTCTAAGGTGGCCTAAGCTTCTAATGCCATGCCCATCCTTGTGCGTCTTACTACTTTACTAATAATTTGTTTGAATTCGAGAACATGGGAAGCATTTACGCAACCTTCTGAGCAAGAATCCTATGTTAAAAACCCTTGACATACTAATAAAACTAACAAAACAACCCATTATCATGTTAAGAAATAACAAAGCATATTATCCTAAAAATGGAAAAGTTTTATAAGCAAGAGTTAATTTTCTATATCCTTTAAATTCTGTTAAACTACAGTGTTTAACCGAGTTTTCTGGATTGTCCCAGTAATGCAAAACAATGTATGAAAACAAAATTTGTTTGTTTGCATCATTTAATGAGAATAGGTACGACGTACATAATTATTACGTAAGTCGTGCCTATTCTTGTGCACCTTGGAAAGAGATTACTGTTTATTGTGCTGCGGTGTAGGAATATGTTAATTTTTCCCAGTGTCAAACCTACTTATTTTCATTCAACAGTATGGAATGTAGACTACTGCCAAATTTTAAAAGACATAACAGTGGAAGACATGTAAGTTAGTTGTGGTCTTTTTTGTAGTTTTTGTTCCAGCTTTAGTAGGCTTAATGGGGCGAAAAAAGAAAAAATGCTTTGAAAAACCGCATTGCGTACTTTAGGTTTGCATTGTCAGTGGGGCACTACTATAAATTCGGTGCTAAGACGAATTATGGAGCTAAATTCGTCTCAGGCTGATTCGTCTGTTTTACGTCTTGAAGACGTGCTAACAGACGGAAAGTTCGTCTTAGACGGATTATCAGTC
>JAKSDK010001906.1 GCA_022360095.1 Phycisphaerales bacterium
CATCCCTTAATCGGCCGTCCATCCGCCATCGACAAGAATGGATGTTCCCGTCACCAAAGCGCTTGCGTCGGATGCCAGAAAGACAACGGCGCCCATAATATCCTCGACCTCTCCAACACGGCCCAGCTTGATCTTGTCCTCGAGCCATTTCCGACGGTCCGGATTGTCAAATGTCGATTGCGTCATGGGCGTTCGGATGAAGGTGGGGCAGATTGTGTTCACGCGGATCTGATATTTCGCCAACTCAATTGCCGAAGCTTTGGTGACGCCTTCAATTCCGAATTTGGTGCCGCAGTAAACGGATCGGTCAATCCCGCCCACGTGACCCATCTGGCTGGAGGTATGGATGATCGATCCGGGTTTTTCCGCTGCAATCAGGTTTTTTGCGACCGTTTGCGCAACGAAAAAAGCGGCTTTCAGATTAAGGTCCGTGATGGACGAAAAATTCTCCGGGCTGACATCGACGTAAGGCGTGGGACGATTGGTTCCCGCGTTGTTAAACAGAATGTCGAACGGTCCCGATGCGGTGACCTTGTCGGTCATCACAGGCAGGTCGCATACATCCATCGACATGGCTTCGGCTGAAAAGCCTGCTGCCCGTACCGCCTCTGCCGCCGTCTCGATTGCGCGTTCGTCCCGCGCCGCCATCACCACATGTGCTCCATGCTCGGCGAGCGCCATCGCACCCGCCAGCCCGATGCCCCGGGACGCTCCGGTGACAAGTGCGCGTTTTCCGGTCAGATCAAATGATGGCGTTCTGGGAAGTTGCATTATTCTGCTGCCTCGATCGGTAATGCGGCCTCACCATAGGGAACATTGCGGCCGCCATAGCGGCGAACGCGAACATTGCATTGTTCCGCGTGACCGACAAATCCTTCAAGCATGCACAGGCGGGATCCGTATTCGCCGATCATGGTGGCGGCCTCGTCGGTCAACACTTTCTGATAAGAATGCGTTTTCAGGAACTTCCCGACCCACAGGTCGCCGGTATATCGTCCTGCTTTTTTGGTCGGAAGCGTGTGGTTGGTGCCAATGACCTTGTCGCCGTTTGCGACGTTGGTTCGTGCTCCGAGAAACAAGGCTCCGTAACAGGTCATATGGTCCAGGAACCAGTCATCGCGGTCCGTCATGACCTGAACATGCTCCGATGAAGACAATCTGAACGAGGCCGGCGAATAACCGTCGAACTTTTCCGACAGGTCTCGGACTGCAGCATTGCCACGCGCTCCTATATCGGCAAGTGTCGCTTCGACAACGGACCGGACTTTGGCGTCGTCCTCGCTGCGTTCGCCCTCGGATTTGCCGCGTTTCAAATAGGTGATGCTCATGGTTTAGGCGGCTCCTTTTCGTTGCGGTCAAAGGCCTCCCAGCCTTCGCCCTCAAATACATCCCTGCCCAATTGTGCCAGTACCGATGCCAGATCGACCGAAACCCAATTGTCCGCGATCTTACCGTACCTGATGTGCCAGAGTCCCGCAGGGATGGCGGAGCTCATAGGTCATTCGCTTACATATTGAATGGCAGCAGCTCCCGGGGACGTGATCCGGGTTCTCCAAAGCGCGGATTGTGGGTATCCTGAAAGAAAAGCAAGGCACAATCGGCAGCACGCTCTGAGGACCGCAGGGATGTTTTGCACGCCGGTAAGCGAGGTCAGACGTGAGAAAAAGCTTATTCTCCATTCCGGAAGGCATAATCTATCTGGACGGGAATTCCCTTGGACCACTGCCCGTTGCCGCGCCGGCCCGGCTGGCGAAAACGGTTCAGGATGAGTGGGGAGACCTTCTTATCAGGGGCTGGAACGAGGCGGGCTGGTATCATCAGCCGCGGCGCCTTGGCGATCGCCTGGCGACGCTGATTGGAGCGGCCGACGGAAGTGTCGTTGTCGGCGATACGCTCTCTATCAAGGTTTATCAGGCACTAGCCGCATCGCTCAAAATGCGGCCGGGCCGAGCCGTC
>JAKSDK010000143.1 GCA_022360095.1 Phycisphaerales bacterium
CAACAGAGAGAAGTCCATGCCAAACGGATACCTGTCAAAATGGAGGAACTTGTTTTGAAACAGAAAGTGGTTTCAAGTGTCTCTGTCAAGTGGGGTATGGAGGAAAGACATGTTCAGGTAACATTCAACTTCGCGCTTTATTTGACGCAGTATATTAATAATAAGCTGGAACGAAAAAACAACTCACCTTCCCCACTGGTTATACCGTCTCTGAATCTTATCTTGACAGATACGAAACAAACGGATTCTGTTTCACTTCGAATACCACTTTTCTGGTGTTGATGCAGGGGTGAAGTTTACAGCCAAAATCGTCTACATTTTTTAATAAATAAGCTCGGTCACGACCAAGCCTCAAGCGTTTTACCAAAGAATAATGCGAAGAAAATGATACACAAGTCGCGTGCTTCTGTAACTTCTCTTGGTCTACCTGCCAGGAAGTAACTGTCGATATGCTGAAGTCGAGGGAGTTGCAATCCCGAGGCGGCCGTCACTATCCCTCCCCCAACCGAACGTTAATTCTTAATTCTTCCTTAAGACACAATTTGGGTTTAGTTGAGGGGCTGGAGTAGATACTGATGCAGTTTTTCTTTTTTTAACCATTTCAGTTCGTCACAGCTGCCAACCGAACGTTTGTAAGAATGGCGCGAAGTGCATTGAGCATGACAGTGGATTTAAGTGCATCTGTCCACCGGGATACAAAGGTTCTTACTGTGATGGTAAGGAATAAGGATCATGTCTGTTGTTATTCACTATCATTAATCACAGGTACAAAATACACAATCAACCTAACTTGCATAAACTGTGTAGACAGATCTTTTTTCTCTCAGATTAAAAATCGGATTTAAGACAATGTTCTTCAGATTAAGCTTTACTAGTAGTATCAGCAAAGCGAACAAACTTGACCAGAAAACTCCATCTAATTAAATTTTTTTTTGGTTTATTGTTTCACCCTCAGAAGTTGACCATTGTCGGCCTAATCCATGCCAACACGGAGGAGATTGTGTGGAGACTGAAAATGGATACAAGTGTCACTGCCAGGCACAGTATCAAGGAACACGTTGTGAAGGTAGCTAGGTACTTAATGTCTTTAAACGATGCTGCATTCTTTCACATCTGGCGGTCCTCTACGCCTTTAAAACTCGGCTTGATTCTAATCTTAATTCTAATTGTCCCTTATTTAATTTGGTTTTGAGCAATCACGCGCTAAACGTTTATCCTTCCAAAACTTCCTTTCCAGATTTGAACATGTGCATTCCAAACCCTTGTAAGAACGGAGGACAGTGCTTGGGGTATGCGGGTGGCTACAAGTGTCTTTGTCCCGCTGGATATAAAGGAAACAACTGTGATGGTAAGTTCCTGTATTTCCCTTAATGTGATTTATGCATTGAGGCTTCGTTGTTTACTGAGAGAATATAAGCATTTTTTTATCATTTTTGAAATATATTTACCAGGGGGAACAGGATAATAAGAGCTTATTGGTGTTTGAGCTCATGATAATTTCTTTAAACCTTTAGGCTTTGAA